>DATJJE010000049.1:0-36125 GCA_035492455.1 Vicinamibacterales bacterium | reverse complement strand
GAGCCCGAGAACACGCTCGGCCGCGGTCGCGGCAAAACGCTCGCGCAGATCGAAGAGGAGCGGAAGAACCGGCGCGTGCTGATCGTCGACCCCGCGCCCGGGCCGAAGATCCCGTATCAGTCATGGGCGCGTGCGAAGCAGCGCGAGCTGCTGGACGCGCTTTTTACGCCCATCAAGATCACCGATATCGAGCCGGAAGACCGCTGCGCGCCGATGGGTGTGCCCCGCATCAACTATCGTTTCGACTTCGAGATCGATCAATCGCCGGGGATGGTGACGATGCTCTATTCCTGGAACCACGCGTATCGCATGATCCCGCTCGACGGGCGCCCGCATCCGCCGGCGTCAATCAAGCTGTTTAACGGGGATTCACGCGGCCGCTGGGAAGGCAACACGCTGGTGGCGGATGTCACCAACCTGAATGACCAGACGTGGTTCGATTCGCACGGCACCATCCACACCGATGCGCTGCACGTGGTCGAGCGGTGGACGATCGTCGACGCGAACACGATCAACTACGAGGCGACCCTGGACGATCCCAAGGCGTTCACGAGGCCGTGGACGATTGCGTACCCGATCAAACGGATCAAGGACCCGAAGTACGAGCTGTACGAAGAGGCGTGCCTCGAGGGAAACGGGCAGACGATCGATGGGATTCTGGAGGCCGGCCGCATGCAGGCGGCGAAGGGCGTCAAGGGACGCCACGAGCACACGCGCGGGTTCTACGACGAGAAATGAACGACGCGGAGGTCAGATGACTCATGTTTCCATGACCGTCAACGGCAAGGCGCGCAAGGCCGACGTGGAACCGCGGCTCCTGCTCGTCCACTTCCTGCGCGAGCACCTGCTGCTGACCGGCACGCATGTTGGCTGTGATACCAGCCAGTGCGGCGCCTGCACCGTGCTGATCGACGGGCGCAGCGCCAAGTCATGCACCATTTTCGCCGTTCAGGCCGACGGATCGCAGATCACCACCATTGAGGGCCTGGCGAAGGACGGCCGACTGCATCCGCTGCAGGAAGGCTTCTGGGAAGAGCACGGTCTCCAATGTGGGTACTGCACGCCGGGGATGATCATGTCGGCGGTCAATCTCCTGACCGATACGCCACAACCGACCGAGCAGCAGATTCGCGAAGGCATCTCCGGGAACTTCTGCCGGTGCACCGGCTACCACCATATCGTCAACGCGATCCAGCACGCGGCGGGACGGAGGTCGTGATGGGCGCGCTTCCCATCCTGCCGAAACTCGTCGGCGAGCGGGTGAAACGCCGCGAGGATCCGCGACTCATTCAGGGACGCGGCACCTATGTCGACGACATCAAGATCGCGGGCATGCAGCACATGGCGTTCAAGCGCAGCGATGTCGCCCATGGCCGCATTCGTTCAATCGACACCAGTGCCGCACAGACAATGGAAGGCGTCGAAGCGGTGTTCACCGGCGCGCAGATTGCGGAGATGCTCGCACCGATGCCCATCGGCACGCCGTTCCCTTCGCCGCCCCACCGCGCCGTTGCCACCGACGTCGTTCGCTATGCAGGCGAGCCGGTCGCCGTCGTGGTGGCCGCTGACCGCTACATCGCGCGTGACGCCGCTGATGCGATCGTGGTGCACATCGATCCGCTGCCGGCCGTCATGGATCCCGAGCGTGCGATGACGGGGCAGCCCACGGTCATCCATCCGGAGTTTCCCAACAACCTCGCCGTGGCGCTGGTGCCGAGCGGTACCGGCGTCAGCGCGGAGGGGAGCGTGGACGACTCTGCGATCGAGGCGGCGTTCGCCGCGGCCGAGGTCGTCATCTCGCAGCGCATGATCAACCAGCGGCTGGTCCCCAACGCGATGGAGCCGCGCGGCGTCGTGGCGCATTTCGAGCCGGGAAAGGCGTCGATGACGATCTGGTCGTCGACGCAGAACCCGCACATCCTGCGCACGATGATCGCGGCGATGGTCGGGTTGGGCCAGGATCAGGTCCGCGCGATTGCCCCGGAAGTCGGCGGCGGGTTCGGCGCGAAGATCAACATCTACGCGGAGGAGTACGTCACGGCTGCCGTGTCGAAGCGGCTGGGTCTTGCCGTGAAGTGGGTGGAAGATCGTTCCGAAGCGTTCGTGGCCACCACGCATGGCCGCGACCTCATTGGCTACGTCGACGTCGCCGCCAGGCGTGACGGCAAGGTGCTCGGCTTGAAGCTTCGGCTCATCGCCGACATCGGCGCCTACAACATGCTGCTGACGGCCGCCATCCCCACACTGACCATGATGATGGCCAGCGCGACCTACGACATTCCGGCCATTCGTACGACGCTCACCGAGGTCTTCACGAACAAGACGCCGACCGACGCCTACCGCGGCGCCGGTCGTCCCGAGGCGACGTATTTCATCGAGCGTGCGATGGACATGCTGGCGCGCGAGTTGAATCTCGATCCCGCGGAAGTGCGCCGGCGGAACTTCATCGCGCCCGATAAATTCCCGTACGCCACGCAAATGGGCGCCGTGTACGACTCGGGCGATTACGGAAAGGCGCTCGATCTGGCCTTGAAGGCGTCGAACTGGAACGCGCTCGTGGCGGAACGTGACGCGGCACGGAAGGAAGGACGCCTCGTCGGCCTCGGCCTTGCGATGTACGTCGAGGTGTGTGGCATCGGCCCCTCTTCCTCGCTGCCAACCGGCGGCTGGGAGCATTCGCAGGTCACCGTCGAGCGCGACGGCCGGATCAGCGCGACGACCGGTGCGTCGCCGCACGGACAAGGGAACGAGACGACCTTTGCCCAGATGCTCGCGGACCAGTTCAGCGTTCCCATCGAGCACATCACGATTCAACACGGCGACACGGGCATCGTGAAGCAGGGAATCGGTACCTTTGGCAGTCGGTCGCAGGCGGTCGGCGGCACTGCACTGCACCTGGCCGGCGTCAAGGTGAAGACGAAAATGACGAAGTTCGCCGCGGCGCTTCTCGAGGCGGACGAACACGACATCGTGTTCCAGAACGGCACGATTGGGGTGAAGGGGTCGCCGGCCGCAGCGAAATCGTTCTCCGACGTCGCCGCCTACGCGTACGTCCCCGTGCCTCTCCCCGAGGGACTCGAGCCGGGGTTAAGCGAGGAAGCCTTCTTCGAACCGGCGAACAACACCTACCCGTTCGGGTGTCACATCTCGATGCTCGAAATCGATCGCGACACCGGGGAGCCGAAGCTCCTGAAGCTCGTGGCCGTCGATGACGCGGGCAATCTGATCAATCCGCTCATCGTCGAGGGACAGATTCACGGGGGACTCGCGCAAGGCATCGGGCAGGCGATGATTGAGGAGGCGATCTACAGCGACGAGGGCCAGCTGCTGACGGGATCGTTCATGGACTACGCGCTGCCGCGTGCCACCGATTTCCCGCGATTCGAGCTGCACTCGTCCGTGACGCCGACACCGGTGAATCCGTTCGGCGCCAAGGGCGTGGGCGAAGCCGGCACGCTCGGCTCGACGCCGTGCATCGTCAACGCCGCCGTCGATGCGCTGGCACAGTTCGGCGTGACGCACATTGATCTGATGCTGCGATCCGAAAAGCTGTGGCGCATCATTCAGGGAGGCCAGGCGTGATCCCGACGCGATTCGAGTACGAGCGCGCCACGACGGTCGACGAGGCGCTGGCGAAGCTGAAAGCGGCCAACGGCGGCGGCAAGTTCATCGCGGGCGGGCATAGCCTTGTCCCGCTGATGAAGCTGCGCCTAAGCGAGCCGCGGGTACTGATCGACATCAGTCGTATCCCTGAGCTGTCCGGCATCCGCGAGCGGAACGGCAAGATCACCATTGGCGCCGGCACCGTGCACCATGACGTGGCGACGTCCGCGCTGCTGCACGAGCGATGTCCCGTCGTCTCTGAGGCGGCCGCCACGATCGGAGATCCACAAGTGCGCAACCGCGGCACGCTTGGCGGCAGCATCGCGCACGCGGACCCATCGGCCGACATGCCCGCGGTAATGCTGGCACTCAACGCGGAGATGCACCTCAAGGGACCAAAGGGGTGGCGGGTGGTGCCGGCGGCAGACTTCTTCAAGGACCTGTTCACGGTGGACATGGCGAGCGACGAAATACTCGCCAGCATCCAGTTTTCGCCGGTGCGGACGGCGGCGTACGCCAAGCTGTACCAGCGCGCCTCGCACTTTGCGATCGTCGGCGTCGCAGCGAGCCTCGACGTGAACGATGGCACCATCGTTTCGGCTCGCGTTGGCTTGACCGGTGCGGCATCGCACGCGCGCCGTTTGATCGCTGTCGAGGAGGCGCTGGCGGGTCAGCGGCTGTCGACAGAGACGATTGAGGGTGCGGCGCAGGTGGCGGCGCCTGCCGCTGGCGAGATCAGCTCGGACATCCACGCGAGCGCGGACTACCGCAGAGCGATGATCCGGGTCTTCACGCGCCGCGCGCTGACAGCGGCGGCGGCGCGCGCGTAATCGTCGAGCCGAGTACGCCCGCACCCGCCGGCGTCGATCAAGCTGTTCAACGGGAGTGCACGACGCAATTCATTTCGCCGCGGGGTTCGCGAACAGCTGGTTGTATTTCGCGGTCTCCGACGGGACGCACTCCTGTTCGGGAATCTCCAGGCTTGCCGACTGCAGCCGGTACGGCAGCTTGTCGAGCGCTACCCAGGGGCGCGTGTAGTACTTCGGATCGTCTATCGTGATCGTCTTCTCCAGATGATCGGCATCGATGCGGTGATACGTCTCGATCACATGCAGGGCGTCGCTGTGCGGACGTCCCGCGTTGTCGAGCCACGTGCGATCGTCGAAGCCGTTCGAGTCGGCGACGAATGTGTAGTCATCTGTCCATCGGCCGACCGAGTAGCCCCAGAAACGGGCTTCAGGTGGAGGAGAGCCTTTGATGTCCCACCCGGGTACTTCCGCATTGGCGGGAAGCTTCCGCCCGTCGGTCCAGATGACGCGCCACTTCTTGTTGAATTGATAGAGGATCACGAGTTGTGTCGCGGTCTGAAGGATCTGCTCGTGATGCGCGTTGTGCAGCACGATGCGCGGAAATCCCTGCGGATCGCAGCCGGGCATCGGATCGTTGGTGAGCGCCGACGGCACCTGGGTGAACCCGTACGTCGGCTTGTTGTTCATGAAGGCCTTGCGGCCCTCCGGCGTGAAGGGCAGCTCGTGCTCGGGCTTGCCGTCCGACGGCATCGCCTTCGCGCCATCTGCCTGAATGCCCTCGCCGCCCCCCTTTGCGAATTCCCAGATGCCCGAGATGTCATGCTTCGGCGCCGGACCTGATTTTTTGCCCGCGACGTCCACGTCGTACACCGCGCCGGGTGTGCGGCGGAATCCCTGCTGACCGCGGATTACGGGCGACAGCAACACCAGGAGCGCGATCGCCGCGACGAGGGTCCGGCTAAAGCCGGACCCGACCGACATCCTTCGGAATCCCGAATCCCGAATGCCGGATCCCGCATTCATGGGCGCGCTCCGCTTCCGTCGCTAGGCGGCAGACCGTTGCCTGCGACGAGCGTCTTCCCATCGGGCAACTTCACCTGCAGGATGCGCCCGAGTGGCGACCCATTCTTCACGGGCTCGAGAGTGACGGTCACCTGATCGCCGACCGCGAATGACTGTTTGGTCCAGCCGAACGGCGTCATGTTCGGCGGCGCCTGCGTCTCCGCGACCCAGTGCGTCATCTCACCGCTGTCGTTCTTCACGTCGAACCGAAGAAGGCAGTGCGGATTCGCCCAGAACCACTCCGTCACCGTCCCGGTCAGGGTGAGCCGCTTGCCGAGATCGAACACGGCGTTGGCATGGTGTGCCGCAAGCGTGGTGGCAAGAAGGGCGACGCCGATCGCAACGGCAACAAGCATCCGTCTCATGTGACTACCTCCGAATCGGGATGTTCACCTTCTGATTGAGGAACCGCTCGCGGAACCGCAGCTCGTCGGAGATGGTGTAGATGTTCTCCGTCATGGTTCCATCCGGTGACGGCTTGAAGATGAGATGCGCGGTCCATGGTTTCGTGAACGCGCCGGGATCCTCGAACGTGATGTCGAACGCGAGATTCGGACCCATGCGGTGGATACGCTCGACGAGGTGGAGATCGCTCGTGTGCGGGAGTCCGCGATCGTTGAGCCATGTGGAGTCCTTGTAACCAACGGAATCGACCACCAGCGTGTCGCCTTCCCATTTGCCAACGGCGTTGCCGTACCAGGTGAGCGCCGGGTCGGACTCCTGAGGCACGTTCAAGGCAATCTGCCGCCAGTTCTGGTTGTATTCCCACAGCTGGTAGACGTAGTCGTCGGTTTGAATCAACTTGAAGCGCATCGGGTGCAGCGAGATGCGCGGATAGCCGTTCGGATCGGCGTATTTCAACGACGGATCGGTGGTGTTGGCGAAGTCCTGGTTCTCGCCGGCCGCCGGCCGCTCGGACTTGAATTTCGCCGCGGCCCACGGCGTCAGCGGAAGATCCTTGATCGCCGGCAGTTCGCCTGTTTCGGGGTCGCGGAGAGGACGTACCCACGAGCCCGAGATATTCGGATGCGTCGGCGCGACTGGCGCGGCTGCGGGCTTGGAACAGCCGGTCGCCGCCGCGATCAATGCGGCGGCCGCCGAGAGCGCGCGCACATGGCGGATCACGCGTGCAGCTCCTTGCCGTCCGCCGTGACCATCTTGATGACGACGCCGATCTTCGCGCCGCGCAGTCCTGGATGGAACGTGACCGTCACGACATCTCCTGTTTTCACCGAACGGCTCGACCACCCTCTGTTTCTGATGTTCGGCGGAGAACCGAGCTCGAGTAGCAGCTCTGTCGTCGTACCGCCGCTTGTCGAGATGCCGAGCTCGACATGCGGGTTCGTCCACACGTACTCGGTGACTGTCGCCTTGATCGTCGTCTCCTTGCTCATGTCATAGATCGACGCCGCGCCGTGATGCGCGAATGCCGTGGTCGACACGAGCAGAGCGGCGATGGCTGCGAGAAAGGTCTGTGGTCGCATATCTCACCTACTTCGTGCCGCGCGGCGCCTGCGCTTCGAGGTTGAACGCAATCAACAAATTCCGGTACGGGACGACGCGGCCGTGGACCGGCGCGATGCGCTCGGGACTGAGCTTCAACTCGTTCACCTTCTGTACGAGCTGCGCCGCATAATCGGGCCCGCGCTCCGGCGTGCGAATCTCGTCGCCGGCCGGCGGGTTGTAGCCGTCGCCGTACATCAGGATGCGCTCCTTCGGCAAATACGCGATCAGCTGCCCGGAGTGATGCTGATGCCCGTTGAGGAAATACAGCTCCACGGTGCGCGTGCGATCGCTCAGCACCTTCTTGTCGGCGACCGTTTCGATCATCGGCTTGTTCGTCGTCGGCGCCGTGTCTTCGACCGTCCGTGGGCGCGCCCACGCCTTCTCAAAGAAGTCCTTGTTGCTCTCGTGGGTGATTACGGTGATGCCTTCGGCGACATATTCGCGCAGGCCGCCGGCGTGGTCGTAGTGGGCGTGCGTGTTCACGACGGCGGTGATCGGCTTGTTCGGCACGGTCTTCCGCACCAGATCGTTGGCCGCCTTCGACCGCGCATCGCTCGTCGGCCCTTCCAGCATGACGATGTGATCGGCAAATTCAACTGCGAGGCTGCGCGTGCCGGCGCCGTTGACCGACCACAGGCCGTCGCCAACCTTGTCGATTGTCACCGCGGTCGTCGCGGGAGGCTCCGGAGCCGAAGCGACGTTTGCCGGAACCGGCAGCGAAACTGGTGCGTTCGGCTTCACGTCGTTGACGGTGATGTCGAGCGTCGGATAGCCGTCCTGTTTCTCGACGATATGGCGCGGGAACTGGATGTCGCCGAACTTCGCGTAATCGGAATACGTGAGCTCGACCGGAACGTCGCCGACGACGGAATTCGTCGTCAGGTACTCCGCCCGCTCCACCAGATTCTGATCGTTGAGCGTCACTTTCACGTCGCGACCTTCGGCGTTCACGGTGAACGTGTTGCCGTTGGCGGTGACGTTGCTGGCCTGGGCCGCTTTAACCAGGCCATGTGGCGTCAGCAGGATCGCCCGCCGCCGTTCGACTTCGGCTCCGCGGTTCGGCGTCGGCTGCGCGCCGCCTTCGCTCCACGCATCCTTGCCGTTGACGTCCTGAATCGTCCGCTGATCGATCGCAAACGGCTGCGCGCCGCCCCCCTTGGGCGGATGCTCGCCCTGCGCCCGCACCATCTCGAGCCGCATCGCCGGAGCCTGGTAGTCCACCGCCGCAACGTAGGTCTTGACCTCGAATCGCGGCCACGGCCCGCCGGGCGTGTACGCCTGTCCGTAGGCGTAATTCGTTCCGCTGCCGGAGAACTGGATGGAGTTCAGATTCGCCGCGCCCATCGCGTCGGCTGCTGCGGCGACGCCGGTCCTGGCGGTGCACCCGGCCATCGCGGCGACCAACGCAAGACCTGCCACCAGGGCTGTCATCGTACGCATACGGACTCCTTTGATTTTGAGAGGCGCGGCGAATATTAGATCATTTGCAGCACATGAGATACCTCGGTGCCTGGCTTCTGGCCGGGTGCGTCACGCTGCTTTTTCCGCCGGACGTTCACGCCGGCCAGATCCAGACCATTTCCCGCGAACCGTCCGGATCGACGACCGTCCGCGCCGTTCGCGTCCAGGTGCCCCTCAAGATCGACGGTGCCCTTGACGAACCGCTCTACGCCAACGTGGCGCCCATCTCGGATTTCATTCAACAGGAGCCGCACGAGGGTGAGCCGGCGACCGAGAAGACCGAGATGTGGGTCGCTTTCGATAACGACAACATCTACGTGTCGTTCCGCTGCTGGGAGACCGAGCCCGATCGTGTCGTCGCCAACGAGATGCGTCGCGACGGTCCCAATATGTGGCAGGGCAACGACCTCGTCGCGGTCAGCTTCGATACCTTTCACGATGGACGCAACTCGTTCAATTTCGTGATGAATGCCCTCGGCGCCCGCGACGATGGGCAGGTGACGAACGAGCGCCAATGGAATGGCGACTGGAACACCGTGTGGGACGTCAGGTCGGGCCGCTTCGAAGGTGGCTGGACCGTCGAGGCCGCCATTCCGTTCAAGTCGATTCGCTACCAGCGCGGCGTCGAGCAGACCTGGGGATTTCAGGCGTTCCGCACCAACCGGTGGAAGAACGAGATCTCATATGTGACGCATGTTCCCGCGGCGCGCGGACAGTCGGCGCTGTACCAGGGATCCGTCGGCGCGACGCTGGAGGGCCTCGAGGCGCCATCATCGAAAGTCCTCGAGCTGAAGCCGTACGCGATTTCGGACGTCAAGACGGATCGCCCATCCGCAGTTTCGAACGATGTGAGCGGCGACGTCGGTCTCGACGTGAAATACGGGTTGACGCAGAACGTCACCGCCGACTTCACCTACAACACCGATTTCGCGCAGATCGAAGCGGACGAACAGCAGGTCAACCTCACTCGCTTCAGCCTCTTCTTTCCCGAGAAACGCGAGTTCTTTCTCGAGAACCAGGGAACATTTGCGTTCGGCGGAGCGGCAGCCGGCGGCTTCTCCGCCGCCAACAGCGATGTCCCGATTCTCTTTTACAGCCGGCGCATCGGGCTGAACGACGGCCGCCCGATCCCGATCATCGCGGGGGGCCGAACCACCGGACGGATGGGCCGCTACACGCTCGGCGTCATCGACATGCAGACGGACGACGATCGCGGCGTCCGGTCGACGAATTTTTCGGTCATGCGCATCAAGGGCGATTTCCTCCGCCGCAGCAACGTCGGGTTGCTGTTCACCGGTCGATCCGTCGGCCAGAGCGGCAGCGGCACGAACGGCGTCTTCGGCTTCGACGGCACGTTCGGCTTCTACGACAATCTGAACATCAATACGTATTGGGCGCGATCGACCACCAGCGGCCGCACGCGAAAGGACACCAGCTATCGCGCCCAGCTCGATTACCAGGGCGATCGCTACGGCGCCCAGCTGGAACAGCTGTTCATCGGCGACGACTTCAATCCGGAGGTCGGTTTCGTGCGGCGCCGCGACATGCGCCGCAGCTCCGCGCTTCTGCGATTCAGTCCTCGCCCCAAAGGCATCCGGGTGGTGCGGAAGTTCTTCTACTCGGGTTCATTCGACTACATCGAGAACGGCAGGGGACATCTGGAGACGCGCGACGCGAACGGCGAGGTCGCGATCGAGTTTCAGAACGGCGATCGTCTCAGCCTGGACGTGACCAGCAACTACGAATTCCTGCCGCGACCGTTCGAGATCGCGCCGGCCATCACGCTGCCGGTCGGCGGCTACGACTTCAACAACGTGCATCTGCAGATGAATCTCGGGCAGCGCCGCACGATCAGCGGTCAGTTCGCGCTCGACCGCGGCAGTTTCTATGACGGGCACAAAACAACGCTCAGTTTGAGCCGCGGGCGGATCAACGCGGGTTCGCAGTTGTCACTCGAGCCGTCGTATCAGTTCAATGTGGTCGATCTCAGGGAGGGGTCGTTCAACAATCAGCTGGTGGGGTCGCGAGTGACCTACACGATGACGCCGCTGATGTTCACGAGTGCGCTGCTGCAATACAACTCCAGCAGTCACTCCGTCAGCGCGAACGTGCGGCTGCGGTGGGAGTACCGTCCCGGCAGTGAATTCTTCGTCGTTTACAACGAAGACAGGGACACGCTCGCCCGGCAGTTTCCCTCGCTCGCCGGGCGGGCGTTCATCGTCAAAATCAATCGCCTGTTTCGGCCCTAGCGTCAGTGTGCCGCTGTGATCTTCCAGATCTTGTTACTGCCGTCATCCGAGACGAGCAGACTGCCGTCGGCGGCAACCGTCACACCAACGGGACGGCCCCAGCGTTCGAGCGGCACGCCACCCTCGCCGTCGTTGACGTAGAAGCCGGTCATGAAGTCCTCGAGCGGTCCGGGCTTGTTGTTCGTCATCGGAAAGAACGCCACGCGTGACCCCGACCCTACCGAGCGGTTCCACGAGCCGTGCAGCGCCACGAACGCGCCATTGCGATAGCGCTGTGGGAACTGCGTGCCCGTGTAGAAGGTGATGCCGAGCGCAGCGGAATGCGCCGGGATCAGAACGTCAGGCACGATCGCCCGCTTGACCAGTTCGGGGAATGCGCCGACGTAGCGCGGATCGTAGTTGGAACCGATGTAGGAATACGGCCATCCGTAGAACCCGCCGTCCTTGACCGACGTCGCGTAATCGGGGACGAGGTCGTCGCCCAGATTGTCGCGCTCGTTCATTGCCGTCCAGATGGTGTCGGTGCCCGGCTGCAGGGTGAGGCCTACAGGGTTTCGGATACCGGACGCGAACACTCGAAAACCGGATCCATCGGGATTGAATTCGAGAATCGCGGCGCGGCGGCAGTCCTCGCCCGCGTTGTTGTTGGACATCGAACCGACGGAGACATACATCTTCGTGCCCGCGCGGTTGAAGATCACATTGCGCGTGGAGTGCCCGCCGGTCGGCAAGTCGAGCAGCTTCTCCGGTTCGCCCTGCGCCTTCAGGTCGCCGTTACTGTACTTGAATCGCACGAGCGATCCCGTGTTGCCGACATACAAGTAGCCGTCGTGGAACGCCAGGCCGAACGGCGCTGCAACGGTGCCGGGGCCGCGATTATTGAACGGCGGCGGCGGCATGCATGCCGGCGCTGACGCGCCGAGGCGCTCGCCGTTGACGTCTGGATTCACTGGCTGTCCGGCGGGAGGTGGTGGCGCAGGACGCTGACCAGCGGGAGGAGCCGGAAGATTCGCCGGAGGCGTGCCGGCGTAGACGCTGCGCGCCTCGAACACGCCGTCGTTGTTCGCGTCGCGAAGAACCGTGATGGTGTTGGTCGCCGGTGAGCTGACGAACAGGTCGCCGTTCGGCGCATACACCATCATGCGTGGCGCCCGCATCTCCGCGTAGACGCTCACGGTGAAACCCGCTGGAACGATGGGCATGGCAGAAACGGGCTTGTCCACAAGCGCGCCGCGGTTCGGACGTGGAGCGCTGACGGCGGGCAAGCGGTCGGCGTGTGGCTGGGGCGGTCCCGACGAGCGTTGCGCCGTCACGAGGCCGCACATCGACAGGAACCCGATGACCAGGAGCGCCGGCTTTCGTGTCGCGAGCTTCATGAGATTTCTCCTGCGCGGATTCTAATCCTCTTAAAAGCGAAGTAGCCGCGTGATCTTCACCGCCACCGAGCGGTTCATCAGGCCGGGCACCGCGGCTTCCGGGGTGTTCCGCCCGTCGCTGTAGACCGCGAAGAATTCGCTGCCGGGCACGTACTCCCATCGCAGACGGACGCTCGAGCTCAGTGTATGGTCGCTTGCGTTGTACTGGATCAGGCTGCTGATGAGCATGCGCGGCGACGGCGTCACAACGCCGCGCGCGGTGATCAGCCGATTCGCGAAGCCTCCGTACGGCAAATCGACCCAGTTCATCGTCAGCCCCGGTTCGACGCTGATGCGCGGAGTTAGCGCGACCCGGCCGCTGGTAACGGCCGCTTCCTTCTTGGTGCCGCCGTAGAACGTGCCGGCCGCCACCGACATCCGGCCGGAGACCGCGCGCTGCTGGCCCAGCTCGTACGTCATACGGACGGTGTCGTAGCCGTACCCGCCGGTCGGCACCGTCACACCCGGTGCAATCTGGAAGTTGCGCGGCAGGAACTCGAAGTCCCGCGCGTAATCGAGCGTCCATTGATCGCTGTTGTGAAAGTCGATCTGGAATGTGCCGGACAGCTCGCGATTTTCAACATGTGTGCGCCGGCTGTCGGTGATGTAGTCGTACCCGGCCTCCCAGTCCAATCGCCGAACCAGACGGCTCGACTTCGGGCGTGGGCTGAATCGCACGCCCACGCTGCTGCGGCGGAAATCAGTGCGTCGCAGAAAGCCGACCTCCGGATTGAACCTGTCGCCCACCAGCAGGTGTTCGACCTGCAGCCCGTAGCGATCGCCGGCGTAATCGAAACGGCCGCGATAGCTCGATTGATCGCCTGCGATGCCGGGCGAATCGGTGCGCGCGTAGTAGCCGTTGATCGCAAGATTCCTGAAGAATGCGAGGTTGGCGTCCGCACCGACCGCGGCGCTGGCATCCGTTTGATTGGCCGCAGGCGTCCGGCGCGTCGCAATCAACCCGATATTGCTGCGCCGCAAAATATCGCGCTTGAGACGCACGACCGAGAAGTTCGTCGCCACGGCACCCGCCGTCGCTTTGTCGTCGGTCTGAATATTCAGCGCGCCGATCCCGTACTTCCCGACGGTGCCCGTCAGCCGGCCTCCCGCGACGACCGGCACGGCCTGCCCCTGACTCAGACCGATCCGCCGACTGAAGAACAGGATCGGCACGTCGTTGCCGTTGCCGCGCGTCCCGCCGAAGTTGAAGACGCCCTGCCCCTCGAGAAAGAAGTCCCGCTTTTCGGGAAACTGCAGGCTGAAGCGCGTGAGATTGATCTGCTGAAGGTCTTCCTCGACCTGCGCGAAGTCGGTATTGACCGTCGCATCCGCAATCAGGCTGCGCGTCAACCCGTACTTGAAATCGAAGCCGGCGTTTGGCGAGACGCGGTTGGAGAACGGCGCTGCCGCCGCGCGATCCGTCGTCAACGAGGAGACGACGTAGGGTTTCACCTCCAGGTTCATCGATTGCGCGGGCGTTTCGAGACCGACGAGAGTGCCCGCCGTGGACACCCTGAAGATGCCGTTGTGCCCGTAGGCCCGAGGCACGCGCGTCAGGAACGAGGTCTCGTTCTTCCATTTGATCATGCGCCGGAAGTTGATCCCCCACACCTGCGGGCCGGATCCTCGGTAGCGAAGCGACTTGAAGGGGATGGCCATCTCGACCGTCCAGCCGCCTTCGAACCGTCCGCTTTTCACCTGCCACACCGTGTTCCAGTTGGAATTGATGTTGACTTCGTCCGTGAACGCCTGCTCGCGCAGCGCGCCGAGCGGGTTCGTCTGAAAGAAGAAGCCGTTGCGGCGATCGTGGAACGTGTCGAGCGCCACCGAGAGGTTCTCGTTCTCGATGATGTTGCCGCTGTCGTGGCGCAGCTCGGTCACCACCCATCGTTCCGGATGATCATCCCAGCACCGCGCGGCGATGTAGACGTTCTCGCGGTCGAAGAAGACCCACGTATCGGTCTGCTCCGTCGCCGGCTCGCCTTCGTTCGGCTCCTGCATGATGAAGCCGCCGACAGGCGGCGCCACGTTGTAGACCTCCTCGTCGAGCCGCCCATCGATTCTGAGCGGCGTGTTGATGCGGACGGCGCGAATCTCCACGTCCTGACCGGCGGCCTGCTCCCCGGCGAAAAGCAGGATCGCGACGGCGATGACTGGATGTCTCATGCCGTCAGCGCGGCAGTCAAGGGTCCCATACTGGTCGCGCGCTCGAGCGAGCTCACCAGCGTGATGATCGCTGCCGTTTTCGCTGCTGGCCAGCTGGCGAATTCGGCGTTGGTCCTGAACTTGTCCGCGACTTCTTCGTAGGTCATCGGATTCTTCGGGCTGCCCTTGGCCGGGTCGGTGCGGGTGGAGATGACGCGGCCGTCCTTCATATGGATGCGGATGCCCATTGGTTCTTCGAGCACCGTCTGGAACGCGCCCTTGTCGCCGAGTGTGTCGAACTCGGGTTCGGCGCGGAACGTGACGCGCGAAATCATGTCCTGGACTGCCGGTCGCTGCACGGACACGTCGGTGAATTGGCCGAGTCCTGCCTTGCCGTCGATCAGCAGGATCGCGACCGCGAACTCCATGCTGAATTTCGCTTCGAGGCCGCTCGTCGGCTTGTGCCGGAACAGCGTGTTGACGTTGCTCTGGTTGCCGCCGACTTCAACCCGTTCGACCTCGATCGCCTTGATCCCGTGCTGCGCGATCAGGCGCAGTGTTGCGTCCATCACCGGCTGCTGGATGGTGCCGCACGGGAATCGCTTGATCAAATCGCCTGGCGACGCGAACATCCACGGACGCCCGAGCCGATTCACGATCGCCCCGGGCTCGAATCCGCCGCCGGCCGCCTGGAAGAATCCGAGCGGCATCTCGAGCACGTCGCTGGCAGCGGTGAAACCGAGCGCGGCAAGATCGGCGGCGACCGAGCCGCTTTCCGCCGCGTGCCCCGCATGAAACGCCTTCGTCATCGAACCAAAATTACGGCGGATGCCGCTGGCCTGTGACGCCGCGATACCAATCGCAAATGCGGTCTGCTCAACACTGAGGCCACGGAGCTTTGCGCACGCCGCTGCACTGCCGAACGATCCCATCGTCCCGGTCGTGTGAAACCCCTCGCGGTCGTGTCGCGGAAAGATCGCGTCGCCAATCTTGCTGGCCGTCTCGACGCCCACGTGAAAGGCGAGCATCAGATCTCTGCCGCTGCGTCGTTTCTCTTCACAGAGCGCAAACGCCGGCGGAAGGGTCGGCGCTGCGACATGCAGCGCGGATCCGGTGTCGTCATAGTCGTCGGCGTGGATGGACATGCCGTTGGCAAACGCCGCGAAGCGAGGCGGAACTTTCACCGCGGTGCCGACGACGGTCGAGGTCTTTGCGGTGGTGCCGAGCGTCGCGATGTACTGCCGCACGAGTGGCGCAAGCACCGATGCCGAGCCTGCCAGCGCCAGGCCGAAGCCGTCGAGCAGCGTCTTCTTGCCGAGTGCGATCACGTCGTCCGGAACGTCTTCGTACTTCGTGTTCACGATGAATTCGGCGACCGAGCGAGTGAGTCCCGGCGCCCGGGAGAGTTCCTCGGCGGCGGCGGGTCTTGCCAATCCGAGTCCCGCGAGCGCGAGCGGTGTCTTGAAGAAGTCGCGACGAATCATGGCGCGGAGCGTATCACGCGCGTCGGCCTAGCGCGGCGGTGGGAGCAGGCGTCGGAACCGGTCTGTCTGCGTGATGTTCCGCAGATCGGGATCGTGCTGCGCGGCCGTCACCGGGTATCCTCCGCGAACCGCCTGTTCCAGCGCCGCCAGCGCATCGTCCGTGCGGCCGCCGAGCGCGGCAACGGTCGCATCCGCGTAAATCAGATTGACGTCTGCGGGATTGATTGCACGGGCGTCGGCAATCGTCTTCCGCGCCCGCGCCGCGTCACCGGTCTTGGCAAAGTACATTCCGAGGTTCGCCCGCGCCGTCGCGTCACGCGGGTTCACCTGCAGGTCGTGCAGCGCCAGCTCAATCGCACGAGTGTAGGTTTCGTTCGCCTTGTCGAGCCGGCCGGCCCAACGGTACCCGTCGGCAAGGTTGCCGACGTACTGTTCGCGGTTCGGCGCAAGTTCGGCCGACTTCTCGAACGCGCTCACCGCAGCGCTGAAATCGCCCTGGTACGCGTTGACAATCGCCAGGTTCGTGTACGTCGCTGCGCTCGGGAGAAGGTCGAGCGATTTCGTCAACGTGGCGGCGGCATCGGAATACCGTCCTAGCTGTATGTACGCAGCACCGAGGTCGTTGTATCCCGTCGCATTCGCTGGATCGAGCTCGGTGACTTTCTTCAGTGCGACCAGCGCCTCGTCGTACCGACCGGCGCGCATGTAGACGTTGCCGAGTGCCGCGTAGCCAATCCAACTGTAGGGATCCTTCTCAATCGATTGCTTGTACGCGGCGATCGCATCGTCGGTTCGTCCGCTGTCCATATACGCACGGCCCAGCCGCGTCAGCACGCCTGCGGACGGCCTGACGGCGGCCGCATCGGCGAGCGTGGCAACCGCCTCCGTCAGTCTTCCAGTCGCGGTATAGACGCTGGCAAGCGACAGCTTGGCGTCGACGAGCGTGTCATCGAGATGCTGGGCCTGTTCCGCGGCCGATAGCGCCTTGTCGATCCATTTCTGCTCGCGCGTGAACCGATACATCCGCATCGCGCTGTCCGACATGCCCGCATAAGCGCGGGCGAACGATGGATCGAGCTTGATGGCTTGCTCGTAGAGATCGATAGCCGCGAGGACGTTTTTCGGATCCTGTTGAGCGGTCATGCTGTTTCCAGCGCGCAGGTACAGCTGGTATGCCGGAATGTTTTCCGTCGGATGGCCGATCGTGCGGGTGAGGCTTTGGGTCGCGGGTTTGAGATCGAGTCCCGCGAGAAGCGCGGTGAATACGTGATCTTCAATCGTGAGGATGTCGGCGGGCAGTCCCGAGAATTCGCTCGCCCAGATGCGTCGAGCCGGCATCGTCTGGTCGGCCGTAATGGCGATGCGCACCCCCGACGCAGTCTGCTGCACGGTGCCTGATATCAGCACATCCGCCGCGAGATGCTGGCCGACTTGCGCAAGCGGTGTGTCTGGACGCATCGGCTGCGCAGGAACGGCTGACACCGATACCTCAGGAAGCGCAGACAACTTGGTGTTCAGCGCCTGGGCGATGCCGATGGCGATCGGTTGGGCATCCGGTGTTCCGCCGATCGCCGTGAACGGCAACACCGCGACGCGTGGAGTCTTTGTGGGTGCAGTTGACACGGCCGGTGGGCGAGCCAGCCGACCTCTCATTGCCGGAACTGCAGCGAGGGCGCCCGCGAGTAGCAATACTGCAGCAGCGACAGCCGCCGCGCGCCGCAGCGAGATCCGCCGGATGAACGGGCCCACTCGGGGACGATTCGGCTCGTGCTGCTCGAGACCCGCGAGCACCTCCGCGGCGCTTGTGTAGCGATCCGCCGGATCGCGCGCAAGGCAACGCAGTACCACACGTGAAAAGAACGGCGGCAAGTCTGGCGCCGACGTGCGCGGATCGCGCGGTGACGCGTGGACGCGCTGGTACATCAAATCGACGAGAGAGTCCGCGACAAACGGTGAGTCGCCGGTCGCCATTTCATAGAGGATCAGCCCGAGGCGTAAATATCCGTTCGATGATCGACGACGCCTCCTGTGACCTGCTCCGGCGCCATGTAACGAGGGGTGCCGAGCAGCTGTCCTGTTCGTGTCATCGCGGTGACCGCCGAGTCTCCGGACTCGAGCAGCTTCGCCAGCCCGAAGTCGGTGATAAACACCTTGTCGCCAGCACTCACGACGATGTTCTGCGGCTTCAGATCGCGGTGGACGACACCGGCCTGATGAGCGGCGTGCAATCCAGCCGCAAGCTGGGTACCTAACGAGATGACGCGCGCGAACGATAGTCTTCCTGACTGCAGGAGCGTACGAAGGTCGACACCTTCAATCAGCTCCATGGTCAGGAACATCGTTCCCTGGCTCTCGCCTAGATCGTGGATTCGTACGACGTTCGGGTGCGTTACCCGACGGGCGAGCAGCAACTCCTGCTTGAACCGCTGATGCGCTTGTTCTGAATCGCTGACATCTGAAAGGAGATCGGAGCGGATGATTTTGAGCGCGACCTGGCTGCCCAGAACTTCGTCGCGCGCCTTGTAGACCGCGCCCATGCCTCCGGTGCCAATGAGGCTTTCAATCCGGAAACGTGAGGCGAACAAAGAGCCAGGCGAAAGCATCGACCAAGCTTCAGTAGAGACCGGCGAAGCCTATCACGGCTGTCGCGCAAGGTTAGTGACGATAGACTGTCTTGTCCGCGTGAATCGGCAGCACCATCAGACATTACAGAGCGAGTTCGGCGCCGCCGCCGCCGCCGCGGCGATGTTCACTCTCTTTTACGGCGCGTTCTTTCTTCGCAGTCTGCTCAGCGGCAATTACATCGCTCCGAGCGATTCGCTTGATTTCGGTGTTGCCGCCTACCTGTCACCTCCGGCATTGTGGACCGACACGATTTGGTCGGGTTATCCCGTCGCCGCCGATCCGCAGGCGCTGATGTGGTACCCGCTGCTGCGCCTCTTTCGGGCGCTCGGCGTTCATTGGAACATCTTCCTGCTCTCGGCCTACGTCATTGCCAGCACGACGTGCTTCATGCTCGTGCGCCGAATCACACGCTCCGCCATCGCCGGCACATTCAGCGGCATCGTGTGCGGCTTCAATGCGTTGACGATCGGCTACATCACCAACTTCAACCAGATTCATGCCTTCGCGTGGGTGCCGCTCGTGCTCTATGGCATTCAGCTGATACGCGAAGATCGCTACCGGGCAGGAGCCGCGGTTGCAGCTGCCGGCAGCGCGATGATGTGGCTGGCTGGACATCCACAGGTGCCGGTCTACGCCACCTACCTGGCGGCCGCATTCGCGGCCGGCGGCGTAATTCTGGATCGCCCGCCGCTCAGGACTGGCGTGCGGCGATTGCTGTGGAGTGCCATCGCGCTCGCACTTGGTCTGGCGCTCGCGGCCGTCACGCTCGTGCCGATGATCGAGTTGAGCGAATACAGCCCGCGGGCCACGTCGTCGTTTGCGCTCTATGCGAGCAGCGCACTGCCGGCGCGCGAGCTGCTCACGCTGGTTGCGCCCTTCGTGTTTGGCGGCTTCTGGTCGCCGCCAAACGGGGTGCCGTATGTCGGCAGCACGGGCGACTCGGGATATGTCGGAGTGCTGGCGCTCGCGCTGGCGATCGGCGCCCCTGTCGCGCTGCGGCAGCACCGTCGCGACGCGCGCCTGTGGATGACGCTTGCCCTGATTGAAGCGCTGCTTAGCCTCGGTCCCGCGACGCCGCTGGGAACGCTCTTCTTCTACGCGCCTGGATTTTCTGGATTTCAGGCACCACTCCGTCACCTGTTCCTCGTCTCGTTGTGCGTTGCGATCACATCCGGCCTGAGCCTCGCGGAGTTGACAGGGGGTCGCGCGCCGCTATCGCAAACCGTCACCGCGACAGTGACTGCAGTCGTAGTTTTCGGTGTGCTTGGTGTAGTGGGACTCAGGTGGCACGCGCCCGACGTTCACGCGTTATTCGAAAGGCAGCCAAACTATGCGGCGTGGGCCTTCGCCTGGCCGCTCGTACCCGGAGCAGCGCTTCTTTTGATCGCGCTCATCGCCGGGCGGTTTTCCGGTCGTCATCGTTCGATTCCGGCCGCTGTGGCGATAATGCTGATCGCGTGCGAGACCGGCGATCTGGCAATGGTCCACTACCGGCTGCCGGGACGACGGTTCGAATATGCGGACATCGTCCCAGCGGAAACGATGCTCCATCCAGCGATGGCGGCGCTCCGCCCGGAACTGAAACGAGAGGGCGACAGAGTGTTGGCAACTGATGGGAGCAAGAATCCGTTTCTGCTGCCAAACCTGACGCGGGTCTGGGATTTGCCGGCCGCCAGCGGCACGGGATCACTCGCGATTAATGACTACCTCGACGTCCTCAGTATGGACACCTCGGGCGCGGTGTCTCGCGCTTCGCTGACCGATGCGCATCATGGTGCGGATCTCTTCGGGGTTCGGTACACGCTCGTGCGGCAGAACTCTGACATGGCCGCTGACCTGCAGAGGCAGAACGGCGCGTGGCAAGCCGTCCGAGATCTACGCTACTACGACAGCGATCCCGACACTTTCTATACGCTGTTCAGAAATTTGCGGACATTTCCTCGCGCGTGGTGCGTTCCCAGACTGGTGCGAGTCACGATTGCCGAAGCCCTGGACGCCATTCGCGCCGATCACCTGCCTGGCGGCGGCAGATTTGATCCACGCCAACAGGCGCTTCTCGAGTCCGACTTGCCCGCCGGCTGGCACGATGACGTGTCCGCTATTGACGCCGCTCGTGTCGCAGTCGACACAGCGACGCGCGATCGACAGTTCATCGTGGAAACGGATCGTCCCTGTTTGCTGGTGATCGGCGACGTGTATTACCCGTGGTGGCGCGCTGCGCTCGACGAGTCGCCGGTGCAAGTCCATCGGACCAACCACGCCATGATTGGCATCGTCGTGCCGCCCGGTTCACACGTGGTCCGCCTCTGGATGCTGCCGCTGAGCGTCTGGATCGGCGCTGCCGTGTCCGTAGCCGGCCTGATTGCGGTTGCAGCTCTCATCATCTGATTTAGAACGTACGCCCGTTCACCGCGCCGGCGGTGGTCCGCAGCTTGTCTTTCCCGTAGACATACAGCGTCCTGCTACCGCACGAGACCGTGGCTCGAGGTGGCCCGTTGACCCTGGTGAGTGCATCGATCGAGATCTTGTAGGTCGGCTCGGCGCTCTCATCGACAACGGCAAAGTCGTAACGATCCTTGAAATACCGCTTCGAGGTGATCCACCGCATCTCCTCGAGGTTCTCCAGATACTGCGCGATGTTCAGGTTCAGTCTGCTGAACTGCTGCAGGTACTTCGCGTCCCAGTACTGCGCGATCCCATTGGTCATTCCGGAGTTCCGGAGTGCATTGTCGATACACGCCAGCTCGCCCGAGTAGTATCGCGGTCTGACTCCGTTGCTGCTCACGAGAGCCGACGCACGCGAGGTCAGCGAGAGCGCCGCGACGACGCATACCGCCGTCGCGGCGACCGCAAATCCGCGACCAAGAGCGCGCGGGAGAACCATCGGCAGCGTGACGATCGGCCAGCAGAATACCGGGATCAGATATCTGGCCATGACGGGCAGATCAGTCATGAAACTGATCGCCGTGATGGTGAAACAGACCGATGCTGCGCCGAAAATGGCCAGTGATCGCGTGGCATCGAATACGCGTCCACCATCTGGCGTCGTCGCGCGCCGTGACAAGATCCAGATGATTGTCCCGACGCTCGCAGCCGCAATCGCACCATAGGTCGGGTGATTGACAACCGCGCGCGACACGCTTCCAAACAGATCGGTGAGGTTGCCGTACATCTTCTCCAGGCCGAGAGAGAGTGGATACCTCGTCGGGTTCGGGACGACAAAGCCGTAGGACATCGACCCGAGCAGGCTGAAGATCGCCGGCGCGAGCGGGAGCAGCAGCATCGTCAGCGGCTGCCGTCGACGAACGGCGTCCCGTGCACGAGCGGCGTAAAGCGATCCAATCACCGCGAACGTCGCCAGCACTGCGCCAACAGGAACCGCAGTCAACGCGCGCTGAAGCGGGCTCGCCACGCCGTCGACGGCAAAGGATTGCCTGTCGATATGCTGCGTGTCGGCGACGGCCGGATCGCGGAGCAGCGCCGAGACATTGACCCGCGACCAATCCTGGAGCCGGTACGTCCACAAATGGCCGCCCCGAAAATCGGCATCGGCCAGATGAAATCGTTGTTCGAGTGTCGAACGGCGGTAGTCGTCGACGTCAGGTGACCAGGCGATGTTCACGCTCGGCGGTGAGATAGGCGTTCTGTAGATGAAGGCTGGGACCACCAGCGTGAGCACTATCCAGGCGGCGGCAACGGCAAGACGCGGAGCGCCGCGGCCGATGACGGAAACCGTCGAACCCGGTGCCGTAGCCATGACAGTGACGATGAAGGGAAGCGTTCCGGAGACGACGAACAGGTTGTCAGACAACGTTGCCGCACACGCGAGGACGCACATCGTGCCAAGCAGGACGCGCCTGCGTACAACGTCAGTTGAGGTCTGATGATGAAGCCACAATGCCGCCAACAGAAGCGAGGACAGGAACGCGCCAAAATGGGAGGCACTTGCCAGCAGGATGACGAACGGCTCGCCCGCGGTGAGCGCGAGCCACACCAGGACGAGCGTTGCGGTCGCGGCGCAGATAAAGGCGTTGGGTCGTGACAGACCTCGTGCGAGAAGCCAGAGAACCGCGAGCGTGACGATCGTTTGTACGAGGGAAAACAGCACGATGCGGACGTAGGTCGTCGATCCGCTTATGTACGCAACGAAGTACATGAGGTAATCCGGGAAGAAATACGGCGCCGGCGTCAGGTGCCAATCGGACAGGTGTCCACCTCTCGACAGCACATCGGAGAACAACGCTGGCAGGTACAAGAGATCCGAGTTTTCTATCAGGTAGGAACGGAAGGGATGGTCCGCTACATACAACGCGGCGACATCCGCAAGCGCGATCGCGACCAAGACGAAAGCGATCGTGTTCTTATGACGTTCTGCAGCGCGTAATCCAACGACGACCTGCTCTCGCCCTGACGCCCACCGTGCGTGCACGTCTACGCGCTGTCGCACGGGATGTATGTCGGTCCAGGTCAACGCGCCGGCACCAAGAGCGGCGGCGCATAGTGTCACCGAGCGGTACCAGGCGGCCGTCCAGAATAGGAACATCGCCGCAATACGAATGCAGACGATCGCCGCGGTCACCGCGACGCGCTCGTGCCGTCCCGAACGGAGGCGTGCCCAAGTCTCCTCGGCCGTCGAAGACAGCACCACTATCGACGCACCGAGCGGCAATGCTGTCGCCACCACGAGCGCTCGCAGCAGATGCTGCTGCCAGAGCAGCACCGCCGCAATGAGCAGGGCTGACGCGTCTGCGCCCAGCGTCATTGGATGGAGCTGCTGGTAGAGAAGCTTCTCTCGAAGCGTCACGATAGGCCGCATTATACGGGCCGCGTTACACTGCTGCGGCGGTGCGACTCGTTGCTATCCCGCTCTTGATCGCGCTTGGTTTACTGGTGATCGCGCTGCTGCTTCCGACGCGACACGATACGAGCATTTCGGCGTGGTGGACGCGCGTGCGCTACCAGGCGGACTTCTTTGCCCGCGTCGCGCTGGCGATCGCAGGCGTTGCGGCGATCGTCTGGTATGTGTTGCTGCCGCTGTTCGGCTGGCGTTCAATAATGCCGTGACGATCCGCCGCGCGCTGTTTCACGTTCACCTCTGGACCGGCATCGGCATCGGTCTGTACATCCTGATGATCAGCGTCACCGGCAGCGTGCTCGTCTACCGCAACGAGCTGCTGTTCCGCGCGAAGACGCCGCTGGAGCTGCAGCTCGTCTCGACGCTGCTCGATCTGCACGACAACCTGCTTGCAGGAGAAACCGGACGCGCCCTCAACGGCTGCGGTGCGATAGGAGCGCTCGTGCTGGTCGCGACGGGCCTGGTGATCTGGTGGCCTGGTGCGAAGAGATGGCGCCGCAGCATGACCGTGCCGCGCGGCCTCAGCTGGCACCGCACGACGTGGCATCTACACAGCGCGATCGGTTTCTGGACGTTCGCCTTCACGCTGATCTTCGGGCTCAGCGGCGCATATCTCTGCTTTCCCGAAGCGTTTCAGGCCGTGGCCGATCGGCTCGAGCCTGTAACCGATGAGAGCGCGCTGCGCGTTACCGATCAGGTGATCTACTGGCTGGCGTATCTCCACTTCGGACGCATCAACGGCATCGGCATTCCGTGCAGCGGTCCAGGCATCTGCGATCAGCTGACGAAGGCCACATGGGCGCTGTTCGGCCTGGCACCTGCCGTGATGTTCGTCACCGGCGCGATCATGTGGTGGAACCGCGTGCTTCGTCCGCGCCGACGCCCGAGCGCAGCTGCAACTGTTTAACGGCACTTCTCAACTTCTCAACTTCTCACTTCCAACTTCAAACCTCCAACTTCTCGTCTTGGTCTCTTCGTTGCACCGCGCGTTGTGCCCGCGAGTGGAAGGAGAACAGGTATGGATCATCACCGCGCACCGCTGCTGGCGTTGCACGAACATAACGATTGACACTGTGCTGGGCACCGCCAGTAAACCCGCCGTGCTGCACATTGAGGACCATCGAGTCCGCGAAGATCTGGCGTCTGCCTTCAACCTCAGATCGGTTTTAGCGGTTCTCGGCGGCCGGTGAGAACACGTTATGATGCCCGCGTCACGACGCAAACGTAACCATGCCTTTGGCAGCTGGCTCCCGGATTGGACCTTATGAGATCGTCGGCGTTCTCGGCACCGGCGGCATGGGCGAGGTGTATCGCGCACGAGATGCCCGCCTGGGTCGCGACGTTGCCGTCAAGATCCTGCCTGACGCGTATTCATCCGATCCCGAGCGGCTGGCGCGGTTCGAGCAGGAGGCACGGGCTGCAGCCGCGCTGAATCATCCCAACATCCTGGCGGTCTACGACGTCGGCAGCGATCACGACGTGCCGTACATCGTCTCGGAGCTGCTCGACGGCGTCACGCTGCGGGACAGGATTGCGGACCTTCCCGTGCGCAAAGCCATTGAGTACGCCATTCAGATCGCACACGGCCTGGCGGCGGCACACGAGAAGGGGATCGTGCATCGCGACCTCAAACCGGAGAACATCTTCGTTACCGAGACCGGTCGCGTGAAGATTCTCGACTTCGGGCTCGCCAAGCTGGTGCAGCCGCAATCAGCCTTCGCGGCCGCAAGCGTCCTTCCCACGACGCCGCCGCAGACGACACCCGGAGTTGTGCTGGGCACGACGGGCTATATGTCGCCGGAGCAGGTGCGCGGGCGCGAAGCGGACGCGCGGTCGGACATTTTCGCGTTCGGCGCAATCCTGTACGAGATGCTTTCGGCTCGTCGAGCGTTTGGCGGCGAGACGTCGATGGACGCGATGTCGGGCATTCTCAAAGAGGATCCGCCGGCGATCGATGCCGCGCGCAGCGTGCCGCCCGCCGTCGTGCGGATCGTTGACCGCTGCCTGGAAAAGGATCCGGCCCTGCGCTTCAAATCAGCCGACGACCTTGCCTTTGCACTTGAAGCGCTATCCGGTGCGAGCAGTGCGATCGTAGCGCCCCGTCCACCGAAGCGGCTGATCCGTGTTCATCGCGTCATTCAGGCGCTTGCAGCGGTTGCGGTGGCCGGTGTCGCCTTCGCCGCTGGGACGTGGAGTGCGCGACCGCGTCCCGAGGGGCCGATTGCGTTCCAGACTCGAACGTTCGAGCCGCAGGCCATCTTCAACGCGCGGTTTGCGCCGGACGGCAACACCGTAGTGTTCGACGCGGCGCTCGAAGGCAACACGCCGGAGCTCTACATCAGTCGCGCGAACTCGGTGGCGCCGCAGCCACTCGGTATTCACGCACATCTGCTGTCCGTCTCGTCGAAAGGCGAGCTGGCCGTCCTCATCGATCCCGTCTACATCCAGCACAATCTCTTTCGCGGCACGTTTGCACGCATGCCGATTGACGGCGCGCCGCGGCCGCTGCTGCAGGGCGTACGCGACGCAGATTGGGCGCCCGATGGCGCGGCGTTCGCGATCGTTCGCGACGATGGCCGCGCCGACACGCTCGAGTACCCCATCGGCACGAAGTTGTACAGCTCGGGCGGTTATCTCAGCGACGTTCGCGTCGCACCTGACGGATCGCGCGTCGCGTTCTTCGAACATCCCGCGCGCTTCGACGACCGGGGATGGGTGAAGGTCGTCGATCGGCAGAAGAACGTCCGCACACTCGCCGGGGAATATTGGGGCGAAGAAGGCCTGGCGTGGGCGTCTGACGGACAGACCGTTTTCTTTTCCGCCGCCGACGCCGGCGCGAACGGGTACTTTCCGCGCGCAGTAGCGGCATCGGGTGGATCGATGCCGCGCGATGCGCTGCCGAATGCAGGCGTCGTCTACACGCACGACGTGTCGCCTGCAGGCCGCTGGCTGGTGAGCCGGATCGACGACT
Source organism: Vicinamibacterales bacterium (assembly GCA_035492455.1). Classification (GTDB taxonomy): domain Bacteria; phylum Acidobacteriota; class Vicinamibacteria; order Vicinamibacterales; family UBA2999; genus Gp6-AA40. Next base: position 9,940 of record DATJJE010000049.1, on the reverse strand, counting down.
ATCGCAGCATCCGTGCACTGTTGCCGGGTCACAAAGAGGAGAAGGAATTCTCCTGGCTCGGCGCCACAGGCGGAACGGTTCCGGAGCTTTCTCCTGATCGTATGCGCCTGCTTTTTTCCGACGAAAGTGAGTCTGCCGGCACGAACTACGGTGTGACCGTCCGCAGTATCGACGGAGCGCCGCCGATTCGTCTGGGCGAAGGTGCGCCTGCGGGATTCTCACCCGACGGAAAACAGGTACTGGCCCTTATTCCGTCGAAATCACAGGTCCTCGTCTACTCGGTTGGACCTGGCGATCCGATTCGCATCGACGCCGCGCCGCTCGCTCCTCCGGCACCACGCGGCTGGTTGCCAGACGGAAGGGTGATCATTTGCGGCACCGCGGCGCAGCGGCCATTCCGGTGTTATGCCAAGAGCGTCACTGGTGGCGGCCTCGAACCGCTGACCCCGGAGGGTTTCGATGTTGGGCTGCCCTCACCGGATGGTCACGCGATAGTAGCCATTGCGCCGGATGGCTCGAAGCAGTTGTACTCCTTCTCGACGCGCACGCTCACGCCGCTTCCCACCATCGAGCCGATCGATTCGGTCGTCGGATGGCGGACCGACGGCAGCAGCGTGTTCGTGCAGCGGCTCGCGCAGATTCCCGCCCGGATCGAACAGGTCGAGGTCGCGACCGGCCGCCGCACGCTCCTCACCGAAATCGCGCCTCCCGATCGTGCGGGTCTACTACTGATTCGCGCCGTGCGCGTCTATGACGACGGCCGCGCGTATGCGTATGGGTATCGGAAGGCCATCTCGCATCTGTTCACGGTTACCGGCCTGACGCATTAGATCCATGACGCGGCGCATGGGGCTGGCGCTCGTGACGTTCCTTGTCGTCGCGGCGGCAGCAAGCGTCCCGCTGCAACTCCATTACCGCCAGGACCGGCTGTGGGTTGGCATCTGGTGGGTCGAAGGCACAACGGACCGTTCGCGGATGGCGGCGGAGCGATCGCTCAGCCTGATTCCGCGCGACGTAAAACGCGACCGCTGGACATACCGCCTGCAGAACTACTCCAGCGATGCGGTTGGCGCCGTCGTGGACCATCCTCTCGTGCGGCTTACCCAGAACATCGATCGGCGCACGCTGCGTGTTCACATTGACGCGCCGGCGCTTCCGATCGTCGTCCGGCGAATGCTGGAGAGCGGCACCGGGTTCATCGTCAGCGCGACCGCAGCGTTGATATCCCTCGTCTTCGTCGCGGTGTGGTGGCGGCAGTTGAAAGCGGCACTCCCGAGATCGCCCGGCACATGGGCATCATGCGCGGTCGTCACGCTCCTTCTATTCATATATGCGGTCGAGATCGCGCGCACCGCGTGGATGAGCGACGACGCGGCGATCACCCTGCGAACTGTCCTGAACAGCATCAACGGATACGGCGCACGGTTCAACATCGACGAGCGTGTGCAGGCCTACACGCATCCGCTATGGTTTCTGTTGATCACCGTCGTCTCGTACGTCAGCAACAACGTCTTTGCGGCGACGCTATGGCTTTCGGTCGCTTCCTCGCTGGCCGCGCTATGGCTATTGCTGCGCAGCAGGGCGTCGCTGCTCAATGCAGTCGTGGTGACCGCAGGGCTGCTGCTGTCAAAAGCCTATGTGGACTACTCGGCTCCAGGGTTGGAGAATCCGTTGTCGCACCTCGTCGCGCTGTGCACGGCCATTGCGGCAATTCGGTATTGCGGCGACGGCGACCAACGGCAGTTCCGAATCGCCTGCATCGGCCTGGGGGCGGCATATCTCACGCGTCCCGATCTGATCCTGATTGTCGCGCCGCTGATGCTGTACGCGGTTCTACGGCGGCGGCCCTCACGGCGCGCGCTCACCATCGGTGTATTGCTGGCTGCGGTACCGATTGCCACGTGGAGCGCCATCGCGCTGTATTACTACGGTTCGCCGTTGCCGAATCCTGCCTACGCCAAGCTCGGCGCGGGCCTGCCCATCGTCGATCGCTGGATGCAGGGCGGCCGCTACTTCATGCACTCTGTTCCGCGAGACACGATCACGCTCGTGCTGATCGGGCTCGGCATCGCGATTGGCGTAACCGACACCGGCGTCAATGCGGCGCTCGCCTGCGGTGTCGTCATCTACCTGCTCTATGTCGCCGGCATCGGCGGCGACTTCATGGAGGGCCGATTCTTTTCTACCCCGGTCCTGCTTTCGGCACTGGTGTTAATCCGGCAGCGCCAGAGTGCGCTTCGGCTTGCGGTGATCGGCCTGGCGGTGACAGTCCTCGGTGCGGCCAACCTGCATAAAACAATCCTCAGTTCCGCAAACTACAACGACCCTGTCATTCCGCCAGATGGCATCACCGATGAGCGTGGCTACTACTTTCCTGACTATGGCTGGTTGAATGCCGGCGGCGAGGTCTTCGACGCGCGCGAGTGGAAAATCGATCCCGAGGATTTGAACGAGGTGCAGGTCGAGTGCGGCGGTCTCGGCTTTGACAGCATCATGGACGGCCCGGCTGTCCATTACGTCGACGCGTGCGGTCTGGCCGATCCGCTGCTGGCACGGCTGCCGGCGAAGACTGGTCTGAGGTTTCGGGTCGGTCATTTCGAGCGCGCGGTGCCGCCTGGATACGTGGAGAGCGTACGAACACGCACCAATCGCCTCGTCGATCCGGCGCTCTATGGCTTCTACGAGTCGATCCGACTGATCACACGAGGCGACCTGGCCGATTGGAGACGGCTGCGAGAAATCGTTCGGTTCAACGTCGGTGTGTTGGCGCGGCGCGAGCCTGCGGTGTCACATCGGAACGACACCGCAGGCCAGCGAAACTAGTCGCAGCTCTCGTTGAGATCTTTCACCGACATCACACGAAACTGCGGGAGCGGGTTGTTCGTCTTCACCGTCTCCTTTGTTTTCGTATCCGGTGCGTCCTCTCGTTCGACTTTCGTTTCGGTCTTGGTCTTCGATTCCCCTGCCGGAATCATCATGCCGGTCACTTCAACCTTGTGATTGAGATGTGTCTGGAACTCCACTTTCTGGTCCGGAACCAGCGCGTAGGTCGTGGTGGTCGTTTCGGTGACGCCGCCGGTGCCTACCGACGTCTCGGTGCTGCGACTGACTGGCTGCACCTTCGCGAGGATGACACTCCGCGTCTCCGTTCCAGTCTGCATGCAACCGGTGTAGGTAACCGTCGTCGCCTTGGCGCCTTCCGTCTTCGTCGTCGTCGTGGTCTTCGTGTCCTGAGCACTGAGACCGATCACGCATGAACATCCGAGAGCAACCGCGAGTGCGGCGATAGAACGTGTCATTCTTTTCCTCCTCCTCAGTTCCGTTGTCGGGAGTCACGCACGTTGCTCGCCAAACTCGCCGCACGCATGAGGTCTGCCGTGACCGATCGATGAGTGGCCGCCTGGCTTGAATAAATGGACTGATCCGGTGGGACGGGTCGAACGTCGTGGTGCTCATCCAAACTCGACGCACCGAGTAGCTCTTGCTCGGTAGCGACTGCCAATCGTCGACCCCTCGATCAGAATCGCGATTTGACTGGTGGTTCGATCCGAATGAGGTCGATGTCGAATACCAGCATGCCTCGCGGCTTGCCACGCTCGCCCCTGTAGGCCAGCTTTTCCGGAATCCAGAAGCGGGTTCGGTCGCCCTCGACCATCAGTTGAAGCCCTTCGGTCCAGCCGCGGATCACATTGCTTAGATCCAGCGTGACCGGGTTTCCCTTCAGCACGCTGCTGTCGAACAACATTCCAGCGGTCGTCCAGCCGCTGTAATGGGCGGTAACGTTGTCACGTGAGGCCGGATGCCGTGTACCCGTGCCCCGTCTGATTACCTTGTAATAGAGCCCTGACGGAGTGCCCGTGGCATCTGCCGGGGGAGCGGCGACATCTGGTGGAGGTGTGCTCGGCGTCCGGCGAACGTCGAGTAGTTCGATGTCGAAAACGACGGTGCCGGCGGGACGGCCGGCTTGTCCGTTGAACGCGAGCTCCTGCGGCACCCAGCAGCGGCGCGTTTCGCCGACCTTCATCATCAGCACGCACTCGCGCCAGCCGGGCATGACCCGATTCAATGCGAACAGGTTCGGCGTGCCACGCGAGTACGAACTGTCGAAGAGCCGGCCCTCGCTTGTCCACCCCGTGTAGTGCACGGTAACAAAGTCGGTTTCCTGAGGCGTCTCTGTGTCCGTGCCTGGTGTCACGGTTCTCGACACGAGACCGGAGGCACTTCTGACTGCCTCCGCCGGCGGGGCCGTGACGTCCGCCGGAGCCGGAATGTCCGGCAGTCGCTGGGCCGATGTCACCGCGACCGCCAGCGACGCGGCGGCAGCAACGAGAAACAGACGCGGTGCGGCTGATTGCGCCTTGGCGACCGACGCGTCGATCGATTCCACGTTCACATTTGGGATTATCGATCGTGCCGGGCGCGTAGCCTATCCGGACGCGCTGTTCTGTTAACCGCGGCGTGCGAGAAGCCGGCTGGCGTTCTGCGTGACCCACGCCTGCACGTCCCTGGCGAGAGCGTCGGCGCATGTCGTCCACGAGTTTGTTGCCGTCCTCGTGACGCCGTGACGCACCTCGTGATCGCCCACACCAACAATGATCTTTCTGTAGCAGGAAGGGGAGGCGCTTTCCCTCGTAGCACTTGTCTCAGCGTCACCACACGCTCCGACTGTGAGCATCGCTTCGATATACCGTTCCTGTGCGTGGAGCATTACGGGCGGTGCGACGACGCTCGCGTCGATGCCTTGCAGTGCGGCGGTCAGTTCCATGTAACCAGTTCCTCGTCCCAGCACCGTCACTACCACATCGCTGTCCTGCAGGCGGTCAACCAGGCGAACCGCTTCCGTCGCCTCGAGGGCTTCATGAACGAAGTGCTGTGTCTCGACGAGGGCTTCGGTAGCGTCCGCGAAACCGTTGGTCATTGGAAGTGTCACGAACAAGGCGACGCGGCTTTTCTCATCCGTGCCTTGCGCGCCCACGCTTCCGGTCGCGGTGAACGCGGCGACGATCGCCCAGGCACCCACCAAGCGAAGCATCACGCGTGTTTTGCCCATGAATCGGGCCGTGCAAGCCCGATTCCGATTTGCGCGCGTACCAAATCATCGGGGAGTGCTAGTGGAAGCGATTGTTTGATTGCAGATTTGCGGTTCGCTCCGCTGAAATCGTAACCCGCGTGATCGCAGACGCGGCAAATCGGCGAACAGTGACGATCCCAATGCTCGACATGTGACCGCTGCGCCTCACTAACGGGGAGACGAACAGCAATCCAACCCGTGCTTCGTCACGACGCGGCCGACTACTCCTTCTGAGTCGAGCATCGTCTTGTAGATCACGCGATAGTGATCGCCCTTCCAGAAGGCCATCACGTCCGCAGCCTTCTGATTGCCGAGCAGCACCTTGTCGCTTTGATATTCCAGATAGTTGACGATCAGGTGCAAATAGGAGGATTGCTCGTCCTGCGCGCCGTCGGCCCCTCACACGGGCATACCAGGAAACAGCTGGCGCAACTCAACGATCGCGGCATCCGTTGCGGCCTGATGCGCGACCAGCCACCAATGAAGCTGTTCATGCACGAAGTTCGACAACAACAAGTTGTCGTCGTCATGGTCGCCGTAGCCAACTGTCAGCACCGGATGGCTGTGAGGAATTGCTCGCTCGTCGATGAGAACACGGCGCGTGAACAGCCACGGCATTAGATCGAATCGACCGAGTAGCCCCTGCAAGCGTGCTGATTCCGATTGTTCTTTCGCGGTGTTGTGCGCCGTGTCGATCTGAATGATGCTTGTTTGTGGCCACGCTATCGGCGCCGGCCCGACCACGAGTGCGACGACTAACATCGTTCGGATCGCAACCATCACCGAACGCTCCGCAGCTTTCGTGACCGGCATACCGAAATCCAACGTACACCCGATTCAGCCGCCGAGCGCCGCTGGCGCGCAGGCTCTAACTGTCCTTGATGACCACTCGGTATCGAAGTTCAGGCTTTGCGCCCAGAGCCTCGCTCGTGAGGAACTCTTCGACCAGCACGCCCCCGTTGGTTTCGATCACGCGCCGCGAACGCAGATTGTCGGGGCTGGTGGTGATTTCGACGTAGCGCAGACCCTCTCCTCTGATTTCTTGCAGCAGTTGGCGAAGCGCGCTCGTTGCGTAACCGCGGCCTTGGTCATGGCATTACTTGAAGCCCTGGCCTGATTCCGTCAGCGGCCTCACGCGATTAAAGAGGAAATTCATAATCGCGCCGCTCTCCAACGGCAACATCGCGCTGATGGCGGATCTGGCGAAGTATGCGGGCCTACCGTGGGATTGCATCCTGGGTGCAGAGCTGGTGCGGCACTACAAGCCAGATCGTGAGGTCTATCAATCGGCCGCTGATTTCCTGGAGCTGCATGTCAATCAGGTATTTGTCAGCGAAGGACTTCAACGAACTGGCGCCAAAGCTCGGAGCCTGAATCCTTTCCCACGGCGCGTGACCTATAATCGCGGGCCGATGAAACGCAGCGTCGATCGCATCCTCACCACGCACACCGGAAGCCTCATTCGGCCGCCACAGCTGCTGGAGTTCGTCAAAGCGCGCCAGGCCGGTCAGCCGATCGATCAGAGCGCGTACGAGGCGATACTCAAGGACTCGGTGCGTGACGTTGTCGCGCGCCAGATCGAGGCGGGCATCGACATTCCCAACGACGGCGAATTCGGCAAGTCCACGAGCTGGTCGCTCTACGTGCTCAAGCGGCTCAGCGGCTTCGAGATGCGAGAGGTGAAGGGCGCCAACCCGTTTGCGCGGGGCGCGGATCGACTCCGCTTCGCGGACTTCTACGCGGAGCTCGAAGGACGAGGCGACGGGAAAGACTGGTCGAACGTGACGAGAAGGGATGCGGTGTGCGTCGGACCAATCAAATATAACGGCCTCTTCGAGCTGCAGCGCGACATCGACAACCTCAAGGCCGCCGCGAAAGCAGCTGGTGTCGATGAGGCGTTCCTGCCCGTGGCCGCACCCTCGAGCGCCATCCCCGACCGCAAGAACGAGTACTACAAGACCGACGAAGATCTCGTCGTCGCGCTCGCCGAAGCGCTGCGGACGGAGTACCGGTCGATCGTCGACGCCGGCTTCCTTCTACAAGTGGACGATGCCCGCGCGGCGGTGACGTACGACCGGATGGTGCCGCCGGCCAGTTTCGAGGACTACTACAAATGGCTCGAGCGTCACGTGGATGTCCTCAACCACGCGCTCGAGGGAATCCCTGAGGACCGCATCCGCTATCACGTGTGCTGGGGCAGCTGGCCCGGACCACATACGACTGACGTGCCGCTCAGAAAGATCGTCGATCTGATCTTGAAGGTGAACGCAGGCGCGTATCTGCTGGAGGCGGCGAACCCGCGTCATGAGCACGAATGGAAAGTCTGGCAGGAGGTAAAGCTGCCTCCCGGAAAAATTCTCGTGCCCGGTGTCGTCAGCCACGGCACGAACGTGGTGGAACATCCCGAGCTCATCGCCCAGCGTCTCACGCGGTTCGCCACATACGTCGGCCGCGAGAACCTGATTGCCGGCACTGACTGCGGGTTCGCGCAGGAAGAAATCAACCGGCGCGTGCATCCATCGATCATGTGGGCGAAGCTCGAAGCGATGGCCGAAGGCGCGCGCATCGCGAGCCGCGCCTGATCAAATCGTCATTTCTTTTGGCCGGTGGCGCTGTCGATGTCGGCCGGAAGTCCGATGGCCTTCATATAGTCCATGGCCTGTGACGGAATGCAGAGCCGATCGCTGGTAAACGGGATGGGCGCGTTCAGGTCTGTCTGGTTGCGGACGAAACGATAGTCCTGCTTGGCAAACAGAAACGGGTTCTGCGTGTAATAGGCCGGGTCGTCCACGGTTTCCGTCATGGACAGGTGATCGAAATCGGAGCGTGTGTAGCGTTCGATCACTTTGGCGTCCACGCTGTGCGGGTAGCCGCGGCGGTCCATCCAGGTCCGCTCGTCCATGCCGACGGTCTCGACGACCAGCGTGTTGTTGCCTTCCCAATGGCCCACTGAGTAGCCGTTGTACATCGCCGAGGGGCCACCTTCGTGGCCGATATTCTGCGGAAGCTTGCGGCCATCCATCCACACCTCGCGCCACGTGCGGTTGAAGCCATTCACGATGATGATGCGGCCCGGCATCTGCGCGAACCCGAACAGGCCGTACTGGTTGTTGACGCCCCGCGGCATGCCAAAGGGGTCGCACGTCTTCCACGGATCGTTCGACGAGGCGCTGAAGGGATCGGGAATGTTGGCGTCGAGTTTGGCGCGGCCCGCCGGAGTCATCGTCGGAACGCGATTGCTGAGCAGCCCTTCGTTGGGGCCGGTCCACATCCCCCAGAGATCGTGAACGGGCGCGGGGCCGGACTGCTTTTCGGGTTCGGCGTTCTGGGGCGAGGCAGCTTGCGGCGCGGACGCGAGCAGGATGACGGCCGCTGCGATTGCGGCGGAAGATTTGAGTACGCTCCACACGTGAAATCGCATGGCTAGCGTTTCTGATCGTTGTTGGTAATGCGTCCACCCGGGCGGCAGGCCGCTGCCTCGTTGCCGCCGGTGGTGAACTCGTCGTCGCAGACGGAGGGCCGATCGCCGATCAATGAGCCGTCACCAAATTCCCGTCCGTCGGCCAGCACCACTTTTCCGACGCGCCCGACCGTCTGGCCGTTCTTCGCCGCATAGAAGACGACGGTCACCTTGTCGCCGTACTTGATAGCGTTCTTGGTCCAGCCGGAGGTGCTCAGGGTTGAGGCGGCATTGGCTTCGGCGACCCAGTGCTGGACGGTGCCCTTTTCGTCCTTGTGATCGAAGAACAGCAGCGTGTGAGGATTGCCCCAATTCACCTGGGTGACGGTGACGTCTTTCAACGTGGTCGGCTGCTGGCTGTACGACGCACTGCCGTGATGCGCGTACGCCGTGCTGCCGAGCGCGAAAACGGCGACCAGCACGATTCCAAGCGTCAATCTCGTTGTCACGTGCACCCTCCGGTGAGAAAGAAACTGACGACCGTATACCACAACAATTTGAGCGTGCCAAACCTGCTCACACGAGGAGGGCAGAGGGGAGTTGCTCGGATGGCCGGCGATCAGGCGAGCCAGTTCTGTCGCGCAGAAGCGTGCGACTACCGGACTGTGAAGCGCTCTTCGTGGAGCACAGCGCCATCGGCGCTCCGCAGCTCGACTCGCCAGTCGCCAGCGCGCTCATTGCTGATGGTGTTGCGGCTGTATGTGCGGTAACCGACGCCGGGATTGGCCTGGATGCGGAGCTGCACGGCGTGACGCAGGCGATCGCCCTGATACCAACGGTGCTCAATCGTGGTGGCAGTTGCGGACTTGACCTGAGTGTAGAAGAACATCGGCCCGGGCGGAACCGGGCTGTCGGCAGGCTCGCATCGCCACACCCTCAGTGCCGTGCAGAGCTGCGCCGTGACCACCAGTGGCATCGTGGCAGATCTTGTGGGCGTGGTTGCCCGGGCGCTGACCCTGTCGGCCTCGCTTTGAGTTGGCTGAGGGGCCTTCGTGCTCGGCTGCGTTGGCGCGATCGGTTCGGCCGACGGCGGTGTTGGCCGCGGGGCAGGAGTCTCGCGAGCTGGAGCTGTCGCCGTTGCCGGAGGCGACTTGGTCTCCTCCGTCCCACCGCCCCAGGGCCGGGGCATCATGAGAATTAGGATCAGCATGGCACCGCCGCTCAACGCCCCAATTGCGAGAAGACGCAGGGATATCTTCCGAGGAATGGGCGCCACGTCGTGCTTGTTCGCCGCCAGCGACGAATCGCGCGGTGGCTTTGCACGAGGTGCGGGCGCTTCCAGCCAGGCTGCGACTTCCGGTGGTGACGGCGGCAACTCCACAGGCCGTCCCCGGGCTGCGCAGAAATCGTGAAGGTTCTTGCGACTCGTGGCGACGAACGGATGGTCTGACGCCAGCGTCGCGGTCGCG
>DATJJE010000048.1:0-13078 GCA_035492455.1 Vicinamibacterales bacterium | reverse complement strand
AGGCCCCACAGGACTCGGCCGGACCGGCGGGACAATCGGCGCCTGGGGACCGAGCACTTTCTCGAGCGCTGCGTGTCCGCACTCTTCGTCCCCGCCTGATGCTCCACCGACTCCAAGAGCGCCAATCATCATGTCCTCGACGATGATCGGGTAACCGCCTTCCACGAGATACAGATTCAACGGCGCACGCGCCAGCGCCGCTTCGGGTGAGCCCCAGCGATTGACCATCGAGCGGGTCGGTGCGCGCATGTAGAGCGCCATCTTCGCCTTCTCGAATGCGGAATCGAAGTTGTTGGGAATCTGACCGTCGGAACGCTGTGCGTAGACGATGTTGCCGGATGGGCCGACGATGACGACCGTGGCGCCGCCTTGCGGGTTGTGAGCGCGCGAGTACTCGACACACGCATCCGCCAGTTTGCGGGCGGTGTCGAGATTGATTTCCTGCAGATGGGCGCGCTTCGTATTCTCCGGCGTCATTGTCACGTCACGGAGTTTCGCCGGGGGCGTCTGCGCGTCGGCGCTCGTCGCAATTGCCAGGGCTGCGAGGACACATCCGATGCGGAGCATCACCTATCTCCCCGCGGGCTGCGCGTTCTGCTGACCGGCCGCGCCGGCGCCGCCGCCGCGTCCCTGCCCCGTCAGCTTGGGCTGACCCGGAAACACGTCCGGATGCTCGGCATACATGTTCGAGTAGATCGACTGGTAGCGCATGCCGTTGCCGTTCTTGTCGACGTAGCCCATCGACTGCTGGAACAGCACCGGCGGCGGGTACCCTTTCGGCACCGTGCCTTCGAGGATGTAGAGGCGATCGGTGTGCATCGCGATGAACGCGAAGGTGCGCGACTGATCGGGATTGAGCAGCTGCACCTCATGTCCTGCCACGAGGTCCTGCCACGCGAACGCAAGATGCGTCAGCTTGGCGTTGCGCTGCAGGAAGCCGTAAGTAGCCCACAGCACGGCGCCCGCCATGTCCTCCTTCCAGTAGCCGCGTCCTGCGTTGGTCAGACCGCACGACCGCTCGTCGGGATAATCCTTCGGGCACGTCAGCTTTGCCTTTTCATCGAGGAGCCGCGGCGCTTCGCGATAGTCGACGACGGTCAGCGAATATTTTTCCTGACCCTTGGTGCCGGAGTAGACATGCGCCGGCAGATCCGCTCCGTACTCCGATTTGAAGGTAGTCGTCGTCACCTTCGGCGCGCCCGGAAAATCGAGCTTGAAGCCGTCTTCGTTGTTTGTATACAGCTCCCAGTCCTGCGCGGAAGCGGAGCCGCAGACACAAAGCACGGACGCGAGCAGCAAGGCGGTGACGCGCATTTCGAAAATCCCTCCCGAGGAAGGGCAATAGTGACAGAATTCCGCACGCAGAGAAAGGGACCCATGAGCATCCGTTTCGGTCGGCGTGAATTCCTTTCGGGCCTTGCCGCAACAGGCGCCGCCGCGCTTTTCCCCGACGTGCTGAACGCGCAGCAGGCGCTGCCGCCGCCAACGCCCGGCCGCCGCATCATCGACGTCCACTATCACTACTCATCGCCGATGTACCGCGAGGTGCTGCGGCCGATGGGTACCGGCCAGACGCCGATCATCGAGTGGGACGATCGGAAGGCGGTCGAAGATATGGATCGCTACGGCGTCGACGTCTCAATGTTGTCGATCAGCGAGCCGGGTGTGCACTTCGGAGACGATGCGAAGGCACGCGCGCTGGCGCGCGACTGCAACGAGTATGGCGTCACGCTGATGCAGAAGTACAAGGGGCGGTTCGGTCTGTTCGCGATTCTGCCGCTGCCGGATGTTGACGGCGCGCTCAAGGAGATCGAGTACGCGTTCGACACGCTGAAAGCTGACGGTGTGACCTTCATGAGCAGCTATCCCGGATTCGGGAAGTACTCAGGGAACAAATATCTCGGCGATCCGTCGTTCACGCCGGTGATGGAGGAACTGAACCGCCGGCGCGCGGTCGCATACACGCATCCGTTCCGTGCCGACCCGATGTACAACCTGCTTCCCGAGCGCCGCGCGATGGGCATCACCCTGTCGACGGACACAACGCTGACGCTCGAGAGCGTGCTGACGAACAACATCGCCACGCGCTTTCCCAACATCCGCTTCATCTGGTCGCACGGCGGCGGGACAATGCCCTATCTGGCGGGACGGTTCAACCTGGGGAACGGGCCTGATGGGAAACCGAACGCGCGGCTTGCCGCGGTGCAGAGCTTCTATTACGACACCGCGCAGGCATTCAATTCGTTCACGCTTGCCGGCTTCACCAAGATGATCCCGAACGCGCACATCCTGTTCGGCAGTGACTATCTGGGAAACGCGGGCAGCGCCGGCAACACGGTACGCGGGCTCGAGAGTTTCGACGGCTTCACGCCGCAGCAGCTGCGTGCCGTTTATCGCGACAACGCGGTGCAGTTGCTGCCGCGCTTGAAGAGCTAGTCGATTCGCTGCTCGTGGGATGATGGCGAGGTGCGCGGTGCACTGCTCGCTCTGATCCTGCTTACCAGCATCGGAAATTTCGAGACACAAGGCTGCAGTTCGCAGCAGAAGACTCCCTCGTCCGACGAGATATTCACGACAGCCGACGGCGTCCGGTTTCGCGTCGAAGTTGTCGTCAAGGGTCTCGAGATTCCGTGGTCGTTCGCATTCGCGCCTGACGGGCGGCTGTTCGTCACCGAGCGGCCCGGACGCGTGCGAATCGTTGATATCTCGCGCGGAACATCCGATGTTGCGTTAACGCTCGACGATGTGTTCGCGGAAGGAGAAGCGGGCGTGCTCGGGCTCGCGCTGGATCCGGCGTTCACATCGAACCGGCTGCTGTACCTCTATTACACCGCGCGTACGTCAGGCAGCGCCGCCAATCGTGTGGTGCGCTATCGCGAGTCGAGCGGCCGGCTGACCGAGCCGGCCGTGCTCCTCGACGGCATCCCGGCGAACACGATTCACGACGGCGGCCGGCTTCGGTTTGGACCGGACGGCTTGCTCTACGTGACGACGGGAGATGCGGCAAACGAGGACCAGGCGCAGGATGTCGCGTCGTACGCGGGGAAGATTCTGCGTATCAACACCGACGGCACGACGCCGCGCGCGAACCCTTTCAGCTCGCCCATCTACTCGTACGGTCACCGCAATCCGCAGGGACTGGATTGGCACCCTGCGACGGGAGAGCTGTGGGAGTCCGAGCATGGAGCGACGGGTAACGACGAGATCAATGTCATCGATGCAGGGGCCAATTATGGGTGGCCGCGCATCGAGGGCGGCACGACGCTGCCGATGATGCGGCCGCCCATCGTGTTCTACAACCCGGCCCTCGCGCCGAGCGGCGCGTCGTTCTACCGCGGACAGCGGTTGCCGCCGTTCACGAACAACTTCTTCGTGGCTACGCTGCGCGGGACGCTGCTGCTGCGGCTGCAGGTGAATTCAGCAACACGCCAGGTAATTGGTCAGGAGCGTCTGCTCGAAGGACAGTTCGGCCGCATCCGCGACGTGGCGACCGGGCCTGACGGCAACCTGTATTTCTGTACGAGCAACCGTGACGGGCGTGGAAGTCCAACGACCGATGACGATCGCATAGCTCGCCTCGTTCCCGCGTCTTAACCTCGACCGCCGGTGCTCTTAGTGGTCGGCCGACCACTGACGACCTAGCCGGGACAATTGCCCGCAGCTGGCTGCCAGCTTTCCACGTCGATGTAGTTCACCGCGCCGACTTCCGGCGATGGACGGCCGACGCCCACGCCGACGCCGCCTGCGCCTGGCGCCACGCGCACACCGCCGCCGACGGGAATACCGGGGTCGCGGTACTGACCCTTCTTCATCAGGCCGGTGATTTGAATCATCTCGCCATCATGCGCATTGATCTCGCCGCGAAGCTTCTTCGATGCGTTCATGCGCAGACGGGTGCCTTCGGGAATGTCGGCTCGTCCGACCTGGCTCTCGGTGCGCGGGCCCGCGGTGAATGCGGCCCCTTTCGCACATCCAATCACGGTTACGCGCATGGAGTCCTTCGGCACCGGTTTCTCCTGCGCGGCAAGCGCACCGCCGGAGACGGCAAACACGACGAGCAGCGCGGCCGTGGTTCTCATATTCACTCCCACCTTCATTGTAAGATTTCGAGGTTCTCGTGGATCCTTCTGCCCCGGCACAACCACTTCTGTCGCTGCGCGGCGTGTGCAAGCAATTCGGCGGCACGCAGGCGCTCGCCGATGCTGGTATAGACGTCGCGGCAGGTGAAATTGTCGCGCTGCTGGGCGAAAACGGCGCCGGCAAGTCCACGCTCATCAAGATCCTCGCCGGCGTCCACGCGCTCGATTCGGGCACCGTCACCTACCGCAGCCATGAAGTCACGCACACGGTTCGACGACTGCCAATCGCATTCATCCACCAGGACCTCGGCCTGATCGACTGGATGACCGTCGCCGAGAACATCTCGATAATGCTCGGCTACCCGCGCCGCTTTGGCGTCATCGACTGGGAGGCCACGCGGACGCGCGCCGAGCGCGCGCTCGGCATGCTGGGCGTCGATATCGATCCTGACCTCCGCATCCATAACCTTAGCCGCACCGAGAAATCTCTCGTCGCGATCGCACGGGCGCTCGCGGCCGACGCCGAGATTCTCGTGCTCGACGAGCCAACGGCGAGCCTTCCGGCCGATGAAGTGGCGAAGCTCTTCACCGCACTGCGCCGGCTGCGAGCACGCGGCGTCGGCATGATTTACGTCTCGCACCGCCTCGACGAGGTGTTCGAGATTGCCGACCGCATGGTGATCCTCCGCGACGGGCGCGTCGTGTGCGAGCGGCCGGTGAAGGCGATGACGGCCGAGGAATGCATCCTTCGCATCGTCGGCCGGGAGCCGTCGCAGGTGTTCAGACGGCCCCCGCAGCACGCCGGGGAGCCGCGCCTCCTGTTCGAGCGAGTGAGAACCGATTGTGCGGGACCGCTCGACTGCGGCATCCGCGCCGGCGAGGTCGTCGGCCTGGTCGGACTGCGCGGTGCGGGTCAGGAGAGCGTCGCGCGCGCGCTCTTCGGACTCGCGCCCATCACGAACGGACGCATCGTCGTCGACGGCCGCGCGATTGCCCCCTCGTCGCCGCGCGAAGCCATCGCGCTCGGCATCAACCTCGTCTGCGCGGATCGGATGGCCGAGTCGGTGGTGCCGGGGCTCTCCATCCGCGAAAATCTCTTTTTGAATCCGGTCGCAGCCGGCCGCACCCTCATGTCCTACCTCGGTCCAGACGAGGAATCCGAAGCCGCATTCGAAGCGGGTGAACGAATCGGATTGAAACCGAACGATCCGTCGATTCCGATCGACTGGCTCTCTGGCGGCAACCAGCAGAAGGTGGTCGTCGGGCGGTGGCTGCATCTGCAGGGCAAGATCTATATCTTCGAAGATCCGACGGCGGGCGTCGACGTCGGAGCGAAGGCGGAAATCTATCGCCTCTTTGACGTGGCGCTGGAGCGTGGCGCGACGATTCTGATCGTCTCCACCGATTTCGAAGAGGTCGCCAAGGTATGCCATCGCGCGCTGGTGTTCGATCGCGGTCAGGTGGTCGCGGAGTTCACCGGCGACGAGCTGTGTGTTGAAAATCTGCTGGCGGCGGCGTCGGCATCCGTTACGGGCCGGCTGAAGCCGGCCCCGACGTTGAATGGTTCGAGTGTGAATGCAGTCCCTGAAATCTAACGCGCTCGAACCGACGCGCTCGGAACTGAAGACGCTCACCGGCGCGCAACGCGTGGTGCGCGTGCTCCCGATCTACGGGCTGCCGATCCTGACCGTTCTCCTGATCGCGTTCTTCTCGTTTCTGCTGCCGCAGTCGTTTCCAACAGCGATCAACGCGAGGTCCATCCTCAGCGACAAGGCCATCATCGCGCTGCTCTCACTCGCCGCCATGGTGCCGATGATGGCCGGCCGCATCGACCTGACGATCGGCTTCGGCATCGTCATGTGGCACATCCTCGCGATCAGCCTGCAGGTGATGTACGGACTTCCGTGGCCGGTCGCCTGTCTGCTCGTCATTCTGTGCGGCGGCCTGGCGGGATTGATCAACGGGATGCTCGTCGAGGTCGCGCAGATCGACTCGTTCATCGCCACGCTCGGCACGGGCACGATCCTCTACGCGCTGGCGCTCTGGCACACGGAAGGCCGGCAGGTGATCGGCACGCTGCCGCAGGGATTCGTCAACATCAACGGCATTTCGGTGTTCGGCATCCCGATTCCAGCGATCTATGCACTGCTGCTCGCAATGGTGCTGTGGCTCATCACCGAGCGCATGCCGATCGGTCGTCACCTCTATGCCATTGGTGCAAACGAGAAGGCCGCCGCGCTCAACGGCATTCCCGTCCGCGCGTATGTGATCGGCGTCTTCATTGCCTCCGGCGTGCTCGTCGGCTTCACCGGCTGCGTGCTCGCCAGCAAGCTGCAGATCGGCCAGGCGAACGTCGGCCTCGATTACCTGCTGCCGGCGCTCGTTGGCACCTTCCTCGGGTCGACGACGATTCGGCCTGGACGGGTGAACGTGTGGGGCACAATCATCGGCGTGCTGATTCTCGCGGTCGGCATCTCCGGGATTCAGCAGCTTGGCGGCGCGTTCTTCGTGGAGCCGCTCTTCAACGGTGTCACGCTGCTCGTTTCGATCGCGCTCGCCGGCTTCGCCCAGCGGCGGCGGTCGGCGACCACGCGCAAGCCACCAGTCGAGGTACCGCATGGTGTGTAGGTCGATCGCAATCGCCGCGCTGCTCGCCTTGTCCGTCGCATGCGGCGGCAGCACGACGACGTCAAACGCGATATCGAACGCGGGCTCTACGGGGACCACCGACGCTGCATTTCTGCAGATGGCGAAGGATTACATCGCCATGGTGACCGCGCCAGGAACGCCGTGGACGGGCCCGACGACTGGCCCGACCGCGCAACCGAGGAAGCTGATCGTCTACGTTTCGTCAGACCAGAGAAATGGTGGACCACAGGGCGCCGGCGACGGAGCACAGGAAGCGGCAAAGGCGATCGGCTGGGACCTGCGCATCCTCGACGGTCAGGGCTCGGTGCAGGGCCGCACCACCGCGCTGAATCAGGCAATAGCGCTGAAGCCGCACGGCATCATCCTCGGCAACGTCGATACGCAGGAACAGGCGCCGGTCATCCGCCGCGCTGCAATGCTCGGCATCAAACTCGTCGGCTGGCACATCGCGCCCAATCCGGGACCGATTACGGATCCGCCGGTCTTCACCAACGTCACGACGGATCCACGCGAAGTCGCCAAGGCAGCCGCGATGTACGCCATCGTCGACTCAAACGGAACCGCCAATGTCATTCTGTTCAAGGACAGCATCACGACGATCTCAACGGCGAAGACGGATGCGTCGGCCGCCGTCATCCGGCAGTGCGGCGGATGCAAGGTGCTCGAGACCGAGGACACGCCGATGGGCGACCTGGCCAACCGGATGGCAAGCCTGACGACGTCGCTGCTGACGAAGTACGCGAAGCAGTGGACGTACTCGATCGCGGTGAACGATTTGTATTTCGATTTCTCGGCGCCGTCACTGCAGGCCGCCGGCATCGACTCGGCGAGCGGCTATCCGCGTCAGATTTCGTCAGGCGATGGATCGGTCACGGCGTTTCAGCGGATCCGCCAGAAGCGGTATCAGATCGGCACCGTCGCCGAGCCGCTGCACCTGCAGGGATGGATGACCATCGACGAGCTGAATCGCGCGTTTGCGGGACAGCCGCCGAGCGGCTTCGTTCCGCCGCCGCATCTGTTTGTCGCATCCAACATCGATCGCGACGGCGGGGCGAACAACGTCTACGAGCCGGAGAATGGCTATACGGCTGTCTATAAGAAGATCTGGGGGAAATAAGACGAAATAAGACGACGTGCGAGGTGCATGGTGCGATGGTGCGATCGTGCGTCCGATGGTGCGATGGTGCGATGGTGCTTTGACCATTCGGCGGTGTCGCGCGTCGCACTTTCGAACGCGCCGTCGCACTATCGCATCATCGCTATCGCACCGTTGATCCCGTCGATTCAGGCTTTCGCCGCGAGCGGGTTGGTGAAGTACTGGGGCTCGTTGCCCGGGTACCATTTGATGTTGCATCCCATGCTCGGACGCTGCTGCTCTGACGGCTTCTGGCCCGCCAGCACCGCATCGGCGGCGGCACGGAGATCCGCTCCGTTCACCGGCACGTTGTTCTTCGGCCGGCTGCCATCGAACTGACCGCGATACGCAAGCCGCCCTTTGCCGTCGAACAGGAACAGGTCCGGCGTGCAGGCCGCCTTGAACGCCTTCGCCACCTTCTGATCCTCGTCGTAGAGATACGGGAAGATGTAGCCGGCTTCCTGCGCTTCCTGCTTCATGCCTTCCGGGCCGTCTTCGGGAAACTCCTCGACGCTGTTCGACATGATGCCGACGACCTTCAGACCCTTCGACTCGTACTCCTTCGCAAAGCGCGCGAACTCCGATCGGATGTGCTTCACAAAGGGGCAGTGCTTGCAGATGAATGCGACCAGCAGCGCCTTGCTGCCCGTGAAGTTGGCGTCACTCACCGTTTTGCCGTTGAAGTCCGGCAGCGAGAATGACGGCAGCGGCGTGCCGAGTTCGAGCATTGTGGATGGTGTTTCAGGCATGCAGGCTCCTTGAACCTCCGATTATACCGTCAGCGGTTTTGCGCCGCCCGTTGTTCACCACCGCGCTGGAGCTTGGAACTTGGACCTTGGAGCTTGGAACTTGCAGCTTGCGCGCTACTGAGTCTTGGGCGCACTCTGCTCGGCCAACGTCGCCTTGAACATCGCTTCCTGAATATCCGTTTCCAGGTTGCAGTTCGCCTTGTCGATGAACGGATTCGGCGCGCCGGGCTTCAACTTCGCGTACTTCTCCTGCATGTTGTACTGTGCGCCGTGATCCCCCAGCGGCACGTCGCACGGCAGCGCGCGCACTACTTTGAACGTCCGCTCGAACTGACGCGCGGCGTCCGGTGAGATCGTGTTTCCCGCGCGATAGCTGCAGTGGAAGACGACGTTGTAGTCCTTGCCGCCGTCGCGCACCTTTGTCGTCCACGTCGTGCAGCCGGGCGTGTGACCAGCGGTGAGATGCGCAACCAGCGTCGTGCCGCCGAGCGACACCGAGTCGCCGTCGTGAATGACGCGATCCACGGGATGTTCCTTGCCACCCGGCTTGATCGCCTTCAGCGCGTCGAGGTCCTCAGCCATGGCGACGACCTGCGCGCCGGTCAGCTGCTTCACCGCCGCATCGCCTTCCTGATGATCGCCGTGCGCGTGGTTGCCGAGCAGGATCTTCACGTCTGAGAACTTGAATCCCAGATCGCTGACGGACTTCTGAATGACGGGCACATTGCGCTCGTAGGTGCTGTTCATCAGGATGTCGCCCTGCGGTGTGACGATCAGGAACGAGCTGAGCGTCTTCGTTCCGACGTAATAGATGTTGCCGATGATCTTGTGCGGCGGAAACTGCGTCGTCTGATCGTCGGTGGATCCCATGTTGCGGGCGAGAATGGAGCGCGGCGTGTAGACCTGCCCGTGCACGGTCACCGATGGGTGATCGGGTCCTCCACCCTGCGCGAAAACGGTTGCTGCCGAGGCGAGCGCGAGCGCCGTGAAGAAATGCTTGGACATGGTTGTCACCGCGTGGAAACCGGCTTGTTCATCGCTGCGATGACCTTGCCGAAGAATTCATTCTGCGATGCATCGTCCTTGATCCACCGCACGACGACGAGGAGATCGTTGTCCCAGTCGATGTAGATGACATTGCTGCCTGCGCCGACAAAACGTACGCTGTTGGCGGGCAGCAGCGGCATCGGCTTGCGGTCGGTGTTCAGATACCAGTTCGCAAAACCATAGTCTTTGTTGGCTGGACCCGGCGTCTTCGCCATCTGGATCCACTTCTCCGACACGATCTGCCGGTCCTTCCATTTGCCGTTGCGCAGGAATAGATAGCCGAAGCGCGCCATGTCCCATGCATTGATGAACATGCCGCCGCCCCAGTGGCCGCCGCCGGAGACCGACTGCACCTTCGTGCCGTCGATGTCCACCCAGGAGTTCTCGTAGCCGAACCAGCGCCACGTATTCGAGGCGCCGATCGGCTCCATGATCTCGTCGCGCAGCACGTCCGGCAGCGGACGACGCCACACCTGCAGCGCCGCGAGGGCGAGCACGTTGACGCGGACGTCGTTGTACTTGAAGTGGGTGCCGGGCTCGTACATCGGCCGGTTCTGCCACTCGCTCGGCTTCCCCACGGGCCGATCCGCCCAATCGGGCTTGCCCCACAACGTGCCGGACCAGTCGCTGCTTTGCCGAAGCAGATGCTCCCATGTGATGTTCTGGTTGTGCGGCGCGTCGAACAGATCGACCCCGAACGGCATGTAGTCGCGCGCCTTGTCGGTGATGTCATGAATGAGGCCCCTCTGCCAGGCAAGCCCGACAACGGTCGTGAGGAACGTCTTGGTGACGCTGTGCGTCATGTCGATCTTCCTCGTGTCACCCCACTCGGCCACGACGTAGCCCCGATGGATGATGATGCCGTTGAGCGGCGCGCGAACGCTGTGCGGGCCGAGAATCGAATCGAACGGCTCGTTGGCCGCGAAGCTCTGTTGATGCACGACCGCCTGATCGTGCGGTGCGGGGTTGTCGCTCGCGATGGCGAACTTGATCGCCTCGTCCAGCTTCGCTGGATCGAATCCTTCCTGTTGCGGTGTGTGCTTCTGCCAGTCGAAGCGCTCCGGATAATACGCCGCGTTTTGCGCGGCGGCACTTGCCGCAAGCGCGACGGAGAAGACGACGGCGAGAGGCAGCTGCTTCGTCATGGTCCGCGATTCTACTCGGAATCACCTAAGATACGCGTCATGACCTCAGTGATTCGAAGCGCGGTTCTGACTATCGGGGCGTTGGTGTGGCTGCCCGCGGCATTGCTGGCCCAGCCACAGCGCGTCGCCGTCGCAGGCATCAACAATTTCTGGCGGGTCGATAACATCGTCTCCACCGGCGGCACCATCACGTCGCGCGAGATGGCGATTCCAATCCTCAAGCAGCGCGGCATCAAGACCGTGATCAACCTGGCGGGGGGCGCCGACGCCGAGGCGGAGCGGAAGGCGGTTGAAGGAGCGGGGATGAAGTACCTCCTCTATCCGATCGATCCGATGGCGCTCGACAAAGCACCAGTCGACGACATCCTCAAGGCGCTGAACGACCGCGCGAACGCTCCCATTTTCATCCATTCGGGCGCGGGACATCGCGCGGCGGCGGCGCTGATGATCAAGCGCGTGATGATCGATGGGTGGGACATCGAAAAGGCCGGCATTGAGGCGGCGTCAGCCGGGATGGTCCTGAGCAACGATATGGCGCCGGTGTGGTGGAAGTTCATCCGCGACTACTTCAACAAGCACGGGAAGTAGATCGGCGAATCGTTACCCAGCCTCAGCGCGCGGGAAGGAACTCGACGGCGTCGGCTGGATTGCAGCCGGAGGGCAGCAGGGCGTCACGCGGCGGCACATTGCCGACATAGCAACCAGGAATGACGTAGATCGTCGTCGGCGCGGGCGGCGGTGACGGCGCGCGTGGCGCTTCCGCGACCGGCAGCGAAGCGGGTGCGATCCATTTCAACTCAGCGCGATACGTAACGAAGGCGTCCTGCGGCACCACGATGTCGGCATACACCGGCTCGTAGCCTTCTTCACGCAGTTCGAGCGCGTGGGTTCCCGCGTCCAAGATCAGCTCCCCACCCGATGCATCACTGAGCAGACCGACGTAATACCCGTCGATGTAGATCTGCGGATCGATTCCGGACTGCAGATCGACACGCAGCCGGCCCGTTGCACGCGGTGGGTGCACCGGATATGTCGGCGTCAGCGATGACGAAAGCGGATCCTGCTCTCCAGGCAGATACGGATACGGCCAGCCGTATGAGGGGAAGAAGACGGTGGCGGCGCCAGGCGAACGACGTGGAACGGATCGTTCGGGTCGTTCGAATCGTTCGGATCGTTCAGGTCGTTCTATTCGGTGTGGCGGCAAGCCGATCGGCGGCAACGGCAATCCGATCTGAGGCAACGGCAGCCCGATCTGCGGGAGAGGCAATCCAATCGAGGGTCGCCACACCTCATCGGTGGATCGATCGCGATGCGAGTGCGCCTGCGCTCCAGCAGGAGCGGACAGCGCGACGAGCAGTAGAGCCGTGAGCGCGATTCGCATGGCAGGATCCAGCAATGACCATTATGAGGTTCGGGTCCGCCGTTACGGTAGTGCTTGCGATGGCCGTGCCAGCGGCAGGCCAATCAATTCTCTTCGAAAACACAATCTCTAACGCTTTGCGGCAGCGACCTGCCAACCGTCAGTGTCCTGGTTGCGAGGAGCGGCCAGGTGCAGTGCACCTCATCGGAGACAGTCCGCTGCTGACCGACAGGTGGATTGCCGGGCACGATTACCGCGGCAGCGATCGTCGCTTCGACCACGGGAAGGTGGTGGCCGATTTCTGGTACGACGCGGTCCATCGGCGGATCTTTTCGCGGTCGGGTGTGTTTCACGACGTTGATGATCCGGCGGATGTGCGCCTCGGTCGAGCGCCCGGCACGTACCCGAACACACTCGACTTCGATACGCTGCACGACGAAGGGACGACTGTCGGTCAGATCGGCTTCGACAAGTGGACGCACGACGGCTTCAGCTCGTACTTCGCCGCGATGCAGGGAACGGTGCGCGACGCACAGACCGGATACCTGGTGCTCGCCACCGCGATGGGCACAGCCGGCGTGACGCGAACCGGATCGCGATTTGATGAGGACGATCTGGTGCGACACGTGCGGCTGCATCCATCAGGACAATTCGAAATCGGATTCGAGACGCCAGCAGACGATCGCGTCGATCCGCTTCTGCTCGTGCGCGGCGGAGCGACGACCGAAGGAGCGCTGCGCGTGAACGGCGCCGGGGGCAACGTGCCGCATGCCTGCACGGTCCGAAGCGTCATGTCGAAAGGCCGCGAGGCGCAGGTATCGTGCGAAGCACCGGAGATGGCGATCGGCGGCGGCGGCCGGTGCGAGAAAGGTGATCTGAGAGGCTCGCGCCCGCTGCAGGAGGGCGCGAGTCCG
>DATJJE010000047.1:0-50134 GCA_035492455.1 Vicinamibacterales bacterium | reverse complement strand
ACATGGACGAGATGTGCGCGTACACGGCGCTCACCAAGGTCCTTGGCCCGCAGAAGCCACTGCCCCAGCCGGCAGCGCGCGGCGGTGGCGCGCCCGCCGAAGGTGGTGGCCAGGGTGGTCGGCAGGGCGGCGGCCGCGGAGGGCGGGGTCAGCAGTAGCCTCGCTGGTTAGTACTTGGTAGTTGGTGGTTGGTAGTTGCTGGTCGACTGCCAACTCCAACCGTGCGATCTAGAACAATCGTCCGAGGAGCGGGTAGGACCAGAACAGGCCCAGCGCGATGGAGACACCGCCGACGGCCATCGAGAGGATGCCCACGGTCGTGTGATGACCGCCGGCGCGGGCGAGCGGCCATCCAAGCAACCCTGAAAGCACCGCCATTCCGGCGGTGGTTCCCATCCCAAACAGCAGCAGGTAGCTGAGGCGAGTCGCCGTGGACGGAAGCGTTGCGACGACGAGCGCTGTGATGGCGCCGCTTCCGGCGAGACCATGCACCGCGCCGACGATGAGCGGACGGCGTGCAATCGTCCAGCGGCCGTCTGGAATTGACATCCGTCGCTTGTGCGAATGTGTCGGACGCCCAGCACGTCCGGAAACACCGAGGTACATGGCACGCATGCCGAACGCGACGAGCAGCAGTACGACGCCGAGCTCGAACATGTCAGATGCGATTGCCGGCATATCAGCCTGAAAAAATACGAGCAACGCGCCGGCAGCCAGCAGCGTCAACGTGTGTCCCACTCCCCAGCATGCGCCGAGCCACGCGGCCTTTGCGCTGCTCCGTTCGCCGGTCATGAGAGTGGACACGGCGGCGAGATGATCCGGCTCCAGGGCATGGCGGAGCCCGAGCACGGCGCCGAAGCCGGCGCTTGCGAGCAGTCCTACGTTCGTGCGCAGAACGATCCAGGAAGCAACGCCACTCGTGACAAGGGCAAGAAAGATCCACCACGCCTGCGGCTTCGCACGCGACTGCGGAAGCTCGACGGGCGTACCATGCGGCGTGGTCCGATACGCTGCGGCCCACGCCTCCTTGCGCGCGGCGAGCCTCGCATGATCGGCAAGACCTCTGGCGAGCACCACGCGTTCGAGTGTGGCCAGCCAGTGTTCGTAGTAGCGCGAACCATCGTCGGGCTCGCCGCGATCGGCGGCGTCCCTGAGGGTATCGGCGAGCTCGGAGGCCCACTCCTTCCATGTGAAGTGGCCCTGGTCTGAAAGCGTGACGGCGATGGCGAACGCCTGCGCCTGCCATGGCTCGGCGAATACCGGCCCGCCCTCATCGAGCGGCAGACGCGGCAGCGGCGCAAGTCTCACGGGACTCTGAGCAGCGTCAGGCCGGCTCAAGGTGGCTGTCCCACAGGTTGACGTAGACAGCATCCTGCGGCGCGGCCTCGTCTCCCCACAGATCGCGCGCGGCGAAGCGAACCGAGTAGAGGTGCTGCGGGTTCTCGCCGAGAAAATGGGCGTTTGTGTCAGGGAAGACAAATACGCCGTGATCCCGTTCGATGGTACCGGGCTTCCCCCGAGCGTAGCGAGGAAGCCGCGTATGACCGGTGGGATTGAGGTTGCGCGCGCGAACGCGCTGGCCGACGCGGAATTTCGCCTCGACGGGCACATTGCGGCTGGCCGGCACACCCTTCGCGACAAACAGCGGCACCTTGTCGACGGTGAGCGGGGGACTCATCTTCTTCGAGTCGCGCGCCGGCTTTCCGCTCTCGAGCTCCGCGCGCGTGACCAGGCCGCTGTTCACGAGCAACTCAGTCATGCCGACGAGGAATTTCTCGTAGTAGCTGATGCGGAAATATTCGGCCGGCGGAATGAGCTCTTTCACGTGGCGCGACGCGTCGATGTTCCACTTGCCCCACGCGCCGACCAACCGGTTGAGCGCAAAGACGCGCGCTTCCCAGCGTGCGTGGAAGACCGGCTCGTTCTTCTCCAACTGGATGGGCCCCATGCCGTGCATGCCGCCCATATCGTGGACGCCGTTCATAACCTGCCTCGCACCTGGGGCGCGGACACTTTCGCCACGCCGATCATCGAGTCCCGGGTGACGAGATCTGCGAGCTGTTCCTCGCCGAGCGTCTCCGTTCCGGCGGGCCGCTCCGGTATGACCATGTAGCGCAGCTCCGCTGTGCTGTCCCACACCTGCACCGCGACGCTGGCCGGCAGGTCGAGGCCGAGCTCGCGCAGCACGCCGCGGGGATCGATTACCGAGCGGGATCGATACGGCGCGGACTTGTACCAGACGGGCGGCAATCCAAGCACCGGCCACGGATAACAGGAGCAGAGGGTACAGACCACAAGGTTGTGCACGGAGGGAGTGTTCTCCACCGCGACCATGTGTTCGCCCTGCAGGCCGCCGTATCCGAGCTCTGCGAGCGCAGCATCGGCGTTTGCGAGCAGGCGCTGCTTGTAGGCGGAATCGACCCACGCCCGTGCCACCACGCGCGCGCCGTTACGGGGTCCGATCTTGTGTTCGTAGGTATCGATGAGCGCGTCGACCGCCTTCGGATCGACCAACCCCTTTTCGACGAGCAGGGATTCGAGGGATTTCACGCGCAACGCCGGGTCTGATGGGACCACCTGTCCGGAACCGCGGCCTTGGTCCTGTGCGTAGAGTGGTGTCGTGGTTGCCCCCGCGGCCGTCAACGCCGCCTTCAGAAAGCCGCGTCGCGTTCCGTCCATCGAATACTCCTTACAAACGCGGGAGGAATTCTACTGCCTAGTCGACCCCTTCAACAGGCGGCGTGCCGCGCGTGTGAAATGAACTGACCGTCTGCAGGCCCCAGGCCTGACCCTTGGCGCGCTCGGCCTCTGTCCAGACGATCGGCTTCCAGTCGGGATCGAGAATCAGATAGCCGCCCGCGCCGATCTCGAACCGGTTGCCGCCGGGCTCGAAGCAGTAGAGGAAGAACGTCTGTCCGATGTTGTGCTTGTGCGGCCCGGTCTCGATCGGCACCTCGGCATCGCGCAGCACGTCGGCCGCGCGCAGCACGTCCTCGCGGCTGTCCATCATGAACGTGAGGTGGTGCAGACGCCCCGAGGCACCGGTCTTGTCGCGCGTGATCGCCACGTCGTAGGACTTGTTCGTGGCGGAGAGCCATGCGCCAGCTTCTGTGCGGTCGTCAAGGATGATCTGCTCCGTGAGCCGCAGACCGAGATGCTGCTGGAAGAACACACGCGTCGGCGTGACGTCGCGCGCCAGCAGGTTGATGTGGTCGAGACGCCGCGGCGCGATGCCCTGCGGCACGTAGCGCTGCGGCTGGTTCTTGAACGCCGTCGCGATGTCGGGCGTCGCCTTGAAGCGCTCGGTTTGCCAGTACAACTCGATGTGATGGCCATCGGGCGTCGCCACTCGATAGGCGGGCCCGTGCCCCACGTCCTCCGTCCACTCTCCGCGGATGCCGTGTTCGCCCAGATGCGTCACGAGGTGCTGCAGCGTCTCATCGTCACGGACCCGAAGGCCGAGATGTCGCAACCCGGACGTGGAATGACCGGTGAGCTTTAGCGTATGCCGCTCGTAGTCGCCCCACGCACGGAGATAGACGGAATCGCCGCTGCGCGCGGTCTCGTGCAGGCCGACGATCTTCGTGAAGAAGTCGAGGCTCGCCTCTGGCCGTGGCGTCAGCAGCTCGATGTGACCAATGTGTGCGACGTCACCGAATCGCGGAAAGGTGGCCATCAAGGACGTCCTGCAGCAGCGATTTAGAAGTGGTCTGTCGGCGCGCCGTTGCTTCAGCCATCAGCGGCTCGATGCCGGCGGCGCGAAGCATCGAGGCGACTTCCTGCATCTCGTGCGCGCGCCGTTCGCCATGTTCCAGCACGCGGCCGATCATGTAGCGCGCGGTCGGCCGCCAGTCGATGCCCGGGTAGGTTTCCGTCAACGAATCGTACACGCGATCCGCTGCGCCGAATTCACCGGACGCCAGCGCGCATTCGACCATCAGCGCTTCCATCCCTTTGATGACGATGCTGCGGCACATCTTCACGGCGGCAGCCGCGCCGATGGCCGCGTCCATCACCTCGAGACGCATCTCATACGGCGACAGCGCATCGACGAGCGCCGGCGCCGCCGCTCCGTTGAGCAGCATCGGCACGCGATGGTCCGCACCAGCCACCGGCGCCATGATCGAGCCCTCGACGAAACGGCCCGCACCCTTCCCGACTACAGATGCCACGTCGGCCTTCGTCGCTGGCGAAACCGAATTCAGATCCGCGTAGAGATGGTCCGGCGTGAGGTCGCCAGCGATGCTTGCCGCCGCGTCGACTGCGGATGCCGCTGTCACGACGGAGAGAATGACACGCGCCCGGCGCGCCAACTCGCCTGGCGCCTCCACCAGACAGGTGCCGGTTTCCGCCGCACGCACCCGGATGCGGTCGCCGGCGGCCTGCTGCTGCGCCTTGATATCGAAGGCGACCAGCGGTGGTGCGCCGGCGCTCCTGAGGCCACGCGCAAGGTGAAAGCCCGCTTCACCAAACCCGAGAAGTCCAATCGTCATGGGCGCGAGAAGCGTGACGGGTCCACGGTCACGTTCGGCTGGACCTCTGTAAGCACCACCTGCGACTGTCCCGATTGCCACAAGAGCGTGCGCTTGAAGGGAATCTTCACTCCCGCGACATCGCGATAGTCGGAATAGTCGATCTGCCACGTCGCTCGACCAAGTGCCGCGTCGACGTACCGCACCTGCCGCACGAGTAATCCCGTCGCGTCGTCGAAATACAATTTCACGGGAAAGCCGTTGGCCATCGTACCCTCGATCGCCTCAACGTCAGTGTCGCCGATCGCGGTCGGCACAGCCCCACGCCAGTTTCGCAGCGCCTGTTTGATTTGACCCGGAAACGCCAGCATGGCATCGAGCTTCGCCCCCTCGAGCTCGCCGCCGCTGAGTACGCGTCGTGGCAGCGGCGTGTACGCCTCCGGAGCCGAGGCATATCCGCCGCGGCCGTCGAAAATACGGATACGCGGGCCGCTCTCGGTCGTGGCGACTTCAGCCAGCTGATTCGGCGCCTTGGCGAAGATCTGCAGCGCCGCCGCGTCGGCGTCACCATAACTGAGGTCGGAGCCCTTCGCCACGAAACTGGTCAGCGTCGCGAGCTTCTGCGCCCCGCCGAGCGCCTGGATGTATTTGTCCAGCACCTGGTCTGCGGTCGGCGCGCCTTTCGCCGCCGTCGTAATTTCGCTCGGTTCATCGGTGGTCGGCACGCCGTAGTAGGCGGCGATGTTCGGAGAGGTCCTCGGTCGATTCGAAGCGTTGTGGCAGGAGACGCACGTCACCATCGACCGGCCGCCGAAGTACATGTCGTTGATGCCTTTCATCATCTGCATCATGCGCCGGGCCATCACCTTCTTGTCGTTGTCCTTCGCGTATTCCGCCCAGCCGCCACCGCCCTCGCCCAGATGGCAGTACGTGCAGTTGACGGCGAGTGCGTTCGCGATGAACCCCATCGAGGCGAGGAATTGATCGGCCGGCACGTCCTTCAGTACCTGGATGTTCTTGAACACATCACGCGCGAGTGGCGGGCGATCGCCGGCTGGCGCTGGCGGCGCCGACTGCGCGCGAACGAGCGCCGTTCCGACGAACACCGCAACCGCCACGATCAAGACTCTCTTCATCACTTTCTCCTGTACACCTTCACGTCACGGCCGCCGGTCTCCGCGCCGAAGATGGTGCCATCGGCAAGCGCGGCGATCCCCTCTGGACCTCCTGCCGCTGCATTGGGATCCTCGGAGCGAATCGGCACGAACGCGCGTACCGATCCGTCGCGTGCGCTGCCGATGCGCAAGCCGCGCTGATACTCCGGATTGCGCGTCGGATTCGATTCTGAATCCGTCACATAGATCGTGTCGTTGCTGTCGATGAAGATGCCGCTCGGACGGCCGAACTGCCGCCACTCGGCAAGGAAGTTCCCCTCCTGGTCGAAGATCTGGATGCGGCTGTTGCTTCGATCGCCGACGAAGAGACGGCCTTGCGAGTCGAAGGCGAGCGCATGCGGCAGGTCGAACTCGCCGGGCCCTCCGCCTTTGCGGCCCCATGCCTTGATGAACCGGCCGTCACTGGAGAACTTGACGATGCGCGCGTTGACGTGACCGTCCGACACGAAGACGTCGCCGTTGGGCGCGACGGCGACGTCAGTTGGCTGGTTGAACGTTTCCCCGTCGGCACCATGCATGCCGGCACGGCCGAGCGTCATCAGCAGTTTCCCGTCGCGGCTGAATTTCAGGACCTGCTGTCCTTTGCCCGCGGCCTCGCCGTTGTCGGTGACCCACACGTTGCCGCCGCGATCGATGTGAATGCCGTGCGGCGAGATCATCATGCCGCTGCCGAAACTCTTGAGCAGTGTTCCGGACAGGTCGAATTCCTGGATCGGATCTTCCGTACGGTCGGTGCAGAGCAGCGCGCCGCATTTGTCGGCGACCCAAATGTGCCCGTCCGCGTCGACGTCAACGGCGCTGGTGTTCCCCCACACGCGACCGGCAGGCAAACGGCCCCACTTCACGCCATTCGAGTACGGGTTCGGCTGTGCGTTCGGCACCGGTCCTTCCTGCGCACGTGGGCCGGCCGGCCACAGCGAGACGACAGCAACACCCGCCATGACGAGGCGGACAAATGAGGAATGTGACATGCGGCAGCCTCCGGGTGTGGATGTAGACTACGCGGCAGCTATGGCCAAACGTACCATGTATTTTTTCGCGACGATGCTGGCGGTGACAACCGCTGCATGGGCGCAGGCACCGACCGCTGCGTCGCGAGTGCCTGACCTGTCGGGCGCCTGGATTCCGCGTCCGCCGTTCCTGAGCATCAGCGCGGCGGATCCGAGAGGCGAGAAGCGCGGCAACGAGCCGGACATCACCTACACCGTCGAGGGCAAGGCGAAACTGCTGGCCGCAATTCCGCCGACCGGCCCGTTCGGGCACCCTGACAAAACGACCGATCCCTGGATGAACTACTGCGAACCGAACGGTCCGGTGCGCATCTTCGCCCATCCGGCGCGCACGACCTTCGTGCAGCTGCCGGACAGGGTGCTGATCCTGCACGAGGTCATGCAGCAGTTCCGCATCGTGCGGCTGAATGGAACGCATCCGCCGGCTGACGATATCGCGCCCAGCTACTGGGGCGACGCGATCGGCCACTACGAGAATGTCGACACGCTCGTCGTCGACATCATAGGTACCAACGGACGCACGTGGCTGACGCAGTCGGGCCATCCGACGTCGGAGAAGCTGCACGTCGTGGAGCGCTACAAGCGTGTCGATGCGGACCACATGGACTACGAGGCGCTCATCGACGACCCCGGCATCTACACAAAACCGGTGACGGTCAAGCGCGCGTTGACGCGCTCGAACGTGCCGTTCATGCAGGAGCCGTGGAACTGTTCGGTGCGGGACAACACCACCTATCACGACACACTCCTCGGAACCGCCGCGAAGTAGCGGCCGAGGAGCGCGCCGGTTCGAACTGGAGTTACTTGCCGAACGTCGTCTGGCCGGATGCGTTGCCCGGCGCAGTCGTATTCTGGTAGTGCGCGTTGTTGTCGCGCACCGAGCAGACCCACTGGTAGCGCATGAACCCGGTGGTGGACTTGATGAAGTTGCGGTGGCCGTTCCACGGCGCCGCGTACGCGCCCGGATCGTCGACCGTGATGTCGTACTCGAGCACGTCGGTGCCGATGCGCTTGTAGCGTTCGATGGTGTGCAGCTTCTCCGTGTGCGGATGGCCCACCTGATCGAGCCACGAGCGGTCGTTGTAGCCGATGCTGTCAACCACCAGCGTGTCGCCGTTCTCGTACCAGCCGATCGAATTGCCCCAGTACTGAGGATCGGGGTCGTCGGGGTGATCCGCCTGCATCCATACGATACGGAACACGGGCCCCATCTCGTGCAGGATGTAGACCGCTTCCGGCGTCTGCACGTAACGCACCTTGACGGGATGCATGTAGATGCGCCCCACTCCGTGCGGCTCGCAATAGTGCATCTGCGGATCAGTAGTCAGCTCGTATTTCGCGTCCGGGCCGCTGGGCGGATTTTCGGCGAGCGTTCGCTGCAGGGCCCATGGCAGGTACTTGATGTCAGGTTCCTTGCCGCGCATGCGCCCGCCAGGGTCGGCACCACTGAGACTCTGTCCGAAGCCGCCGCGCTTGTTGTCGGCCGCCCAGTCTCCCGACAGATCCGGCACGGCGGAAGGCTTCAGGTCCTTCGGCCGGCCGATCGGCAGGTAGTTCTTCAGCGTCGACACGTCCATCGGCGGACGGATCGACTCGGGATCCGGCAGCGTCACCGCCGGATTCTGGGCCACCGCCGGGAGCGACAACGCTGCCGCAAGCCCGATGGCGGAGAGCAGTCGCTTCATGCTGTGAGGATGGTGCCGTCGGCTTTCACAACCTTCTGCACGTTGCCGACGGTCGCGCCGTTTTTCGCGGCAAAGATGTACACGGTCACCATGTCGCCGGGCGCGAGCGACTTCCGCGTCCAACCGCGCTCGAGCATCACGCCGGCCGGCTCGGTGGAACCGACCCAGTGCTGCACTTCGCCCTTGTCGGTCTTCACGTCGAAATAAATCTGGTTGTGAGGCGTGCCCCATTCGAACTTGGTGATTGTTCCCTTGAGCTCGACCGTCTTCGTCGTGTCGTAGAGGTTGCCCCCGTGGTGGGCCAGCGCAGTACCCGATGCTGTGAGGATACCGAGCGCGATGGCGAGCAGCATCTTCTTCATGTGAGAACCCTTCCAGCTGAATCGGACGATAGCGTACCGAACAGAAATGTGAGCGGAGGATACGCCGACCCGGCCTCGTCTGTCCATGTTAGAGTCGCCGCGCTTGCCCTCTCCGGAGTCGTCACCCAGAATCAATCGCTTCTTGTTGCCGGTGGTGGTGTTTCTTACCGGCGCCGGCGTCCTCATCGTCGAAGTGCTCGCCGTGCGGGTGTTATCGCCGTACTACGGCAACACCATCTTCACGGTGTCGAGCGTCATCAGTGTCGTGCTGCTGGCGCTCAGCGCGGGTTATTACATCGGAGGGGTCGCGGCGGATCGCGCGCCCTCGCTGCACACGTTCTTCGGCTTGATCGTCGCGAGCGGCGTCGTGCTGCTGCTGTTCTACGTCGCGGGTATGCGCCTGCTGCCAACGCTCAGCCGCGCGCTGTCGATTGAAACCGGGCCTTTGGCCTCGGCGGCACTGATGTTTCTACTGCCCGCGCTGCTGCTCGGCACGCTGTCGCCGTACGCCGTCAAGCTGCAAAGCATCTACGTTCCGGAGCAGGGCGTTGGCCGCGTCGCGGGCACCATCTTTTTCTGGTCGACGCTCGGTAGCATCACGGGCAGCCTGCTTGCCGGCTTCGTGCTCATTCCGAATATCGGGGTCGGCCGCGTGCTGATTGGCGTCGGCGTATTGCTGGTGCTCGTGGGCCTAGTGCCGCTGCTCGTACTTGGCGAGAAGCGCGCTCGCGTCTACGGAGTCGCGGCGGGCGCGGCCGCGCTGGCACTCGGTGCGCCGCAGTTCGTCGCCCAGCCGGTGGCCAGTCAGGAGACGACGATTTATCGCGCCGACGGCGTCTACCAGTTGATCACCATCTACGAAGGCCACTATCTCGGACGCCCCGCACGCTTTCTCCTGCTCGATCGATCGGAGTCGGGCGCGATGTTCCTCGATAGCGACGATCCGGGCGACCTCGTCTACGACTATACGAAGTACTACTCGCTCTACCGGATCTTCACGCCGCGCGTGAACAATGCACTGGTGCTCGGCGGCGGCGCCTATTCGATCCCGAAGGCACTGCTGAGGGAGCTGCCGCAGGCGACGATCGACGTCGCCGAAATCGAACCGTCGTTCTTCGACCTTGCAAAGCGTTATTTCCGCGCCACTGATTCTCCGCGGCTGCACAATCACGTCGAAGACGGCCGCCGCTACCTGGCGGACGCCGCCACACAATACGACCTGATCTTCGGCGACGTCTATTACTCGTACTTTTCAGTGCCGCCGCAGTTCACGACGAAGGAATTCTTCACGCTCGCGCGCACCAGGCTGCGGCCCGAGGGCGTGTTCATCGCCAACATGATCGGCGACCTGTCGCGGCGCGAGCCGTCGCTCATCATGGCGGAGATCAAGACGTTTCGCGCCGTCTTCCCGAACAGCTATTTCTTTGCGGTCGAATCCGCCGAGCGCACCAATCAACTGCAGAACATCACGCTCGTCGGCTTCAACAGCACGCGGCATATGGACGTGACGGCGCCGCCGGTCGTCACCAATCCGGATCCCCTCATCCGCTTCCTCCATTACAAGACCGTGGACGTCGATCGCCGCTTCGAGCTCTCGCCGTATCCGGTGTTGACGGACGACTTCTCTCCGGTCGAATACCTGACCGCGCGAGTACTGGGCCACGCGTTCGACGCTGCGCGGGACTTCGACGGCGACGAGATGCTCGCGGTGAGGGCCCAACTGCTGCGCTACGGCGCGCGGACTGCGGGAACGTCCGGTCACGTGCGCGACTTTCTTCAGGCGGAGATGGGCGGTCTTGCCCAGGAGCTCACCGTGGACTCGCTGGGCGTGACGGCGCGATTCTTCATGAGCGAGCCCCGCCGGCGCGTGCTCGCCGCGCCGTCCGACGATGCCGGAGCCGTGGCGGTGCTGGTGGAAATGGCGCGCGCGCTGATCGCGTCGCCCCTGCCGCCGCGTTTCGGCGTCGATATTGTGTTTTTCGATCAGGGCGCGGCGCCGCCGGGAGCAACGGTTCTGCGCGATATATGCGCGGAGGGTCGGACGCGGACATCGTGCAGCGCCACCCTGCTGTCGGCCGCCGCCGCAAAGCTGCGCGCCATCCTTGACACTCCACCCCCGGCATTGTAGCGTCGGCCCACTTTTCCCGCGGCTTCTCTCAGGAGGACCAATCGATGAAGGTGTGGAAGATCGTCGCGCTGATCGCAATCGCGCTGGTGAGCGTGCCGATCGATGCCGCCGCTCAGGCGGTCAACAGCACGATCACGGGTGTCGTGCGTGATACGTCCGGAGCCGTGCTGCCGGGCGTGACGGTTGAAGCCGCGAGCCCCGCGCTGATCGAGAAAGTGAAAAGCGCCGTCACCGACGGCGACGGTCTCTATCGCATCGTCGATCTCAGGCCCGGACAGTACACCGTCACGTTCGCGCTCGGCGGATTCAAGACGTTCAGACGCGAGGCGCTCGAATTGCCGGCGAATTTCACCGCGACGGTGAATGCGGACATGAGCCTCGGCGCGCTCGAGGAAACGGTTACCGTTACCGGTGAAGCGCCGATTGTGGACGTACAGAGCACGCGTCAGCAGACGCAGTACCAGCGCGAAACGCTCGAAGCGCTGCCCGGCACGGGTCGCCTGACGGGTCTTTCGCAGGTGATTCCGGGAGCCACGCTTGCCAACCCGCAGCAATACAGCGTCGGCGGAGTGAACGACTCTGCCCAGTACACCTTTTCGCTGCACGGCGCGCCGCAGTCTGAGCCGATCGTCGACGGGATGAGCCAGGTCGTCGGCGGTCTGACGAATGGCGTATTCATCTACAACCAGCTGACGTTCGCGGAGGTGGTCGTCGAGACGAGCGGCGTCGGCGCCGACCGTGAAACGGGCGGCATGCAGATCAACATCATTCAGCGCGACGGCGGGAACACGTTCTCCGGCGGCATGAGCTACAGCTATGCCGGCCCGAAGCTGGAGAGCGACAATCTCAGCGACGCGCTGATCGCGCGTAATCTGCGTCCGGCGCAGGTCGGAGGGTTAAAGAAGTACTACGACTTCGCTGCTGCCATGGGCGGTCCGCTCAAGCGGGACCGTGTCTGGTTCTTCGGCAGCTTCCGTTCCGGCGACAACCAGCAGACGCAGCAGGGCAACTACTTCAATGCCAGGCAGGGAACCCTGTTCTATGCGCCGGATACGAGCCGTCCGGCCAACACCGACCAGTGGTCGAAGGACTACACCGGACGTGTGACGTGGCAGGTGACGCAGAAGCACAAGATCGTCGTTGCCGCGTCCGCGCAGCCGAACTGCAACTGCTTTTTCAACCTGCTGAATCCAACGGGCGGTATTCCGTGGGCACCCGAAGTGTCCGCGCAGCACCGCTACAACCCGCAGGTCGACACGAACGTGTCGTGGAAGGTGCCGGTCACCGACCGGCTCCTCGTCGATACCGACTTTGCCTATCTCTATGTCGATCAGCGGACCGTTCGCCAGCCGTCGACGGGCCTCGACGTGCAGGTGACGGATACAGGGATGAATTATCGCTACGGATCCCGCGCGCTCAACCTCGGCACCACCGGCTCCTACATCTTCGTGCCGCGCACGCAGACGCAGCCGCAGTTCACGGTTTCATATGTGACCGGTTCTCACGTCTTCAAGACCGGCGTGATGCTGCGCTGGTTCCACACCGGTGACGCCAGCCGCAACACCGATCCGAATCAGATCAATCAGGGCAGGGACTACACCTTTCGTAACGGAACGCCGACAAACGTGCGCATCTGGGCCGTGCCCTACGCGTGGGTGGAGAACGGGCGCGACCACTCGGTTTTCGCACAGGATCAGTGGACGCTGCGGCGGCGTCTGACGCTGAACCTCGGCGTGCGCTACAACGACACGTTGACGTCGCTGCCGGAAGTGCACCTCGCGCCGGGCCCGTTCGTCGGCGAACGCGTGCTGCCCGCGGTGAAGAACCATCCGCACTGGGAGAACCTGAACCCTCGTGTGGGCGCGGCGTTCGACCTGCAGGGCAACGGCAAGACCGCGCTGAAGGTGTCCCTCGGCCGCTACAATCCTCCGCTCCGCTCGACGACGACCAATCCGCCGGCGGCCGGCATCACGCCGAGCACGAATCGTACGTGGAACGACAACGGGAATTACATTCCCGATTGCGATCTGCTCAATCCCAATTCGAACGGCGAATGTGGTCCGTGGTCCGACCGCACGTTCGGTCAGAACATCATCCCGACGAAGGAGGCACACGACGCGGTCGCAGGATTCAACAGGCAGGGCGCATTCAATGGCGGCACCAACTGGCAGTTCTCGACGTCGATGCAGCGCGAGCTGCGGCCGGGCGTCGGTTTGAACGTCGGCTACTTCCGGACCTGGTACTCGGGGTTCCTTGTCACCGACAATCTCGCCGTCACGCCCGCGGACTACGACCGCTACTGCTTCACGGCGCCGACCGACTCGCGGCTGGCGATGAGCGGCAAACAAATCTGCGGCTACGACATCAAGCCGGCGAAGTTCGGCCTGAACGACAGTGTCATCACGCAGGCGTCGAACTACGGACCGCGCACGCAGATTTTCAATGGCATCGACCTGACGATGAACGCACGGCTGAAGGAAGGCGCCCAGTTCGCCGGCGGCCTCAGCACCGGCCGCACCGTGGAAAACAGCTGCGCGACGGTCGACTATCCGCAGGATGCGAAGACCGGCGTCGGCGCGAACATCGTCCGCGCCAACACCGATCCGATCGTTCCGGGTTACTGCCGCAGCACGCCGCCCTGGCTCGCGGGCACGCAGGTGAAATTCATGTTGATCTACCCGCTGCCGTTCTCGCTGCAGACGAGTGTCATCTACCAGAACTTCTCCGGCATCGAGAATACGGCGACCTACACGGCGACCAACGCGCAGATCGCGCCCTCGCTCGGCCGCAACCTCGCGCAGTGCGCGGCGGGCGCGGCGTGCACGGCGACCGTCACGATGGCGCTCGATCCTCCCGGATCGTCGTACGAGCCGCGGCTGCAGCAGGTGGACCTGCGATTCAGCCGCACGCTGCGTTTGGACAAGTACAAGCTGCGCGGCAACCTCGACGTCGCCAACCTGTTCAACGCGAACAGCGTGCTGAGCGTGCAGCGGCAGTACGGTCCGACCTATCTGAACGTGCTGCAGATTATGGGCGGCCGGCTGATGAAGGTCGGCTTGCAGCTCGACTTCTAAAGGGAGAGCCATGCGACTGTCACATTGGATTGTCGGAGGCTTGGTCGCAGTCGCCGCGCTGACCGCTGCGCTGGTGCCGGCACCAGCCGGACAGGCGCAGCGTGGCCGCGGCACGGCGCCGATGCCGGTCTATCAGGTCGATCCTTTCTGGCCGAAGCCGTTCAGAGATCCGAAATGGATGATTCAGGCGATTCCGGTGATGGCCACCGACTACGAAGACCACATCTGGGCCATTAGCCGTTCGAACGACCTCAGGCCGGACGAGGGGATGGCGGGCACCAATCCGCCGCGCGGTGACTGCTGCATCGCCGCGCCTGAGATCCTCGAATTCGATCAGCAGGGCAACGTGCTCAACGCCTGGGGCAATCCCACCTATCACGAGGGGTGGCCGCCCGCCGGCAACATTCACGCGATTGTCGTCGACAAGGAACACAACGTGTGGATCTCGGGCAGCGGCCGCGGCAACAGCATCCAGAAGTACACACGCGACGGCAAGTTCCTGTGGGACTTCGGACATCGCGGTCCGAAACCGGTCGCCGGACAGCCGTTGCCGCCGCTGCAGCAGAACAATCAGCAGACCGACATCCTGCCGAACGGCGTATTCATCTTCACGCTCGACGAGCCAGCGCGGGAGATCTATCTCGTCGAAGGCAAGCGCGTGCTGGTCTATGGCTACGACGGCAGCTTCAAGCGCGGCTGGGGCGGCCACGGCATGGCGCTCAGCGACATCAGCAACACACCGACCCCGCCGTACCAATGGACCGGCGGGCCGCCGCCGGAATTGCAGGAGTTTGCGCCGGCGCTCCACTGCGTCCACATTGCGCAGGACGGTCTGGTCTACGTCTGCGAGCGCGGCATGAATCGCATCCAGGTGTTCACCAAACAGGGAAAATTCGTCACCAGCTTCCTGGTGGCGCCGAACACACCGGCACGAGGCAACATCTGCGATCCGGAGAAATTCGGCATGTGCGGATCGACGTATAACCTGACGTTCTCGCATGATGCCGCGCAGCAGTACGTGCTCATCGCCGACGGCACGAACCATCGTGTCTGGATCCACGACCGCCACACCGGTGAGCTCAGGGGAAGCGTCGGCAGCCCGGGTCGTATGGCAGGGCAGTTCTTCTGGATCGATGCGATTGCCAGCGACTCAATGGGGAACATCTATACGGGCGAGGTCAATTCCGGCAAGCGCGTCCAGAAGTTCCTTCTCAAGAACGGCGACGGTGTACGCCGCGTGCGTCCACTCGAATACTGAGCACGTTATCAAGAGGCAGATATGGGAACGCGCGGCTTTACGTTGTGGCTGGGGATCTCACTAATGGGACTCAGTGGTGCGCTGCTTGCGCAGGCCACCGCGCCAAAGGGGCGGACCGCCGTGCGGGCGGCGAAGCCCATCGCGCGAACAACCTCCACGCCAGCTCGGGGCGGGGTGTCGATCGCGCCACAGGCCCCTGTGCTTGCGCAGCTGATGCAAGGCATCCTCTTCCCCAGCTCCAACGTGATCTTCATGGCGCAGCACGACGAATTCGCGCAGATCAAGCCCGCCGCCGATCCGACGCTCGCCACCGATCCGATTCAGTCCGTCTACGGCGGATGGCTCGCCGTTGAAAATGCGAGCCTGGCGATCGCTGAAGCGACGAACCTGTTGCTGCTGCCTGGACGCAAGTGCTCGAACGGCCGCCCAGTGCCGCTGGCGGATCCCGACTGGCCGAAGTATGTCGCGGCCCTTCGGCAGACGGCGCTCGCCTCGTACAAGGCGGCGCAGACGAAGGATCAGGATCAGATACTCGACGCCGCCGACAAGCTCGCCGTCGCGTGCTCGCACTGCCACGCTGTGTATCGCGACAAAACCGCTGCGCAGGGCGGAGAGGCGAACCGGTGTATGAAGCCGTGAGTCAGAGGCAGGCTACCGGACCGGCGGCGTCCAGCCCGCTGGCGCGCGAACGGTCGTCAGGTCGAGTTTGTCGAGATTGTCCTTCGTGGCGGTCATCAACCCCGTAAACATCACAGGTGGCACCGACTTCTTCTCCAGATAACTCACCGCCGCGCGGACGCCCCAGCGCCCCATCGTTACCGGCTGCTGGAGAACGCTCGCACTGATGACGCCATCGCGAATGAACTTCTCGGTGTCGATTTGGAAGTCAGTCGCGGTCATTACGATCGATCCAGCTTTGCCCGCGGACTTTACTGCCTGCGCGGCGCCCACCGCCGTTGAGTCCGCGCCGTTGTAGACGCCGCTGATCTGCGGATAGGTCTGCAGGAAGTCTTCCATCAGCCGCAAACCGTCTGCAGGTGTCGACTGAGAGTACTGCTCGCCGAGAACCTTCACGCTCGGATACTTGTCCGCGAGCTGCTTCCTGAATGCATTGCCGCGGATCTCGGCCCACGAGGTGCCCGGCGCGCCGCGCAGCATTACCACGTTGCCGCCGTTCTTCAGGCGTTCGCCCATGAAATCCGCCTGCATGCGTCCGATCACATCGTCATCGGAGCGGATGCGCGTGACCACCTTGTCGCTGTCGGTCATGACGTTCACATTGATGACCGGAATCCCAGCAGCGGCCGCCTGCTCGACGACGGCAACGGTGCCGGGTCCGCTGATCGCTGCCAGGATGATCGCATCCACTTTGCTGGCGATCAGGTCCTCCACCTGCGAGATCTGTTTGTCGAGGTGCTCGTAGCCGCCGGCTTCGAGCAGCGTGACCTGTGCGCCGAGCTGCTGCGCCTCGTCGATGTAGCCATAGGCCTGACCGACGTAATGCGGGTTGGCGAGATGTGGAATCGAAATGCCGATGCGATATTGCTTCGACGGCTTTGCCGGGCGCGCGTATTCCGTTACCGGTTCTGCTGCGGGAGCAGCGGCGGGCGCGGAGGTGCCAGCGGCGGGCGTTGCCTCGTTCGCAGGCTGCGTCCCGCGTCCGCATCCAAGTATCGCGATACCGGCCGTCACAACGAGGGCTCGGTTTAGCGTTCTCAAGTGCATCGTCAATCCCGATTCGTGGATTCGAGAATCCGTAAATGTTATTGCCGCCGCTCGCGCGCCAGGTCCACGTATACGGCGCCCACGATGATGGCGCCGATGACGATGTTCTGGATGTACGAGGAGACCTGCACGAGGTTCAGGCCGTTCCCGAGAATACCAAGAACGAGGACCCCCATCAGCGTGGTACCGATGCCGCCGACGCCGCCGCTGATTCTGCCGCCGCCGATCACCACGGCGGCAATCGAATAAAGCTCCTGCACCTCGCCGAGCGTGGGTTGACCCGAGATCACACGCGCCGTCAGGATCACGCCCGCCACACCCGCGAACAGCCCGCTGGCGACGTATACCAGCATCTTATATTTCGCGACGTTGATGCCCGAGAGCACGGCTGCTTCCTCGTTGCTGCCCATCGCATAGACGTAGCGGCCGAAGCGCGTGCGGCTGAGAATCACGTGCGCGAGCAGGAACGCGACTACGGCGACGACCGTCGGAATGGGGAAGGGTCCGATGTAACCGGCACCGAGCACGAGGAACTCCCGCGGAAGCCCTGCGATTGGCAGGCCGCCGCTGAGGGTAAGCGCGGCACCGCGCGCGGCGACCAGCATGCCCAGCGTGGCGATGAACGCAGGGACCCTGGCTCTGGCGATGATCAAGCCGCTGACCAGTCCGGCGACGCCTCCTGCCGTGACGCCGGCCGCGATTCCTTCGACCAGGCCGAACTCCCTCATCACCTGCGCGCAGACGACGCTGACGAGCGCCAGCAGCGATCCAACCGAAAGGTCGATGCCGCCGCTCAGAATCGCGAACGTTTGACCGAGGGAAAGCAGCGCGAGGATCGAAACCTGACGCGACACGTTCGCCAGGTTCGTCACGCTCCAGAAGTTCGGATTGATCGAGCCGAAGACGATCGCCAGCGCCACGATGATCGCGGGCATGCCGATTCGGCTCCAACGCGTGTTCCGCGAATCGCTCACCACGCCTTACGCTGCGGGGGCGCCTCGAAGCGCGCAGTTCAGGATGTCCTCCTCGGTGGCTTCGGCGCGCGTGAACTCGCCGCAAATACGCCCGTCGCGCATGACGAG
Source organism: Vicinamibacterales bacterium (assembly GCA_035492455.1). GTDB lineage: Bacteria > Acidobacteriota > Vicinamibacteria > Vicinamibacterales > UBA2999 > Gp6-AA40. Next base: position 32,163 of record DATJJE010000047.1, on the reverse strand, counting down.
AATGCGGTCGCTGAGGCCGAGAATCTCGGGCAGCTCGGACGAAATCATCACGATAGCGGCGCCGCGCGACAGCAGTTCGCCCATCAGTCTATACACTTCGATCTTGCCGCCGACATCGATGCCGCGCGTCGGCTCGTCGAAGAGGAATACCTCCGCGTGCGTGTTGAGCCATTTGGCGATGACGACCTTCTGCTGGTTGCCGCCGCTCAGATCGAGGACGCGCTTTTCGAGATCGGGCGTCGCCACGCGCATCGACGCGACGAACTCCTGCGCCTTCCGGCGTTCGCGGCGCAGGTCGAGGAAGCCGCCACGCGAGAACTGGCCGAGGGCGCTGAGCACGATGTTCTCGCGCACGGAGAGCACCGCAAAAATGCCCTGACGCTTGCGGTCCTCGGGCACCAGCGCGATGCCGTGATCAATCGCATCCGCAGGCGTGCGGATCTTCACGGGCTTGCCATGCAGGTAGATGCGTCCGCCGTCGACCGGATCGGCGCCGAACACCGCGCGTACTGTCTCGGTGCGCTTCGAGCCGACCAGGCCGGCAATGCCGACGATCTCGCCCCGGCGCACGCTGAAGCTGACGTCGTGCAGAACGCCTGTCCGCGTGAGGTGCTCGACGCGCAGCACTTCTTCTCCCGGCTCGATCACCACTTTCGGGAACTTGTCTTTGAGGTCACGCCCGACCATCAGTCGAATCATCGCGTCGATGCTGGTCGATTCGACGGTGACAGTAGCGACAAACGCGCCGTCGCGCAGAATGGTGGCGCGGTCGCAGATGGTTTTCACTTCATCGAGCCGATGCGACACGTAGACGACGGCGACACCGCGCGCACGGAGGCTACGGATCGATTCGAAGAGACGGTCGATCTCGTGCGCGGTCAACGTCGCTGTCGGTTCATCCATGATGATCAGCCGCGCGTCGAGCGACAGCGCCTTCGCGATCTCGACCATCTGCTGCTGCGCGACGCCGAGGTCTCGAACCGTCGCTTCGGGATCGACCTGGAGATCGAGCGAGGCGAGCACGTCGCGCGTGCGGCGAACGACTTCCTTGCGGTCGACAATCGACAGCGCACGAATGCGCAGCGGCTCGCGGCCGAGGAAGATGTTTTCCGCAACGGTCATGTCGGGCGCGAGCGTGAATTCCTGAAAGATGGTGCCGATGCCGAGCGCCTGCGCGTCGTGCGGGTTGCGGACGCGAGCCGGCCGGCCGTCGACGAAGAGCTCGCCCGCATCGGTCCGGTAGACGCCCGCGATCGTTTTTATCAGCGTCGATTTGCCGGCACCATTTTCGCCGAGCAACGCATGCACCTCGCCGGCACGGACCTCGAAGTCCACGCCGTTCAGGGCGAGCACGCCCGGGAAACGCTTGGTGATGCCGCGCAGTTCGAGAAAGGAGGGCGCGCCGTTCATGCAAACGTAAAGCGTACTAGAAGTTCCGCAGCCGCGGACGATCGCGTATAACCTGATAGCGCCAGCCATGCCGAGGTCTTGGGCACCCCGTTACCTTTCCCTTCGTACGCACCTGCTGATTCTCGTCGTCGGCATGCTGCTGCCCGTGCTGACGGTTGCGGCGCTGCTCGTCGTGCGCGTCGTGGACGACAACCGCGCCGCGGTGCAAAGCGAGTTGATAGCGGCCGCGCGCGCGCAAGCGGCAACCATCGATCGCGAGCTGTCCGGCACCGTACAGGCACTGACCGCACTCGCGCAGTCTGATCATCTCTCGCACGCTGCGCTGACGGATTTTCGCGCGCAGGCGAGCCGGATCCTCGCCGGCCAGCCGATGTGGGCCGACGTGATCCTTTCGAGTCCCGGCGGACAGCAGGTGATTGACACGGTGGCCGAGAGAGAGGATCCGCTGCCCACCGGAGCCGATTCGGCGGCCTTCGCCAATCTCATCGCCAACCGGCAGCCGACGATCGGCAACTTGCGCGAGGGGCGCATCATCAAGCAACTAGGGTTTCCGGTCCACGTCCCCGTCATCCGGAACGGTCAGGTCATCTATGTCCTCTCCGCGCTCATTACATCCGCAGCGTTCAGCGACGTGCTTCGTCGCGATGCAAGGCTGTCCGATGAATGGGTGCGTGGCGTCGTCGATGCCGATGGCATCGTCGTCGCGCGATCGCGCGATGCGAATCGCTACGTTGGCCAGAGGGGCACGCCTGAGTTTCTCGCCAGATACGCAAAAAACGATGAGGGCGTTTATCGCGATGTGGCGCTTGATGGCACTGCAGTGTACGGCGCTTTCAGCCGCGCTCCCTACTCGCGATGGATTGGCGGTGTGGCCGTGCCCGCGTCGATTGTCGACGCGGCGTTCAATCAGTCCATCGCCGCGCTGACAGCTATTGGCGTCGTGCTTCTGGGACTCGGCGGGGTAGCGGCGTTCGTCATCTCACGGCGTATCACCGGCGACATTTCCGCCGTCGCCGACGCCGCGCAGGCGCTGCCGCGCGGGGAATCGTTGCGGCTCCCCGCGTCCGCGATGCGCGAGGTGAACCAGCTCTGTACTGCGCTGGGGCGATCGAAAGAGCTGCTCGACGCGCGCGAGCGTGAACGGAACGACGAGGATCGCGCGAAAGATCATTTCCTGGCGATGCTCGGCCACGAGCTGCGCAACCCGCTCGCGTCCGCGACTACGGCCTTGGAGCTCGTCCGGCGCCGCTATGCGGCGCTCGCCACGCGCGAGCTCGAGGTCATCGATCGTCAGATGGCGCATATGACGCGGCTGGTGGACGACCTGCTCGATGTGTCGCGACTGCGGCGCCACGCCATCGCCTTGAAACGTGAGGTGGTCGATTTGCGCGAAGCGATCGATCGCGCGGTCGAGATGACGGCGCCGCTCTACAGCGAGCGTCGGCACACGCTGGAGCTGCGGCTTGGCGCTCCGATGTTCGTGCTCGGCGATGTCGTTCGCATGGCGCAGGTGTTTGCGAACCTGTTGTCAAACGCGGCGAAGTACACGCAGCCGGGCGGCCGCGTCACGCTGTCAGCTCGCGTCGAGAATGACACGATCGTCATCGAATGTCGCGACAACGGCATCGGCATCGATTCGGACTTGATGCCGCGCGTCTTTGATCTGTTCGTGCAGGGCGAGCCGGACTTCAACCGGCACGAAGGAGGTCTGGGGCTCGGTCTTTCGCTCGTTCGCGCACTAGTCGAACAGCACGGCGGCTCTGTCGAAGCGCACAGCGAAGGAGCCGGCAGAGGAAGTACGTTCATCATCCGTCTGCCTTCATCTCGCGCCGCTGTGTAGTTCTACCCGGCGAGCGCGCGCCGAATCACGCTGTGGAGATACTGGATCTCGTCAGGCGAGTCCGTCGCCGAAGGTCGTCAGCCCGGTCCGAGTCTTGACGATGAGTCCCTTTCCCTTCAGGAATCGACCGAGGATGGCGAAAACCCATTCCGTGCCAGCATCATCGAATCCTTGCTGCTGTAATCGACGTCCAGAATGTCCGTCAGCGGGAATGCGGCAACCGTACGCGTGCGGATTATGCCGCGTTCCTGAACGTGCAGCTCCTCCGTCGACACGGTCACGATCGTCCGGCCGACCTGCGATCGCAGCCATCGTACGAGGACGCTTGCGGCGGGAAGAAGACCGAATACGACAAAGAGCACGCCAAAGAAGATCCACTCGGGCGTTGTCAGCGCCCGGGCCGGCGACAAGAATCCAAGCCAGCCGAGCATCGTTGCCGCGACGATTGATGGGAAGAGGCCGCCGACGATTGCCAATGGATTGAGCGGCGCCATTGGGATGCTGATTCGCACGCTGCCATCGGCCGCATCGGATATATCGCTCCTCATCGCGGATGGACGCGGCAGTTCCGGCGCCGATACGGTGCCGCGCAGCCGTTCCTGCAGCGCCGCCTCGGCCTCACTCGCCGTCACCCGTGACGGGTGATCGGTGGACGTGTCCTCGATATCGAGGCCGAGATGCCTTGCCACTGCCGCCGCGCATTGACGCGCCTCCGCGTACCGTGTCGGGCTGCACAGCGGCAGCGGCGCAACGGTGCTCCCCTTGAGACCGATTGGATATTTGTGCACGCTATCCGAATGGCCTCGCACGAACGCCAGCGTCACCGTGGTGTAGTCGGCGAGCTGGTACGTCCACGTACGAACGGGCAGCAGCAGTCGCCACTGCGTCGTGATGACATGCTGTCCGACGTCGATGGCTGTGATGCTTCGACCGAACACAAGCAGCGCGCCGACGAGCGTGAAGAGGACCCCTAACAGCAGCAGCGTTGCCCGCGTGACGGGCTCGCCAACGCTGCGCATCGTCACGACGCCGATGCTGGCGAGCGTCATGAAGATGCCTGTCACAAAAAACGGCAGCCCGAACAGCGCGAGGCCGCCGCCTCCCTCCCGAATCTCCAGGCGTCCCGGTGACGTCTCCTTGATGGCCGTCATCGGTTTGCTTATCGGCGGTTACGGCGTGAATTCGACCTTCCCGAAATAGCCGTTTGATTCCTCATCCGGGCCCGCGGCGAAGTAGAGCACATTCGCCGAACCGGCCGCAGCATTGTTGCCGAACCCGATGCCCCAGAGTCCGTCAATGACGATCGCTTTTCGATCCTGCCGCAGTGTTCCCTGAAAGTGGAACTGTCCCTCTTCGTCCAGACAGTAGGCGTTGATCTCGCCATCACCAAAGTTCCCGACGAGGAGACACCCACCAAAGCGACCGAAGGTCGAAGGCGCCATCGCCAGACCCCAGGGTGAGTTCAGCTGACCATGGTCGGCGACTTCCGCGATCAGGTTTCCGTTCACATCAAACTGGCGAACGAATCCATGTCCCTGACCGGCCACATCGTCATCGCCGCCTTTTAGCGCGTAGGTGACAAAGATCGAGTCGCCGATCGCTTGAATGCCAAACGGACAGTAGTTTGAAGGAATACTCGGGTCCTCGAAGCCGCCAGCGCTATCGAATTCAGTGAACGTTCCGTCGAGCGTGTCGACGGAGCATCCCGCGAAGTCGGTGGTGTAAAGGGTATTTGCATGGATGGCCAGGCCTTTGTAGACCGCGTCGGCTTCCGCGTGCATGACGACTGCGTGCGTCGTGTCGGGCAGTTGGGAGTTCCACCCGAGGATGGAACCACTCTCGGTCGCCCACATGAATGTCGCGGGATGGCCAAAGACGAGGAACTGGCTTCCGGTGTAGCCGACGATGCCTGTTGGTGCGCCCGTCACGACGACCTCGCGCGACAGCTTTGTGCCGGCGCCGTTATACACGGTCGACCAGTCGGTTCCGTTGTCCGCGACCCACCACGGACTCGATCCAGCAGTTGCAATTCCCCACGCGTTGACCAACTTGGCATCGAACACCGGCGCTTCGCCTGGTTCGTTGGAAACGAGAATGGTCGCTGTGTAGTTGTTACTGTCGGCGGCGCGAAGAAGACCCGCCGACATGATGCCGGCAATCGCGGCTAGTGTAATGAATCGTCTGGTACGCATAAGCACGCCCCTTTCACAAAATGAGGCTGAACGCAGCGCTACGGCGCGTTCCATCGGCGTGCCACTCAGCGTCGGCTGAGTCGGTCATGAACCTCATGCAGAGGAGCGCTTACGGCGGGTGCATCTTTCTTAGGTGCGCGGTGGATGGCGATCCGTGGGCGACCCGATGCCGGACGCGATCGCTTTCCAGCGGAGTAAATGTGTTTCGGAAAACGGTGATAACGAAAGTGCAGCGCGGTTCTCGCCTTGATATAGATGCCGGCCGCGAGGATCGCCGCGCCCGCAACCGTTTCCGCCGTCGCGCGTACGCCGACGGTTGCGGCCAATGCGCACAGGAGACCCGTGTAGATCGGATGCCGGACGAATGCGTATGGACCGCTCTCGACGATGTGATGATCTGCTTTGCGCGTGACCGAGGCTGACCACAGTCGCCCGAGGTGCAGCCGCGCCCCACCAGATGTAATTGATGCTGTCCTGTGGTGTCATGCGAATTGCCGCCGTACTATCGTTGTCATGTCAGACGACGTTCGGATCGTTGCCGCGACTGAGAAAGACACCGCGATCATCCTGCATATGATTCGTGGCCTCGCCGAGTACGAAAAGCTGGGTGACCGCGTGGTGGCAACCGAGTCGTCGCTGCGCGAGCAGTTGTTCGGCTCGAGGCAGGTTGCCGAGGTCTGCCTCTTATACGTTGGCGAGCAGCCGGTTGGTTTCGCAGCCTACTTTCACACCTTCTCCACGTTTGCGAGCAGGCCCGGGATCTATCTCGAGGATTTGTTCGTCGAGCCGCAGTGGCGCGGACGCGGCTTCGGACGGCGACTGTTTGCGCACGTGGCAAAGGTCGGGATCGAACGAGGATGCCGCAGTATGAAATGGGCGGTACTGCCGTGGAACGAGCCGGCGATTGATTTCTATCACCGACTCGGCGCGCACAAAGTGACGGAGTGGGATACCTACGAGCTCGAGCTGAAATGAACTAGGGCTGCTCTGCGTTGCCTGCGCCGCCGCCGCGACGGCCACCGCCGCCCTGGCGTCCACTGCCGCCAGCCTGACCGCCGCCGCAGCCGCGACCGTAGCACGGCGCGGGCGCATCGCCCAGGCCATAAACTTCGTTCGAATAGATCTTCTGGTAGCGCACGCCGTTGCCGTCCTTATCGAGGTACCCCATCGACTGCTGGAACAGCCCGGGTTGCGGATAGCCCTTCGGCACGGTTCCTTCGGCGATGTACAGCTTGTTCTCACGCATGCTGATAAACGCGAAGGTGCGGGACTGATCCGCATTGTTCGTCAGCTGAAGCTCGATGCCCTCGACGAGATCCTCATGCGCCCAGAGCATGCGTGTCAGCTTGACGTTACGCTGCAGCATCTCGTTGGCGGTGTGGACTATGGCGCCGCGGATGTCATGCTTCCAGTAGCCGGGCCCGCTGATGTCGCTGCCGATGCACGGCTCGGCGCCGGCCGGGCAGTTCTTCCGTCGCTCGATGCCCTGCGCCTCAATCGGGTTGTAGTCGACGACGGTCATCGTGTAGCGCTCTTTGCCGCGATCCGCGCTGTAGATGCGCGCCGGCAGCTTGTAGCCGTACTCGGATGTCCAGGTCGTCTCGGTGATCTTCGGCTGGCCGGGGAAGTCGATCTTGAAGCCGTCCTGAATGTTCTGGTACTCGGTCCAATCCTGGGCAGCGGCAAACCCCGCGGTCGCGAGCGTCAATACAACGGCAAGAAATAGGCTGCGCATAGCGCCGCCAATACTACACGCGCCGCGTGTCCGGCGACACACAGCGCGGGTCCACAGACACGCGATTCGCCTCGACAGACTCAGATAACGTCCTGCCGGTCAAAGGGTTAACGTCTGGCCGATCGGTTGCTCTTTGCGTCCGCGACACACACGGAGGACGACATGAGAGCGACTTGGACGACGTGGATGGCGGCGATGGCGATGGCGGCAACCATTGGGAACACGCGGGCAGAAGCGGCCGACACTGTGGTGACCTCAGAACAGGTTGTTCGCCGCATCGTGGTGAGCATTCCGGCTCGCAAGCTCGCCGTGATTGAGAACGACCACGTCGTCGAGACGTTCAACGTCGCCGTCGGTGCGCCGAATAGTCCGAGCCCGGTCGGCACGTTCACGGTCGTCAATCGCGTCGCCAACCCGACCTATTACCACCCGGGCAAGGTGATCGCCTCGGGGCCGCAGAATCCTATCGGTACGCGCTGGATTGGTCTGAGCCAGAAAGGCTACGGCATCCATGGCACCGATCAGCCCTCGTCCATCGGCTACGCCAAATCGCACGGGTGCATCCGTCTGCGCAACGCCGACGTGGAGCGGCTCTTCGAGCGCGTTCGCGCCGGCGACGTCGTCGAACTGTATGGCGAGCGCACACCCGAACTCGATCAGCTTTTCGCCGCCGTCAACTGATTCTCCGTTTCTGCTCTGAATCGCGCCTGAAGGAGGCTCCGATGTTAGCTCTCAAGTACGTTCTGCTCGTTGGTGCCCTGTCGATGTTCATCGCCGCGGCGGCCGTCCTCGTGATAGACGCCCGCAAGGTGATGCTGCAGGCGGATACGTCATCAATCCGATGGCGGCTCTTCACGAGATACGTTCTGATTGCCGTTCTTCTCCTCCTGCCGGGGCTCAGCATCGTCGTGGTGCCGAGCGGCATGGCAGGCGTGCGCGTCAGCCAGCTCTCCGGCACGGTTGGCAGCACGATCTATCCGGGCACCCATCTTGTCGTCCCGCTTATTCAGCACATGGAGACGTACAACGTGCGCGATCAGATCTACAGCACCAACAGCGCCGTGGCGCCAAAGGATAAGACGCCGACGCTGAAGGTGTACAGCAAGGAAGGCCTGCCGCTCGGGCTCGGCATTTCGGTGCGGTATCAGCTCGATCCACGCCGGCTACCGTACATGGAGAGCAGCCTTCCCCGGCCGATCGAGAGCGAATTGCTTCCGACGGTCGTTGCCAATGCGTTTCGGCAGACGATCTCCGGCTACATGGTGCGCGACGTCTTCTCGAGCAGGCGGGAAGAGGTCCGCCGCGCGGCCGCGGACACCATCAGCCGGCGCCTGGCGTCGGACGGCATTGTCGTGAAGGAGGTGATGCTGCGAGATGTCGATCTTCCGCAGGAATATGCCAAGGGGCTCGAGGGTCTGCTGGTCAAGGCGCAGGAAAACGATCGCTTGTCGATCGAGGTGGAGATGAAGCAGAAGATGGTACGCGCGGCAGAACTCGAGGCCGAGGCCGATAAGGTTCGTCAACTAAAGCAATCGGAGGCGAGAGCCCAGTCGACGGTGCTCGAAGCGAAGGCGCAGGCCGATGCGATGCAGTACACACTGCCACTGAAGGAGAAACAGATCCAACAAAGCCGCCTCGAGGCGGAAGCGCGTAAGGAAGCAACGGTGAAAGGCGCCGAGGCCGCGGCGCAGGCGAAGGTGATCGACAGCAAGGCGGAGCTCGAGAAGCGCAACCTGATGTCCGAAGCCGACGCGCAGCGCGTGCGGCTGCTCGCCGTCGCCGACGCCGCGCGTATGAAGTCCGAAGCGGAGGTGCTGAAGGACAATCCGCTCCTCATCCAGAAGATCATCGCGGAGCGTCTTTCGGACAAGGTGCAGATCATGATGGTGCCGATGGACGGGAAGAACTTCTTCGCCAACGACGTGCTGAAAGCCGCCACTGGAGGCGGCGGCATCTCGATGATGTCGCCCAACAGCCGGTGAAAAGCGGGATGCTAAAATTCGCGGCCGTGGGTCTCCACGGCCGCGTCCTTTTTCTGCTCGTGGCCGCGACGGCTGCCTCTGCACAGCCTCCGTCAACATTTGACGATTTGATCCCTGAGCTCGTCGGCAAGATCGCGTCGGCTGTTCCCTCAGGTGCGCAGATCGCTCTCACCGTCACCACCGACAATGACCCGGACCAGGCCCCGACGCTGCAGATGCGCTTGACTGCACAACTCGCTGCACGCGGTCTCCGGGCAGGCGATGCAACTGCCTCCGCGACGATCGCGGTGGGATGCGGACGCAACCTGCGGGAGCGCGTGTGTGTCGCTCAGATTCACGGTGGCGACCGGCAGCAGGTGGCAACGGTGGCACGTCCTCTTGACGCGGCATCATCCGCATCACGAGGCACCCCTCTCGCGCTGGGCCTCCGGCCGCTCCTGTCACAACAAGTGCAGATGCTCGACGTGGCCGCCGTCGGCGATCGCCTGCTCGTACTCGATGTCACCGGCGTGACCTCGTTCGAGCAGAAGGATGGGGAGTGGCGCGTCGCGCAGTCGCGGGCGCTAGCCGGTTCGCGCACGTGGCCGCGCGACCCGCGCGGACGCATCCGGGTCGAAAGCGGCCGCCTCGATATCTATCTTCCCGGAGGCAGCTGCACCGGGCGCAGCGATTCGCTCGACATCACCTGCACCGATCGCCAACAGGCGTGGCCGATCGGCGTGGACAATCGTGGCCTCGAACCGGGTCGCAACTATTTCCGGGGTGCGGATGGCAGCGTGTTCTACAACGCAGCTCCTCTTGGTGCCGCCGCCAACGATGATGCCATTGAGCTGACGACGACGTGCGCGCCGGGAACATTTGTGGTCGCCGTTTCACGCAACGGCTCGGACGGCCGCGACCTTCTCCAACTCTCACGGCTCGCCGACGGCCGCCTCGTTCAGGCGACGTCACCGGTTGTTCTGCCGGGTGTGCTCACCGCGTTGTGGCCGCAAGCCGATAAGACTTCCGCGGTAGTCATTACGCACGATGTCGCCGCGGGCCGATATGACGCTTTTCACGCGGGCATTTCCTGTAGCCGTTAGCGTCTGCCTCGCCGGCGGGGTGCTGAGCGCCGCGCGGCCGCACTACGGCGGCACGCTGCGCATCGAGACGGGCAGCATCATGCGCCACGTCAATGCGCTCGCCTATGAAACGCTGGTGGCGATCGATGCCGCTGGCGGAGTGCGGCCGGTCCTTGCCAGGTCGTGGACCGGCGACGCGCGGGGGCGGCGATGGACCTTTCACCTGCGGCCAGACGTAGTGCTGCACGACGGTTCGATACTTCAGCCAGCACAGGTTGCGGCAGCGCTGCAGGCGCTGCACGCCGACTGGCAAATCACTCCCGATGCTGATGCCGTCGCCATCGATCTTGGGCATGATGCGCCTGGCCTGCCGTGGGAGCTCGCCGACAGCAGCAACGCCATCGGCATTCGTTTGTCGGCCGGGGCGCAGATCGGTTCTGGGCCGTTTCGCGTAGAACGTGTCGATGCAGGGACGATCGTGCTGCGCGCGCACGACGACTACTGGGATAGTCGCCCGTTTCTTGATGCGATAGAGCTGCGAATGCGCGCGGCAACGGATCAACTCACGGATCTCGAGACCGGACGAGCCGACATGGTGCCTATTCAGCCAACGGACGTTCGCCGAGTCGAACAGCGCCAAATGCGCATCGAGGCGTCGCGTCCGCTGCAGCTCGTCGTGCTCGCCTTCGAAGCGCCGTTCGCCTCACCCGCGAACGATGCGATTCGTCGGACGTTTGCCACGGCGATCGATCGCGGCGCGATTGCACGCGTCGTGCTGCAGGGGCGCGCCGAACCTGCCGATGGGCTGCTGCCTGAGTGGATCAGCGGATACGCACCATTCGTCCTCGTTCGAACGGCGTCTTCCATGCGGCCGCCCGCAATCGCCGCGCTTGCCGCGGATCGACGCACGCTGGCTTTACGAGTGGGCCCCGCCGATCCCATGGCACAGGCAATCGCACAGCGCATTGCGGTCAATGCGCGCGATGCCGGCTTCACCGTCAACGTGCAGGCCCCGGCTGGTCTCGGTCCACGGTTTGATGTTCGCCTGCTGCGCGTACCATTCCGCGCCGCTACACCCGCCGACGCCTTGACCGACGTCATGACCGGCATTGGCGCGCGGACCATCACACTAGTGGGGCGAGTGGACACCCCTGATGGCGGAGCGCCGGTCGAGACAGTCCTCGCGACCGAACGTGCGCTGGTCGCGCGCGACATTGTCGTTCCCATCGTTCACGTGCCGGAGCTGTACGCATTGAGTGGGCGTGTCCAGTCGTGGAATGGTCCCGTAGTTCTTCCCGACGGCGCGTGGAATCTCGCGAACGTGTGGGTGAGCCCGCCATGAGCCTGCGAACGAGGCTGTTCTCGCTGATCAGCGCGCTTGTTTTTATCACTGTCGTGCTCGTGACGTGGACGGTATCCTCGAGCGCCCGCCAGTCGTTCGCCCGTCTCGACGCCGAGCGAACCGCCGCGCTTGTCACGCAGTTCCGACGGGAGTTTGCGAGTCAGGGCGAGCAGGTCGCCGAGCGTGTCGCGCTGGTTGCACAAAGTGAAGCCGTTTCGCGGCTGGCGTCAGCGGCTGCTGCTTCCCGCGATTTCGCGCCATACGTCAACGACGCCTCGGTCGTCGCCGCCGCACAGGGACTCGACGTGCTCGACTTCGTCGCATCGGATGGGACGATCGTCTCCTCGGCGGAATGGCCGGCGCGGTTTGGCTATCGTCATGCGTGGGCAACCGGTGCGAGGCGTGGGCCATCGCCCGCACGTCCCTTCCTGCAGGCCGTCGAATTGCCCGATCAGACGACGCTGGCGGTCGTTGCGGTCCGCGCGCAGCCTGCAGCAGGCGGCGACGTATATATCGCCGGCGGACGACGCCTAGACCGTAAATTTCTGCAGTCGCTCGTCCTCGCTCCCGGTATGCGCGTGCTGCTATATCAAAACCTTCAGGCCGAAATTTCCGGCCGTCAACTGATCTCCGGGGACGAGAATCTACCGGAGGCGGCACCGCTCGAACCTCTCATCGCGCGTGTGATCCACGATCGGCAGGGAGCGAAGGAAGTCGTCGCGTGGCCGGACGGTCCTGAAACGATCGATGCGCTGCCGCTGACCGGACCTGACGGGTCGGTCCTCGGCGTGCTGCTCATTGGCAGCTCGGGCCGCGAGCTGGCCGCGCTCGTCCGCAGCATCCGGTGGAGTGGCGTCGCCTACGGTGCGGTTGCGATCGCCCTGGGTTTCGCTGTCAGCTTTCTGGTGTCGGCGCGGGTGACGCGACCCGTGGAACGGCTTGCCGCTGCGGCCCGCGTCGTGGCCGCGGGCGATTGGGACGTGCGTGTGGATGATGTGCGGACGACGGGAGAAATCAAGGTGCTCGCGGACGGTTTCGACACGATGACGCGGCAGCTGGTGGACCAGCGCGATCGCCTCGTGCAGGCGGAACGCGTTGCGGCGTGGCGCGAGCTGGCGCGTCGCCTGGCCCACGAGCTGAAGAATCCGCTGTTTCCGTTGAGAATCACCATTGACAATCTGCGTCGCGCGAAATCGCTGTCGCAGTTGGAGTTCGACGAAGTGTTCGAGGAGAGCCTCACGACGCTGCAAACGGGGCTCGGCAACCTGAACACGGTCATCGGGCGATTCAGCGATTTCGCGAAGATGCCGGCGCCCCAGTTCTCACAGGTCTCTATGAACGACATCGTCGAGCAGAGCGTGGCGTTGTTTCGCGCGCCGCTCGAGGCGCCGGGCCATCCGCCAATCAAGGTGGCCATCGATCTCGATGCCTCTCTCGGGACGATCAGAGCCGACGCCGAGCAACTGCGGCGCGTCGTCCAGAATCTGTTGTTGAATGCGATCGACGCGATGCCCAACGGCGGCGAGCTGCGGATAACGACCCGGCGAATCAATGGGATCGTGCGTCTCGACGTTGCGGACACCGGTCAGGGATTAAACGAAGAGGAGCGCAGCCGCCTGTTCACGCCGTATTACACGACCAAGCAGCACGGCACCGGTCTTGGGCTGGCGATCGTGCAGTCCGTTGTCGCCGACCACTCCGGCAAGATCTGGGTCGACAGCGAGCCCGGACGCGGCGCGACCTTCCACATCGAGCTGCCCGCATGACGCGACTGCTCATTGTCGACGACGATCAGTCAACGCTCGCATCGCTGTCGCGTGCGTTTCGGATGGCGGGGTACGAGGCCGTCGTCTGCGATAACGCAAACCGCGCGATCGCGCTGCTCAAGGGCGAACGCTTCGACCTGGTCTTCTCGGATGTGGTGATGCCCGGCAAGGACGGCCTCGCCATGCTGGCCGAGGTACGCGAGCTCGGCATCACCACGCCGATCATCATGATCTCCGGACAGGCGACCGTCGATATGGCGGTGCGCGCCACGCGGCTCGGCGCCGTCGACTTTCTCGAGAAGCCGATCTCATCCGACAAGCTGCTCATCACGGTCGAGAACGCACTGAAGATCGCGCGGCTCGAGGAGGAGAACCGCCAGTTGCGGCGGCGCGTCGGCCGCCACGATCTGTTGTGGAAGAGCGAAGCCATGCGGCGCGTCATGGCGCAGGTCGATCGCGTGGCCAACAGCGAATCGCGCGTGGCGATCCTCGGCGAGACCGGCACCGGCAAGGAGCTGGTCGCCCGCGCTGTGCACGAGCGCAGTCCCCGACGCGAGAAGCCGTTTGTGACGCTGAACTGCGCCGCGGTGCCATCAGAGCTGATCGAATCCGAATTGTTCGGCCACGAAAAGGGATCGTTCACCGGCGCCGCCACGCGTCATCTCGGAAAGTTCGAGCAGGCGCACGGCGGCACGCTGTTCCTCGACGAGATCGGCGATATGCCGCAGGCGATGCAGGCGAAGCTGCTGCGTCTGCTGCAGGAAGGCGAGCTCGAACGCATCGGCGGCGAGCGGCCCATCGTCGTCAACACACGCGTCATCGTTGCCACGCATCGCGATCTCGAAGCGCTGGTGCGCAAGGGCATCTTCCGTGAGGATCTCTACCATCGCATCTTCGTCTTTCCCATTACGCTTCCACCGCTGCGAGAGCGCACGGACGACATTCCGATTCTCGCGGAGCACTTCGCCGCGATCGTCGCGGAGCAGAACGGCTGGAAGGCGCGCACGTTCAGTCCGGAGGCATTCGATCTGCTGACGCACTACTCATGGCCGGGCAACGTGCGCGAGCTGCGCAACGTCGTCGAGCGCCTGCTGCTGCTGACTGACGATGTTGTCGACGGCGCGGCAGTGCGTCAGATCCTGGCTGGTCACCAGGCGTCACACACAGGAACTACCGGAGGGGGTCCGCTCGCCGATCGTGTGACGGCGTTCGAACGTGAGGTGGTGCTAGCCGAGCTGCAGGCGCATGGGTATAACGTCGCCGAAACCGCACGCGCGCTCGGTCTCGAGCGGAGTCACTTCTACAAGAAGTGTCAGCAGCTTGGGATCGACGTGAAAGCCGAACGCCTGCAGGCTTGAACCAGAATCACGCGCGGCGGGCGTCAGTGCCCGGGCGGGACGTACTTAATCGACTTCTTCGTCGCCGCGTCGATCTCCTCGGGGGCGATCAGCACTGTCAGCTTTCCCATAACGGCGCCGCTGGCCGAGAGCGCCAGTGACGACGCGGCCGCGGAAGCGGCGTCCGGGAAATCCACGATGGCGAATACGTCCGTATCGCCGAAGGCGAAATAGAACGCCTCCAGACGTCCTCCGAGGCTCTCGATGGACGCCTGCGCGGCCGCGCGCCGCTTCGTGCCGCCGTCCTTCATGACACCTTTCGCGCCCTCGGCCGTGTACGAGCCCTGCAGGAGAAACTTAGGCATCGTGTCCTCCGATCCCGGGACCGTCAGGTCCGCTGGTAATTGGGGGACGAGCTTACTCGATCATGGTCAGGCCAGGAGGTATTTCTGGATCTCCGGGTCTTTGAAGCGCCAGAGAACGTTGTCGATGAAGTAGTGGTGGATGTTGATGAACAGCATCGCGGCGGTGAAGAAGAAGAACATCTGCCACGCGTTGAACGTGCCGAGCGCAGTGTCGACCTCGTTGGGAATGAATTCGAATGCGAGCCAACCGGTCAGCACGAGGCCGAAGGCGACGATGGTGCCGCGCACTTCCGGATGCCTCAGCCCGCGGATGCGTGTGTCCTCCATCTTGTAGACGAAGGCCAGATACTGCAGTGAGTGGAAGAATGGCGTCAGCAGGAAATAGAACTCGTACTGCCGCGTGATCGGCAACCACCACACGTACAGCGCTACGAATGGGACCACCATATTGATTCCAGGCGTCTGCCCGCGCTCCTTGTAGTTCTTCCAGAACACCTCATAGGCGACCAGCGCGAATCCGGCGTAGACGATGAACGTGGTGATCGGAACCAGAAGGTCCGGCAGATCGAAAGAGTAGTACTTGAACTGAGAGAAGTTGCTCTGCGCACCGGCGACGTTGGACGACACGAAATTGAGCCACCAGATGCTGAGCAGCGCGTACTTCGTCAGCGTCCGCTGCGCCGGCGTGAACTTGTACTTGTCGAAGTAGGCGTACACCATCATGCAGCCGAATACCTGCTTGGTGTAATGCCAGCCGACCGTGAAGATCATCACGTTGAACGTGAGCCCGAACAACAAATCGCCGAGACGTGGTCCGGAGAAGACGCGTGCGTTGGTGCCGAGCGGCGCGAGGTCGCGTGAGAGCAACGATACGACCGGCAGCTGCGAAACCGGGACGGCATAATAGGCGTAGGCGTACGCGAACGTTCCAATGAGCAAAGCGGGGACGGCGACTAGCTGCCACCAGTGAGCGGTGACGAACGCGCGGCCGCGGCCGTAGGCGAGCTTGTACGACACGAGGAAGTGCGGGTAGTTGACCAGCAGCGACAGCGACGCGGTGGTCACCGTCAGGTTCTTGAAGTGCTGATCGATCGCCCAGGCGGCACGGAAACCCTGCGTGGCGAACATGACCAGCCAGACGAGCAGACTGGCGCCGCCGAGGAGCCAGAAATCAGCGAAGCGAGTGGTGAGCGCGCGCGGAGATGATTCGGCAGTGCCAACGCCGGTCGAGAGGCCAGGGCGCGAATCGCGCCCCAGCCCTGAAATCTGGTCCGGGTGAACTGTCGAGGTGGTCGCCAGGCTCACCTGAACACTTTACGCCACGACACCAAATCGCGGCGCGGTTTACCACGCCGACTTTACGGAACGACGCAGCCTGCGCCCGGGTAGATGTTGCCGTCTCCGTTCGAGTATTCCGGCTGCACCCAGAAGCCGCCGTCTGCCATCTGATACAGGTGGTGCCAGGCGCACTTGTCGTCGGCTTCGTAGCCGCTGCTGTCGTACCACGCGTTCAACTGTGGGTCGGTGACAGCTTCGCGGATCTCGTGGCTCGCGACGATGGTCATCATGTCGGCAACCGACAATCCCGACAGGCTGCATGCGTTGCAATTCAGGTAGGGGAACACCGCGTAGCGGATGTCCACCCCCCCGTAGTTGAAGTGCCCGTGGTAGCCGCAGAAGGTCGAGCATGACGCGCCGCCGCTCATCGTGACCTTCATACCCGGAGGCAGATACACGCCGTAGATGGTGTTGCTGCTTGCCGCAACAGCGCGGCTATTGAACAAACCGGTAATAAAGCTGCGGATGCCGGAGTCCGAGATACTGGACTTCGTTCGCTCGGACGCGACCTTGAAGCCCCACAGCGGCACAGTGCTGGTAATCGTGGAGTCGTATTGCTGAACGATGGGGAAATCGCCTTTTGACTGGCTGTACGGCGCGTCGTTTCCAAAGCTGGCAACGAACGCATTCATCTGGTCAAGCAATGACGTATATCCAAGCGAGGTCTGCGTGGAATTCGCGACCGCGCTGTTCCAATACAAAGCGTAGAACGCAGCACCGCTGATGACCGGGCCGCCATGGTACGCGAGATTTCCGCTGCCGTAGCTTGCGGGAAAGACGCTGACGCCGCTGCTTACAGGCGCCATCGTCGGCTGGGTATCGTGGGGCGAATGGACAGCCGCCGGCGTCGGCAGCACGTGAACGATTTCTCCCGTGTCGGCGTGCTCAACGAATGGAGTGCGACTCTGTGCCGAGCCGTGCCGGACGGCAGCCAGCATCAACACGGCGGTCAAGGCAGCGACAGTTTTTGTCATCAAGTTTTTATCTCTCCCGAGTTGGATAACTACTGGTCCGCAGGCGAAAATTGTCGGCGTAGGCCGAGAAATGCAGAAAACCGCAGACGGCACCGCCGTGCGATTCGGCGTTCGGCGCGCGCAGATTTCCGGCAGGAAACATGAAATATGGTCCCGCGATGTTGAAGATCGACCTTCATACCCATACAGCCGAGGATCCGGCTGATCGAATTTCGTACCAAACGCATGAGCTGATCGACCGGGCTGCGAGCCTGGGGTTCGACGCTCTGGCGATCACCCTCCATGACCGCCAGCTTGATGTCGACGCCTACCGCGATTACGCCGCCGGGCGCGGCATCATCCTGATTCCGGGGATTGAACGCACCATTGATGGTCGTCACGTGCTGTTGCTCAATTTCACTCGCTCCGGCGCGGAAGCTGTCGCGTCGTTTGAGGACTTAGCGCGCCTGAGAGCCCGCGAGCATGGGCTCGTCATCGCACCGCACCCGTTCTTCCCGGCGCGCAGCGCACTTCGCGGTTTTCTGAACAAGCATGCAGATCTGTTCGACGCGGTCGAGTGGAACGCGATGTTCACCCCGCGCGTCAACTTCAACCTGTTCGCAAAGCGGTGGGCGCGCCGTCATGGGAAGCCGATGGTCGGAAACGGGGATGTGCACCGACTCGAGCAGCTCGGAACGACATATTCGCTCGTAGATGCCGAGCCGAACGCCGCGGCGATCTGCGAAGCCATTGCCGCCGGCCGCATCCAGGTGGTCGCCACGCCGCATACGCTGGTCAATGCCGGGTGGCTGATGACGAAGCTTGTGGCAAGCACGTTCCTGCCGCGCGCGAGGCGCCGGTCGTCCCCGGATCCCGGATCCCAGATCCCCGATCCCGCGTATTAGACTTGGCGGGTTGAACCCCTCGCTCACCACTCTTCTCCACAACATCCTCACGAGCCGCGTCTACGATGTGGCTCGTGAGACGCCCCTCGATCCGGCTCCAAGTCTGTCGCGGCGCGTGGGAAACACCGTTCTCCTCAAGCGCGAAGACCTTCAACCCGTATTCAGCTTCAAGCTGCGCGGCGCATACAACCGGATTGCGCACCTGACGCTTGAGGAACGGGCGCGCGGAATCATCACCGCGAGCGCGGGGAATCACGCCCAGGGGGTTGCGTTCTCCGCGCGGAAGGTGGGCCTGCGTGCAGCGATCGTCATGCCGCAGACGACGCCGCGCATCAAGGTGGACGCGGTGAGCGCGATGGGCGCGGAGGTCGTGCTATCCGGCGACACCTACGGCGAGGCGAAGGCGTATTGCGACACGCTGGCTGCGCAGACCGGCATGACGTTTATTCACCCGTACGACGATCCGCTGGTGATCGCGGGCCAGGGGACGATCGGCGCGGAGATTCTGCGCCACAGCCAGGATCATCTGTCCGCGGTATTCGTACCAGTCGGCGGCGGTGGACTGATTGCCGGAATCGCCGGCTACATCAAGGCGCTTCGTCCGGATGTGAAGGTCATCGGCGTCGAGCCGGTAGATGCCGACGCGATGTATCAGTCACTGAAAGCAGGAAAGCGCGTGCACCTCGAGCACGTCGGGCTGTTTGCCGACGGCGTCGCGGTGCGCGACGTTGGCGAGCTGACTTTTGCGATCGCACGTGAAACGGTTGACGAAGTGGTCCGCGTCAGTAACGACGAGGTGTGCGCCGCCATCAAGGACATCTTCGACGACACGCGGTCGATCATGGAGCCGGCGGGCGCGCTTGCAGCCGCAGGCTTGAAGACCTGGGCGGAGCGCGAGCAGGCGAAAGGCGAAGTACTGGTTGCGGTGCTCTCGGGCGCCAACATGAATTTCGACCGCCTGCGCTTCGTGGCGGAGCGCGCGGAGCTTGGTGAAGCGCGCGAATCGCTGATCGCGGTCACCATCCCGGAGCGTAAAGGGGCGTTCCGCGAGTTCTGCGGCGCCATCGGCCGACGTGTCGTGACGGAGTTCAACTACCGGTTATCGGGCCGGCAGCAGGCGCATATCTTCGTCGGCTTTGCCACGCAGTCACGGCAGGATGCGGATGCGCTCATCGCGCAACTGCGCAAGAGTGGCTACGAGACCGTCGATCTTACGGACAACGAAATGGCGAAGCTGCATGTCCGCCACATGGTCGGCGGGCACGCTCCCGAGGTGCAGAACGAGCGGTTGTGCCGATTCGAATTTCCCGAGCGGCCTGGCGCGCTCGGCAACTTTCTCGACGCGCTTGCGGGCCGTTGGAACATCAGCCTGTTTCACTACCGGAACCACGGCTCCGACTTCGGCCGTGTGCTCGCGGGCCTGGAAGTGGAAGAGAGCGACCTGCCCGCTTTTCGATCCTTCCTCGAGAGCCTCGGCTACGAGTACGCCATCGAAGCCGACAACCCGGCGTACAACTTTTTTCTGGGCTGACGTGATCTAAACCAGATCACGCGTGTTCAACGCCAGGCGCAACGCAGCACACGACTGGTGCGCCATCATTGAACACGCGCCAGGCGCCACGCGAAATCTCACGAAAAACCAACCTGATCGTGTCGTCCACGGATAGGCCTGTCCGTTGCAGTCCTTCCGACGTTCGATCTGTCTCAATGCGACGCCCGGTGGCGCGCCTAACAGGAAAAGGTATGCAGTTTCGAAAACTGATTGTTCCGGTCACGGTGTGCGTCGCGGCGATCGCGGTTGCGTCGATTCATCGCGATGCGTCCACAGTCCGCCGCCACGCATCGCTCTCTACAGATCTGGAGGCGTTCCAGGCCGCACATTCAACGAAATCTGTGCGCGTCATCGCACACGGCAGCGACGCGGATCTGGCGGCCGTAGCGGCGCGACACGGCGTTCCACTGGTACGGGTGCTCGATCACGCGGCCGTTCTCGAGGCGACCGCGGCCCAGATCGATGCGCTCAGCGCAGACCCCGCCGTCGAGCATCTCTCGGGCGACCTTGAGGTCGGCGACTTCATGACGGTGTCGAACCAGGCGACGCTCGCTGACAAGACGCGCGCCGGCCAGAGCGGAGGTTTGCTTGGCCTCGGCAGCATTTCGCCGGTGACTGGTCAGGGCGTCGTTGTTGCGGTGCTCGACTCGGGCATCTACGCGCACAAGGCGCTCAACGGAAAGATTCTCGCCAGCGTCAGCATGATCGCCGGCGAGACCGCGAACGATGACTACGGCCACGGCACGCACGTGGCGGGCATCATCACCGGCACGGGTTACTACGCGGCCGGCGTGACGTCGCAATACGCCGGCGGCATCGCGCCTGGCGCGCAGCTCGTGAACGTCCGCGTCCTCGGCGACGATGGCGTCGGGAAGACGAGCGATGTCATCGCGGGCATCGATTGGGTGATCGCCAACAAATCGAAATACAACATCAAGCTCATGAACCTGTCGCTCGGCCACGCGGTGACCGAGCCGGCCGCGTTCGATCCGCTGTGCGCGGCGGTGAAGCGTGCCTACGATGCGGGCATCATCGTGATTGCGGCGGCCGGCAACGCCGGCAAGATGCCGGACGGCACGCCGGTGCTCGGCGGCATTGCCTCGCCCGGCAATTCGCCGTACGCGATTACCGTCGGCGCCACCAACACGTGGGGCACCGCCTTACGCGGCGACGACACCGTGACGACGTACTCGTCGCGCGGGCCGACGAAGTGGGACAACTACGCGAAGCCCGATCTCGCGGCGCCCGGCAACAAGATCATTTCGCTCGAGGCGAACAACTCCTATATCGTCAATCACTATCCGTCCGAGCACGTCGCCGGTTCCGGCAGCAACGGCTATCTGCGCCTGAGCGGCACGAGCATGTCGGCGCCGATGGTGACCGGCGCGGCCGCGCTGCTGCTGCAGGCGCAGCCATCGCTGCGCGAAGAGCAAGTCAAGTTCCTGCTGCAGTCCGGATCGACATATATGCGAGACGCGGGCGTGTTCGCCGCCGGCGCTGGCAACGCGAACTTCTGGACGTCGCGCCAGACGCAGGCTGATGCGAACCTCCTCACATCGCTGACGAATCTGCTGCTCGATCGCAGCGGCGGCGTTTCCTTCTTCGACAACGCCGGCAAGCTGCAGGACAACCTGTACAACGGCACCGGCATCCGGCTTCTCAGTCTGCTCGAGCTGCCGGGCATCATTCTCAATCCGCTGCAGCTGCAGCAGGGCAAGCTGAACCTGATTGGCCTGACGAATCCGCTCAGCCTGCTTCCGGCCAAACAGCTCCTCTTCGGCGACGTCGCCTTCTGGACGACCGACGATCACATCGTCTGGGGTGATGACATCACGTCTCCGGAAGGGCAGCACATCGTGTGGGGTGACAACGACCTGACCGACGACTATCACATCGTTTGGGGTGACTCCACGTCTGGCGATCCCAGCAGTCGTCGATGAGCACACCTTCGGTTGTAGTACGGCGCCCGGCGATTCGCGGCCTCGACATTCATGTCGGGGCCGTGATCGTTTTAGGGATGATTGCGATCGGGTTCTCGCTGCATGCGGCCGTTACCGATCCGCCGCCGCTCAACGCGCTGCTGTTCGCGGGGCTCGGTCTCCTCGCCGGCGCCTGCGCCGTGAAGATTCCCGGACTCAGCGCGCTGGTTTCCGCTTCCGACACATTCTTCATCGCGTCGGCGATGCTGGCCGGCCCGGGCCCGGCGATGATCGCCATGGCGATAGACAGCACCGGCCTGGCGCTGCGCCGGAAATCCGGCATCGGGTTGCGTCGCCTGCTGTTCAACGCCACCGCCCCGCCGCTGTCCCTGTGGGCGGGCGCCGGCGTGTTTCACCTGCTCGGCGGACACGCCTACGCAACCAGTGCGTCCACAGAAACGACAGCTGTCATCCTGCCGCTGATCGCGCTGACGGCGGTCTACTTCGGCCTCAACTCGGGGCTGACCGCGCAGGCCATTTCGCTCGATACCGGCGCCCCGTTCCTCACGGTCTGGCGCCGCCTGTGGCCGCTGGCGGTGAATCACGTCGCCGCAGCATCGGCTGCTTTCTGCTTCGTCATCGTCATGCGTTCGGCCGGGTTATGGGCGGCGTCGGCCGTCGCGCCGCTGGTGGTGGTGCTGCACCTGACGCTGCGGTCGATTCTGGGCCGCCTCGCCGATGCCGAAATGCACGTGCAGAAAATCGATCGGCTGTATCTCTCGACGATCGAGACGCTGGCCACGGCGATCGAGGCCAAAGACGGCGTCACATCCGATCACATTCGTCGCGTGCAGAAGTTCGCGCTTGGTCTGGCGAAGGCGCTTGGCGTCGCCGACGAGCTGACGATCAAAGCCATCAAGGCGGCCGCGCTGCTTCACGACACGGGCAAGCTGGCGGTGCCGGAGCACATCCTGAACAAGCCAGGCAAGCTGACGGCCGCCGAATTCGAGCAGATGAAGCTGCACGTGGATGTCGGAGCCGACATCCTCTCGTCGATCGATTTTCCGTATCCGGTCGTACCGATTGTCCGCGCGCACCACGAGAACTGGGACGGCAGCGGCTACCCGCGCGGTCTAAGGGGCGACGAAATTCCAATCGGCGCCCGCATTCTGTCGGTCGTGGACTGCTACGACGCGCTGACCTCGGATCGTCCGTATCGCCCGGCGCTGAGCGACGGTGAGGCGATGAAGATCGTGCTCGAACGCCGGGGAAAGATGTACGACCCGGAAGTTGTCGACACCTTTGTCCGTGTCTATAAGGACATCGCAGCCGAGGTGATGGAACCTGTCGCTCACCAGGAGGCGTTATCCAAGATCGGCAGATCGATCTCCGCCAGTGCGCCGCCTAAGCCTGCCACGGCGTCGACGGAAATCCGCGCCGACGCGCCAGACGACATGCTTGCGATCGTCAGCCTCTCACGCGTCATCGGCGGCGACGCGACGTTCGGCGACGCAGCCGCCTTGGCGACCGCACACCTGTCGCGCATCCTCCCCGAGACAACGTGTGTGTTCTACATCCATGACGGCGCGTCGGATTATCTGGTTGCGCGGCACGCCACCGGCGCGCATGCGGCGGCGTTGAAGGGAATGTCCATTGCGGTGGGTGAGCGGCTCAGCGGCTGGGTCGCCGCCTGCCGCCAGACGATCTCGAACTCAGACGCTGCACTCGACCTGCACGATCGCGGCGTCAAGCTCGGAAGCGCGCTAAGCACGCCGTTGATGGACGGCGAGCGCGTCGTCGGCGTGTTCACCGCATACGCGGAAGCGCCGCAGGCGTTCGCCGAGGATCAGAGCCGCCTCGTCGAAATGATGGCACCGCACCTGGGCCGCATCGTGAACGCCGCACTGCGCACCGAGCAGCGGACGCGCGATCAGCAGGAGCCGCGCTCTACGACCGGCACTCGCGACCTGCGCGTCGTCTTCAGCCGCTAGCCTAACTGGCCTTCTTCCCGCGCGTCAGTGAGAACACTCTTTCTCGACGATGCTCTGCCTCCAGCGTGCGAGTACGGCCCGCAAGCAAGTCCGACAATCCGATCATTCCAATAAGCTTCCGCTCCGGTCCGCGCTCGACAACGGGAAATCGCGTCAGGCCGGTGGATGCCATGCGGTGCACGACCGCCCGCAGCGGCTCATCAGGGTAGGCGACGACGGGGAGCGTCTGCGCAATGTCGCCAATCCGCATCGAAGACGGAGCGTTCTGGATGGAATGTTCAAGATGACCGCGCGCGACCACGCCGAGGAGACGTTGATCGGTGTCGACGACAGGATAGAGACGCTGCCGGCGGCGCGGGCGCGGCGATTCGCCGATGACCGCGCGCGTGTGATCGAGCGTCATCGATGCGGAGAGCGCCACAACGTTGGTGCGGACGACCTCCCGCACGAAGAGAATCTCGAGCGGATCGATCGAATATTCGCGCGTGAGGTGATAGCCGCGCCGGCTCACTTTCTCCGTGAGGATCGATCGCCGCAGCGTCAACACCGTGAATGCGTGTGCGATGGTCACGGCGACCACCAGCGGCAGCATCATGTTCAGATCGTGCGTCAGCTCGATGGCGAAGACGATGCCCGTGAATGGCGAGCGCATGGTGCCGCCGAGGATCGCGCCCATGCTGACGAGCGGCCAGAAGCCGGGACCGAGATTCGGCAAAAACGCGCCTTCGACGCCGCCAAGCGCGCCGCCCATCATCAGCAGCGGTGCCAGCACGCCGCCCGACGTTCCCGAGCCGAGCGCGAACGCCCAAATCGACGACTTGACTAGCAGGATGCCGAGCAGCGTCGTGCGCGGCACGTCGCCCTGCAGCAGCGATCCGATAGTGTCGTAGCCGACGCCCAGGGCCTGGGGAAACAGCAGACCGCCGAGACCGATGCCGAGGCCGCCGATAGCCGGCCACCACATCCAGTGAATGGGCATGCGCTTCTGGAACAGGTCTTCGCACGCGTACACGGCGAGCGTCATGAGCGCGGACAGCGCGCCTGCACCCAGGCCGACGACGACGCAGCCGGCAAGTCCGCTTGGTCCGATGAAGAGCGGATGCTGGTGCACGGGGAACAGAGGTCCGAGGCCAAGCAGGTAGCGCCGCGCGGCTGCGGCGGTCGCGCTCGCCATCGCCACCGGCACGAAGCTGCGCGGCTTCCACTCGAAGAGCAGCAGTTCGACGGCGAGCAGCACCGAGGCGAGCGGCGCCGCGAAGGTCGCGGACATGCCGGCCGCCGCGCCGGCGACGAGCAGCGTCTTGCGCTCGGCGCTGGACAGATGAAGGAACTGCGCGATAAGCGATCCGAACGCGCCGCCGGTCATGATGATCGGTCCTTCGGCGCCGAACGGGCCGCCGGATCCGATCGAGATCGCTGATGAGAGGGGTTTCAGGACCGCGAGCTTCGGTTCGACGCGGCTGCCGTTGATAAGGATTGATTCGATCGCTTCGGGGATGCCATGCCCCCGGATCCGCTCCGACCCATAACGAGCCATGAAGCCGATGATGAGCCCGCCGACGATCGGCGCGAGCACGACCCATGGCCCGAGCGTATGCATCGCCGGGGACGCTGCTGCGAAACTGAAGCGATGGAAAAAAAAGACGTTGGTGAAAAATGAAATCAGGGCCAGGAGCGCCACTGCGACGTAGGCGCTGATGATCCCGATCGGTATGGCCACGAGCGAGAGCAGAAGGAGGCGGGCATTGGCGGTGAAATCACCGAGCGCATGCAGGGCGCTCTCGTCGTCCTGCGCTGCGCGCGCCCCGGGTGTGAACATCTCTCTTGACTATAACAACCACGGTACCGTCCTTACTGTAGGGTCAGGACTGTAGTACCGTCGCGGCATGTCGCGCGAGGCGTTCATGGACGCGGCGCTCGAGCAGGCGCGTCTCGCGCTGTCGGCGGGTGAGGTGCCGATCGGCGCGGTGCTGGTGATCGACGGTGAGATCGTCGCGCGCGGCTACAACCAGCCGATCTCTGCGTGCGATCCCACGGCCCACGCAGAAGTGCTGGTCCTGCGCGACGCCGCGCGGCACGTCGGCAATTATCGGCTGCCGAATGCGGAGGTCTATGTCACGCTCGAGCCGTGCCTCATGTGCGTCGGCGCGCTCATCCATGCGCGCGTCCGTGAGGTGATTTACGGCGCGCTCGAACCAAAGACCGGAGCGCTGATCTCCACAGTGCGGGCCATGGAGATTCCCGGCCTCAATCACCGGTTCGCGGCGAACGGCGGGGTAAGGGAGGGAGCCGCGCGAGAGCTCGTCCAGGAGTTCTTCCGCGAAAAGCGCCGGTTATAATGTTGTGTTCGCCGTATCGACGTCCACCGGAGAGGTACCGAAGTGGTCGTAACGGGGGCGCCTCGAAAGCGTCTTGTCGGGTAACCGGCACGTGGGTTCGAATCCCACCCTCTCCGCCAAACTCAATCCATTGTTTTCAATAACTCAGTTGGCGTCGTGGGTTCTCAGCAGGCGATCAGTATTTTCGTCGCCCCGTGTTCGGCCTCTAACTCGTTGAAAATTGCGCCCGCGTTGGC
Organism: Vicinamibacterales bacterium; assembly: GCA_035492455.1. GTDB lineage: Bacteria > Acidobacteriota > Vicinamibacteria > Vicinamibacterales > UBA2999 > Gp6-AA40. Next base: position 5,900 of record DATJJE010000047.1, on the reverse strand, counting down.
CACGTGGGTGCCATTTCCACCCTCCCGCCCCTCGCACACTGGGCGGCCACCAACCTGAGTGAACCCAAATCTGCTGCGAAGGAACTCGCGGCATTCCGCGTGCTTATGCCGTGCGGATTACGCGCGGCTACTTCTGCGTGTCGACAACCACTCGCCCGGCATCATTCAGGTACCCGCGCACGGCAATGCGTTTGCCGCCGACGATGAACGCTCAAAAGGATCTGACGGCCATGATCGCGCTCTAGGCGTCCCCCGCAATGCGCTGCGCGTCTTCGATGCTGGCCAGCGCCATCCCTACTCGTGCGACCTCATCGTTTCGGCCGACCGCCCAGCAGAGCGACCATCAAGCCGGCAGCGATTCCAAGAACCAGCTTCGCCTTCACTAACGCGAACGCTGCGCCGTCGCTGTTCATTACCGCACATGGCGATCTCGGGCATTCGGGTAGCGGATGGTTGTGCGAAACAGAACAGGCGGCACGCCTGGTTCGCGTCACCATGGGGGATGACCACTCGAGCGCAGCAGATCTCGCATGCCATCGCCGTGATGGTCTCGTGCGCGTCCGTAGTCTATGCTCAGGCGCCGACGATACACGACCGGCCGGACAACGCGGTGTTCAGGGTGCAGGCGTGGGGTGTCATCGCGGCTGACTTCAGCGAACGCGTTTCGAATTATGTCGAACTTCGGAGCAGCCTCGAGAAGGGATTGCCTGTCCTAACCGTGACAGACCATCCAGGAGAGATCTTGATGGCGCAGCGCGCGTTGGCGAAAAGGATTCGTGTTGCGCGCACCGGAGCCAGACAAGGCGACATTTTTACATCGACCATCAGTGCGGAGTTCCGGAACGTCCTGCTCGTTGAGACGAGCCCCGCCACGATGGCGGCCATCATGAACGACAATCCGGGAGACGTGTCGCGTCGCATTAACCGCGCCTACCCGACAGGGAAACCGCTGGCCAGCATGCCGGCTGGCATCCTCGCTGTCCTACCGAGGCTTCCTGATGACTTCCAGTATCGTTTTCTGGGGCGCGCGCTGATCCTGATCGATACGAGGACGAATCTGATTCTCGACCGGATGCCTTGCGCGATCGGATGCGCCGCGCGGGTACCTGCGCTCGCCGGGAAGAGGGGCGAACGCGGCCACGAAGAGCCATAGGCGGCTCCGAGTTGTTCATGGACGCTGCGGACGAGGCCCTGTCCGCGGCGACACCCTTCGACGGCGAACGACGCTGTTCACAACAGAACAGACGCACAACGTCTGCGTGCCTAGGATGGTCCTGCTCGGAGTTTACCGATCAGGAGATCACGTACGAAAACCATATTGAACGTCATCGTGATCTTCGCGGTGCTGGAGCCTGGAGCATTGTCCGACGGCGTCGTCAAGGGCGCGAAAGTCGTCGGGAACAAGACCAAGGACGGTGTCGGCAAGACCGGCGAGGTCATGTCCGACGCGTGGATCACCTCGCGGGTAGTGCGCGCTTCGTCAACGAGGCCACGCTGAAAGAGAGCAACATCAATGTCGACACGAACGCCCATATCGTGACGCTCACGGGTACGGTCGTCACCCCGGCCGGCCGCGCGAGGGCAGGGCTGGTGGCGAGAGAGACCGAAGGTGTCCGACGCGTCGTCAACAACCTGACCGGCGTTGCGGGAATGTTCCTCGCGGTTCCAGTCGTGGGGATTCTCTCGGTGGTGTATCGCCACATCGTCGAATGGCGCGGCGGAGACGCCACGCATCGCGCCGCCGCCGTGCTGCTCACCAGCCGGCTGACGTCTGAATCATGAGATCGCGCGCCGGGTCAGCGCTCGTTGCCAACATCGTGGTCATCGCTCTGGCTGCCGCGATGGCGTTCTGTGCGGCACGGCCTGCCGCGGCGTATTCCGTGCTGGCCCACGAGGCCAACATCGATGCGCTCTGGGACAGCACCATCAGCACGATGCTGCTGGCGCGCTTTCCAGAAACCACGCCGGAAGAACTGCTCGACGCGCGCGCCTACGCGTACGGCGGATGCGTGATCCAGGACCTTGGCTACTACCCATTCGGCAGCCACTTCTTCAGCAACCTTCTGCACTACGTCCGCACGGGCGATTTCGTGACAGCGCTGATCGACGAGGCGCAGGACGTCGACGAGTACGCCTTCGCGCTCGGTGCGCTCGGCCACTATGCGGCGGACAACAACGGGCATCCGCTGGCCGTGAACCGTGCGGTGCCGCTGATGTATCCGAAGCTGCAGGCGAGGTTCGGCAACGCGGTCACCTACGCGCAGTCGCCGAAGAGTCATGTCCTGGTCGAATTCTCTTTCGACGTGGTGCAGGTCGCCGCGGGCGCGTATGCGCCGGCGGCGTACCACAGTTACATCGGCTTCCAGGTCGCGAAGCCGGCGCTCGAACGCGCGTTCCGCGAGACCTACGGGATCGAGATGAAGGATGTTTTCTTCAGCGAGGACCTGGCGATCGCGACCTACCGCCATGCCATCGCGACCACCATTCCAGAGATGACGAAGGTGGCCTGGAGCAAGAAACGCGGCGAGATTCTGAACGTCGCGCCGACCATGCAGCGCCAGACGTTCGTCTTCAACCTGCACCGCAAGGACTACGACAAAGAGTTCGGCGCCGACTACGCGAAGCCGCACGGCTTCGCGCGCGTCCTTGGCGCCGTGTACCGCATCGTGCCGAAGATTGGTCCGTTCCGATCGCTCGGGTTCTCGGTCCCGACCGCGGCAGCCGAGCGTCTCTTTCTGGCGAGCTTCACCGAAACCCGCGAGCGTTTCCGCGAGTCGCTCGATGGCTCGCGTGCCGGCCGCCTGCAGTTGCCCAACACCGATTTCGACACGGGGCAATTGACCGTCCGCGGAGAGTATTCGCTGGCGGATGCGACCTATGACGATCTCCTCGGCAAGCTCGCCGCACACGATTTCGTCGGTGTACCGGCGGCACTGCGGGCCAACCTGATCGCCTACTACGGCGCCGCCACTCCGTTGCCGGGCAACGTCCCGGACGAGGAGAAACGATCCGCGAGAATCCGCTTGCAGCTGGCATCGCTCGCCGCCTCGCAGACGTTCGCCATCGGCCGCTGAGCGAGCCCGGCACCGTCCGAACCCGGTCTGCGGCTGGTGTCCTGCCCTAGCGCGCCAGCAGCAGGAGCGTGCGCGCCAGGATGTCGTCAGTCGTAGCATGCGACGCAGCTTGTGAGAAACCCGCTTAGAAGATGGTCCGCGACGGAGATCTACTGCTATGAACCAGGGAGGTCGTAGGTTCGAGTCCCGCCTCTCGCGTTTCAATCGAACAATAGGCTGCAGACAAATCTTGGCGCGCTACTGCTCAGGCGCGGGGCAATAGCGGGCAATGCGCCACGGCACCTGCGGCATCGCCGGCAACCGTGGCACCTTGGAATCCATTGGAGGCATGAGAGTTCGATCCCGCCGCAGCCGAGACATACCGATCGGACGGATGCTTCTTGAGCGCCTTTGCCAGAATCGTGTCGAGATCGCCGCGCAGCGCGCGCCGGAGTTTCTCGTCCGCGACGACCGCGGATGCGCGCGGCGGCTCGTTGTGGACGACCTGCGTCACGAGATCGGCCGCCGATCGATCCTCGCCCGCCGGGTGCCGGTGCGTGAGCAGAGCGAACAGCAGAACGCCAAGCGCGTAAACGTCGGTGGCTGCTGACACAGCGCCACCCGTAAGCTGCTCCGGTGCCGGCGTAGTCGGGCGTAAGGCCGGCGCCGCTGTCGCGTGTCAGGTTCGTCGGGCCGCCGGCTCCATCATGGTCGATCAGCTTGCCGATACCGAAGTCGAGAAGTTTTACCGGGCCACTGCTGGTGACCAGCACGTTTGATGGTTTGATGTCGCGATGCACGGTATATCCGCAGCCACAACGGGCGCCTCCACGGCCGTCCGGGGTCAATTGGCGAGCTGGCCTTTGAAATCTTCGGCGTGATCGGTCGTCCACTGCTCGAAGCTCGCCGCCGGGTTGCCGGTGAGCTCCGCGATCGTGGACGTCACAAATGCGGGTTGCCCAACCGCGGCCGCATACGCGCTCAACAGCATGTCCGCAACCGGCGCAGGCCACATCGACAGCAGCTGTTGACGCGCCGCGTCCGGTGGCAACTCTTCGAAAGACAACGAGCGGCCGATGGCGTTGCCGATGATGTGCACCTGCTCGCGCTGCGTCAATGACTCTGGCCCCGTGAGCACGTACTCCTTTCGGTCGTGCCCTTCGTCTCGCAACGCGCGAACCGCGACGGCTGCAATGTCGGCCTCATGCACCGGCGCGGTTTCGGCGTCGCCATAAAACCATCGGACGACGTCGTCCTGCCGGATCTGCGGCGCCCACCAGTTCCTGCAGTTCAGCGCAAACGCACCCGGGCGCAGGAATGTCCACTCCACCGCGGTCTTCTGAACGAGCGCTTCGACGCCGGCATGGATCAGCCGCAGTCCATTCGGCTGCTGGAAGAACGGGTGGGGCGTCTTGTGAGGAGAGGTGACGAATACGATGCGTCCGGCGTGACGCGCGATGCGCTCGACCGCCGCGGCCGCGGGTGCGAGACCGGCCATCCAGACGAGCAGGACTGCATCGATACCGTCGAGAGCACCATCAAGCGTTTCGGGCGCAGTCAGGTCACCACCGGCCACCTCGACGTCTGACGGCAATCCGGCCGATTGCGGGGTCCTGCTCATCGCACGAACTGGACACCCGGAGGCGCGCAGCTGTTTGACGACCTCGCGACCAACGTTGCCGGTCGCGCCCGTGACAAGAATCCGTTTCATCTCGTCGTCTGCGCTACAATCCGCGCGTTCCTCGACAAATTATGCCCTCGGTCGCCTGCACATGATGAGGCCAGCAATCGCCATTGCGTTGAGCGCGCTGTCGTTGCAGGTGGCGTCCGTCAGCGTCGCAACCGACATCCCTGGCGTCGTCAAGGACGGCACGCCGATCGTACGGATCCTCACGGGATACAACGGCCTTGACGATCCGATCGGCCTGATGGACGGATCGCTCGTATTCACGGAACCGAACGAGCGCCGGATTCACCGGATGAACACCGCGACCAACCAGGTCGCGGTGCTCGTCGCGAACTCCAACGAATCGCACGGCGTCACGCAGGACAGTCGTGGACGTTTGATCTCCGCGCAGGCGTGGGATGGTTCGACGCGGATCGGCGTGATCTATCCGGTGGGCAGCGAGATGGTGCTCGCGGACAACTTCGAAGGCAAGCCGTTCAGCCGACCCAACGATCTGATCGTCGCGCGAAATGGCGGCGTCTACTTCACGGATCCGGGCCTCACGGTGGATCAGGCCGCAGACCTGGTGAAGCGGCGCGGCGCGCCGCTCGGGCCGCGGCTGCCGCCCGCGGTCTACTATCTGCCGCCGGGTGGACGACCCATCAAGATCGAGGACAAGCTAATCCGTCCGAACGGCATTCAGCTCTCCCGCGACGAGAAGATGTTGTATGTCGATGACTCGAACGGCGCAGACGTGATCGCGTGGAACATTCAGCCAGACGGCCTTGTGCGCAATCGACGCACATTCGGCACGGTGACGGGCCGGAGCACGCGGGACAACGGCCTTGGCGGCGTCAAGAGCTTCGCCGACGGCATGACGATCGACAACGACGGCCGGCTATACGTCGCGACCGGGGGCGGCGTCGAGGTCCTCAGCCCGCAAGGGCGTCACCTCGGCACCATCCCCGTGAAGTGTCCGCCCGCGGATTGTCAGAACCTGGCATTCAGCGGGCCGGGCAAGAAGACGCTCTACGTGGGCGGCGCTGGATCGCTCTACAAAGTAGACATGCTCGCGCAGGGGTTCACCGGCCGCGCGAAGTAAAGCAGGAACCGTCCAGCTACCGCTGTCGCCGGAACGTCTCGTCACCGGAGATGTGAATCTCCACGACGTCGGTCGCTTC
>DATJJE010000046.1:0-36935 GCA_035492455.1 Vicinamibacterales bacterium | reverse complement strand
CGATGGAGCTGCTGCTGTCGAAGATGGGGAAGACGAAGACCAACGCCGACTTCCTGGCGGCGATGGCGTCGGGCAAGTCGTAACCACGAAGGCGCGGCCTCGCCGCGCGGTCACGAAGTACACGAAGAAGGCGGCCTCGCGACCGCCTTTTTCTTGGCTTACAGGACATGCGTCTGCCTAGAGCATTCCTGCAAACACGAATGGCAGCCAAAGCGATTCGAAATAGAAGATGCTAAGCATCCCAGGAAAATACGCAAGAGCGACCAGTACCTTACAGGCACGGGTGCATCGTTGCGTCAGGATGATAAAGGCGGCACCGCTCACGATCACAAACGAAATGTATTCGAGCGGCCTTACATCTATAGGTTGGTGATTACGTATCGCCTGTAGAAACATGACGACTACGGCTTGGACAACAATGGGCAATACGATTCCAAGGAAGATGAACTTGGTGCGTCGCCCGCCATCGTCGTATTCCGGCAAGTTAGTTTCCTGCAAAATGCGAAGACGGAACGGGCTTGGTCCAGCCGACGTAGTGACTTGTTCCAGAAGTTGCCATAGGCGACTGCAGACCGACGGCCCGCATCAATCCATGGACGTACGAATTTGAGTTGTATGTTTGATCAAACAGGGTCGGTGCCGCGCAGTAAGGTAAGTCATCCTGATAGTTGTCGTCCAATCGAAACAACAATCCGATGATGAAGTCTTCGCTATCGGCACGATATTGTAGCGGCTCAAAATTTTCGGCTGCCTTCAAGACGTCTGTTGAAAAGCTCACTGCATTCGTCAGGTTATACGCGGAACAAGAAACAACCGTATCGTCGGACCGCGTGTGGTCAGTACCCGGTCCGGCTCCGATAGTCGCGAAGTAATTGCCTAGCGCATCGATGTTTGCGACAAACCGCCCCTGGTAGTCGAAATGACCGAACGCTTGCGGTTTGGCTGCAAGCCAGTAGCTTTGATTGTGCGGGGTAATTCTTATGGACGCATGCCGCGCGACCAACGTTCCGTCGACGTGATGTCCTTTGAAGAAGATGCCTTTAAGAATTGATTTTGATTCATTACGGCCTTCGGTCCCCGATGGCGTAGGCCATGATGAAGCAGCAGCGAATGCTGTGCCGCCGGTTGCAAGTAACGGTTCGATGCGCCAACCACCCCACAGGTCATCGCCAAATACGGCAGCATTGCCGCCCGCTGCAAAGGCGGAGCTGTCAGCTGTCGCATTCACCGCATATGCTGACCACGGGCCATTCGCGTAAATCCCTCCACCCGCGAGCGCGAATTTCAGGCGAATGTGCTGCGGGTCGAGCATCGGTTCGCCAAGACGCGTCGGATCCGCCTTCGGCATCAGCGTCTGGGGATCGAGCTGCAGCACTTTTGTCGAGAACGCGTACTGATACGACGGATAGATCTGCGTGATCGCGCGCGAGTTGACAAGCACGTAGAGACCGTCTTCTCCCAGCACGTACTCGGTCTCGTACTTCGTGCTCGTGTCGCCCGGCATCAGGAACCAGTCACCGGTGCCCGCATCGACCGTGTATTCGCTGCTGATGTGAATGAGCGTCGGCGTGCGTCGATCGCCGAGCAGGAGCCCGCCGTGGCCGTCCGGTAGCAGGCGAAAGCGTTCCTCGGTGAACTGCGACGGAAGGAACCCGGGATCCGACAGTTCGTGCGCATGAAGCGTATCGCCGGCGGATGGCAGCTCCACCACATACTGGGTGTCCCGGAACGAAAAATCCTGTGGAAGTCGCTGCTCTGAACATCCCAACGAGGAGTTCGGGTCCGGATAGGTCCGGACGATCTGCGTGCTCACGCGCGTCCTCGTCACCAGCACGACCGAACCCTCCTCGAGGATGATCGGCGCGGTGGCCGATCCTGGGATTGTTCCGGATCCATACCAGCCGCAGTCGCCGAGATCGATCTGCGAGTAAGTCCCAATCGGCAGGTCGAACGTCTGCACACCACCAGTCCTGTTTATGGCAACGAGCCGATTCGCGCCGGTGATGCGCTTCTCGGTCGCGTAAACGGTCCCATCAGGATGAACCGCGACATCGCTGAGGAATCCCGAGAACGATTTGTACTCCCACGCGACGGTGCCGGTCGCCCCGTACACCCTCTGGATGATGCTGGGCTCGCCGTCGCTTTGGGCGAAGACGAGCACGTAGCCGCCGTCATTGTCAGCGGCGATCTGCCGCGGAATGCGACCGCTGAACACCATCTCGGATACCCGCCGCCCATCCGCTGTCGTCGCGCGGATCTGCGTCGGCCTATTCGGATAGCCACGAGTCAGCTCGGTTCCGTGATCGAAGTATTCCGTTCCTTCGTCGACAAAGAACAACGCGGCACTGCGCGAGGCGTCGGCGTCGGCCACGGTGGACGAAGCGCGAAGAACGTACCCGCGCTTCGGCGGGCCGACGCCCAGGGTATCCGCGAGACTCCAGAGTGTCGTGCCAGTAGAGATCGTCTCGCCAATCGGCAGGACAGTCACTGCCACGGTGGCCGTGACACCGTTGATCGTCACGATCAACGTCGTCTGACCCGCGTCCAATGCCGAAATCGTCGTCGCCCCATCGGCGTCCACCACTGTTGCGATCGCGGAATCCGAGATAGACCACGTGCCGTCGTGCCGCTCACCGCCTTCCTGATCTTTGACGAAGATCTCCCGCGTATCTCCAACGAACATCGTCAGCGTGGCTGGACTGACGTCGACCGCCCTTACCGTCACATCGCCGACTATGACTGACAGCTCGGTGTTTGCGCTGTGACCGGAGCGATCGGAGGCCTCGACAGTAATGGTGTTCAGACCTTCGCCAACCGCGACCCCACAGACGAACGCGTCATCAACGACCGTCGCCACGACGCCATTGCACAACACCTCGTCGACACCGGAAAGATCGTGTGCGCCTCCGCGAACAGTAATCGACGTGGTCCCCGACTGAACGTGACTATTGTTCTTCGGCGTGTAGATGCGCAGGTCCGGTGGCGTGCGATCGATGTTGATCGTCCATGCCGCCATGGAATGGTTACCCCACACGTCAACGGCATTCGCTACAACCGGCAGCTCGAACCCTTCACCGCCGATCCGCGTCGGCGGGGTACACCACTTGACGCCCGACGGGTCTTCGCAGGTAAAGGTGGCGGTCATATCTCCCACGTACCAGCCCTGCGCATTGGGCAATGAGGAGAACGACACAGTAATCGTCGGCGGCTCGACATCATCCGTGACGACGTAGTTCGCTGAGGCGATCGGACTCTCCGTCCAGTCCACTCCGAACGCACGCGCCTTCACCGAAACCAATCCCGGAGGCAGCGGAATCGGCGCGACGTACGCCGGCGACATGGAGGTCGGGTCCGTGCCGTCGAGCGTGTAACGCACCTGCTGGCCGGCACCGGCCGAGATCGTCACCACCTTTCCAGGCGCGTATCGACCTGCCGGCGGTGTAATCGTCGGTGTCGGCAACACGCCATAGTTGAACGTGAAGGTCGCCGTAGCCGTCGCACTGGGCGTCCACCCGTCGTGGAACGTCTTGGCCTTGATAACCGTGAATGTGGCAACGGGGATCGGGTCGGTGTACAGCGGCGAGGAACCTGAAGGATCGGTGCCGTCGATCGTGTAGCGAACAACGGCGCCAGAGATGGGACTCGAAAGCGTGACGGCTTGCGTGCTGCTGTAGGTCGCACTTCCAGGCGTCACAGACGGCGCCACCGGCTGCAACACGTATTCCGCAGTCACAGTTGCGCTTGGCGTACGACCGGATGCCCAAGCACGAACCTTCAGCGTGACGTTCCGATCGACGGTCACGGATTCGCCGTCGGCAATCGCCGGGTCGTCGATGGTCGGAGTCGCACCCGATGTTGTGAAGTGCATCGAGGCTGCAGCACCGAGCGTGTCGGAGATGACGACGGTTAAGACGGAGCTGTAGATGCCGGGCGCCACACTCAAGAGCGGGGCTGGAGTAAGTTCCCAGCTGCCTGGTGCGGTGAACACGTCGAGCGGCGTCAGCCGACTCGCCACGGTGGTGCCATCCCCTAGCTGCCCTGACCCACCCGAACCCCACGTCCACACATGGCCGTTCATTGTCACCGCTGCGCTGTGCGTTGTGCCGCCGGCAACGGCCGCCACCCCGGTCGGACCTGCTACCGGAACGGCCCTGACGCGATTCGTGGTGGTCGTGTCACCGACTTGACCACTGGCATTTGCGCCCCAGGCGACCAGCACACCATCGGTCCCTATCGCCATGGTGTGATTGCCGCCCGCTGCGATGCTGCTCGCTCTCAGGTCTGAGATACGCGTCGGCCACCGGCGCACGGTCGTGTCGCCGACCCCAAGCTGGCCGTAGCTGTTGTCACCCCACGAATACACGGTGCCGTCCGACAGACGCGCAACGCTGTGCGTCGCACCCGCAGCGATGGCAGTTACACCAGAGATCGAAGTAAGGCGTTTCGGCGTTGTTTGCGTGGTCTGGGTGCCGTCGCCAAGCTGCGAGAGCGAATTGGCGCCCCAAACATAAAGATCGCCAGTCCTGGTCACGGCGAGGCTGTGCAGGGCGCCTGCAGCAATTGCCGCTACGTCGGAGAGCATCGGTATCGGCGTTGGAACGAGGACATTCGTTGTGGGTCCGAGTCCGAGTTGCCCACTTGCTCCGACACCCCACGCATACACGCGACCGTCAGCGGTCAGGGCCAGGCTGTGCGAACCGCCCGCGGCAACCTGGACGACGTCATGCAGGCTCGTGATCTCGAGAGGAACCTGGCTGGATTTCGTTGTTCCGTCGCCGAGTCGGCCGGATGAATTCGACCCCCACGCGAACAACCGGCCATCCGATGTCGCGGCCAGCGTGTGCACCAACCCACCGGAAACGGAGACGACGCCTGTCAGCGTCGGAACGATGGTAGGGGTCGATTTGCTGGCAGTCGATCCCAACCCGAGCTGCCCCGATGTGCCAAGCCCCCACACGTACAGCAGGCCGCCTGGTGTGGCGAGCAGCGTATGCGTGCCTCCGGCGCTTACCATCCCCGAACCAAGTGGTTCGGTGAGCTCGAATGCGGCTGAGGCAACCGTGCTGTTGCTCGATCCCGTCTTGAACGCACGCGCCTTCAACGTAAAACTGCCGACCAGCAGCGTCGTTCCGGATTGAACCGCGGTGTCAGAGTTGGTGGGATCGAGTCCATTGAGCGTGATCCGGATGGTCGTACCTGGATCGCTGTCCGTAATCGTGACGCTTGTGCCTGGCGGATATGTTCCGCTCGCGCGACTGAACACCGGCGGCACGGCGACGATCGTGTAGGTCCCAAACGTTTCGACACTCGTCGTGTAATCCGCCCGGAACGCCTTCGCCTTGATCGTGGTGGTAGACGTCAGCGTCACCGGCCCGTCATACACGGTTGATGTCGCGGTCGGCGACGCGCCGTTGGTCGTATATCGAATCGTCGACTGCTCCTGCGCAGCCATCGTGACAGTGATCTGCCCTTCGTAGCCGCCCGGTGCCGGCGCCAACGTCGGCGGACCAAGGGTTCCGAAGTTCATCGTGAACGTCGCCGAGCGCACCGTCGAATCGGTCCATCCTGGTCGCGTCGCCACCGCTTTCACCGTCAGCGTTGTCGCGATGTCGATCGGCGTGGAGTACACCGGTGAAACAGCCGTTGGCGTCGAGCCATCGACGGTGTAATGGATCGCAGCGCCCGCTGTGGCGGTCGACATCGTGATGCTCGTGCCGGTCGTGAACGTCCCACCATTCGGCGAAAATGCCGGCTGTCCAGCCTGCAGTGTGTAAGTCGCGATGGTCATGCTGCTGGGTGATGCTCCTGGTTTCCAACCAGCTACCTTCAGCGTGAGCGATCGCTCGATCACCACGACACCGCTGGTGGGGATCTCGGGATCAGTCTCGACCGGATCGATCCCGTTGAGCGTGAAGTGGAGCACCGCGCCGGCGGTTGCCGTCGTAATCGTCACGCTTTGTGTCTGCGGATACGTGCCACCGGCGACGCTGAAGGTTGGGGTGCCGACTCTCCAAACGTAGTCGTCGCCGCTCACCTTGTCGGCGACTCGTCTATCCTTCGACGTCCCGTCGCCTAGCTGGCTGCTTGTATTCAGACCCCACGTCCACACTGTTCCTGCCGCTGTCACCGCCAGGTTGTGATTCGTACTTCCGGTGACCTGAAACCCGAGCGGGTTACCCGGCGCGGCGATCGGTGTCGAGATATTCGCACCTGTCGCCGTTGCGGCAGCGCCCCATACCTGCAACGTGCCGTCGGGTAGTGCCGCAAGGGAACGGTTGCCGGCACCGTCGATACTGCGCACGTCGACCAGCCCATTTATGGGCGTCGGCACGTACCGCTGCGTATTCGTGGTTCCGTCACCAATCTGCCCCGATGCATTCAATCCCCACGCGCGGACCGACAGCGTCGAGCCAACGATCGCGAGCGCATGCTGAGCACCGCCAGCTATCGCCACGACGTTGCTCAACGTTGTCACTTGCACAGGCGTGAGCCGGACGATGCCGCTGCCTCCGCTGCCGTCGCCGATCTGGCCGCTCGTGTTATCGCCCCACGCCCACACCGTGCCGTCCGCTTTCAGCGCGTAACCCGCAACATCGCCAGAAGCGATGGCGATGACATCGGCGAGTGCCGGCACCTGCGTCGGCGTCAGTCGTCGAGTGTTCAGTCCATCGCCGATCTGATGCGCGGAACCCCACGTCCACACCGTCCCATCCGCTTTGAGTGCCATCGAACTTGTCGCGCCCGCCGCAACGGCAATTACGCTGCTGATGCCGCTCACAACAACAGGCACTGACTGTCCCGTCTGATTGCCTATGCCGAGCTGCCCCTCAGTGTTTGCGCCCCACGCCAGCAGCGTCCCGTCGGTTTTCAGCGCCAGTGTGTGCGAGTTCCCGGCGGCGACGGACACGACGCCTGACGCTCCGGGGACCGCGCCTGGAAGCCGCGCCTCGAGCGCCTGCCCGCGCTGCTGCGTCCCGCTTCCCCATGTCCACACCTGACCGTTGTTGTCGACGGCGACCGAATGGGTGACGCCCGCGGCAATTCGCGCCGGTTCAACGGTGGTGACGAACGTCGATGTGTAAGTTGCCGACAGTGCATTTCCTGCAGCATCTCGAATCGTCGCTCCATCAACTCCTCCAATCACCGTCGCGGAGTACGTGCGCGTCGGCAACAGAAGGGTCGTGGGCACGAACGTCACAACACTTGACTGAGCGTCGTATGTGATTACGCCGCCTACCGCCATACCGCGGGTGTCACGCAGTTGAATCGTGCTGGCGTTAACCGTCGCAGGATCCAGCGCCTCATCGAAGGCGATCCGCAGCGTCGTATTCAGCGGCACGTTGCGCATACCCGCGGCGGGAGCAACGCTCGCAACCGTCGGCGGGCTGGAGTCCAACGTGGCAGTTTCTGCCGCCTGAACCTTGGTCGCGCTCGTCACCACCAGCATCCATAAGACCATCAGCAGTCGTCGACGCATCGAACTCCTCCGCCCTCGCGCGGCGCGCATCCGCACGCAACCCTTGCGCGAAGATCAGCAATCGACGACCATCGTCGTCGCGCGACTCGGCAGCGAATCAGCAATCAGGTTCCGGATGCTGGCGCCTGCGCGCGCGACAGACGTTCAGAGGGAACGCGATGGAGATCGGCGTACGAGACGAATGGATTGATCGCGTTGCCGCCGCGTGTCAGTTCGTGGTTGGCGAGGCGATGCCGCAACGCACGCGCTCTGTCCGACGGCTGTTTCGCGAATTCGAGGTGCAGCTGCCCGAGCCGAGGTCGTCTTCGGAGCGTTCCGTGCTGCGCGCAATGCTGGTGGAGGTGTCGTTACGCTGGGGCGACGCCGATCACTGGGCGTATCACGTGGACTTTTCCGATGCCGAATGCATCGAAGATCCCGCGTCCATCGCGCTGTCGGCGTGGCGAAGGCCGCCGCAGGATGCGAAGGTGGCATTTCGAAGGTGGGCGGACGCTTATATCGATACGATGGAGCGCGTGCATCCGCGCTACCGCGCCATCGAACTGCGGCGCGATCTCGATGCCGAGTTCGCACGGCCGCTATCCGTTGGCCGCCTCGCGCGGGAGCGCGGCGCCAGCGTGCGATGCCTTCAGCGCGACTTCGAGGAACTGACCGGCCGGTGCATCCAGGATTACGTCAGGGAGCGGCGCATCGAAGCCGCGGTCGGAATGCTGAAGAACACGTCAGATAAGGTCGAGTGGATCGCGAACGTCGTCGGCTGGTCGTCCCGAAAAAACCTCAATCGCGCGTTGGCTCGGTCGCGCGGGACCAATCCTTCCACGCTGCGCGCACGTCGATGACCCTCTTCAGGATGCTGACTGCGCTAGGGCTGGCGGCTTGTGCCGCAACGTGTTCACAACAGCCGGAATTCGATCTGGTCATCCGCGGGGGAACTGTCTACGACGGCAGCGGCGAAACCCCTGGCGAACGGCTTGCCGACGTCGGCATCATCGGCGACCGCATCCGCACCATCGGCGATCTGAGAGGCCGAGAGGCCGGCACGAGCATCGATGCGACGGGGAAAGCGGTCGCGCCCGGTTTCATCGACGCACAGAGCCGCGCCGGCCTCACGCTGCTTGCCGACGGCTCCGCCGACAACCACCTCCGTCAAGGGATTACGAGCGAAATCATCGCCGACGGCAGCCCGGCGCTCTGGACGACCGCAACCGCGGACACCGCTTCGCTTCAACGCTACGGCCTGACGCTCGACTGGAACGGGCTTCCCGGCTACTTCACCAAGCTCGAAACGCGCGGCATCGCCATCAATGTAGGCACGCTGGTCCCGCTTTCGGCGGCGAACGCGACCGGCCGCAGCAGTGCAGCACTCGACGCTGCGATGAAGGATGGCGCGCTGGGCGTTCTTGATGATGTGCACGCCAACCAGCAGGAAATCACCACGGCGGCGGTCACAGCGGGTCGATATGGTGGCACCGCGATGATTCATTCCGACAGCACGATCGCCGCATCAGATGACGCGCTGGTCAGCGTCGGGTCGCAGGTGCGCCGATTGATTGTCGCCGACATCTCGCACGCACCGGGGCAAGCGGTAGCCGAAATGGTTGCGCGCCTCAGTCGTGCGATCGCGCGCAACGTGCCGGCAGTCGGCACGCTGACCCCGTACGCATCCGCGAAGGGTGAATCCGACGCGGCGATTCGCCAGGCGCTGCGCTTTGGCGGCACGCTCGTCGTCACGGATGCAAAGACGATGAAGGATTCGACGAGTGCGGCGGACACCCAACCCGCGGCGTTCGGCGCGTTTCCGCGGCTGTTTGCGCTGGCACGCGATGCACAGGTCACCGAGCTGCGCGACGCGATTCGTCGCGTCACCTCAACGCCCGCAACGCTTTACCAGCTGCAGCAGCGCGGTTATATCCGCGAAAATTACTTCGCCGATCTTGTCGTCTTCGATCCGCAGACAATTGCGGACCGCGCGACATTCGAGAAACCCAATCAGTATCCGGTCGGCATCGATTACGTGATCGTCAACGGGGTCGTCGAATTGACGCCGCGCGGCATCACCGGCGCTCGTGCGGGCTCGCGCCTAGTTCACGTTCCGCCGAGTTGACGCCTCGTCGTACAGCGCCAGGTGGCGATCCCACATCCGCCGTGGTGTCAACTGCGTCTCCCAGCACGCACGGGACTGTGCGCCAAGCGATCGCAGCGACTCTTCATCCAATGTGGCCATCTGCAGTAGACCACCGGCGATGGTCTCCGGCAGGAGATCCTCGAGCATTACGCACCCCGCGCCGATTCGCGCGAACGCGCGATTGCCGCCGACCGCGTGCAGCAGCAGCGGTTTGCCGGCCTGCGCGGCTTCGATCGTTGAGAGATCGAACAGCGTGAAGCGGTTCACATTGATCAGAAAGTCGACGGATGCGAGGAGCGCCGCGACATCCTCGACCCGGCCCAGCGCGCGAAAAGCCGGATGGTCCGGCACCTTCCCCGGATGCGGGCCCGCGACGGCAATCGACAACTTCACATCGGCTGGCAGCCGACGCACGGCCGGCAGCAGCGCATCGAAACCGCGGTACGGCTCCGAGCTTCCGAGATAGAGTCCAACGCGCATCCCTTCAGTGCTGCCGATCGGACTCGGCACGTCGGACCCCTGAGGCGTCGATGCGCCGCTCAGGATGAACGTGGCGCGATCGAGGGCGTCGGAAAACCGCGCGTCGATTGTGCGAAAGCTGTCGCCGGCCTCTGCGCACGGCAGGATGAACCGATCGAGCCGTCGCCACACATCGAGCTCCCAATCCGTCCAGGTCTTCACATCCGGATAGCTGACAAGCGACTGCCAGTCAGCTTCGGGCAGCGCCCAGCTCCACATGGCGTAGAGCGCGATTGGCGTCACGCCGTGACACATCATCCACACCTGCTGGCCAGGTCGTCTGCGGGCCAGCGCCGACTCCGCCGAAAACGGATCGTGCGTGAAGATCACATCGGCGCACGTCAGCGCCTGCTCGAGGCTCGCGGCGGCGTCTACCCTGATGTCACTTGCCGCGGTCTCGAGCATGCGATGCGCAATTCCACCTGGTTGCGATAGTTCGGATGTCGACGGTCGGTAAAATTTCGGTCCGAACAGCTTTCGGCGGATGCGCGTCAGCAGCCCTGTCGGTTGCCGCGGGCGCTCGACGCGTGCGGCCCCGGCAGGAGGTGGAAACCGTACGTCGTGACGTGGATGGGGATCCGTTGACGCGCCAGCCTGCAGCTGATGAAGGTAGCCCGGAGGTCCGCCCACTCGCCGCGGCGGAGGGCCGACGTGCGCAACGATCATTCGAAGGGTCGCGGAGATTGTAGACTACACTGCGTCGCAGGTGGATTTTCGTCCGAAGACGACCTTCTCACTCAGAAACCGGCGCTTCGATCACTGGACCCCCCAGTATCTGCGATATCGAATCCAGGCCGCGCTTCGCGCCGCCATTCATCCCGAAGAACCCTCGCTCACGCCTGCCGCCATACGCGATCTCGAGCGTCTGCTTCGGACCGACAGCCTCGGTGTCGAATGGGGCAGCGGCAACACCACGCGCTTCTTCGCCGCACGCACTGGACACTTGGTGAGCTACGAGACGGACCCTTCCTACTACGCGCGCGTCGCTGCAACGCTGCGCGCCGAGCATCTGACCAACGTCGATTACCGTCTGATCCCGCACGACTTCGAAGGCGAGGGCGACGAGCAGGAGATGCATCGCAATCCGGTCGTTCGCGCCGTCGATCAGTTCGGCGACGAAACGCTCGACTACGCACTTGTTGATTCAGCGCCGCGAGGCTGTCTGTCGCGTGGTATTGCGCCGAAAATCAAGCATGGGGGCCTGCTCATCCTCGACAACGCGAACTGGTTTCTCCCGCCTCCGCCGCAGGTCCAACCGCCTGCGCCAGGGTCGGTGTCCGCAGTGTTCGGCACACCCGGCAGCCAGACGCCGCATCACGAGTGCTGGCCTGCCTTCGTGCGCGAAACGGCCGGATGGCAGCAGCGCTGGTCTTCGAACGGCGTGCAGATGACGCTGATCCTGGTCAAACCGTGAATCCGGTGTTCGCCGAAGTTCTCGAGAAGCGGCGCGTCGTCGCACGCGATGGAACGGAGATCCCGATCCACAGCGAAATATCGATTGCCGAAGGCGAAGCATTGCAGCGCCTCATCCGCGAGCTGCGTCCCGAAGTGACGTTGGAGATCGGCTGTGCATACGGGGTCTCGGCGCTGTTCATCTGCGAAGCGCTCGCGGAAGTCGGCGGCCGCAGACACATCGTCATCGATCCGCACCAGTTGACACATTGGAAGGGCGCCGGTCTGTTCACGCTCGAGCGTGCCGGCTTCGCATCTCTCGTCGAGTTTCACGCGCTGTCCTCGCACGTTGCTCTTCCGCGACTGGAAACCGAGGGGACGAAGATAGGCCTCGCGCTGATCGACGGCTGGCATACCTTCGACTACGCGATGATCGACTTTTTCTACGTCGATCGTCTGCTGCGCGTTGGCGGCGTCGTCATGCTTGACGATACGGCGGCGTACGCCGCCATTCGAAAGCTAGCGCGATACATCGCGACACATCGGCAATACGTGGCGCTGAGGAACGACGGCGGCGCGGCCGGTGAACCGGCGCGCAACGCTCCCTTCGTGCGGCCGCCGGGCAGCGTACATCGCATTGCGGAGCGCGTACTGCACCCGAAGCTCGTTCACTCGGATTCCCTCCTCGGTTTGCCGGCCGATAACTTCATCGCCTTCAGGAAAACTGCGGAGGATCTGCTGGGCGACGGCTCCGGCGGCTCACGTCGCTGGGATCAACATCATGAATTCTGATCCGGCTGCCGCGTCCGCGCTGGAAGCCGGGATCAAACGTCTGGTGCTGATTGCACTCGCGCTCGCCATTCCACTCCACCTGTTTGTCGATCCGGCAGCCGGCTGGCGAGTGGGCATCCTGACGATCGTGCTGTTCGGCGGCGCATTCATCGGGTCGCGACGCTGGCCATCGATTGCGCCTGCGGTTCTGATGGTTCTTGTTCCGCTCGCGCCTGCGCTGCTCACGTGGCTGCTCGGGGTTGCTGCGCTGAACGTGTTCTACACCGCGCTGCTTGCTGGCTTGTTCGGCGCTCTACTGCCACGTATTCCGCGCGATCGCTGGGCCCTCCCGCCGTGGTGGGCACTGCTGCTCGGCACCTGGGCGTTGACCGTAGCAATCGGCTGGCCCGTAATGATCGTGCGCGAAGCCGGCCTCCGCCTTGGCACGCTGCGCGACATCGGCGCTCTCGACACGTGGGCGATGCTGAGCACCCCTCAGGTCGAAAGCTGGATTCTCTATGTCGCCATCACGCAGCTGGTGGGCGTGCTGTGGCTTGATTGGCTGTTTGCGAACGAGACCCAGAACCCAACAGATCGCGGATCCCGGATCCCCGATCCCGTCCTCGGCCTGTTGACGGGCGCCACCATCGCCAGTCTGGTGGCGATCTATCAGGGCACAGTGAACATCGGGTTTCTCAGCGGCGGCGTGTGGCCGGATCTGCGCCGCGCAGCCGGCACGCTGCTCGACGCAAACGCCTACGGCGCGATCGCTGCGTTGGCGGGCCCGTTGGCCTTCGTGGCCATTCCAGCGCTGCGGCCCCGGCATGTCCGAATCTGGCAGTCCGCCGCGCTCGCCATCAACTGGGCAGGAGCGTGGATGTCGGGCTCGCGCACGGCGTTTGTCTGCGGCGCGCTCGGCACCGTGTTGCTCGTCTACGAACTCCTGCGCGTCGGCAGGCGAACGGGCGAAGAGCGAGCCAATATGTCCTCGCTGCTCGCCGGCGCTGCCGCACTGGTGCTCGTGGTGATTGCCTTGGCTGGCGCAATAGGGCCCGTGCGGCGCATGGCCGCCGGCGTCGATGTGCCGTTCGCTGACCTCTGGTCACGGGGCGGATATGGGACGGTGGCAACGCGGATGCTGCGCGACTATCCGTGGACGGGTGTGGGTATCGGCAGCTTCAACTGGATGGCATCGGACTACTGGCGAATACTGGCGCACGATCGGCTGCCGTTCGACAATGCGCAGAACTGGTGGCGTCATCAGCTGGTCGAGCTCGGTATCGTCGGCGGGCTGTCTGTGATCGCGTGGTCGCTGCTGATTGCGTGGATTGTGTTGACACGCCGCACGCCGGCGGAACATCGGGTTGAGGTGGCGACATTGCGCGGTCTGCTGATCGGCGTCGGCATTGCCTCGTTGTTGGGTGTCCCGACGCAGAACCCGATTGTGCTCCTGCTCTTCTTCTATCTCGTCGCGCGCTTCGCGAACCTCACGAACCCACGACCCTCGAACCCCCGGATCCCGGATCCCCGCTCCCGGATCCCGGCCTCCGCCTGGATCGCGGGCGCCACAATCGCCGTCTTATATGCGAGTGGCCAGCTCGTGCTCGCGCGCGGGCCCCTGAAGCCGGTCACGCGTGCCGAAGTGACGAACCACGACTACATCACCGGGACCTACCCCGGCGAACGGCTGCCACACGGGTCGTTTCGCTGGACGCGAAAGCGCGCCGCGTTCGCTGTGAACGCGCCTACCCAGCATCTCGTGCTGCGCTTCCACGTCGAACATCCCGACATCGCGACCCACCCGGTCAAGGTGCGCATCACAACGGCATGTCAGACGCTGGTCGACGAGTTCCTGACCGACACCGACGTCAACGGACGAGCCTACGAGCTGCCGGCCGGGCAGTCACGCATCGCGTTCGACACCGAGGTCTCGCGAACCTGGCGACCCGCCGACGTCGGGAAGCCGGATCGGCGTGACCTTGGCCTGGCCGTGGAAGTGGACTTTGTCGGAACAGAAACGGTGGTGTCTTCGCAAGAGCGCTGGATCCCGTTGCAGGCATGCGGCCCTGTATAATGGTCGTTTCGACACCTGATTAGAGAGGACATCGTGAAGGAAGGGATTCATCCGAAGTACCAAGAGGTCGAGGTGCGGTGCGCCTGCGGCAACACCTTCAAGACGCGCTCGACGAAACCCGAGCTGCACCTGGAAATCTGCTCGGCCTGCCACCCGTTCTTCACGGGCCGCCAGAAGCTGATCGACACCGAAGGCCGCGTGGAGCGGTTCACCAAGAAGTTCGGTGCGCAAACCTCCGCGCAGCGGAAGACCGCCGCCGCAACTGCAAAGGCGGCGAAGCGCCCCACGAGCTCGAGCGGCACCAAGGCAAAGAAGCCTGCTGCCAAGGCGAAGGCGGACGTCACCGCTTAGGCGGTGCTGTCGGCACACGCACTCGGTCTCCTGGCGTGTCCACGGGATCAGCAGCCGCTGATCCCGTCCGGTTCCTCGCTCTCCTGTCCTCAAGGACATCGCTACCTCACCATCGAAGGCATACCGGTACTGCTTCGCGACGACGTGCCGCAGACGCACTGGGCGGCGCTGCTGGCGCTCGACGTCGCGCGGTCCGGCGCCCTTCCCGACGACTGGCGCGCCGCCGCGCACGTTGACGGCGTCCATCCATTCGTGCAGGAAAGCATCGGCGCCACCGGCGGCAATCTCTATCGGTCTCTCATCGGACGTCTGCCGACTTATCCAATCCCGGACCTGCCGCTGTCCGAAGGGAATGGCAGGACGCTGGTTGATGTCGGCTGCAACTGGGGACGCTGGACGATCGCCGCGGCGCGTCGAGGTTACCGGCCGATCGGCGTCGACCCCTCCTTGCAGGCAGTGATTGCGGCGCGTGCGGTATGCGAGCAGCTTGGCATCGCGGCGGATTTCGTGGTCGGCGACGCCCGGCATCTACCGCTGCAGAGTGCGTCGGTCGACGCGGCGTTCTCGTACAGCGTGCTGCAGCACTTTTCGAAACCGGACGCGCGCCGCGCCGCCGCCGATATCAGCCGCATGCTCGTGCCCGGCGGCATTGCGCTGGTGCAGATGCCGAACGTCTACGGTCTGCGCTCCATGATCCAGCAGGCACGCCGCCGCTTCCGGGAACCCGAGAAGTTTGAAGTGCGCTACTGGTCGCCGTCGGAACTGCGGCAGACCTTCGACAGCGCGATCGGTCCCACGCACCTGTCAGCAGACGGGTTCTTCTCGCTCAACGCCCAGCCGGCGGAAGCAGCGCTTCTGCCGACGCACCTGCGCGCGCTGGTGCAC
The DNA here is from genome assembly GCA_035492455.1 of Vicinamibacterales bacterium. Taxonomy (GTDB): domain Bacteria; phylum Acidobacteriota; class Vicinamibacteria; order Vicinamibacterales; family UBA2999; genus Gp6-AA40. The sequence goes on along the minus strand of DATJJE010000046.1, from coordinate 21,341 downwards.
ACCTCGGCGGCGCTGGCGCGAATCGCCAATCGCGTTCCGCCGCTCGTCAACGCCGCGGACAGCGTCTGGGTCAGGTCCGCAAAGTCTTGAATGTAATCGAATTGCAGCGAGTCAAAAGGGAATACTGCACGTGCCCGATCCCAGCTTGCGGTCGAGACGCGCCAGACGATATTTGACGGCCTGTTGACGTGCTGCCGTCGTCGGCCACTGCAGCGACTGCAGAGCAAAGTCGCGCGCGGTTTCGAGATCGCGCGCACGATGCTCGTGGTGCACGGCGAGCGCTTCCATCGCTTCGCGTGAGTAGGCGGCCGGGCAGCCGCGCATGGCGATCAATTCGCGCCACGCATACGCCGCTTCCTCATATCGACGCAGACGACGCAGCAGGATCGCGGCCGCACGCATCGCATCGACTGTCCGCGCACGCTGAAAACAGGCGAGCGCCTGTTCGAGCAATCCCGCACGCTCGTAGAGTCGACCCATGCCACAGGCCTCGCGCGATGTCGTCGCCGCAGACGGTCCTTCGTCGAGCATCTGCGAGGCGCGCGCCGTGAGCATCGCCAGCGACACGATGTCGAGCCGATTGTGCTCGAGGACCGCCGCAAGCGGACGCGCGTCGCCGCTGCGCACGTAGTGGAAGTAGCGCGAGGGGATCTCGAAACCCGGGACGTCGCCCTGGCGCTCGTGGCCGCAGAGCGCCTGCTCCAGATACGTCAGCCGGCACTCCACCTCCTCGTCGCGCCACATTCGCCGCGCGGGATGCAGCATGTCGATGTGCGGCAGGCCGGCAAAGGGCGTCTCCATGCGCTGCAGCGCGAACCGAGTCTCGATCAGCGGCAGGTCAAAGGACTTGCCGTTATACGTGACGACGCAGTCCGCACCGTCCGCGAGCTCTGCGAACGATTCGAGCAGTGCGCGCTCGGCGGCAAAGTCTGACAGGAACAACTGGCGCAGTCGGAACGTTCCGCCATCAAACCATCCGCAGCCGACGAGAAATGCGTAGCTGCCTGCGCCACCGGCCAGACCAGTCGTTTCCAGATCGAGAAAAACGGTCTTCCCTGTTGCGCCGCCGAGCAATTCGACGCGCGGCCATGGCGGAAGGCAATCGGCGACGGCGACCCGTCCGTGACGATAGCCGGGTGAGTACTTCCGCTCGACGAGGAGGAACTTCCTTCCGCGCGATTCCCGCCATTCGCCGCCAAGGATCTCCGCCGCATCGTTGCGGGCCGGCTGAAGCCGGTCCCTACGATCATCGCCTTCGCCCGAACGATCGTCGTTTTCGTAGGGACCGCCTTTAGGCGGCCCAACAACCCCGCGAAGGCGATCGGCTAGCGACGTCATGCGGAAGCAGCCAAGGTCCGGGCGCCTTCTGCGATCAGATCGAGAATCCGCAGCGCGACCATCTTTGCCAATGGACCGGTATTGCCGACCGGACCGACGCACGTCGGGCAACCATGCTGACACTCGCATCCGGCGATAAGCTCACGCGTGCGTGACAGCAGATCGTCGTGCATGCCGTATAGCGGCTCGCTGAAGCCGATGCCGCCGGGATAGTTGTCGTAGATGAAGATGCGCGGCTCGTCGGGAAGCTCCTTCTCCTCCCCATTCCCAATCGAAATACCAATGTCCTGCCGATCACACATCAGCAGCAGCTGCGCCACTTGACGCATGGCGAACGAGAGGCCGACGACGCCATCGCGCCGATCGTCGGGCGCGTATGGCAGCGCGCCCATCACCGCCTTCGGCACCGTCAGCCAGTACGCGGTGGTGTGCATCTGCTGCTCGGGCAAATCGAGCTCACCCGAGCCGACATTCTCGTTCGTGTAGAACTTGATCTTCTTGAAGCCGACGACGCGCGACGACACGTGGACCTCACCATGCGACCGCAGGCCGGCCTGAAGGCCGGCCTCTACATCACCGCGACCGAAGGTATCCAAGACCGTGACTTTCGTGTAGGTGATGGCGTCGGTGTAGTAGTCGCAGTCGATCCGCCGCACGTACGCCTTGCGGCCGTCGAAGTCGAGCCTCTCGACCTGATACAGCGTCCCCTCGATGATGTAGATCGCTTTCTCGTGCAGCGTTGGCGGTCCGCTGTTGAAGCTTGTCTCGCCGATCACGTCGGCACCGTTCGTCGTGTCGACGACAACGAAGTTATCCGACGAGATCGATCGGAGGCTCACCGCATCCGCTGGATACGATTCGTTCGTCCATTGCCAGGTGCCTTCTTCTTCATCACCCGCCCGATGAACAAACCCACTCTCTTCGAGAACGCCGAGCACCTCCTGCACGTTGTGCCGGCCGTACTGCTCCGACGTCGTGAATGGCAGCTCGAACGCCGCGCACTTCACGTGATCGACGAGGATGTGCAGGTTGTCGGGATTGATCAGCGCGTGTTCCGGCGGCGCATCGAAGAAATACGACGGATTACGCACGACGAACTGATCGAGCGGCGCGCTGCTGGCGACGAGCACCGCGGCTGAGCGGCTGCTCCGCCGTCCCGCGCGGCCGGCGCGCTGCCATGTTGCGGCGATGGTGCCCGGGTAACCAGCCATGACGCACACATCGAGCACCCCGATGTCGATGCCCAGCTCCAGCGCGTTGGTCGATACGACTGCGCGCACGCTTCCCTCGCGCAGCCCCTTCTCGATCTCGCGCCGGCGCTGCGGCAGATAGCCGCCGCGATAGCCGCGAATCTGATCCGGCGTCCCCGGCTGACCGCCGAAATCGTCCTTCAGATAGGTCGTCAGAATCTCGGTCGTGAGCCGGCTCTGCGCGAAGACGATCAACTGCAGCTGCCGCTTCAGGAACTCACCGGCGATGCGCCTTGTTTCAGCGAGATACGACCGCCGGATGCCAAGCTGCTGGTTGACTACCGGAGGATTCACGAACAGGAAAAACTTTTCGCCGCGCGGCGCGCCGCTCTCGGAGACGAGCTCGAACGGCCGCTCGACCAGCGCTTCAGCCAGTTCCTTCGGATTCGCAATGGTCGCCGACGAACAGATAAACGTCGGATTCGATCCATAGTGCTGGCAGATGCGCCGCATCCGCCGCAATACGTTGGTCAGGTGGCTGCCGAATACACCGCGATACGCATGCAGCTCGTCGATCACGACATAGCGCAGATTCTCGAACAGCTTCGCCCAGCGTGGATGGTGAGGAAGGATGCCCGAGTGAACCATGTCGGGATTGCTCAGCACGACGTGCGCGCGGCCGCGAACGGCCCGGCGTGCATCCTGCGGCGTATCCCCGTCGTATGTGAAGACGCCGATCTCAAGCTCTGAGAGGTGGGACAACCGATCGGCGAGGTCGTGCAGCTCCGCCAGCTGATCCTGCGCAAGCGCCTTTGTCGGAAAGAGATACAGCGCGCGTGCTGACGGGTCCTTCAGAATCGAGGTGAGCACCGGGGCGTTGTAGCAGAGCGTCTTGCCCGAGGCGGTCGGTGTCGTAACGACGACGTTCCGTCCGGCCAGCGCATGTTCGACAGCTGCGGCCTGATGCGTATAGAGCTGCTCGATGCCGCGCGCCCCAAGAACCTGCCGCAGCCGTGCATCCACGTTGTCGGGAAAGGGAGCATACCGGGGCGCACTCGGCGCCATGCGACGCACCGCCGTGACCCAGCCGTCAGGAGTGTCTGCGCGCTCTGTAAGGCCGCCTGTCAGGCGAGCGACGACGGCCTGCAGCGTCTGATCGTGAGCAGGGTCCGTACGCCTGGCGGGCAGCATAGCGGGAGATGGTAGCGCACAAACGGCGAAAGTCCAACGCGCGCGTGGGTCATCGGTGGTTCGCGTGGTCGCCGATTCGGTGGTTCGTCGTTTGCGAGCGTGGCCCACATGCTCACGCAACAACAGAAACGAATGCTCGCGTTCAGCGCCGTGGGCGTCGGCGCGTTTGCCGCCGCACAGATGTGGCGGCGCCGCGCCCCGTACGATTTTGCCGGCAAGTCTGTAGTAATTACCGGCGGGTCGCGTGGCCTGGGCCTCGTCATGGCGCGCCAGATAGCTGATCAAGGAGCCCGCCTCACCCTTGTCGCGCGCGACGAAGAAGAGCTCACCCGTGCGATGCGCGACATCCAGGCGCGCCAGCCGTTCGCCGAGGTGGCGCCGGTGACGGCCGACATCCGTTCCCGATATCAGGCCGAGCGCGCTGTCGCCATGGCCATCGATCGCTTTGGCACCGTCGACGTTCTCATCAACAACGCCGGGATCATCCAGGTCGGTCCGATCGACCACATGAAGGTCAGCGACTACGAAGATGCGATGCTGACGCACTTCTGGGGGCCGCTCTACATGATTCTCGCGGCAATCCCCTACATGCGCCGCCAGGGCGCCGGGCGCATCGTCAACATCTCCTCGATCGGTGGACGCATCAGCGTGCCGCACCTCGTGCCGTACTCGGCGAGCAAGTTCGCACTGGCAGGACTCTCCGACGGACTGCGCGCGGAGCTCGCGCGACATAACATCCTCGTCACGTCGGTCTATCCTGGGCTGATGCGCACCGGCTCGCCCGTCAACGCCATGTTCAAGGGTCACCGCCCGCAGGAGTACGCCTGGTTTGCGATCTCGGATTCGCTGCCGCTTGCCAGCATCGCGCCCGAGCGCGCCGCGCGGCAGATCATCCGCGCGTGCCGCTACGGCGACGCGGAGCTCGTGATTACGGTGCAGGCAAAGCTGGCGATTCTCGCGCGGACACTCGCGCCGGAACTGTTCGCGGAGACGATGGCGCTGATCAACCAGCTGCTGCCAGGACCGGCGCCAGCGGATGGCGACGAGGCAAGGGAAGGCCGCGAAAGTGAATCGGAGATGGCGGGACCGTCAGCGCCGCTGACGGCGCGGACGTATCGAGAAGCGGAGAAGAACAACGAAATGTGACGATTTGCGATTCGTGATTGGCGATTCGTGATCGCTAATCACAAATCAACAATCGCGAATCCCTATTGAGCGTTGAACGAATCGCCGATCAGCCGCTGGCCCGTTTCCGGCGTGCAGCCCCCCTTCGGCATCGTTTTCCCACAGGTCACCAGCATCCCGGCGAGCGCACCGAAGTCCCGACCGTCGCGCAGCGGAAAGTACCGCACCGTGAGGTAGGTGCCTTCCAACATCGTCTTCACCGTGACGTTGTTGCGCGCCATGGCGATCGCGGACCCCGTCTCCACACCGAACTGCATCGGCTTTCCGTTCTTCATAACCGGATTGCCGTCGTTGTCGACAACGGTGAACAGAATCTGCGCGTGGTTCGCTCCCGGAACGTAGCGCGTCAGTTTGCCGGAAAGCGTTTTGGTGACCGTCTGGTCGTACATAGCAAATGAATGATGAGCAAACGCGGGCGCGGCAATCATCAGCGCCGCGGCGGCTGCGAAAAAGAGCTTCTTCACGAATTCCCCCACAATCACAAGATCACGAATCACAATCGCTAATCGTTAATCGCTAATCGTTAATCGCTAATCGCTAATGAATTACTGCTGCTTGAACTTATCCGGGATATCCCATCCCTTCTCGAAGTGCTCTTCCCAGTTCTGTGCCCACGGGCGCCCGAAGTAATCGATGAAACCCGGTTCGCCCGGGATGAGTTCGGTCGGCCTGCCGTCGGGCCCGTTGACGATCGTGCTCTGCACGCGGCACTCGACGAAGTTGAACCGCCACTCCGGATCGCTGAGCGGCGAGCGAAGCTGCCACGGGGTCACCGTGTGCAGCGGACGCGTGAACGCCTCTGGATCGTAGAAGGTGGTGTCTACCGTGATCGTCTTACCGTCGGCGCTCGGCGTGAACGTCTCGATCGTTTCCGTGCTGTTGCTGAATTCGAACATCGAGTGTGAGAGCGTCCACCCCTGCACGTTCGCGGTCCACGCAACGAGTGTATTGCCATCCCAGAAGCCGACGGTCTCGCCGTACCACTGAGGCACTTTCATCACATGCTGCCGTCCGACCAGGACGCGCCGCAGGAAGTTGTCGGCGATGCCGCTGAGAAACTGCACCTGGTCGGGCGTCATCATCACCTCGATATCACCACCGAGCGATGCTTCCGCCCACCACCGCATGAACCCTTCCGGATAGCAGAAGGAGGCATCCCACTGCGGCGAGTTATTCACCACCTCGTGGTAGTTCTGCTGCACCATCCGCTTGCGGTACTCCGGCGTGAGCAGGGAGAGCATCGTCGCGGTCTGCAGATTGCGGCCCCAGATCCACTGCTCCTCCGGATTCAGGCGTCGATAGTGGCCGTCCCAGTTCGGGAGTGTTGCGCGCGTGTGCTTGGTCGGCCCGCCATGCTCCTTCGCCTTGGCGAGCAGCGCGTTGTAATGCTCCTCGGCTGTCTTGTAGGGATAGGGGCTGACGATCTTATCGATGGGCCGATCGAGGTTGCAGTCGCCCCAGGCGCCGAAGCGCTGATCGCGCACCATGTCCGTCAGCGCACGCGGCGTGTTGCACCGCGCATACCGCTTGTCGAGCCAGTACTTCTCGTCGAGATAGAAGTTTTTGCTCGTGAAGAGATCGACGGGCAGCGGCTGGACGCCGGGCGGCGGCGTCGTGTTCTTGTTGGTCGGACCGCCCTGCGGGCCGAGCTGAGCACCCACCGTCGCCAGCGAAATCGTCACCGCGAGCGTAATCAGAGCGATCGTGCGCGCCATAAGTCTCCCGGAAAACTGATATTGCAGCGCGCACGATTTTACCCGATCAGTGAGGCTTCATCACCACCTTGATGCAGCCGTCCTTCTTGTCGCGGAACGTCCGGTACATGTGCGGCGCCTCTTCGAGCGACACACGATGGGTGACGACGAACGACGGGTCGATCGCTCCGCTTTCGATGTAGCGCAGCAGCCGAGGCAGGTATTTGTGGACGTGCGTCTGCCCGGTCTTGATCGTCAGACCTTTGTTCATCGCGGCGCCGAACGGCATCTTGTCGAGGAAGCCGCCGTAGACGCCGGGCACCGAGACGGTTCCGCCCTTGCGGCACGAATGGATCGCCTGGCGCAAAGCGCTGATGCGATCGGTCGCCATCATCGCCATCGTCTTGACCTTGTCGTAGAGGTAGTCGATGTGTGGACCGTGCGCTTCCATGCCGACCGCGTCGATGCACGCGTCGGGACCGAGGCCACCGGTCATGTTGCGCAGCTTGTAGAAGACATCCGGGTCCATCGAGTCGAGCGTCTCGGCGCCGCCTTGATTGGCCATCATGAGGCGCTCGGGCACCGTGTCGATAGCGATGACGCGGCCCGCGCCAAGCAGGAATGCGCTGCGGATCGCGAACTGACCGACGGGACCGCAGCCCCACACAGCCACCGTGTCGCCCGGCTGGATGTTGCAGTTCTCAGCGGCCATGAAGCCGGTCGGATAGATGTCGGTGAGAAAAAGGACCTGATCGTCGCTGAGATGCTCGGGCACCTTGAACGGACCGACATCCGCAAACGGCACGCGCGCGTATTCGGCCTGACCGCCGGCATAGCCACCAAGCATGTGCGAGTAGCCGAACAGCCCCGAAGCCGTATAGCCATAGAACTTCTCGGCCATCCATGCGTTCGGGTTCGAGTTGTCGCAGCACGAATACAAGTCGTGCGTGCAGAAGAAGCAGCGGCCGCAGGCGATCGGAAACGGAACGATGACGCGATCCCCTTTTTTCAGATTGGTGACGCCGTGACCGACGTCCTCGACGACGCCCATGAACTCGTGCCCAAGGATGTCCCCGGCCTGCATCGTCGGGATGAACCCATCGTACAGGTGGAGATCCGATCCGCAGATCGCCGTGGACGTGATGCGCACGATGGCGTCGCGCTGATTCAAGAGAGTCGGGTCGGGGACGGTTTCGACGCGAACGTCGCCCCGACCTTCCCAGCAGACAGCTTTCATGTGAAACCCTCGAACAATCTGGCGGGTCTGAAAAGACCCGCCTTCTCGCTATCGGCGCCCGGACGGTTGGCCCTTGGTTGTCGGGATCTCCCCCGCTTCCATCAGTTGCTTGAAGCGGCGGAGATCTTCGCGAATCGTCTGATTCGGTTCTTCACCGAACATCCAGGCAACGGCCGCACCGAGCCTTCCGCCGGGCGGGTTGTACTGCAGATGGACGGTGACGCGCGTGCCGTGCGGATCCTCGTCGAAGTTCACCGAGCCGGCGGTCGAAATCGTCGATCCGTCGAGCGATTGCCATCCGATCACCTTGTTCGGTACTTCGTTGATGATGCGTGCGTCCCACTCGACGCGCATGCCGGCGGGGCCGGTCGCGGTCCAGTGCGAGACACCCTCTTCGCGCGTCGAGACGGACTCGAGATGATTCATGAACGTCGGTAGGTTCTCGAAGTCGCGCCAGAAGCGGTAGAGCTCGGCGAGTGGCCGATTGATGGTCACCGACTCTTCCACGTGAATGCCGCGCAAGCCGCCGAGCTGGGCGCGCGTATCGGAGCCGCGATCGGCGAGGACGCCGGTACCGTACTCGCGCGCGCTCTCGCCATTGGCATGGTTGATTCCGAGCACGTGATACACATCGCAGTGTCCTGTCGCGCCGCGATACAGCAGCGCAGCGCCTGCAATCGCAGCCGCGCCGCCGGGCAGCTCGCGGCGCTTGAGCGCGTACGCCGCCAATGCGCCCCCGGCTGCCATCGACAACCAGCGCTCCACTCGCCCGACGTTCACGCGTTCTGAATATTTCGTCGCTGCAACAGCCACGTTTCGCCCTCCCTTTACGCTGACCTGAAGGTCCGCATCTACATCTCGCAGCGGCCGAGAGCATTCCGCATGCCTGTCTTCGCATACCCTAAATGACGTCATGCAGCTGAGTCGCCGTCTCGGCTTCTGGAGTTCCGTAGGTTTCGTCATCGGCATGACGATCGGCTCCGGCATCTTCCGGACGCCGGCCCAGATCGCCGCGCGCGTGCCGGATCCGACGCTGATGCTTGCCGTTTGGGTCCTTGGCGGGGTCGTGACGTTATGCGGCGCGCTCTCCATGGCGGAGCTTGCCTCGTCGCTGCCGCAGGCGGGTGGGTTTTACGTGTTTATTCGCGAGGCATGGGGACGACCGGCCGCGTTCGTGTTCACCTGGTCGGAGCTGGTGCTCATTCGCGCCGCCGGACTCAGCGGCATCGCAACAGTGTTCGGCGAGTATTTCCTGCGGTCGCTTGGCTATGATCCCCTCGTTCACGCTGCGGCCGCCGATTACTGCGCGATTGCCGGGATCGTCGTCGCCACGCTCGCAAACGTACGCGGCGTCCAGACCGGCGCGCTGATGACTGGTGTGACAAGCGCGGCGAAATTCGCGGCGCTCGCGTTGATTGCCATCGCCGCGATCATCTTCGGCAGCGCCGCGGGGGCATCCTTCGCGCACTTCGCACCTTCGTCCCTCGCACCGTCGGACGCACCTTCGCACGCCGCACCATCGCACCTCGCACTATTCAGTCCCGGCCTGTTCGGCCTCGCTTTCATCTCCGTGCTGTGGGCGTACGACGGTTTCGGCGATCTGTCATTTCTTGCTGGTGAGGTGCGCGACCCCGAGCGGACCCTGCCGCGGGCGATCATCGGCGGAACACTCGCCATCATCGCGATCTACCTGACGACCAACGCCGCGTTCATGTACGTCCTGCCGATTGAAACGGTCGCAAAGTCGCCGCTGATTGCGGCGGACACGATGTCGGCACTCGTGGGGCCGATCGGCGCCAGCTTCGTCTCGATCGCCGTGGCAATCTCGACGTTCGGCGCCGTCAATTCAGATCTGCTCGGCGCTCCGCGCCTGTTCTATGCGGCCGCCGAAGATGGCTTGTTCTTCAAGACGCTTGGCCGTGTGCATCCGCGGTACCGAACGCCATATATCTCGATCCTGTTCAGCGCGGCGCTCGGCATCGTCTTCGTGCTGACCGGAACCTTCGAGCAGATTGCCGACACGTTCGTGCTCGCCATCTGGCCGTTTTACGGCCTTGCTGTCGCTGGCCTGTACCGCCTTCGTCGCCGCACCGATCTTGCGCGCCCGTATCGCGTCCCTGGGTATCCGATCGTTCCGGCGATCTTTATTGCCGCCTGCGTCTATCTCGTCGCCAGCGCACTGATCGGTGATCCGCTGTGGACGGGCGTCACGTTGGGCATCGTGCTGGCCGGCTTGCCCGTCTACTACCTGACATTCGCGCGTCGCGGAACAACCGCGCGTCCTCGGAGTCCAATCACGTAACAGGGCCACGCCGGCGCGGCTTCCAATGCTTGTCAGGAGGCCGAATGCGAACCTACACGATCGCCCTCTCGATCGTTGTGCACGTGCTCGCCGCGTGTGCGGCGGTGATGGTGCCGGTGCTTGCCACGGATGAATTGCCTGCTCCGCGCACAGCTACGGAGTTCATTCAGGTTGTTCCCCCACCCCAACCGCCGCCGCCTGCGCCCGTGAAGTCGACGCAGGTCGTTCAGCCCGCACAGACAGACGCCGCACCGCTCGATGTGCCGAACAGCATCCAGCCCGAACCGGCGATCGCGCCGGACGTGGATGCGGCGCCGATCGTTCACGGCATCATCAGTTTCGGCAACTGTGACAGCTGCGCGATTGCCGATGTTCCGCCTCCACCGCCGCCGATGTCCTCACAGGAGCCAATTCATGTCGGCGGCAACATCAAACCGCCGCAAAAGCTCACCGACGTGGCGCCGGTATATCCGCCCATTGCCCGCGCGGCGCGCGTCGAGGGCGTTGTCATTCTGGAAGCCGTCATTGGAGAGGATGGTTCGGTTCGCGAAGTCAAAGTGCTGCGATCGGTTCCGCTGCTGGATTCAGCGGCGAGCGATGCGGTGCGCCAATGGCGCTTCACGCCGACGCTCTTGAACGGTGAGGCCGTGCCCGTGGTGATGACCGTCACGGTCGCTTTCAGGCTGCGTTAGGCCGAGACGCGCGCAGCTGAATTACTATCTGCCACATGATCAAAGTGATCGACGTTGAGTCAAAGCCGCGGCAGCACCTGTCTGAAGGGCACAGCAGGAACGTGCTCGACCCGACAGAGGACGGAACCCGAGTCTACGTTGCGATAAAGGAGATCGACCCAGGCAAGACCGTGCGCATCCGCGAGAGCGATAAAACCCAGGTCGCGTACATTCTCGAAGGAGACAACGCCCGCATCAGCCACGCGAACGCGGCTGGCGCGGCGCGAGAACATGTCGGACAGCGGCGGTCCGGCATCTACGTGGAGCCGTCGGAGGAGGCGACCGTCACCGCCGGTTCAACTCCGCTGATGCTGCTGCTCGTCGTTGTGCCGAAGCACAGGGGCAAGGCCGGAGCGGCCCCAGCAGCGTCCGGCTATTTTTTCGAAGAGGGCCAACTCAGATCGCTCGTGGACGAAAAGGGAATTCGTGAGCGGACGTTCTGGGTCAACAAGGAAACGGGACTCTCAGGTTCATGGGATCTGCAGCTCGGTCGCATGCTCTATGCGCCGCACGGACATTCGCCGCGACATGTGCACCGCGCCGCGCAAGGCAGTTCGGTTACGCCGGAGCATTTCTATTTCATCGAAAACGGTGTGGGCGAGGTGAAGCACGACGGCGGCACCCTGCCGGTCGGTCCGGGGAGCCTGGTGTTGATCCCCGCGGGTGAATGGCATCAACTCGTTGCGTCCGACACCGGTTTCGATTACATCGAGTTCCAGGCGCCGTTCGACTTCGTCACCACGATGGATCACGATCCGCTGGGAAAGAACTGGTACATCAAGGGCACAGACGACGGGACAGGTAAGCCGAAGCTGTGGGTGCAGAGCTGAAATGCGGAACCGTCGGTGCGACAGTGCGAAGGTGCGATGGTGCGACGGGGCGTCCGAAAGTGCGATGGTGCGACGGTGCTTCAGATTGCGCTGAGAAAGTCTTCAACGAGCGTGAGAAAGGTCGGCTGGTCTTCTAAGAATGGAAAATGTCCGACGTTCGCCATCACTTCCAGGCGGGCATTCGGCAGTGAACGGATTGTGGACTCAACCGCAAGCGCGGGGAAAATGGTATCGGAGCCATAGATCACGAGAGTGGGTATGGTGAGTGTCCGGAGCGCCTCTCGGATGTCCCATTCACCAAGATCTTCACGAATGGCCCGCGTCGTCACGGTCAATTTCTCGAAGGAATCAGGGCCGAAACCAAAGTGCAGCCGGGAGACGCGCTCGGGACGCGCGAAGTACGGCCGTACGTAGGTACGAAAGTAGGTCTCGAGAGAGTCTGGATTGGTTTGCCAGCCAGGTTGTGATTCGATTGATTGCAAGATCCCATTACGTTCTTCATCGTCGCGTTCGGCCAATACCTCGCGATAGCGGCGCCACTCGACCGCTGTCGGCGGATCTGAGTCGATAAGAGCAAGACGACGTACCTTGTTCGGATTGGCAAGCGCATAAAAGAGGCATTGAAGGCCGCCAAACGAGTGACCAATGAGGTCGATGCTGTCGGCGCTCGTCTCAGCCCGGGTCGCATCAAGATCGTCAACCAACGTCTGCATCGTCAGCTCGTGGGGTCGCTCATCGCCACTCGAGCGGCCAGAGCCGCGTTGATCGATGAAGACCAATCGCCTGGAATGGGCCAGTGAAACGATCGAGTCGCGCAGATAGGTGGATCCGAACCCGGGGCCACCAGGGACAACAATCGTCGTCGCTCCTTCACCAATGACGTCATAGACGAGCCGAGCACCGAGTCTTTCGAATGCGTGGGTCGCTACACTACGCACCCGGCACCGTCGCACATCGCACCTTCGGACGCACTTTTCGCACCTCTCGCACCTCTCGCACCTCTCGCACCAACTTGCTCAGCTCAGAACGCCCGGCTCTGGCAGCCATCAACAACGACCGATGTTCCGCTAATCCAGCTCGCGCGCGATGAGCAGAGAAAGGCGACGACGTCTGCCACTTCTTCAGGAGTACCGAAGCGGCCGAACGGGAGCTCACGCTTGACGAACTCGGCGATGGCTGTCGGATTCTCCTGCTGGCGCTTCCACCAGGATCCGCCTTCGAACAGGATGGATCCTGGCGACACGCTGTTGACGCGGATATCGGATGAGGCCAGCTGTTGTGCGAGCGATTTCGCGAGGCTGATCTCCGCCGCTTTCACGGCGTTGTACGTCATCCGCCCGCCGGCCTCTCGACCGAAGACGGACGCGATGATCACAATGGCCCCGCCGCCGCGCTGCTTCATGTGCGGCACGGCGAGACGTGACGCGCGGATCGCGGGATACAGCGTCTGATCGAATGCCTCCTGCCACTCGGCGTCACTCGTGTCGACGAGCGTCGCTCCACGCGCCAGTCCCACGTTGTTAACCAGGATGTCGATGCCGCCGAACGCGGTCACCGTGCCGTTGATCACCGCCTTCACGCCATGCGGCGTGCTGACGTCCGCGCTGATGGCGATGACCCGCTCGTCCCCGACGGCCCGGGCAGCGACGTCACGCCGCGCCTGCTCCAGCGTGGATTGCGTTCGACCGCAGAGACAGACGAGGCATCCCTCGGCCGCGAGCGCCCGCGCGCTCGCCAGGCCGAGACCGCGGCTGGAACCCGTCACGATTGCAACTTTGTTTTTAAGGCCGAGATCCATCTGCGCCGAATCATAGCTGAGCAGCTCAGGCCGGTATCTTGCGTGCATTTGTTACGCGCGGAGGACGATCGACATGAGATGGGAGGGACGACGGGAAAGCGGCAACATTGAAGATCGTCGGGGAATGGGCGGCATGGGGGTCGGCCTCCCCGTTGGCGGCGGCGTAGGTGGTCTCGTGCTGCTTCTGTTGATTTCCTGGCTCACAGGAACCAATCCGCTGGACCTGATCAGCACCTCGAGCGTGCCGCAGGATCAAACCGTCGGCACCACAGGTGTGCGCGACGATGACCCGCAGGCGAAATTCATTTCTGTTGTGCTCGGCGACACCGAGGACACGTGGCGTGAGGTCTTCCGGCAACGCGGCCAGGCCTATGTCCCGCCGGTACTCGTCCTGTTCGATGGCGCCACGCAGTCCGGATGCGGCGTCGGTCGATCCGAAGTTGGACCGTTCTACTGCCCGGCCGATCGCAAGGTCTATCTCGATTTGTCGTTCTTCCGCGAACTCGACCAGCGGTTCGGTGCACCCGGCGACTTCGCGCAGGCCTATGTGGTGGCGCACGAAGTCGGCCATCACGTGCAGAACCTGATGGGCATCTCGGAGGCAGTGAGCGCGCAGCGTGAACGGGCCGATGACCGGCAGTCCAACGCGCTCTCAGTCCGTCTGGAACTGCAAGCGGACTGCTACGCCGGCATTTGGGGTCACTACGCGCAATCGCGCGGGCTGCTCGAGCCGGGCGACGCCGACGAAGGTTTGAACGCAGCAGCGGCCATTGGCGACGACCGGCTGCAGCGGATGTCGCGCGGCGAAGTGATCCCGGAGACGTTCACGCACGGATCGTCAGCCGAACGCGTACGTTGGCTGCGGCGCGGCCTCGACGGCGGGACCATCGAAAGCTGCGATACGTTTCAAACCGGCACGCATTGAAGATGGGCCGTCGGCAGGCGGCCCCCTTCCGACGACCGTGTCATACTGAAACGTTGTATCGATGCGGATCGGCATTCCTACCGAGATTCGACCGGGCGAAACGCGCGTCGCGGCCACCCCTGAAACCGTCAAGAAACTCGCAGGCAACAACGTTCACTCGGTCATCGTGCAATCCGGCGCTGGAACCGGCGCTCACATTCCAGACGAGGCGTTCGCCGCGGCGGGTGCTTCGATCGTCCTTGCGGCCGCCGACGTGTACGGCCAGGCCGATCTGGTCCTGAAAGTACGCGGCCCGGACCCGTGCGAGATTTCGATGATGCGGCCGGAGACCATCGTCATTGGCCTGCTCGCGCCGCACGATCGCTCCGGTCTGGAGGTCATCGCGCAACGCGGTCTGACCGCGTTCGCCCTCGAGCGACTGCCGCGCATCACTCGCGCGCAGACGATGGACGTGCTTTCGTCGCAGGCCAACATCGCCGGCTATAAGGCGGTCATTCTCGCGGCCAATGAGTACAGCCGTTTCATGCCGATGCTGATGACGGCCGCCGGCACGGTGAAAGCAGCGCGTCTGCTCGTGCTCGGCGCCGGCGTCGCCGGCCTGCAGGCGATCGCCACCGCCAAACGTCTCGGTGCGGTCATCGAGGCGTTCGACGTCCGGCCTGCGACAAAGGAACAAGTCGAATCGCTTGGCGCGAAGTTCATCGAAGTGCCGGTCACCGACGATGAGCGCCGGCAGGCGGAAACGGCCGGTGGCTACGCGCGGGAAATGGGTGAGGACTACCAGCGTCGTCAGGCAGCGCTCATCGACGAGCGCGCTCGCGCCGCGGATATCGTCATCACCACGGCCTTGATTCCCGGCAAGCCGGCACCGGTGCTGCTGCGCGAGGAGACGATTCGCGCGATGAAACCTGGCTCTGTCATTGTCGATCTGGCGATCGAGCAGGGCGGCAACTGCCCGTTGACCGAGAAGAATCGCGTCGTCGTGAAGCACGGCGTCACGCTTGTCGGCTACTCGAACCTGCCGGCGATGCTGGCTGCCGATGCCAGCGCCCTCTACGCCCGCAACGTGCTGGCCTTCGTCAACCTGCTGGTCGACGCGAAGACCGGCATGCTCACCATCAATCGCACCGATGAGATCATCGCCGGCGCGCTCGTCTGCGACGAAGGAAGAGTGCTATGACCGGCGCCATCGACCACACCGTCGTCAACCTCACGGTGTTCGTGCTCGCGGTGTTCGTCGGCTATCACGTCGTGTGGAACGTCACGCCGGCGCTGCATACACCGTTGATGAGTGTCACGAACGCGATCAGCTCCGTGATTCTCGTCGGCGCCATTCTCGCTGCCGGGTCCGGAACGGGAGATACCGCCGCATTGCTCGGCACAATGGCCGTGGCGCTTGCCGCGGTCAACACGTTTGGCGGATTCCTCGTCAGCCAGCGCATGCTGGAGATGTTCAAGAAAAAGGAAAAGAAGGATTGACGGCGAACGAGGTCGCCCTCTCCTATCTCGCTGCCAGCGTCCTTTTCATCCTATCGCTTCGAGGACTCTCCCATCCGCTCAGCGCGCGGCGCGGCAATCTGTTCGGGATGATCGGGATGGCGATCGCCATCCTCACGACGTTCGCGATCACACGTCGCATCGATCTTGCGATCGGCGCCATCCTCGTCGGCGCCGTCATCGGCGTCATCGTTTCCCGACGCGTACAGATGACGCAGATGCCGGAGCTGGTCGCGGCGATGCATTCGCTTGTCGGCCTGGCGGCGGTGCTGATTGCGTTTGCCGTGGTCAACGATCCGGGCGCGTTCAACATCGACTTTCCGATTCCGTCCTTCAATCGGCTGGAGCTGTTCATCGGCACGTTCATCGGTGCCATCACTTTTTCCGGATCGATCATCGCGTTCGGCAAACTCGCGGGTCTCGGCAAATACAGCCGCCTGTTCTCCAGCGCGCCCGTCGTCTTCTTGGGCCAGCACTATCTCAACCTGCTCCTTGCGCTGTTCATGATCGGCAACGGCCTGCTGTTTTTCACGGCCACACCGGAAGGCCAGTGGCCACCGTTCATCACGATGACGGGAACGGCGTTCGTCCTCGGCATCCTGACCATTATTCCCATCGGCGGCGCCGATATGCCGGTCGTCATTTCGATGTTGAACAGCTATTCCGGGTGGGCCGCCGCAGGCATCGGGTTCTCGCTGAACAACTCGATGCTGATCATCGCCGGCTCGCTGGTGGGCTCGTCTGGCGCGATTCTCTCCTACATCATGTGCCGCGCCATGAACCGGCCGTTCTTCAGCGTGATTCTTGGCGGCTTCGGCGGCGCCGATGGAACTGTGGCCGGCGGCACCGAACAGAAAGCGGTGAAGTCCGGATCCGCCGAGGACGTCGCATTTCTGTTGAGCAATGCCGACAGCGTGATCATCGTGCCCGGATACGGGCTGGCCGTTGGCCGCGCGCAGCACGCAACCAAAGAGATGGCCGACAAGTTGATCAAGAAGGGCATCAAGGTACGCTACGCGATTCATCCGGTCGCCGGCCGGATGCCGGGCCACATGAATGTCCTGCTCGCCGAGGCGGAGGTTCCCTACGACCAGGTCTTCGAAATGGAGGACATCAACGCGGAGTTCGGGGACACCGACATTGCGTTCGTCCTCGGCGCGAACGACGTCGTCAATCCGCTTGCGGAGCAGCCGGGCAGCCCGATCTACGGCATGCCGATTCTCGAAGCCCACAGGGCACGGACGGTGATCGTCAATAAACGATCGATGGCCGCAGGATACGCGGGTGTCGATAATCCGCTGTTCTACATGGACAAGACGATGATGGTGTTCGGCGACGCGAAGAAGGTGATCGAGGAAATCGTCAAGGCCTTGGAGTGAATCATCGGTGCGACGGTGCGACGGTGGGGTGGTGCGAGAGTGCGTCCGATGGTGCGAGGTGCGAGGTGCACGTCGCGAGGCGCACGTCGCGAGGCGCACGTCGCGAGGCGCACATCGCGAGGCGCAACAATCGCGAGGCGCACGTCGCGAGGTGCAGGTCGCGAGGCGCACGTCACGAGGTGCAGGGGCGCGAGGTGCAGGTCGCGAGGCGCACGTCACGAGGTGCAGGTCGCGAGGTGCAGGTCGCGAGGTGCAGGTCGCGAGGCGCACATTCGAAGTGCACGGTTCGCACCCTCGCACTTTCGGACGCACCACCGCACCGTCGCACCCTCGGCACCATCGCACATCGTGGCGGAGGATTGATCGACCATGGTCGCGACGCACAGGCATGAAATTTCGACGAAGGGTCAGGGCGACGCACACGATGTCACGAAGATCGTAGCGAGCACGATTGCCGAGGCCGACATCAAGTCGGGAATCGTAACGGTGTTCGTCGTCGGATCAACAGCAAGTCTCACAACCATCGAATTCGAATCGGGCGCGCTGCACGATTTGAACGCCGTATTCGAATCGCTTGCGCCGCGAAATCGCGAGTATCGACATCATCTGCGTTGGGGCGACGACAATGGCTCGAGTCACGTACGCGCAGCGCTCGTCGGCCCGTCGGTGACAATTCCGTTCAAAGACGGTGAACTGCTGCTCGGCCAATGGCAGCAGATTGCGCTGCTTGAATTCGACACACGCCCGCGACATCGCGAGATTGTCATCCAGATTATTGGCGAGTAGTGCGGCGCCACATCCAGCCGTCTGAGGGACGACGAATTTCACGCAGGAGTGTGATCGTGTGGGATGACGGATCACGCGGCGGCGACGCGACCACGATGACGCGGTCGCCGGCTTTCAGCGTGTCGGGTCCGACCTTGCCGTGGCGAAGCTGAATCAGGTTTTGCCACTCCGCCGTGTACATCTCACCCGTATCCGTGCGAAGCGTCAGGATGACGTGCGGGTTGGCGAACCGGATCGACTCGATCGTCGCTTCGACAGTGATGGTCTGATTCTCGTAATACGCACCGTAGGAATGATGCGCGTACGCTGAACCAACGCCGAGCGCGGCGACGAACGCGAAGATTGCGACTCTCATGGCGCCAATTCCTCCAGCCGCCGGTTCCGCGTTTCGAGCATGCCAAGCCCGGCGATAGCCCCAATCACTCCGGCGGCAGCAAACATCATGAACACCGCGCCGGTGCCCCTGGCCGCAACGAGATAACCGACGAGCACGGGCCCTGCCGCCGATGCCAACCGCAGCCAGCACGTCGCCGCGCCGGTGCCGATCGCGCGCATGCGGGTCGGATAGATCTCCGGGGTGTAGAGATACAACACAGCGTTAACCGAGCCGACAATGCCGTAGGAGATCGTCACCAATGTAATGACAGATACGACGGAATGGGCGGCGAAGGTTCCCAGCAGGGCCAGCAGAGCGGCGCCGACGACGAATCCGACAACCGTCCACCGACGGCGGCCGATGCGGTCGATCGCGAACGCGCACACGATCAGGATGACGACCTGCGCGATGTTGTTCAGTGTTCCCGCGCGTAGCGCCTGCCCCAGACTGAGGTGGTAGACGCTGCTGTACAGCGTCGGCATCCAGTTGTTCAGTCCGTTGGTGATGAAATACGCGGCGGCCCAGAGCGACCAGACGACCGCCGTGCGGCCGCGATAGAGCGGGCCAAGGAGCTCCGCCAGACGCGTCGGCGGTTCGTTGGTTCGTGGTTCGGTGGTTCGCGGTTGGGCGGTTCGATTTTCGGATCGCGGATCCCTGATTGCTGATCCCGGCGAGCTCGCCTCGATCTCGCGAATTACCGCATCCGCCTCCGCGAATCGACCCTTGCCGATCAACCAGCGTGGAGATTCGGGCAATTGAAGCAGGAGGACTGCGATGATCAGGCCTGGAACGCCGCCAATCAGAAACATCACCTGCCAGCCGAGGGTCGGCACGAGCAGCGCGCCGAGTTGACCGGTCATCATCAGTCCGACGGGAAAAATCAATTCGTAGAGAAGGAAGAAGCGGCCGCGGCCATGCGCCTTCGATAGCTCGTTGATGTACACAGCGGCGACCGGCATCTCGCCGCCGACGCCGATTCCCTGAATGAGCCGCAGCGTGATGAGCGTTGCAAAGTTGCCGGCCAACGCGCATGCGATGCTCATCACCGACATGAGTGCCGTCGCCGCCGAGACGCTGCGAATGCGTCCGAAGCGCTCAGCGAAACCGCCGAAGAGGAGCGCGCCGACGAACTGTCCCAGGTAGCCCGTCGCGATGAGCCAGCCGATCTCGGCTGGCGTGATCTGCCACAGCCGCACAAGCACCGGCAGCACGAACGCAAGCGACAGGGCGTCGAAGGCATCGAAGAACGTTGCGCTGCCGACGATGATGCGCGCACGGAGGTGCCACGCCGAGAACGGAACGGCCTCGAGCCGGGCGACGAGCGAGGCGCCGTCAGCGACGCGCGAGAAGGCCACGCAGCTCCGAGGCGATGCGATCGGGAAACTCGATAGGTGTCAGGTGTCGGGCACCCGGAATGATCGTCAGCGACGACTGCGGAATCGCGTCATGGAGGTGCTTCGCCATCCCCACCGGCGTCGCGTAATCCTCCTCGCCGACGACAATGGCGACCGGCATCCTGAATGAGCCGAGCGCCGCACGCGTGTCGGCCGCGCCGAGCAGCCCACACGACGCGGCGTAGCAGTCGAGATCGTTGGCGACGAACGTGTCGAACGTCCGCTGCAGCACGTCGGGATTCTTCGCACGGAAATCATCCGAGAACCAGCGGGTCAGCTGGAAGTCGATCATGCTCCGCAGACCCTTCGTCCGCGCGGTCTCCGCACGCTCCGCGAACTTCTGCGCCCCGTCGGCGCCGTACCAGGCAGTCGTGTCGATCAGGCCAAGCGCCGTCACGCGCTGCGCATAACCGGCCGCAAACGCCTGCGCGACGTTGCCGCCCATCGAAGCGCCCGCCACTGCCGCTTCCTCCCAACCGATGTGGTCGAACAGCTCCGCGAGATCGCGGGCGAAAAGCTGCGCGGTATACGGGCCTTTCGTTCGGGGGGACTGGCCGTGCCCTCGGAGGTCGTAGGTGAGGATCTCCGCTTCGCCCTCGAGTCGATCGACGACGCCGTCCCAGACGCGGCGATCGAGGGCGAGTGAGTGGATCAAAGCAAGACGCGGAGCACCTGCTTTCGACGCCGGCCTATGCGTATACGAGAGCATCGTTCCAGGCATCGTACCCATAGAGCCATGACGTATCGTCGTTGCCGCCCTTCATCCACGTGTTGGCACTTGAAATCGCCTGGATGCGAGACGTTCTCGGCTTGCGGTTCTCCTCGTAGCGGGTAAAGGCCGTGCGCACGTCGCCTTCGGCGTCGGCCAGGCAGCGCGCGAGCACCGCAGCATCCTCCATCGCCGTCGCGGCGCCCTGCGCCATGTAGGGAGTCATCGGATGACACGCATCGCCGAGCAGCACGACGCGCCCCTCGCTCCACTTCGGCAGCGGTTCGCGCTCCAGGATCGCCCACTTGTGACAGTCGGGACATGCCTCGAGCACCGCACGCACATCGGGATGAAACCCCTCGTACGCGTGACGCAGCTCGCGAACGTCGCCTTTCGCCGACCACGATTCCTTTGTCAGCCACTCGGCTGGTTCGGGCACGCTGGTCACGAAGTAGATCTCACTCTTATCGCGACGCGTGTAATAGATGACGATGTGGCGATCGATGCCCCACCACTTCGTGCGCGAGTTGCCGATATCACGGCCACCCATCAGCGCCGACGGGAACACGGCGCGGTAGGCGATGCGACCCTTGTGAATCGGCGTGTCGGGGCCGATGATGATGTCGCGCACCAGCGAGTGCACGCCGTCGGCGCCCACGACCGCGTCGGCGGTCGCCTTGCTGCCATCGGCGAAGGTCAGCGTCACCTGCCCGCCTTTCTGGTCGAGGCCGGCGAGCTTCTTGTTGAGGTGGATGATGTCGCTCGGCAGGACCGAGGCG
>DATJJE010000045.1:0-17468 GCA_035492455.1 Vicinamibacterales bacterium | reverse complement strand
CGCAGCCGGGTGGCCGGTGAGTGCGGGTCGTACGCCCGCCTGTCCCGCCATCAGGTCCCACGCCGACATCGCCGTCATGACGAGCGACGAGCCGCCGACCGCGCCGAGCTGTTCGAGAAAGCGGCGCCGCGTTAGGACGGTATTCATAAATCAGGTGCGACGAGTGCGAAAAGGTGCGAGGGGTGCGAGGGGTGCGTCCGAAGGTGCGATGTGCGGCGGTGCGAACGTCGGTTCGAACGTGCGAGTGCGAACCACCGCACCTTCGCACCCTCGGACGCACCATCGCACCATCGCACTTTCACACCGTCGCACTATCGTGCCGCGAGTCCTTCTTTCAGAAAGGCAACCAGCGGCGGATAGGTCTTGTCTGGTGCTTCCATGTGCGGCACGTGACCCAGGCCGGGAAGCAGCAGCAACCGCGCATTGCCGTTCGGAATCGTCTCCGCGACGAACTTCATCCGCTCCCGGAAGATTGCCGACGAACCGGGCAGGCTGTCTTCCGCGCCGCCGAACACGAGCGTCGGCGCCTTGATATGCGCCCAGTCGTCAACGACGGGATCGGCATACTGCACCTGGTTGATCAGCACCTGCACCATCGCGAGGCGCGGCCAGTCGGCGCTCAGCGTCCAGGCGTAGCGGATGCGGGTGTACTTCTCGAACTCAGGCGTCCAGGCTGACTCGTTGTGCGCGACGTAGCGCAGGATCGACGCGCGGATCGTCTGATACGTCGACGCGAGGTTGCGCTTGTAGAGGTCGTCGGTGCTTTCCCACGGGCGGGTGTAGCGGACATCGACCAGGCCAATAGGGTTATAGAGAACGAGCCGCTCGGTGACGTCGGGGTATTGCGTGGCAAAGCGTGCCGCGAGCATGCCGCCCATCGAGTGGCCGATGATCATGGCCCTGGTGATGTTCAGGCTTTGCAGAATGGCGCGGGTATTCCGCGCCATGTCGAAGAAGTTGTACGGAATGATCGCCTTCGACGATCGTCCGTAGCCGATCTGGTCGGGCACGATGACGCGGAAGCCTTCCTTCCGCAGCGCGTCGATCATGCCGCCGAAATAGAAGCCCGCGAAGTTGTTGCCGTGCAGCAGCACCACCGTGTGCCCGTTCGGCGTGCTGACCGGCGCGACATCCATGAAGGCGATGCGCACTTCCTGCCCGTAAAGCGTCAACGGCAGGTAAGACGTGGGATATGGGTACGGAACGTCCTCGCAGTTGATGCTGCCCGGCTTGACGTCGGTGGGTGCGGTCTGCGCCGCGGCCGTCGACGCGACGGCCAGCAGCGCCGCGATACAAAGAGAACCGACCGAACCCCTTGTACCCATTGAACCCACTGAACCCACTGAACCCAAATTTATGGAGCCAGCGGCTCAATGCGAATGAGCGTGTTTCCGTGCTGATCACCGAGCCACAGGCTCGAGAGCGCACCTGACTTCTGCACCTCGACGTGCCGCACGTTGGTTTCATGCGGCAGCAGGTATTGCGTGAACTCGCCGGTTGCGACGTTGAGCCGCACCGCGAGATCGTTGTCCATGCCGGCCGTCCACGCATACGCCTTGTCGTCGTACTGCGCGTCGTACGGTCGCGTCCACTCCGTCGGTACCGTCCATTCGGTGAACTTAAGCGTCTTCGTATCGAACATCGCCAGACGGTTACCGTTGAAGACGCCGCACCAGATGCGGTCCTGCGAATCCATGTGGCCGCGCCGGCAGCCTGCGCCCTTGGTGGGGAAGTCGTACCACGTGGTCTGCAGTGTCTTGGCGTCGGTTTTCCACAACTTGTCGTTGGTCATCTGCATGCCCCACGCGTTGTTCTGCGAGTCGGACATCACGTCATACGCGCGCGCCGGCGGGCTGCCCTTCGGATAGGTCATTTGCGTCCACTTGTTGGTCGCCGGTTCGACTCGCCAGGTGCCACCCGACTCGCCTCCGCCGTCGTCGAACGCGATGTTGATCCACAAATGGCCGTCGACGTCCATGTGCGACGGATCGATCATCGTCAGGTGCGCGTCGCCCCACGTGGATTCCGGCGTCGGCAGCTGGAACGTTTCCATCTTGCCGGTCTTCGGATCGAGCCGCACGATCTGCAGCTGCGACATGTTGCCGTAGTAGACGCGTCCCTGTTTGTCGAGATCGATCTGCAGGCCGCCCTGCGCAATCTGACCAGGACGGCGCAACGGAGGTTGGTACTCGACGACCTTGCCGGTCTTCACATCGAGCTTGCCGAAGTACTGCGAGTTGAAATCGGAGTACCACGCGTTCCCGTCGGCGTCGAAGGCGACGTCGTGCGGCGAGGCGTCGAAGCGCGGCAGGTCGTAGACGGTGTAGATCACCTGCGTGGCCTTGCCGTGCGGCCGCGGCAGCGTCTTGAGCGGATACGTGAACTCGTCGGTCGCGCTGAGATTGATCGAGCTCAGATAGCGCCCCTGCGTCGTCGGTTCGGTCATCACGGGCGGCTGCACTCCCGGCCGGAACCACGGATGCATCGGCGAGGAGTTGTTGGTGTGCCGCGGCATGCGCGCCGCGACCATTGACATCTCGAGTGGTTCGAAGCGTGAGAAGAAGACGCGCTGCAGCGAATGGCAATTGACGCACGCGCCCAGCGACGCACGCTGCTGCGGCGTGCCCGGCGCGCTCATGATCAGCTCCGCGTTCGACATCTGCGTCGCGATTTTCATCGGCCGCGTGAGTTTCGTCAGTGGAAGATCGAGGCGCGCGGTGTCGCCCTTGACGTCGACGGACGTCGCAGGCAGCTCGTAGCCGACCGCACGGATGCTGATGGCGTAGCGCCCCGCCTCCATCCGGTCGCGCGGGAAGCTGTACTGGCCCTGCGCGTTGCTGACGACCCAGGTGCTGATCGTCGATCCGTCGCGTTTGGCGCCGACGAGCACGCCTTCCATCGGCCCGTCCGCCTGTGAGCTGACGATGCCCGTGAGCGCGGCCGAGCCGGTGCCCTCGGCGGCATGCGTGACCTTCATGGACGCGGCGCCCACGAGCGTTGTGGCCGCGACAATCAGTACGACGAGCTTCGCCTTTCTCATGGCGCTTCTCCTTTGCCGACTTAGCATGCGTAGTGTATCTTTTCGCCGGCCTGATGCGGATGAGAACCGCGGGGATCGTGGCGCTCCTGGCGCTGTCGGCCATCCGGCCCGTTCCGGCCCAGGAGAATTCGCCGCCCGACCTGACCGGCACCTGGCGATGGGTCAATCACGAGGATGAGCGCGACCGCAACCCCGGCGCATTTCCCGGCGACTACCGCGGCCTGCCGCTGAACGACGCCGCTCGCATGCGGGCGGATACCTACGACGAAGAGATCAACTCAACCTCGTCTTTGCTGCAGTGCAGACCGCGTACGCCCGGGTATCAACCCAAGGGCCTCGACCCGATGCGGATCGACAAGGTGGCGGATCCGCTCACGCGCCAGCTGGTTGCGTACCGCATCTCCTACGAAAAGACGCCGGGCGAGCGCGTGATCTGGGTCGACGGCCGGCCGTCGCCCTCAGCCTACGCGCTGCATTCGTGGGACGGCTTCTCGACGGGCAAGTTCCGCGGCGACACGCTCGAGATCACGACGACACACCTCAAAGAGAGCTATGTGCGGCGTAACGGCGTGGCGACGAGTTTCCGCGCAACGGTGATCGAACAGATGTCGCTCGAGGAGCCGTACCTCGAGGTGACCTTCACGGTGATCGATCCTGATTACCTGACCGAGCCGCTCGTGCGGAGCGCCACCTACATGCGCGCGCCGACGCTGCAGCTGCCGCCGTATCCGTGTCAGCCCGAGGACAACCAGCTGGGCGAGAAGTACCGGGTGCCGCATTACCTGCCGGGCGAGAATCCATATCTGACCGAGTCGGGCTTCAAGTACAAGACGCCACAGGAAGGCGTGCGCGGCGGCGCGCCGACGTTGTATCCCGAGTGGCGTACGCGCGCAGCAACGCTCGCACCTCCCGCGTCGCAGACGACCATCAAGCCGACGTACACGGATGACTCGACCCGCATTGCGGAGCGTGCGGATGCGCAACGTCCGCGTCCGCCAACCTACGACAAAGTGGAATCGGTGCACATCGCAGGCAACGTGTATCTGATCGCCGGCGCCGGCGCGAACATTGTCGTGTCCGACGGCGGCGATGGTGTGGTGATGGTTGATTCGGGTGCAGGCCCGGCCACTGAGAAGGTGCTCGCTGCGGTGCGCGACGTGCACCGGATGCTGCGCCCACCCGACCCGCCGGAAACGAGCCTGCCGTTCGGGAATACGTACCTGGCGACACATGCCCCGGACGATCCGGCGATCCGCCTGATCATCAATACGAGCGGCAACGCCGACCATGTGGGTGGCAACGCGAACATCCGCAAGTCGCCGCTGTTTCGACTGCTTGGCTATCGCGACCCATCACTCAGCCTGCAGGTGCTCGCACACGCCAACGTGCAGAGCCGGATGGTTGACGCCAAGGCGCCCGACACGCTCGTCCCAACGGATACGTACCTATCTGATAAGTACACGCTCTATCGTTTCTTCAACAACCAGGCGCTGCAGCTGTTTCACATGCCGAAGGCCGTCACCGACGGCGACTCGGTCGTCTGGTTCCGTCATTCGGATGTCATCGCTGCGGGTGACGTCTACAACAGCGACGTCTATCCGCCGATCGATGTCGACAAAGGTGGCAGCATCGACGGTGAGATCGACGCGCTCAACAAGCTGATCGAGATGAGCGTCACCGAGTTTATGGCGCAGGGCGGGACGTTGATTGTGCCGGGTCGAGGCTGGATCAGCGATGCCGCCGACGTCGGTTACTACCGCGACATGCTGATGGTCATTCGCGATCGCATCAAGGCGATGGCCGACAAGGGAATGACTCTCGCGCAGGTGAAGGCGGCGAAGCCGACGATGGATTTCGATCCGGAGTACGGAAGGGAACCAGGAGTCACATCACGTTTCGTGGAGGCGGTGTATCGAAGCCTGAAGGAGAAGAAATGAAGATCCCGTGCTTCGCCCTCGCATGCATTCTGGCAGTCATTCTTATCGCGCCGATTTCCGCTCATCATTCTTTCGGCGGCACCTACGACGTCAGCCGCACGATCACGATCACCGGCAAGATGGTGCAGGTCACACTCCGCGCCCCGCATTCGTTTCTGTACGTTGAAGTGCAGGACCCTGACGGCACGACCAAGCAGTGGGTGATTGAGGGTGCAACCGCTGCGCAGTTCGCGCGGCAGGGGATCGACAAGGACGCCTTCAAGATCGGCGACGCGGTCGAAGTGGTGGGCAACCCGTCGCGCAGCCCGAACAGCACGCACGCGCGGCTGATTAAGATCACGCGCACGAGCGACGGGAAGTCGTGGGGAAGTAAGGTTGGCGAGACCGTCAACTGAGATGCAGTCATCAACGTCACGGGCCATAGACGCACAAAGACGCAGAGACATGTGGTTACTCTGTGTCTCTGCGTGTCTGTGGCTCGTAACGCCCGCGCTGACCTGCGCGCAAGGTCGGGGCGAGCCAGTTCCAACGGCGAAATCGATCGCGCCGATCGATCTCACGGGCTATTGGACTCCCGTCATCACCGAGGACTGGCATGTGCGGATGCTGCCGCCGGCGAAAGGCGACTTCGGCAGCGGCGTCGCCGGCACGATTGAAAATCCAGGCGTGGGATTCGTCGGCGCAGGACCGAATCCGTCGGCGCAGGGGAACATCCCGTACAACGTCACCGCCGCGCAGTTGGCGATGAAGTGGGACCCTGCGAAGGACGAGGCGGAAGGTAATGCCTGCAAGGCGTACGGCGCCGGCGGCATCATGCGGCTGCCGACGCACCTGCACATCACCTGGCAGGACGAGAACACGCTGAAGCTCGAAGCCGACTACGGCACCCAGGCGCGCGTGTTTCGCTTCGGTCCTCCTGTCACCGAAGGTCGCCTCGACTACAGCAACGCCACGTTGTTTCCGGCGCGGCCGCCGAAGCTCGACCCTCCCGCCGGCACCGCACCGAGCGCGCAAGGCTACTCAATCGCGCAGTGGACGATTATGGGCGGCAGCAGCGGCTACGAGCGGGGCGGCAACCTGAAGGTGGTGACCACCCGCTTAACGCCCGGTTATTACTGGAAAAACGGCATGCCGTACAGCGGCAACGCCACCCTTACCGAGTACTTCCGGACGATGGAATTGCCCGATCGAAGTCAGTGGATTCGCTATACCGTTATCGCTGATGATCCCGAGTACCTGACGCAGCCCTGGATCGTCAATTACGCGTTCAAGAAATTGCCCGACGGATCGAAGTGGAACCCGACCCCCTGTTCGGTGAAATGAGGAGGAAGTCATGCGGTTCACTCTTGCGGCCTCCATTGCGCTGATCCTTACGGCCGCCGCCGTATCGATCAACGCTGGACAGTCGGCAACCGGCCAGGCTCCCGTCACATTCACGAAAGACATCGCGCCGATCTTCCAGAACAACTGCCAGGTGTGCCATCGGCCTGGCAGCATCGCGCCGATGTCGCTGCTGACGTACGAGGAGGCGCGCCCGTGGGCACGCGCCATCAAGCAGAAGGTGCTCGCGCGGGAGATGCCGCCGTGGTTCATCGACAAGAACGTCGGCGTGCAGCACTTCTCGAACGATCGATCGCTGAGCGATCGCGATATCCAGACCATCTCCGCATGGGTTGATGCCGGCGCACCGGAGGGCAATCCCGCCGACATGCCGCCGCCGCGCCAGTTCCCCGCGGCGGAGGTGTGGCAGATTGGTCAGCCTGATGTCGTCGTCAGCCTGCCGAAGGATTACATCGTGCCCGCGAAGGCGCCGGACCGATGGCCGGACATCCTCGTGGATCCGCGGCTCACCGAAGATCGCTACATCAAGGCGGTCCAGATCATCCCGACGAAGGGCTTCACGGTCATCCATCACATCCGCACGTCGATTGTGGAGCCGACGGACGCGACGCTCGGCAGCGGGCAACTCGACGATGCTGATGTTCCGCTCGAAGTGGGTGAGCAGGGTGTGTTCCTGAACGAGTACGCCATCGGAAAGCAGGGCGACGTCTTCCCGGACGGCTCGGGCCGCTTGATCAGGGCGGGCACGAAGATCAACTTCCAGATGCACCTGCATGCGAACGGAAAGGAAGACACGCCGACCAACTTGATGCTCGGCTTGAAGTTCTATCCGAGGGGCTACATGCCGAACCACGCGATCAACTCGACGACGGTGAGCGCGCGCGAAGTCGATATTCGTCCGCATACCGACAACGTGCGGTCGGACGGCTATCTCACGTTGAAGAAGGCTGCGCGTCTCCTCTCGTTCCAGCCGCACATGCACAACCGCGGCAAGGCGGAGTGTCTCGAAGCGATTTATCCCAACGGCAGGGTCGAGACGCTCTCGTGCGCCAGCTTCCGTTTCAACTGGCACCTCAATTACGTCTACGCGGACGATTCGGCGCCGCTGCTTCCAGCGGGGACGGTGCTGCACTCGATCATGTGGCACAACAACACCGCATCGAATCCGTTCAACCCCGATCCCGACGCACAGATCACCTACGGGCAGCGGACGATCGACGAGATGGCGTCGGCGTGGATTAGCTGGTACTTCATGTCCGACGACGATCTGAAGAAGGAGATGGACGCGCGGCGCGCGGCGAAGACCGTTCCGACAAGCACGCGCTGAGGAAACGGGTCATGAAAACGTGTCTGCTCGTCGTGCTGCTCGCCGGCAGCCTTGCAGCCCAAACGCCAGCACCAACTGCCTACGATCGCGGCCAGGACATCAGCCCGACCTACGACGGATGGGAGCAGAACGCGGACGGCAGCTACTCGCTGTACTTCGGCTACTTCAATCGGAACACCGGCGAGGAGATGGACGTACCGATCGGACCAAACAACTCCTTCGACGGCGGCGTCGCCGATCGCGGCCAGCCCACGCATTTCTATCCCAATCGGAAATGGTGGGTGTTCAAGGTCGACGTTCCCGCAAACTGGCCGAAGGAGCAGCGCGTGACCTGGACGCTGATCACACGCGGCAAGACAAATCAGGCGAAGGGGTGGCTGCAGGCTGAGTGGGAGGTCGACAAGGATCTCATCGCCAAGAACGCCGCACGCGACCCGTCGTTGATGACCAACGGCACGAACGAAACGGATCTCGATCACGAGAACCGTCCGCCCGACATCACCGGCAGCGGCGCGCAAACCGTCAATGTATCCGACACGCTTGCACTGAACGTCACCGCAAAAGACGATGGGCATCCGAAACCGATTCCCGACCCCACTGGTCGCCTGCAGCAGGGGGTGCGCGTGCGGTGGATCGTCTATCGCGGCGCGGGGAAGGTGCAATTCACGCCCGACATCATGAGCCAGCGCGTATACGGCAAGCCTGCGACATTGGAGACGAAGGTGCGCTTCGCTGCGCCGGGCGCGTACCGTCTGCGGGCGATCGCGAGCGATGGCCAGACGTTCTCCACCTACGACGTGGATGTGACGGTGAAATGAATAGACGAAGATTCCTGACGAAGGGTGCGCTCGGCGTCGGCGCGACCGCGCTTGTTGGCGTCTCCACACAGGAAGACGCATCCGCGCAACGCGCCATCACCAAATGGGATCGCTCGGCGGATGTCGTCATCGCGGGAGCGGGCGCATCGGGCCTGTCTGCGGCGATCATGGCGCGCGATCAGGGCGCCTCGGTCCTCATCGTCGAGCAGAACCACGACATCGGCGGGCACGCGATGGTGAGCGGCGGCCGCATCCCGCTGGGCGGCGGCACGCGTCTGCAGAAGAAATTCGGCGTCGTCGACTCCGCCGATCAGGTCTATCTGGATCACACCGACTTCCACAACCTCGAGCTGCGCTACAGCGATCGCGATCTCGTACGTGTGTGGTCGGATGAGAACGCGGCAACATTCGACTTCCTGCTCGACAACGGCGTGCAGTTCGAGGAGGTGATGCCGACGCTGGTCAACGGCGGCACCGTCCCGCGCCTGTTCCGCACGAAGGTTTACTCAGACGATCTCAAGGTGACGATCAACGGTAGTCCGGGATCCGGTCTGGTGCGCGCGCTCGAGAAGAGCGCTCGCGCCAAGGGCGTCGAGATTCTGCTGCGCCATACGCTGACGCGCATCGTACGGGACGAGAAATCGCAGCGCGTGCAGGGCATCGTCGCGAAGGTCGACGGAAAAGAAGTGAGCGTGGAGGCGCGGCGCGGCTTCATCATCGCCACCGGCGGGTTCACCAGCAACGTCGCGTTCCGCAGGATGTTCGATCCGCGGCTGACGGAGGAATATCAGGTTGCCGGCGAGCCGTGGAGCAAACAGAACGCGGACGGCGAGATGCTGGCGATGGCGCTCGGCGCGGCGTTATGGGGAACGTCCAACGTGGCGAGCGAGCATGGCCGCTCGGTGACGAAGACGCGCCACATCGGCGCGCGCTACGGATACGAAAACCTGCGATGGAATCCGAACAGCCCGATGTTCCCGCAGGTTGGCGGTGCCGGTTTGACGGTGAAAAGCTATCAGGATCTGATCTGCGTCAACCAGTTCGGCAAACGGTTCTGGAACGAGATGGACGACACCTATGACTTCCTGAACGCCTGCCTCGGTCGCCACGACCCCGATGCGAAGAGCAGGAAGCTGAACGGCGGCGGCCCGATCTGGGCGATCTTCGACGCGGATTCTGCCAGGCGCGAGGAGTGGGATCCGAAGCCGCCGAACGTCGACGCGAACGGCTTCTTCTTCACTGCCGATACCATCTCGGACCTTGCGCGGAAGATCACGAATCCTTATCAGGCGGCGCCAATGCCGGTGCGTGCCCTCGAAGAGACGGTCGCGAAGTACAACTCGTACGTCGACGCGGGTAAGGATCCGGAGTTCAACAGACCGGGCCTGATGTTCAAGATTCAAAAGCCGCCCTTTTACGCGGCCTGGGCGACACCTATCCTGCACGATGCGCTGGCGGGGCTGCGCATCAACGGCCGCTGCGAGGTGCTCGACATTCGCGGCGAGGTTATTCCCGGTCTCTACTGCGCAGGGGAATCGGCGGGCGGTTTCGCGCTGCACGGCTTGCCGCGCGTAACCGTGTTCGGCCGAATCGCGGGGCGCGAGGCTGCGCGCGCCAGGAAACAATCATGAAAATACTGCTCACCGTTGTTGCGCTGCTCGCGTTTGTTTCAGTGCCACTGTTCGCACACCACGGCAGAGGCGCGACCTATGACATGAAGAAACGGGTGACGCTGAAGGGGACCGTTTCGAAAGTCGAGTGGCGCAATCCGCACGTGCTCATTTACATGGACGTGAAAGATGACGACGGGAAGGTCGTGACCTGGGGCTTCGAGAACTCCGGCGTCAGCACGCTCGCGCAGGAGGGCTACAACCGGAACACGCTGAAGGTCGGCCAGCCGATCACCGCCATCGTCAATCCCGCCGCCAACGGCGCGCCGACGGCGATCGTCGTCAAAATCATTCTCGCGGACGGCAAGGAAATCATGTCGCGCGACAACGGCCAGAACCCCGCCAATTAGGAGAGTCGCTGCCATGCGGTGTGTCACGCTGATCATCGTCGTCTTGTCATTCGCCGCCGTTGCGCATGGGCAGAGCGGCGGCTCCGACGAGAAGTCGAAGTACAAGGCGCGCCTCGATGCGCAGGCGGCCAACAAGAAGTTCGATCCGCACGACCTGTCGGGTATCTGGCAGCTGACAAAGAACGATCACAGTCTCGGGACGCCCGCGCCGCCGCTGACGCCGGCAGGCCAGGCTGCCAAGGCCGGACGCGTGCCCGACGCCGGCGGCAAGATTGGCAACGCCCCGTGGTATGCGTGCAACCCTATGGGCTTTCCGCGGCTCGTCAACGACGATGAACCGATGGAATTCATCATGACGCCCAACAGGATTCTGCAGCTGTTCCAGTCGGAGCACCGCATCCGCATGCTGTGGACCGACGGGCGGCCGCTGCCATCGGGCGAGAACCTCGAGAACCTCGGACCGGCGTGGTACGGACACTCCGTGGCGAAATGGAACGGCAACACGCTGACGGTGAACACGGTGGGTCTTGACGATCGTGCGTGGCTCGACAACGCGGGCAACCCGAAAAGCTTCCACGCGCGCATCGAAGAAACCTGGCGGCGTGTCGACTTCAACACGCTCGAATTGCAGATGACGCTCTACGATCCGGAGTTCTATACCGCTCCGTACGTCGGCTCAAAGAAGATCTACAAACGCACACCGGACGAGACGATGACGTACTTCGGGTGGTACGGACTGTTCGCCGGGATCACCGAGAGCATCTGTGCGCCGATGAACGAGGTGGAGGGCTACAACAAGTTCCGCGACCTTGGGCAGTCGAAGCCCGTCGGTCAGTGAACCACGAAATCAGTCTGGCGGTCTGGGATCTCGCGTCGCCGGTCCTCATCTGCGGGCGTGCGACGGTGAAGGTCGGCATCTCCTGCCCGTGCGGCTGTTCCATGAGCGGGGCGACAATCGAAATCTGCGACGAGGACGGGGCGACGGTCGCTACCGGCCGCGCGGGATCCGAGCCGTGGCCCGGCACCATCGCGCTGTACTGGACCGAGCTCGACGTCGCCGCTCCACAAACGGAAGGCATGCACGCGTGGAGCGTTCACGCGTCCATTGGCGATCTGCTTCATACGCGTGTCGAATCCGTCATCGGCCTCGTCGCGTCGAGCCCACCGGAACACCGTGTGACGTTCGAAGTTGTTGAACAGGGGAGCCGGAACCCCGTTCCCGGTGTCGAGCTGCGCGTCGGCGTATTCAGGGCGACGACGAATGAAATGGGGAGGGCGCAGGTTGATGTTCCGGGTGGAACGTACGACGTGCACGCCTGGAAGCTCGGATACGACCTTCTGTCGCGCACCGCATCGGTCGGCGCCGATACGACGTTGCTGCTCGAAATCCCCGTTACACTCTCGCCCGAGCAGCCCTACTGGATGTGACCTCTCTCGCGAGTGGAGTCCGCATCGGCGTTTATCGTGTTGAGGCGCTGGTCGGTGCGGGCGGCATGGGCGAAGTCTATCTCGCGCGCGATACGCGGCTCGAACGCCACGTCGCGCTGAAGGTTCTCCCGGAAGTCTTCGCCAGCGATCCCGACAGGCTCGCCCGCTTCGAGCGCGAGGCGCGCGTGCTCGCCTCGCTCAAGCATCCGAACATCGCCGCGATCCACGGGTTCGAAGAAGGCGGCGGCATCCGAGCCCTCGTGCTCGAGTTCGTCGACGGAGAGACGCTGGCGGATCGCATCGCTCGCGGACCGGTTCCGCTGCCAGAGGCGCTCGGGATCGCGGGTCAAATCGCCGACGCTCTCGCCGCAGCTCACGAGTCGGGCATCGTGCATCGTGATCTGAAGCCGGCGAACATCAAGGTCACGAGCTCGGGTTCCGTCAAGGTCCTGGACTTCGGTCTGGCGAAGGCGTTCGAGCCGGAGTCGGTCACGTCGGACCTGTCCATGTCTCCGACGTTTACAACGCCAGCAGCCACCCGGATCGGGGTCATTCTCGGCACTGCGGCCTACATGAGCCCGGAGCAGGCACGCGGCAAGGCGGTGGACAGGCGCTCCGATGTGTGGGCGTTCGGCTGCGTGCTCTACGAGATGTTGACCGGACGGCACGCGTTCGATGGCGACGAGGTCACCGACGTGATCGCGCGCATCATCGAGCGTGAGGTCGACTTCAAGGCGTTGCCCTTGTCGACCCCGCCATCGATTCATCGGCTGCTGCGTCGGTGTCTCCACAAGGACCGTAACCGCAGGCTTGCTGATGCGTCTGACGCGCGCCTTGACATCGACGAGGCCCTCAGCGGCGCGCCAATCGACACCCAGCCAACAGCCGCACCGGCGAACACCGTCCAGACGTGGAGACGCGCGCTTCCGTGGGCAATGGCGTCGGCGGCGCTACTTATCGCGGTCGCCACCACGCTGAGGTGGGCGCCGTGGCGGACCGCACCTCCGGCGACGCCTCTGCGCCTCAGTGCCGACATCGGAGTGGATGCGGCGCTTCCCGTCGATCAAGGCGCGGCTGCGGTGTTATCGCCCGACGGGGCACTGCTTGCGTTCACCGCGCAGAAAAGCGGAAGCAACACGCCGCAGCTTTATGTCCGCCGTCTGGATCAGCTGCAGGCAATGCAGCTGGCCGGCACCGATGGCGCCCGGAACCCGTTCTTCTCTCCGGACGGCCAGTGGCTCGCGTACTTCGCCGGCGGCAAGTTGAAGAAGACCGCCGTCTCCGGAGGAGCGACGGTGACGCTGTGCGATGCGCCGAACGGCCGCGGCGGCACATGGACCGACGACGGCATGATCGTCTTTTCGCCGAATAATACGCCGAATGTGACACTGATGCGCGTTCCGGCGGCTGGCGGTAAGCCCGAATCGTTGTTCAGGCTGGCGGAGGGTGAATTGACGCAGCGCTGGCCGCAAGTGCTGCCGGGAGGCAAGGCGATTCTCTACTCGAGCGCAGCCAGCCTGACAGAGTGGGAGGAAGCGGACCTCGTCATCCAGCCGTTGGCGGGCGGCGCGCGAAAGGTGGTCGTTCCCGGCGGGTACTACGGTCGATATCTCTCGAGTGGTCATCTCATTTACGTCCACGCGGGGACCATGTTCGCCGCACCATTCGATCCCGTGGCATTCGAGGTAACAGGTCCTCCGGTGCCGGTGGTCGAAGGGATTGCGTCGAGTCCGGCAGTAACCGGAGGCGCGCAGTTCGCCGTCAGCGGCAACGGCGCACTCGTTTACGTACCGGGTCAGGACATCTCGGCTGATGGACCCATAGCCTGGATGGACCGTTCAGGCAAGACGTCGCCGCTGCGTGCGATGCCGGCTAATTGGAGCAATCCGGCTTTTTCGCCCGATGGAAGCCGCCTTGCCGTGGATATCTCGGACGGCAAGCAGGCGGATGTGTGGATTTACGACTGGGTAAGAGACACGCTGTCGCGACTGACCTTCGATCCGACTGACGACGAGCGTCCGGTCTGGACGCCCGATGGTCAGCGGATTGCGTTCAGTTCGAAGCGTGGCGATGGTGCTCATTTCAATTTGTACTGGCAACGGGCCGATGGGACCGGGGACGCGATGCGTCTCACCAACACCACGACGAATCAATGGCCGGGTTCGTGGCACCCGGCGGCACACGTGCTCGCGTTTTTCGAAGACGATGGCGGAGACTCGAACATCATGCTCTTGCCGATGTCGGGCGACGAGGCAACCGGCTGGAAACCCGGTGTGCCAGCGGCGTTCCTCAAAACGCCGTTCAGGGAATCGACACCAATGTTCTCGCCTGATGGGCGATGGATCGCGTATCTGTCGAATGAAAACGGCCGAAACGACCTGTTCGTGCGGCCGTTTCCCGGTCCCGGCGGCAAGTGGCAGATTTCAACCGCGGCGGCCGACGATCCGATGTGGTCTCTCACCAACCGAGAACTGTTCTTTGCCGCGCCCGGTCTGCAATTGATGGTGGCGTCGTATTCAGTCGGCGGCGATTCGTTTCGCGCCGACAAGCCGACGCTCGTTTCGAAGGCCCAGTTTACCAGGCGCCCACGCGCGCCGAGCCGTGATATCGCGCTGCATCCGGATGGCCAGCGTTTCGCGATTGCGGCGGCGCCGTCCGAGGACACAAGCGCGCGGCTGGACAAGGCCGTGTTCGTTTTCAACTTCTTCGACGAACTGCGCCGGATCGCTCCACCGAAAAAGTAAGCCGCGTCAGCGAAAGCCCTCGGCTGTCAGCTTCTCGCGACCGGCCGCGCTCGTCAGCATGACGGCGAAGCCTCTTGCTGCGGAAGAGATGTCGGCGCTGTACCACAGCGCGAACGTGGTCGACAAGTCGAACTCCTTCGGAAATGGACCGACCAGGGCGTCCCTGTTCGCCTGCACGATTTCGCTCGTCTGACTCACACCGAGGTCGGCTTTCTTCTCGAGGACCAGGCGCATCGTCTCCACACCGTCGGGAGCCACGGTGGCCTTCCGCATGACCTGATCCTTGATGCCGAGCGCCTCGATTACCTTCACGAAATGCGTTCCGACGGTTGCGCCACGAGCCGGATCCGAAAACGCGATCCGTGGGGCTGACAACAGCGCGATTTTCAGCTTCTCCGGCGTCGAGATGTCCGGCTTCGGTGTGCCAGGGGGGACCGCGATGCCGGCGACGACAGCCCCGAGCCGAACCGTTATTCCGTCTTTGAGCGTCCCGCTTTTCATCCGATCGCCAATCAGCGTCTCGGTCGTGATCAGCAGTGCGGCAGCCGGGTCGGCTCGGAACTTCTGCTCGGTTGCGCCCGCGGTGTCGAAGACGCACACGACTGTGTTGCCCGTCGCGGCCTCGTAGTCCGCCGCCATCTTGACGAGCGGCGACTTGACGACGGCCGCGGCGTACACCTTCACTTCTTCGCCGAACGCGGATGAAGCGAGGCTGAGTGCGATTGCGAGCGAAAGAAGCATTCGCATCGGCGGCTCCTCGTTACTCCGGCCGTCTGAAGAATCCGAGGTACACCGCCTTGCCGACGATGTGACCCTGCATCGCAGCGAGGACCTTGGCGCGCGTGTCGAACGGATCCATCGGGTTGGCGGCCTCGTCGATCTTCGTGTCGAGGGCGAACAGCTCGAACACGTAGTGGTGATACGGACCGTTGGCGGGCGCGCCGGGCCCCCGATAGACGCCGTCGCCGCTGGCGCTCGTCTGATGCGCTCCGTCTTTCAGATCCCCTTTCGGCAATCCCTCCGGCAGCGCTCTCGTCGTGGCGGGAATGTTCCACACCAGCCAGTGGAGCTGGTCCTCGCTCGTCTTGTTGCGCGCTCCTTCCATGTCGTGCATGTGCAGGACGAAGCTTTGCGTCGCCGCGGGCGCATTCGCCCACGCCATCTGCGGCGAGGCCTGTTCGCCCGCCTGCGTGTACTTCAGCGGGATCACCGTGCCGTCATTGAACGAGTTCGACATCAGGCGCATGGGCGGAGCGGCCTGGCCCGCCGGTGCGGCGGCGCCGCCACCACGCTGACCTCCGCCGCCGCGCTCGCCACCTCCGCGCTGGGCGAACATCCCGGCACCCATCAGCAAGACCACGACCATGGCGGTTCCGAGACGTGCAGCTCTCATACGACGCTCCTCTTCGCTTCCACTTCCAACTTCCAACTTCCACTTCGAACTTCCAACTTACTTCAAACTTCTCACTTCCAACTTCGAACTTGCGTACAATGCCCGCGCAGCAGGGGAGGATCACATGAACGTCCGTCTTACCGCAATGGCTATCGCGGCAGCCCTCGCGTTCGGCACCTCGTTGTCGGCGCAGAACGTCCCGTCGCAGTTCGTCGTCAGCGGCAAGCTCGCCGAACAGATTCAGGATTTCAACACCATTAATCTGGCGACCGCCGAGCGCATCGCCGAGACCTGCGAGAAGCTGGCGCAGGCGGAGAACGTCGCCATCAGCATCTACGTGCTGGATCCCGACGGCAACCACGTCTACATGGACCGCATGGATGGACAGGGATACCTGAACATCATCACCGCGGAGATGAAGGCGAGGACGGCGCTGGCGCAGCGCGCGCCGAGCAAGGTCGTCATGAACCAGGTGCGACGCGATCCGAACTCGGAGCTGCAGCGCATTCAGCTTGGCCTGTTCGCCAACTCCGGCGGGCTTCCCGTGGTGATCAACCACCAGATGATCGGCGTCATCGGCGTCGGCGGCTCGGCGCCGCGCGTACCGGTATGGAGCGACGAAATCTGCGGACATAAGGCAATGCAGCAGGTGCTCGGCGCCAATAACGTTGCGCCGCTGGTCGAAGATCTGCCCAATCCGCAGAACACGCCGCCCGCTAACGCCGTGCCGGTCCCGCGTTTTACGACGACGACAACGCCGAAGACAAGCGTGTCGAATCCGGCATGGGTCGTCGGCGGCAAAGGTGCCTCGAATGTGTTCGACGGCAACCAGATTTCGCTCGCCGCCGCCAAGCAGATCGCCAAGGTGTGCCGCGACTTTGCCGCCGCAAAGAACGGCAGCATGTCGCTCTACATCCTCGATACCTTTGGCGAGTTCGTGCACATGGAGCGGATGGACGGACAGGTGTTCAACAACATCCGCACCGCGCTGATGAAGGCGCAGACCTCGCTGCAGACGCGCGTGCCGACGTCTGTTTACAACGCGCAGGGCCGCAACAATCCGGCGAGCCAGAACCGCACCATCACGCAGTACGACTTTTTCACCAACTCCGGTGGCCTGCCGATCGTTGTTGACGGTCAGATGATCGGCGTTGTCGGCGTCGGCGGCGGCGCCGGCGGTGGCGGCGACGAGAACTGTGCGATCGAGGGTCTGAAGGCCACTTTCGGAGAGCACGTCACGTTGCCGACGTATCCGACCGCGACCACGGCGGCGCGTTAACTATTCAGGTGCGATGGTGCGACCGGTGCGATACATGCGATAGGTGCGTCCGAAAGTGCGAGGGTGCGAGGTGCTGCCGGAACCATCGCACTTTCGCACCATCGGACGCACCGCCGCACCCTCGCACCCTCGCACCCTCGT
>DATJJE010000044.1:0-55487 GCA_035492455.1 Vicinamibacterales bacterium | reverse complement strand
AGAAGGAACGCAGCTCGGCTGGCTTCTCGATGCGATCGGCGGCAACGATCCGAATAACCCAACCGCTTGCGCAGTTAGCGGCAGCGGCAACGGCAGCTCGGGTACTGGCGATGTCAATACTCAGACCGCTACGATTACTCTGAAGCCCGGTGACGGGGTGACCTGCACATTCGAAAATACAGGCAACGGCGCCACGCGCACTCAGGGGTTCTGGGCAACACATCCGCAACTTGCGCTACTCGCGTGGAATGGCGGTACCGGGTACAACCACACCTTCCCAGGTGTCGTCAACGTATCGGGTATCGGAGACCAGACGGTATGTGCGTCGCTCCTTAACTACAACGGAACGACCATCGGAAAGAACATCAACTCTCTGGCAAGGCTAATGGGTGGCTTCTGGAGCGACATCTCCAAAACCAGCACGGGGAGCAAACGTAGCAACACCGATCAGAGTCGAATGCAATTGCTCCAGCAACTGCTCGCCGCGGAACTGAATGCGTCTGCATTCGGCAGCGTGCCGAGCAGCGGCACCTTTGCCTCCTGGGAGAGTGCGTATTGCAGCGGCAACGCCCAGGCGCTGCAGACCGCGATGCAGCAGGCTGCTTCGTTTAACACGCAAGGCGACAGCAGCACATTTACACCCGGAACGGCCGCAGACAGCAAGAACGCCAGGGCGGTCGCTGATATTCCGTTCTGGAACGTTCTCCCGTAACACGACAACGAGGAGACGAGGATCGCTAATGAGCGACCTCGTCTCCTGCTCCCGTTTTACTGCCATCCGTCGGCAACCGACTTGCGTTCTGTGGACGCATGGCGCTCGACGGTCAACTCCAGCATTTAGTCGCCGCATACGGTGCCTGGCTCGTCGGTGCAATTGTTGGCCTGGAGAGCATGGGCATTCCGCTGCCTGGCGAAACGACGCTGGTGACCGCCGCGCTCTATGCCGGCGCGACAGGACGCCTCAGCATTGCGGCGGTCGTATTCGCCGCGGCCGCCGGCGCCATCGTCGGCGACAACATCGGCTTCTGGATTGGACGAACGCTCGGATACCGATGGGTCGTGCGGCATCAATCAGCGCTGCGGCTGACCCCGAAGCGACTGCGCCTGGGGCAGTACTTGTTCGATCGCCACGGCGGCAAGGTCGTGTTCCTGGGCCGCTTCGTAGCGGTGTTGCGGGCGTTTGCCGCACTCCTCGCCGGCCTGAACCGTATGCGGTGGCGGCGTTTTCTGGTGTTCAACATGATGGGCGCGATCGTCTGGGCATCTGCCTACGGCGGCGGCGCATATGCGTTCGGCGACAAGCTCACGAATGTCCTGGGAGAAACCGGCATATTGCTGTCGGCTGCTGCGGCCGCTCTGGTTGTGATTGGTTTTCTGCTTGCGCGAAAGTACGAGCGACGGGTCAGCGATGAAGCGGAACGGCACGTACCGCTCACACGTGAAACCTGACACCTGATACCTGACACCTGAATCCTTGCATCGGCGACGCCCAAGAAAGGCTAGAATCCCGCCTCTGCATGCCGGGCGAGTGGCAGTTACTGATTACGCTGAACGAGCGACTCCGCCCTCTCCGGGATCCAATAGAGATCCAGGAGGCCACGGTGCGGTTGATCGGTGAGCATTTCCAGGCCAGCCGAGTCCATTACGCAAACATCGACGACGACGAGTTCGTCATCGGGCCGTCCTACACCGGTGCCGTTCCGGCATTTCCTGGTCGAGGTCACGTCACAGACTTCGGCAGGACGATCATGGAAACATGCGGCCGCGGCGAAACGCTAGTAGTTGCGGATGCCCGCATTGACGCGCGGTTCACCGACCAAGAGCGCACGCACCTCCTCTCCAGCGACATCGCGGCGTTCGTCGCCGTGCCGCTGACCAAAGACGGGCGATGGATCGCAGCGTTCGCCGTCCACAGCGCGACACCGCGTGTCTGGACCGACGATGACATCGCGCTCATCCAGATCACCGCCGATCGCACGTGGTCCGCCGACGCGCGCGCGCGTGCCGAGGAGGCGCTCAGTCGCAGGAACGATCGGCAGGCGTTCCTGGCGAAATTGAACGACACGATTCGGCCGCTTGCCGACCCGGCCCGCATCCTCTCGGAGACATGCCGTTTGCTGGGAGCGCACCTTCACGTCAATCGTGTGGCCTACGGCGAGATTGAGGGTGACTACTGCACCATCGCCGACGATTACGTCGACGGCGTTCCGTCTCAGGCGGGCCGCTTTCGCTGGACCGACCTGGGCGCGAGCCGCACCGCAGAAATCCTGAATGGCGGCACGTTGTTCGTCAACGATACGTCTGTCGAATCGCATACGGTGGAGGAACGCGACGCGCTGCAGGCATCGGGCATCGGCGCGTATATCTGTCCCCTGCTCGTCAAGGACGGCCGGTTCGTAGCGTCGTTCGGTATCCACAGCCGGGAACCGCGCACCTGGACTCCGGACGAAATCGCGCTCGCGCAGGACGTCGCCGACCGGATCTGGGCGACGCTCGAGCACCGCAAGGCCGAAGCGGAACTGCGCGCAAACGAAGACCGGTTGCAGTTTCTCCTTCGCCTGAGTGACGCCCTGCGACCGCTCAGCGATCCCGCTGACATACAGGAAACCGCGGCGCGGCTCCTCGGAGAACATCTCGGTGCAAGCCGCGTTGGCTACGCTGAATTTGCCGGCCGCGACTACGCCATCCGCCGCGAGTACACACGCGGGGTCGCGCCGCTCGCTGGACAGAAACCAGGCATCACCGTGGGTCCCGTGCTGCGGGAGGCGCTGCGGCGCGGAGAGACCGTCGCCGTCGACAACGTGCAGACCGATCCGCGATTAGGCACCGCTGAGCGTGCGACTCTGCAAGAGCGGCAGATCGCGGCCTTCATCGGAACGACGCTGTTCAAGGACGGACGGATGGTTGCCGCGTTCGGCGCCAATCACCACACGCCGCGTGCCTGGACGACGTCGGAGGTCGAGCTCGTTCGCGAGGTCGGCGAGCGAACCTGGGACGCGGTCGAGCGCACCCGTGCCGAAGCGGCGCTGCAAGCGCAGAAACAGCGGCTCCGTGTCGCGCTGGAAGCGTCGGGCGGCGGCTCCTGGACGTGGGTTGCCGCGACCAACCAGATCGATTGGGACGAACGATTCCGTCCGCTGTACGGTTTCGCGCCCGACGAGCCCGCGACGGCCGACGCCTGGATCGGACGCGTGCACGAAGACGATCGCGCGGGGCTGCTCGCCGTGCGCGAGGAGATGTGGACGTCGAAAACGAAGGATTCGTGGGACAGCACGTTCCGGATCGTACGTCCCGACGGTACGGTGAGGTGGATTCAGAGCCGGGGCCGAGTCGACCGCGACGCTGACGGCAACGTCACGCAGCTCATTGGGCTCGACCTCGACTTCGAGCAGCATCACCAGCTCGAGGAAGCGCTGCAGGCGCGCCGCGAGGAGGAGCACAACCGCGAGCTGCGGCTGCTCTTGGAGACGGCGAGTCAGGGCATCGTGTCCGTAGATGCCAACGGTGTGATCCTGACGGCGAATCGTGCCCTGGAGGCGATGTTCGGCTGGTCGGCCGATGAACTGATCGGCGAGCGCGTTGAGCTGCTGTTGCCCTCATCCTTGCGTGATGCTGCGCCGCGTCCCCGCCAGAAGGGAGGCGGATTCGAGCTGGTAGGCAAGCGCAGGGACGGATCGACGTTTCCCATCGAAGTCAGCCTGAATCACGTGCCCACCGCTGACGGCGGACGGGCCATCGCGTTCGTGACCGACATCACGGAGCGGCAGCGTGCCGCGTCGGTCCTGCAGGATCGCACGAACGAACTTGAATATCGAACCACGCAGCTGCGCCGCATGGCCTCGGATCTGACGCTGGCCGAGCAGCGCGCGCGCGAGGAGATCGCCAAGACGCTGCACGACGGCCTTCAACAGGTGCTGGTCATCGCCGCATTGAATCTCGAACAGCATCTGAAGCGAGACGGCGGCGCAGCGACTGAGCTGGTTCAAGAGGCAAAGCACCAGATCGAGGAAGCTATCGAGGCGGCACGGTCGCTCAGCTTCGAATTGTTTCCTCCCGTGTTGCAGCGTTCCGGCCTGCCTGCGGCATTGAAGTGGCTCGCGAACTGGACGAGGGATAAGTACAAGGTCGACGTACAGGTGATCGCCGATCCCCGCGCCGATTCCAGCCGGAAGGACGTGCGCACTCTGCTGTTCGAGTCGGTCAGAGAACTTCTGTTCAATGCGGTCAAACACGCGCAGGCGGATCGCATCGCGTTGGAGCTGTCGCTCGACGCCGACGACCTGCTGTGCATCACCGTTTCGGATGAGGGCA
Source organism: Vicinamibacterales bacterium (assembly GCA_035492455.1). GTDB lineage: Bacteria > Acidobacteriota > Vicinamibacteria > Vicinamibacterales > UBA2999 > Gp6-AA40. Next base: position 51,176 of record DATJJE010000044.1, on the reverse strand, counting down.
TCGGCTTCGAGGCGACGGAACTCGATCGCCGATCGGAGAACGGCCAGGTGGGCTGGGGGCTATTCAGCATCCGCGAGCGGCTGACGCTGCTCGGCGGTCGCTTTGAAATCGACAGCGCCCCTGGCAACGGAACTCGTGTGCGTCTCATCGCGCCGCGCGGCCGCGTGCAAAGCGACGCTGCCGCCGCGATCGCGTCCACCTTGGCGCCGATCGCCGTGGCACCCGATGGAGACAAACGTCACGTGTCCCCCGACGCGCTCAGGATTGTCATCGTCGACGATCACGCCGGGGTGCGCAGCACCTTCCGCGACATCCTCAACAAGCAACCGCAGTTCTCGGTCGTCGGCGATGGGGCCAACGGCTTTGAGGCGATCGCGCAGGCGCACACGCTGCGGCCTGACGTCATCCTCATGGACATCGCGATGCCGCATATGGACGGGATCGAAGCGACGGCGCGTATTCACGCCGAACTTCCAGACATCCAGATTTTCGGGCTGTCGATGCAACCTCGCAGCGTGGTCGCTGACGCGATTGAGCAGGCAGGGGCGGCGGGCTTCTTCGTCAAGGGCATCGACACGCAGCGGCTGATCGAACACCTTTTGGTTGTGCACGCCTCGCAGCGCGCCGGCAGTCGGAGTTCGTAAGGCAACTCGGCAAGCTGGTGAATTGGTGCCGGGGGCGGGGATCGAACCCACACGCCCCTTTCGGGGCCCGGGATTTTAAGTCCCGTGCGTCTGCCAGTTTCGCCACCCCGGCATACTGTCAGCAGCAGAGCTCACTGATTGTAGCGGGGCGCGTACGTCGCTCGAATCAAAGATCGTTGCGGGTACTGACGCCCGCTCCGCGGAAACGTTCGCGTATCTCGACGACGCCACGCTCTTCCAGCGTTTGCCGCGTTGAAAGGCGGTGGAGATTCGGCGGGTCGTCCGGTTCAGATCGCGACGTCTCGCGGATCAGATTTCGGGGGGAAGGAATCTGTTCCGAGTCGCGCCTGCCATGTGTCGGCGCAGCCACGGTTCAGGGCACCTCTCCGAAAAACACATCAAGAATCGTTCCGCGACGACTCGACCCCATCCGTTCTTCGCTCCGTGCTATATTCCGCGCGCGTTGGCCCGCAGCATGGAGGACACGCTCATGCGCCGATTCAGGTTTGCTCTCGGCTTGATCCTCGCAACGACCGTTTCCATTACCGCGTTGGCCCAGGCACCGGCGCAGGCGCCGCCGAAGCCTGACTCGCCCGAAGTGCAGGCGATGCTCGACAGAGCCAGAAAGACCGCTGGCACCATGTGGGCCGACGAAGAGCGCTTCTTCTGTGAGGCGCCGCGCGCCAACGCCGCGACCGACCCGCCCATCAAGCCGACGCAGCTTTTCGACAACATGTACGCCATCGGCAACACCGGCACGACGGCGTACGTCGTAAAAACTTCGGCGGGCCTGCTGATGATCGATTCGCTGCCCGCCGCCAATCTCGATAATCAGCTGTTGCCCGGCTTTATGGCCCTCGGACTGAATCCCGCCGACGTGAAGATCATCGTGCTCGGACACGGGCACGCGGATCACTTTGGCAACGCGCGGTACTTTCAGGACAAGTACGGGACCAAGGTTTATCTATCGGCAGCGGACTGGAACCTGATCGAGAATCCTCCACCGGGACGCAACGGGCAGCCGACAGCGCCGCCGCAGGGTGCGCCGAAACACGATCAAGTCGCAATGGAAGGACAGCCGATCGTGCTCGGCGACTTCAAGATCACGCCGGTGCTCATTCCCGGTCACACTCCCGGATCTACGGGCTACATCTTCCCCGTCAAGGACAACGGCAAAACGAGAGTGACGGGACTCTATGGCGGCACCATCCTGACGCCGGGCCCGATCTCCGACGAAGGCCTCGCCACCTACGTGAAATCGGTCGAGCATTTCCAGACGGAGGCGAAGAAGGCAGGCGTCGAAGTCGTGCTGCAGAATCATCCGCTGATGCTGCCGATGGCCGCCTGGACGGACAAGCTGCAGACGGCCAAGAAGGGCGACGCCAATCCGTTCGTGGTCGGCAAGGCGAACTATCAGAAGTTCCTGGACGTGCTGCACGCGTGTAGCGAGATCAACGTCGCGCGTAGAAAATCAACCTAGACGTTGTGAAGCCTGTGAGAGTTCGAGCCGCGGCGACGGCCGTGATTCTCGTGTTGTCGATCGCCGCGGTCTCCTCACAAGGACGCGGAACCGCACCGCCTCCTGCCGCTGCGCCGACGGCAAAAGCGTCGGCGCTCTTCGACATCACGGGCTACTGGGTGTCGCTCGTTACCGAGGATTGGCGTTATCGCCAGTTCACGCCGGCGAAGGGCGACTACGTATCGATACCGATCAGCGCTGACGGCAAGAAGACGGCCGACATGTGGGATCCCGCCAAAGATGAGGCGGCGGGAGAGCCGTGCAAGGCATATGGCGCCGCTGGCCTGATGCGCGTGCCCACTCGCCTGCATATCACGTGGCAGGACGACAACGCGCTGAAGCTCGAAACCGACGCCGGCACGCAGACGCGCACGTTTGCTTTTGGCAGGACCACGACGGGCGCAGGCACTCTGCAGGGGCAATCGGCTGCGTCGTGGGATCAGCCGCGCGCCATCTTCCAGTCGCCGATCCCGAATCGCGGTGCGCCACAGCTGCGCGGCGGCTCGCTGAAGGTCGTGACCACCAACATGAAGCCGGGATATCTGCGCAAGAACGGCGTCCCGTACAGCGCAAACACCGTGATGACCGAGTACTTCGATCGGCTCGATGTCCCAGGCGGTGAATCGTTGCTCGTCGTCACCACCGAGATTGTCGATCCCGAGAATCTGACAACGCCGTACTGGACCAGTCCGCATTTCAAGAAGGTGGATGCGACCGGCTGGCACCCGACGCCGTGCACGGCACGTTGAGGACGATACATGAGGAGTCTGAGTGCCTTTCTCGGTGCGTGCATTGCGGCGGGCGCGAGCATGGTCGCGCAGGGCCAACAGCCGCAACTTCCCGGCCCCGCAGCGGCCGACGCACCGTCCGGGCCTGCTATCGACATCTCCGGCTACTGGACGCCGACGATGAACGAGGACGGCATGGAGCGGGGCCCCGGTTCAGAACTCAATGACTACGGCGGCTTCCCGCTGAACGAATCCGGCCGACTGTGGGCGCTGTCGTACGATCCATCGCGTGTGACGCTGCGGCATCACCAGTGCGATGCCTACGTCACGCCGTATCAGATGCGCGCGACCGGCAATTTCCGCGCGTGGGAAGAGCGCGATGCACACACGCAGCGTCTGGTCGCAATTCACTGGTGGGCGCAGGTGACGGAAGGTCATCGCGTCATCTGGATGGACGGCCGTTCGCATCCTCCCGCCTGGGCGCCGCACACGTTCCGCGGCTTCTCCACCGGCAAGTACGTTGGCAACGCACTGGTCGTCACGACGACGCATTTGAAGCAAGGATGGCTGCGCCGCAACGGGACGCCGGAAAGCGATCAAGCGACGGTGACGGAGTTCTTCGTCCGCCACGGCGATCACCTGACCAATACGACCGTGGTCACCGATCCGGTGTTTCTCACCGAACCGATGGTGCGCAGCAACGACTACTACCGTACGCCGGTGGATCACGGCACGTGGCTGTATGCGTGCGATGACAGCGAGCAGATCGTCGGTCGCGCGCCGGATGTGGTGCCGCACTACCTGTTCGGCAAGCAGCAGTACGTCCGTGAATACTCCGAGCGCCACAAGCTGCCACTGGCCGCGTCGATGAGTGGTGACCCGTCGATGTATCCAGGCTTCGCTGACACGTTAAAGAACGTCAGCGACGCGGCGCAGACGGCGCTGCTCTCGCCCGCGCCGGGAAAGCCGAACGAAACCAGCAAGGCGGTCGATCCCGAGCCGATGGATGGGGACATCCACGTCCTGCCGATCCGCAACAACGTCTACATGCTCGTCGGCGACGGCGGCAACATCGTGGTGCAGACCGGCGATCAGGGTGCGTTCGTCGTCGATACCGGCAGCGGCAGGCTCTCGGATAAGGTCATCGCCGCGATCGACAAGCTCAGCGAGCGGCCCATTCAGTTCATCGCCAACACGAGCTTCCTTCCCGATCGCACAGGCGGCAACGCGAAGCTCGGTGCAGCGGGCATGGATCCGAGCCTGCCCGGATCGTTCTTCGTCAACTCGGCGCCGCGCGCCGTTACCGGCCTGTTCGCCGATCCGCTGCGCCACGCCACGATCATCGCGCACAACAACGTCACGAATCGGATGCAGGACGCGAAGGCTGCAGAAGACGCCGTGCCGGGCGACACGTATCTGGAGGAGCGACGCCGCAAGTCGCATAACGGCGACAGCGTCGAGCTGTTCTACGAACCGAACGCCGTGACCGACGGCGACAGCATCATGTTCTTCCGCCGCGCTGATGTGATCGTCGCCGGCGACATCCTCGATCTCACGCGCTACCCGATGATCGATCTGAAGAATGGCGGCAGCGTGCAGGGCGAAATCAAGGCGCTCAACGACATCCTCAACCGAACCAACTACGAACACGAGGGTGAAGGCGGCACCTACGTTGTTCCGGGCCACGGCTTCCTTGCGGACGAGCACGAAGTGGTCGAGTACCGCGATATGACCGTCATCGTCCGCGATCGGGTGAAGGCGATGATCGACGCCGGCGCCACGCTTGCGCAGGTGAAGGCCGCGCGCCTCACGGCGGATTACGACACGCGCTACGGCTCAAACGCCGGCCCGTGGACGACGGACATGTTCGTCGAGGCGGTTTACAACAGCCTCACGCCGGCGCAAAAGACGAACTAGGTCGTTCGGGTCGTTCGGATCGTTCGGGTCGTTCGGGTCGTTCGGATCGTTCGGATCGTTCGGATCGTTCGGGTCGTTCGGGTCGTTCTTCGGTCAGAACGAATCGAACGACTCGAACGTGTCGAACGGTTCGAACCAATCGTTATACGACGCTGCGATCGGGATCGATCAGGAAGGCCCAGATGATTGCGCCGGCGCCCATCACGGCGGCGCTGACGAGGAACGGCGCCACCCAGTAGCCGGCGCCGAAGAGTGCTCCGTAGACGATGGCGGTGAGTGAGGCGGCAAGCGCTCCCGCCATGTTCATCACGCCAGTCACCGTCCCGCTGAAGCGGCCGCCGACATCCATCGGCACCGCCCACGCGGGACCAATCACCCACTCCAGGAAGAAGAACGACGCGGACAGCATCACGATCGACAGCGTTGTGCCGGCCACCATCGCGGCGGGAATCACGAACACACCCGCGAGGATGAAGCCGGGCACCGCCACGCCGCGACGCGCCAGCCTGGCGTTGTGCGTGCGCTTCAGAATGAGATCGGAAATCGATCCACCGACGATGTCACCAAGCATGCCGGCGAGCAGCGGAATAGATCCCCAGATGCCGAGCGCGGCAACGGAGAGTCCGCGGTGCTCGCGCAGGTAGGTCGGATACCACGTCAGATAGAAGTTCGTTCCAAAGAAGAAGCACGCGTAGCCAAGCGCGATCCACCACATGTTCGACGAGAGCAGAATGTGCCGCCACGGCGTCTTCTGCTGCGACGTACTCGCCGCGTCGATTCGACGACTGGCATCCACCCCGCGAATCTCGGCCAGCTCCGCGCGATTGACGTTCGGATGCTCTTCGGGCCGCTCGCGATAGAACCAGAAGAACAACACAACCCACGCGAACCCGATCGCCCCGAACACGTAGAACATCACGCGCCAGCCGTAGGCGACGAGGAGGCTGCCCGCGGTCAACGGTGTAATGGCCACCGCGAAGCGGCTGAAGAAGTGCGTGACGCCTTGAATGCGGCCGCGCTCCGACGGCGCGAACCAGAGCTGCATGCCGCGGCTCGCGACGGGAAACGCGCCGGATTCACCAATGCCGAGAAGAAAGCGGGCCGCAAAGAGTGAACTGAAACCGAGTGCTCCGCCGGTCAAAATCGCGGACGTCGATGTCCACGCAATCAGCACCGACAGCACGCGCTTGGGGCCGAACCGATCGCCCAGCCAACCGACCGGAATCTGCCCGATCGCATACGCCCAGGTGAACGCGGCCAGCACCAGGCCCATCTGACCGAGCGTGAGGCCGAAGGCCTGTCGTATCTCGGGCTGCGCGACGGAGATGATGCCCCGATCGAGGTAGCAGATCAGGTACATGAGGCTGAAGAGGACGAGCATCCACCACCGCGTGCGCGTGGCGGTCGTGCTGAGCGCAACCGCTCGCGGCGCGTTCTCGACGGCAACGGTCTCGTGGGTGGCCATCAGGTCGATGTCGCCGCCAACGCCGGAATCTCCGTCGTCGTTAACTCCACGGGTTTGTTGGTTTCGACCGACTGGTCGGCCGCTCGATACACCTGCATCACCATGCGCGCATGCTCCGGGGTGACAAGCGGCTGCTTACCGGTCGCAACGCACTCGAGAAAGTGCAGTGTCTCGGCCTCCATCGGACCTGCATAGACGTGATTGACCTTCTCGCCAGGCATCGACGAGATCGGGAACCGGATGCCGTCCTTCATGCTGGTGACGTAGACGTCGCGGTGCGTGTCGTCCACCATCACCGCGCCTTCGGTGCCGACAAACTCGATCCATGTGGAAGAGAAATTCGGATACGCCGGGGGCAGCACCCACCCGCCGCCGACGGTGAAGACCGTTCCGTCGTCCATGGTGACGATCATCCACACGCAGTCGGGCGCGTTGTACTGCTGCTGCATGATCTTCGCGACTTCCTGCGCGTAGACGCGAATCGGTTTGCGCGGCGCAAGACACCACAGCACGAAATCGAGGTCGTGCGTGGATTCCATCGCCGCCGGAGACAGGCGTACACGTCCGCTGATCTTCTTTCCGAGACTACGCGTGATGTGCCGGCTGACCAGCGCGCTCACCGGCTCGCCAATGGTGCCGTCCTCCAGCGAACGCTTCACATACGCGAACTTCGGATTGAACCGCTGCGAGTAGCCGATGGTGAAGCGGAGGCGTTTGTCGCGCGAAATGTGAATGAGGTCGTCGGCTTCCGCCAGCTCCAGCGCGATCGGTTTCTCGAGGAACACGTGCTTCCCGGCGAGCATCGCCTCCTTCGCGATGGGATAGTGCGTTCCTTCCGGCGTGGTGGAAATCATCACCGCGTCGATCGACACATTCTCGAGCAGACGCTTGTAGTCGGTGGTTGCCGTGACGGGCCGCGTCTGCGCCGCCACCTCCTTCAGCCGCTCCTCCCTGATTTCGGCGATGTGCAACTCCTTCACCCAGGGACTCGACGCCGAGGCGACCGCCCGGATGCCTCCGCACCATCCGGTGCCGATGATGCCAACGTTGACCTGTCTCATATGCCTGCCTTGTCCTCCATTCTGAGCCTCCGCGTCTTTGCGGCCCGTCTCCGTTAAAAATCGATCTGCAGACCGAACTTGGCGAGCCGCGGCGCCAGCACGGTGCGGACCTGCTGCCACGCCGGGCCGTAGCGCGGGTTGATCGAAAGGATCGGCGCCGAGTTCAGTGCGTTGTGCAGCTCGAACCGCGGCTGGACGCGCGAATTGCCCATCCGGAACATGCGATTAATCGCGAAGTTCAGCTGATTGACCCGTCCCTCCCGATAGAGCGACCGTGGATTGATCAGCTCGATGTTCGCAGTACCTCGCGGTCCGGCCGCCAGGTCGCGGCCGAGCGATGGCACGATCTCCGCGTTGGTCGCCACGTACGTCGCGGTCGTATCGATGCCCGGGTTGTTCTGGTACAGCGCGCTCACTCGCAGATCCCACGGCAGGCTGTACGCACCCGACAGCTTGAACTGGCTCTCGGCCCCGAGCGGAGGGTCGAGGCGGCAGACGCTCTGAGGGCTCGCTCGTCCGGCATCCGCACTCAACGGACCGAACGCAGCCGTTGTCATTTCGGGCAGTTTCGCAAGCACCGCGCAGTTGTCGAAGACGGTCTTGCCGAGCGACACGCCACCGGTGAGCAGGCCGCCGTCGCCGAAGCGCGCGTTCACGGTCAAGTCCAGCGCGTTGTGAATCTCGCTTTGCTTGCCGTAGTGCTGCGAGTTGGTCACGAGGTTATCCTGCCGGCCAAACTTGGCCGGCTTGATTGCCAGCAGGTCGCAGATTCGCGCGCCAGGATTCGGCAGCCGCGAATCGTTCGGCGCGGTAATGCAGAAGCTATCGTAGTCTTCCGGACCGACGAGCAGGTTGTCGGTGACGAAGAAGTTGCCGTACCACGTCCGGAAGTACGCCGCGTTGACGGCGAGCCCCCGCGTCAGCTCGTGCTGCAGCGACACCGAGCCCTGCCAGCTGAACGGACCGGCGCTCCATCCACGGAGTACGTCATCCGCGTAGCGCGTGACGACGCGCGGCTTGCCGAAGTCTGCCGCCGACGGCGGGCCGAGCTCGTTTTCCTGAGGGATGTAATCGCCATTGTCGTTCCACGTCCGCGTGGAACTGATGACCATCGCGCTCACCGGGTTGTTCGGATAGACGATGCCGGAGGTGGTGCCGATCGGGATGTTGCTCTGAATCGGGACGAAGCGGCCGATCGACCCCTTGATCGCCGTCCGGCCGTTCCCGAACAGGTCGTACGATGCGCCAACCCGCGGATTGAAGTCCTTCCAGTCGGGAACGTTCTTCACCGGCGCGAAATCGCGCGCCGGCACCCACGGTCCGGCCGGCAGATGCTGCTCAGGAATATAGCCGTTGACGAAGTCGAGCCGCGCACCGAGGTTCAGCGTCAGCCGGCTCATCGTCCACTGCTCCTGGGCGAAGTACGCTCCCTGGTTCACGCGGTTCATGTTGCGGTACGGCGTTGCCCAGTAGGTAACGGACTCGGGCACGCGGCCGGCGAAGGTGTAGCTGACGTCGTGGTTGATGAAGAAGTTGTTGTCGAGTGTGGCGTGGCGAAACTGGATGCCGGTCTTGAAATTGTGCGCGCCGCTCACGTACGACACTGATGCGCGGATGTTCATTGCCGAGAAGTCCTGATATCCGCGTGCCACACCCTGGCTCAGCGTCTCGCCGGGTGAGCCGTACCAATAGTTCTTGACGCGATCGAACACCGCGATATCGTTCGGACTGTCATCCGGCCTGCCGTCGTTGGCGAAGCGGCTGATGATGCGGCGCCCGATAAAGTTCGAGCCCGCGTCGAGCAGGATGTGGTTCGTCAGCGGATTGGTCCAGCCGGCCTGCAGCGTGTACGTTCCCCAGGGATAGCGGCGGTCGCCCGATGCTTCCGGCGACTTCAGTGCGCCCGACGCGCTCGGCACCAACACGTCGCGCAAGCACGCGCAGCTGCGCTCGTCGCGGGCGAGGAATGTGACGCGGTGCTTCTCCGCCGCCTTGATCGTGAAGCGGGCGCCGAGCTCCTGATAGTAGTTGCGGTCGTACGCTGGACGACTCAAGTCGGGCTCGTAGAAGAGCGACCCCGTCAGCTTGTTGTAATAGTTCCCCGGGGCGTAGGTTGACGCGCCGTTGTAGCGAGTGCTGGCGAAGAACCACACCCGATCGCGGGCGATCGGTCCGCCGACGCCGCCGCCGACATCGTACAGCTGCCGCAGATCGCCCGGCCGCGCGGCGGCACGTGCGCGCAGCTCGGGCGAGATGTTGTCGCCCTGCAGGCTGCTGCTGCCGAAATCGCTCGAGAACGATCCGCTGAAGATGTTGCCGCCGTCGCGCGGGACGAAATTGGTCTGCGGCCCGTCGCCCATCACTTCGGCGGTGAGCGTGCCGGGAAGCTGTACGGTGACCTCCTCGATGGTCGCGGGGTTCACGGCGGAGTTGAAGTTGGCGCCGCCCATCGGCGTCCCGATGAACATGCCGTCTCGCAGCTGGGTGCTGCGGCCGCTGTCGTGCATGCGGAACCACTGCGTGTCCTCCCCCTTCGTTCCGCCAACATCCTGCTGCGTCGGACTGAGCGGGGCGGCGCCGGGAATAAGCGCCGCGTAGATGCCGGCGTTCTTGCCCATGGGCAGCGTTTTCACGGTGTCGCGCGTGAACACCTGCTGCTGCGTCATGCCCTGCACGTCGACGAGCGGCGCCTCACCCGTGACGGTGATCGTTTCTGTGAGCTGGCCGACGCCAAGGTCCGCGTTGACAGTCGCGACAAAGCCGGTGGAGATGTCGACGCCTTCGCGCCGGACGGTCTTGAAGCCCTGCAGCGTGAAGGTCACGGTATAGGTGCCCGCCCGGAGGTCGACGATCCGGTAGCGGCCTTCGCCGTCGGTAAACACTGTGCGCGTGCGTTCGATGAGTGCGGGACTTGCGGCTTCCACGGTGACACCTGGGAGCACGGCGCCCCCTTCGTCACGAACGATGCCGGCGATGGTGCCGCTCGAAGCATCTTGTGCCGCTGCGATCGGAGGCACCGCGAGAAGGATCAGTGCTGCCAGGGTCGAGACCGGCCGGACCATCGACTCCTCCCTTCGCATCTCACGAAGCACGCAGTTACCTTCGTGTCTTCGTGGTTGGTGAGCGTGCGCGTATTCGTTTACATTGGCGCGAAGTCTAGCCATCCTCACTTGTGATTGCAACGGCAATGGATTGACACGAATGAACCGTGCGCATACATTCCGCGGCATGTTGAAGCCACGCGTGCGCCCGCTGGTGTTCCTTCTAACCGCTGCCCTGCTTCTCGTCTCCGCGTCGAGGGCACTTGCTCAGGGGACGTGGAAGAACGTTGCGCCGTTTCCAGAGCCGCGCGAGGAGCTGCTCGGCGCCGCGGCCGGTGGAAAGCTGTATGTGTTCGCCGGCCTGATTCCGCTGTGGAAACCCGCCGGCGTGGTCTACGAGTACGATCCCGCGACCGACAAGTGGACGAAAAAGAAACCGATGGCGCTGCCCGCGCATCACGTGGCGCTCGCCAGCTACAACAACAAGATCTACGCGTTCGGCGGGTTCGTGTATCCGACCAGCGGTGGTGCTGCCTGGGTGCCGATTGAGAACGCGTGGGAATACACGCCCGCGCAGGATTCGTGGAAGGCGCTCGCGCCAATGCCCATAAAACGCGGCGGCGCCGTTGCCACCGCCGTCGGCGACAAGATCTACGTAATCGGCGGTGCGACGACGCAGCCGTGGGCGAAGGAGAACTTTCTGAGTCCGGTCACGCCGCAACGCGGCCTCGGCACCGTCCAGGCCTACGACCCCGCGACGAACACGTGGAAAGAGCTCACGCCGATGCCGACGCCGCGGAACCACGCGGCCATAGGTACTGTGAACGGCAAGATCTACGTCATCGGTGGACGTGTCGGCGCCGCGTTCATCGCCCTAGCCTCGGACACGTCGCTCGTTGAGGTGTACGATCCCGCGACCGACACCTGGGGCACGCCCGGTGCGCGTATGCCCACGACGCGCAGCGCGCTTGCCTATGGCGTGTATAACAATCGAATTTACGTCGCCGGCGGCGAGTTCCAGGATCCGCAGCAGCAGACGGTGTTCCGGACGTTCGAAGAGTACGATCCGGCGAGCAACACGTGGACGGTGCTGCCGCCGATGGCCATTGCTCGGCATGGAGTGGCGGCGGCGGTGATCGGCAACCGCTTTTACGCGGTGAGTGGCGATGTGCAATCGTCAGGTACAGGTGTGGAGGTCTCGACCAACGCGGTGTCGGCGTTTGAATTCAGTCGGTGATTGAAGGAAGGCATCTCTCCATGAAGAGTGCTCTCGTCGTTCCGCTCCTCATCGTCAGCGCAGCCGGGTTTTCGGCGCCCGTGCTCGCGCACCACTCCTTCTCCGCGACGTACCTCGAAACGCAGTCGATCACGATTGAAGGCGAGATCGTGCAGTTCGTCTTCCGCAATCCGCATTCCTTCGTACACGTCAACGTCAAGGAGAAGGACGGCACCGTCACGACATACAACGTCGAGTGGGGCGGCACCGGCCAGCTTGGCAATACCGGCGTCGCTCACGACACGCTGAAGGCCGGCGACCTCGTGGTCATCAGCGGCGCGCCGGGGCGCAACGCCGCGGATCACCGCATCCGGCTGGTGACGCTGAAGCGGCCGAAAGACGGCTTCACCTGGGGCCAGCAGCCCGGACAAACCGTCGACTAGCGCTCTACAACTGCCAAAGCACCTTGGGCGTCGCCAAGATTAGCGATGTTTTCTAGATCCACCCCCACTGGCCGTTGACGAACACGAATGCGCACGCACTCAACGCCGCGAAAACGAGTGTCTGAACACGCTCGCCTGGCGGCGAAGCCACGTCGCGGGCCACGATGAACAACGACCACGGAATCAGGTAGTAGCGCGGCGCAATCAACCATTCCGGCAGAAGGAACAGCACCGAAAACGGAAGGAGAAGCCGCCATCCACGCTGCATCGGTGCAACCGCGAACCCGATTGCGGCAATCGCAACCGGTATGAATGCGAGCAGACGCCGACCGGCCGTGGCAGTGATGAACATCAAAACGGCATTGGAAAGGAAGTAGTCGGTGCGCTCGCGATTGTGGGGATGCGCGACCACGAAACCAAACCAGTACGCCGCGAACAGTGCGGCGCCGATCGCAACCCACATCCAGCGGGACACCGCGCGAGCCGCACTCGCACGATAGCTCCACCACAGAGGCGCAAACACGAATCCCGAGAGGAAGAGTAGGAAGAATACGTTCCCGCCGAACACGCCAACCGGGTGCGAAGCCGCATCGTCGCCCAACGCCACCTGACCGTGGTTGATCGCAACGAAGCCGACGAAGGCGCATCCGCTCACGATGAACGTCGCGTAACGCCTCACCAGTTCGGCGAACGGTCGCCGCTGCCAGCCGTGCTCGCGAACGTGAGACCACACGACCGCGAACGCCAGCCACACGATGTTGTCCTGCCGTATCAGAAGCGCGGCGAGGCCGACCAGTCCGGCGGCGGCGTTGTGTTTGCGCACCGTCAGCAGCAGCATCAGCAGGACGAACAACAACGACGTCACGTCGGTGTAGATCAGAAAGAACTGTTGGAACAGGACCGGCAACAGCGTGAACTGCAGCGTGCGGATGCCAGCCGTTGACATCTCGATCTGTCGCGCCAGTGCGTGAAATACCAGCACTGCCACGAGCGACAGACCAAAGACAACGACGCGTACTGACGCCTCGGTCGCTCCCACTGCTGCCACGACCAGCGCTACCAATGCGTGAAACCCCGGCAGCATCGTCAGCGCCGCGTTGCGGGACCAGTCGCCGTGGGCAAACCTCACGATCTGATCGAGATGGTCGTTCTCGTCAACGGCAGGTCCATGATTGGGGCGAAGCAGCATTCCCAGCGTGATCAGGAGCAGTGCGACCACCAGATACGGATCAACCTTCGCTCGTTGCCGAACGCGCGTAGCCGCAACCTCGAGGTGTGTTAACGATTGGGTGGCCACCGCTCCGAGGACCACGACAAGTGTCGCGATCGGCGCGAGCCACTGCGCTGTAAACGCCGAGGCCCGTGCTGACGCCATTCCGCGATAGGCAGCGTACGCATGGACGGTCACGTCGTACGATGCCGACGACGAATAGGCGAACGGAATCTGCGTAACCAACGTCACGAGTGTCGCTGCCACACACCACACGCGCGCATCGCGCGCACTGAGCGCGTCCGGAATGGCGGTCCATAGCAGCACCCAGACCGGCAGCAGGAAGCCCCACACGGTCAGCGAACCGGTTGAGACCACGCTGATGGCGACGACCGCGAGCAGAACAAATGCCTCAGGCGTTCCGCGCCACAGGCTCGCCACACATGACGGACGCCGCAGGGGTGCAATGATCAGCCCGCCGGCAGCGGTGACGAACGTTGCAGCGGCGAGCGTGACAAAGATCGGCTCGCGCCAGAGTTCGAGTGACGCGATGAGGCGGCTCGGCATGAAGTCGGCGACCGCACCGGCGAGGCCGCCGCGCGCCCACCACTGCACGACGCACCAGATCGCAACCGGCGGGCCATAGAGAACGGCAATCCGCGTGGGATTGGTCCTCGAGCGAAGCGCGCCGACCACCGCAGAAAGCGGCGCCGCGATGCCTATTGGCGAGAGCGTCACCGCCGCGACGCTTGCCGCACCCTGCAGGACATGTCGAGATGCGTAAGCGGCGGTGAATGCGCACATCAGGGCGGCACATGCGCATAGCGAAGGATCCGCCGGCACCAACGCGGTCATCTTGGCAAAGCGTGTGAGCAGCGGGATGTTGACCGCGACGAGCGCCTTCAAGTACGGGTTCGCGCCGTACCGGTCACAGAGCGCGCATGCGGCGAGGACGAGCAGGCCCATCGCGAACGCATCGACGACATAGAGACTGACGAGTACGTTGCCGAACGCGGCATACGGTAGCCACGCCAACACCGGGAACAACGGCGACACACGCGTCAGCTCATCGCCGCCTTTGACCGTGAAGCCCTCGACCATGCCGCGAAAGGCCACGTACGGTCCAAAGCCTCCGTTTGGCTCGCCCATTCGCGATGCGACGACCGTGACGAGCCAGATCCCTACCGAAGTGAACGCGAGAAGGAGATTCCAGCGCAGCGTTGACGATCTTGCGCGCGCATCTTCAACCGCCCATGTCACGGTTTTCTCGCCAGCACCCCGACATGCGCGGCGACGCTCTCCGCCAGTCCGTCGAGACGGTAGCCGCCCTCGAGCACCGAGACAATTCGACCCTGACAGAGCTCATCGGCGAGCCTGAGAATCACGCCTGTGATAGCGGCGTAGCCGTCTGGCGTGATGTCGAACTGACCGAGCAGGTCGCGGCGCATGCCGTCGAAGCCGGCGCTCACCAGAATGAAGTCGGGCTTGAAACGGCGGGCAGCAGGCACGAGCTTCTGCTCGAATGCCGCCAGGATCTCCGCATCACCGGCTCCAGGAGCCAACGGTACGTTCAGCGTCGTGCCGACCCCTTTGCCTGTTCCTGTTTCGGAAGCACTTCCCGTCCCGGGATATGCGCCGTAGTGGTGCGTGCTGAAGTAAAAGACGGTGTCGTCGTCGTAGAAGATGTCCTGCGTGCCGTTGCCGTGGTGGTAGTCGAAATCGACGATGAGAATGCGGCCAACGTGATGGACCTTCTGCAGGTATCGGGCGGCGATGGCGACGTTGTTGAAGATGCAGAACCCCATGCCACGGTTGCGCGTTGCATGGTGGCCGGGCGGCCGCACCGCGCAGAAGGCATTTTTCACCCGGCCTGACATCACGGCGTCGGCGGCGTTCATGACACCGCCTGCCGCAGCGCGAGCAGCGGCCAGCGACTCGCGTGTCACGTCGGTATCTCCCGTGCTCAGCTCCTTGACCCCTTGCACGTTGGCGAGCTCACGCTTCACCAGCTCGATGTAGCTGCGGTCGTGCGCAAGCGCGAGTTCATCGTCCGTAGCGGGACGCGCGGGGATCCGCGTGAGCGTGTTGAGCAACCCGGCTTTCTCGAGCCCGCCTAGCACTGCGGTGAGCCGCTCGGGACGCTCGGGGTGTCCAACGTCGCCGACAAGATGCTGCCGGTAGATGTCGTCGAATACGAATCCCGATGGCCGGGATGGGCGCGTCGAATTGCCCTGCACGCCGAGCAAGGCTAGCGCCAGGGCAGCAGCAATCGCCTTCAGCATCGGTTAGCGGATACAATAACCTTTCCGACTTCAAGACGTTACGGCCCAAGGATCCCCTGACCTGATGACATTCGACTGTTTTCGCAGCACGCGACTGCTCTGTCCGCTTCTTGCCGTTTTCGCCGCCGTTCCAGCCCTTGCACAGCAGCCGGCTCGTCCCAATGCGCAGGAGCGACGGACCATCGGCGCCGAACCGCTGGCGCCAGGGGAATCGATCACGCTCGATGGGAACTTCGACGAACCGGTCTGGCGCCGCGCCGAGGTCGCTACGGACTTCGTCCAGATCGATCCGGACAACGGACAGCCGGCGACCGAACAAACCGAATTTCGCATCGCTTTCGACGCCAACAACATCTACATCGGCGTCACCTGCTACGACTCTCAAGCCGGCCTGCACCTGACGCGCTATCAGAAGCGCCGGGACGAGTTTCTCAACCAGGACGACAAGATCCGCTGGACCATCGACACGTTCCTCGACGGCCGCACCGGCTACTTCTTCGAGACGAACCCGTCTGGTGCAATGTCCGACGCGCTGATGGGAATCAACGGCCAGAACCGGCAATGGGACGGCATCTGGAACGAGCGCGTGCAGCGGCATCCGGACAACTGGACGGTCGAGATCGAGATTCCCTTCCGCACGCTGAACTTCAATCCGGGCAGCGATTCATGGGGAATCAACGTCGAGCGGCAGTTGTCGCGCAAGAACGAGCAGAGCATCTGGATGGGATGGGCGCGCAATCAGGGCGTGACCCGCATGACCAACGCCGGCCGGGTGACCGGACTGAGCAACCTGACACAGGGGCACGGACTGGATATCAAGCCGTTCGTCCTGGGCAGCGCGCAGGATGCGCCGTCGCGGCGAGAGAAGATCAACGGCACCGGCGACGCGGGCGTCGACCTTTTCTACAACCCGACGCCGGCATTGCGCACCAACCTGACGATTAACACCGACTTCGCTCAGACGGAGGTCGATCAGCGGCAGGTGAACCTCACCCGCTTTTCGCTGCTGTATCCGGAGAAGCGCGACTTCTTCCTCGACGGCGCCACGTTCTTCGATTTCGCCAGCCCGGGCGCGGGCGCCGGCGGCAATGGTGGCTTCCGCAGCGCCGAAACCGGCAGCGATCTGATCGTCAACCCGTTCTTCAGCCGCCGCATCGGTCTCACCGATGCGGGCAACGAGCAGGGCATTCTCTGGGGCACGAAGGCGACAGGTCAGCTCGCGGGTGAAGATGTCGGCATCCTCAACGTACGGACTGGCGACGAGAAAGGGCTGGTCGGCGAGAACTTCACCGTGGCGCGGCTCAAGCATCGGCTGTTGCGGCAGTCATACGTCGGCGGCACCTATACGCGCCGCGACCCGCACGCTGTGGGCGCCGACACACGGGAAACGCTTGGGCTGGACTTCCGGCTGGCGACCTCGTCGTTCCACCGCGACCAGAACCTCGCATTCAGCGGCTGGTATCTGAACGCGACGCAGCCCGGCCCCTCAAACGCCACGCATGCGTATGGCGCGACACTCGCCTATCCCAACGACCGGTGGGACGCCAATCTCGATGTCCGCACCGTCGAGGCAAACTTCAATCCCGCGGTCGGCTTTGTCACCCGAAGCGCCTACCGGCGATACGTGCCGTACGTGAACTTCGGGCCGAGGCCGCGTAACAACCGCACCATCCGGCAGTACAACTTCTTCGTCATCGCCGACATCCAGACGACCCTCGACAACCGGAAGATTGCGAGGAACTTCACGATTCAGACGTTTCAAATGGAAACGGCGGACAACGACAGGTTCGCACTGCAGGTGATCCCGCATAGCGAGCACCTCGATTCGCCGTTCGTCCTCAACATCTCACCGGGGCGGCGCATGACGCTGCCGCTCGGGTCGTCGTACGACTTTCTTCGGTACCAGGTCAACTGGCGCACGTCGAACCGCCGGAAGGTTGCCTGGGATGGCCGTTACGAGGGAGGCGACTTCTACTCGGGGACGCGGAAGGAGTTCGTCAGCAACGTCACGTTTCGCCTGACGCCCGGGCTGTTCGTCTATACGGCCGCCGAGTTGAACTCGATCGACCTTCCTCAGGCTCGCTTCAACACCCGGCTGTACCGCGTCGTGCCGGAGCTGCAGTTCACGCCGTTCGTCACGTGGGTGAACAACATCCAGTACGACACTGTCAGCGGCGTGGCCGGCTGGCAGTCGCGTTTCCGCTGGATCGTGCGTCCTGGCAGCGACATCTACATCGTCTACACGCACAACTGGCTGGATGATCCGCTGCTCTCGCAGTTTGCGACGCAGGACCGGCGGCTGTCGACGAAAGCCCTATATACCTATCGCTTTTAAGTCAATGATCTGAGTGTGATGCACTCAGATTTTGAGTGTGCGACGCGAACCCAGTACGCTGGTGTCTCAACTCGCCAGGTGAACGAGTCCGGCGCTCTAACGCCGCCTCCTCAGGCCGCACACCCTCATACCGTGTCAGCCTTCACCTGGCCGGCCCGGTCGGCGGCGCAAGCCGCCGACCGACGCCGATTTCAATGCACCGTTGTTCGCGCCGCACGATCCGCTTCCATCACGCGCTGAATCATTCCCGACAGAGCGCCTTCCGACACATCAAACGGTCCCGCGACGACGGCGCCGAGCGTCATCTCGAGCGCGATCACCACACCGCCCGATTCGAACGGGTTGACGATCCAGCTGAACCCGCGCAACCCGACCGGCCGATCGTCGGGCGCGTCGGGGTTCTTCGCGCGATCGATAGCACGCAGCATGCCGATGAGGACGGCGGCAACATCGCCTTCGGTCCACGCGCGCGGCTCTCGCGCGACAGGTGCAATGGTTTCTGTGGTTGCGTGATTATCGCCGCGCAGCCAGATGTCGATCTGAATATTCATACCGCCGGATCTACTTTACTCTGCAGAACGTCACGTCCGACGTTCCCCCATGCATCTCTTTCCCTGCCGGAGCGAAGCCGCCTTCCTTCAACAGGTCGATGATGCGCTGCGCCCCTTTGGACTGCTCGCGAATCTCGAGATGCACCTGGCGCAACTCCGGCCGGCGGAGAGTGCCCGCCGCCCCGGCGACGATCGCTTCCGATGATCCGGGAGCGTCGATCTTGATGTAGTTCGGGCACGGCAGGCCGTAGTCGTCGACCAGTTGATCGACCGACAGGACAATGGCCGCCTGTTTGGCGCCGAAGGACTCGCTGTTCTTCCCGCGGAAGCTGAACGATCGTCCGGACCGGAACTGCGAGACCTCCAGCCGATCGACCATCCGCTCGCGGCCCACGCCGAGCAGAAGGCAATCGATGCGCTCGAACAAGTTGTTCGCCTCGCAGTTGGCGGCAAGCAGGAAATAATTGACCGCGGCCGGTTCGAAGGCGACGACCTGCGTATCCCTGGCCAGGGCGGCGTAGAGCGAGAACGTTCCGACATTGGCTCCGATGTCCCAGAACACGCTGCCCGGGTCGAAGCGGTCGATCCATTCGATCGTGGCTGGCTGCTTCGTCAAAAGCGACAAAGCGCGTCCGCCGGAGGTCTTGCCGAGGAGCACGAACGACAGCGGTCCCTTGGGCGTGTCCACCGTGAGCGTCGTGTCGATCATCTTCTGTGCGAAATCGCTTTGCAGACGCGCGCGCGATTTCGAGTCGAGCTTGCGCAGTCGATACATCAGCAGGCTGAACTGCTTCTTGACGTAGTCCTCCTCCGGGTCCTCCGGGCCGTCGTGCAGTTCATCGACGTACTCGCTCATGTCATCCTTAGTCTATGCGCAACCTCTGCTTGGCATTCGCTGCCGTCTTCGCAGCGGCGACTGTCGCGCACGCCCAGGCAACAGGCACGCTCACTGTCATCGTCCAGAACGAGAAGGGTCCAGTCGCGCAAGCGGAAGTCACCGTGGGGCGCATGAAGGTGACTACCGGTCCTGATGGAATAGTCACCTTGTCGCTGCCGCCCGGGCGCATCGATGTTGTCATCACGAAGGAGGACTTCGACCCGAGCGCCGCTCAGGTGCAGATTCGCGCCGGCATGGAGTCGCGCCTCCAGGTGACGCTCGAGCCCGAATCGGCGGTCGAGGAGAACATCGTCGTGTCGGCAACGCGCACCGATCAGCGGATTGCGGATATCCCGCTGCGGGTCGAGGTGGTGCCGCCGGAAGAGGTCATGGAAAAGACGGCGATGTCGCCGGGCGACGTCTCGATGCTGCTGGCGGAGACCAATGGACTGCGGATGCAGACGACGTCGCCGGCGCTTGGCGGGGCCAGCCTGCGCATCCTCGGTTTGAGCGGCCGCTATTCGCAGATTCTCGCCGATGGTCTGCCTCTCTACGGCGCGCAATCGGGCTCGGTCGGCATTCTGCAGATTCCGCCGATGGATCTTGGCCAGGTGGAGGTGATCAAAGGCGTTGCCTCCGCGCTGTACGGAATGTCCGCGATCGGCGGTGTCGTCAACCTGGTATCTCGGCGGCCAAAGGTCGCCGAACATCAGTTGCTGGTGAACCGCACATCACATCGAGGGACCGATACAGCGGTCTGGTACGCCGAACCGGTGAACGACCATTGGAGCTACAGCGTTCTGGGAGGTGCCCACTGGCAGGAGCGATCCGACCTGAATGGCGACCACTGGTCGGACCTGCCGATGTTCCGCCGCGTGCAGATGCGACCTCGCGTATCGTGGGACAACAGCGCTGGCCGATCGATCTTCGCGACCTTTGGTGCCGTTGATGAGAACCGCCGGGGCGGTGCGGGTTTCCATCCGGAAAATCTGGCGACGCGCCAGTTTGACGGCGGCATGGTGGGCCGATTCCTGCTGCCTGGTGGCCGTGTCGTTTCTCTTCGCGCAAGCACCGTCTCGCAGCGGCACGACCACACGTTCGGACAGGTTCTCGAACGGGAACGCTCGTCCACCAGCTTCGGCGAGCTGTCGATGACGGGCACGGCGGGGGGGCACACGTGGGTGGCCGGCGGTGCCTTGCAGCGCGAACGCTTCCGTCCCCTCGATGTGCCTCGATTCGAATACGCGTACACGATTCCCGGCGTGTTCGCGCAGGACGACTACGTCCTGTCGCGGTGGCTGACCGCGTCGGCGAGCGCTCGCATCGATCATCATTCCGCCTTCGGCACCTTCTTCAGTCCCCGTCTCTCTCTTCTGCTGCGTCCCGAATCGGTCTGGACGGTTCGTCTCTCCGGAGGCCGTGGTCACTTTGCACCATCACCGTTCACGGAGGAGAGCGATGCGACCGGGCTCTCCGTGCTTGCACCGATGGGCGCCATCAACCCCGAGGACGCCAACAGCTTCTCCACCGATATCACCTGGCGCAAGCAGCCGCTCGAAGTGACGACAACGCTGTTTCACTCCAGCATCTCGAGAGCGCAGGTTTTCCGTCCGCTCGATTCGGGTCCGTATGCCGCGCGTATTGTCAACGCTGAGATGCCGACGCGAAACAACGGGGGCGAGCTGATTGCGCGGTATCACGAGGACGAAGTCGACTTCATCGCGACCTACATGTACCTGCGCTCGACGGAAGTTGACGACGGCGGACTCGGCCGACGCGACGTTCCGCTGAACCCGCGGCATACGGCGACGTTCGATCTCCTGTGGAAGTCTGAAGCCGGTAACTTCGGATTCGAGGGTTACTACACCGGCCGTCAGGCGCTCGAAGACAACCCGTTCCGGTTGAAGGGCCGGCCGTACGTCATCCTCGGTGCGCTGTATTCGAGACGGATCGGACCGGCATTTGTCTACGTGAACGCGGAGGATCTAGCCGATGTTCGCCAGACGAAGTGGGATCCGCTGCTACGCCCGGCTCCGTTGCGCGACGGACGATGGGCGGTGGACGAATGGGCGCCGCTCGAGGGGCGCGCCGTCAACGCGGGTCTACAGCTTCGCTTCTAATTCGCGCGCCGACGTCACTGGAGCCTCGCACGTGAAGTTGCGGCATACGTAGGCGATGGGCTCATTTGTTCGGCCGACCATCGACCCGATCCACGGCAGGAGCTTCGCCAGACCGGATCGACGCGGGCCTTCAAGGTTCGGGATCGGGATCGTGATCGCAAACGGCAGATAGCGACGGCGAAGGACGTCGCCGAATTCATCGCCGGCGAATACGACCTGCGTGATCCCGGCGTGGTAAGTCGAGAGCGCCGCCATCATCATCGGTACCGTGCGCGCCCCCTGCTGGATGCGCGAGGCAAACAGGCCGAGCGCCCTGTCGATCGACTGCTCGAAGCCGTCGTCGTCCAACAGGTGCGAGAGCGTGAGCAGGTTCATCACGCTGACTGACGTCGCAGACGGCTCTGCGCCGTCGTAGTCTTCCTTCAGCCGCAGCAGCACGGTCTCGTCCCTGCCGGTCGTGCTGAACCATCCGCCTTCGACTGGATCGGCGAAGAGTTCATCCTGCCGGCGCTGAAGCATCAGGGCCCATTCGAGCCACAGCGGGTCGCCGTCGGCCTGGAACAGCTCCAGCAGGCCGAAGATCAGATACGCATAGTCCTCGGCGTATCCGTCGACCGCCGCGTCGCCGCGCCGGTAGCGGCGCAGCAGCGTGCGGGTCTCGGGGTTCCACAGGTGTTTCCAGATGAACAGCGCCGCGCGCCGCGCCACAGCAACGGGGTCGGGACTCATTACGGAACTCGAAATGAGTCCCGACCCCAATCGTGCGGCGCGTGCAAACGCCGCGATCATCAGCCCGTTCCACGCCGTCAGTACCTTGTCGTCGAGATGCGGCCGCGGACGCGTCGAGCGCCGGTCGAGCAATTTCTGACGCGCCCGCGCCAGCGCCGCTTCGACCTCCTCGCGCGACTGTGCGGTCGCCGACATCACCTCGTCGATGCCGCGGGCGGTGTAGAGCAGGTTCTTGTGGGTGAACTCGTTCTGCGGATCGAATGGCGCGTTGCCGTCGGGCAGGATGCCGAAGCGGATGCGAAACACATCGGCGTCCGCACCGAGCACCTCCCGGATCTCCTCGTCGCGCCAGACGTAGAACGCCCCCTCCATCTTGTGAGGCGATGGATCGGTGGCCTGTTCCGGTGGAACGCTATCGGCGTCTTCGGCGGAATAGAATCCGCCCGCCTCGTCTGTGAGGTCGCGTTGGACGTAGGCCAGCGTGTCGGCCGCCACGTCGGCGAAGAAAGAATCGCCCGACACCTGCGCCGCCTCCAGATACGCGAGGACGAGCTGCGCCTGGTCGTACAGCATCTTCTCGAAGTGGGGAACGCGCCAGTTGCCATCCACCGAGTAACGATGGAATCCGCCGCCGATGTGATCGCGCATGCCGCCGAGCGCCATCGCTCGAAGCGTTACCAGCACCATGTCGCGCGCTTCCCGCCCCTCCTGCCCTTCCTGCCCTTCCCGTCCCAGTCGCCGCGCATGCTCGCGGAGCAGAAAGAGCAGCTCCGTCGGTCGCGGAAACTTCGGCGCGTCGCCGAAGCCACCGCGTTGCGCGTCGAATGACGACGCAAACTGCCGCACTCCTTCGTCAAGCGCTGCGGCCGGCGGCACTTCTCGGCCGCCGCCGTCGTGCCCAAGCTCGCGCAGCCGCTCGGTAATCGACTCCGCCGAATGCTCGATGCGCCCGCGATCCTCCTCCCAGGCGCGCGCGATCTCTTTCAGGATGTCGACGAACCCGGGCCTTCCCCATTTCGATGAGGGCGGGAAGTAGGTGCCGCCGTAGAACGGCTTCAGCTCCGGCGTCAGCCAGACGCTCATCGGCCACCCGCCGGATCCCGTCGTGGCCTGCACGAACGTCATGTAGACGCGATCGACGTCCGGCCGCTCCTCGCGATCGACCTTGATCGCGACGAAGTGTCGATTCAGCACGTCCGCCACCTGCCGGCTCTCGAAACTCTCATGCTCCATCACGTGGCACCAGTGGCAGGTCGAGTAGCCGATGGAAAGAAAGATGGGCTTGTCGTCCGCCCGCGCCCGCTCGAACGCATCGGCGCCCCACGGATACCACTCAACCGGGTTGTCCTTGTGCTGAAGCAGGTAGGGAGAGTGCTCGGCTGCGAGTCGGTTCGCCACCTTCCGATTATTAATCGGGAAGCGCGCGTCCTCTTGTCTCGACAACCCAGGGCATGAGCAGAAGCCCGGCTGCTGGAATCCATCCGCAGTAGAAGAGCGCGGTCATTGCGGAATCGAGCGCGTTGACGCCGCGCGCAGCGATGCCGCCGACGACGAACGGACCAATAGCTGCCACGTACCGTCCGAGGTTGAAGCAGAAGCCCGAGCCGGTGCCGCGCAGGCGCGTCGGAAACAGTTCCGGCAAATAAAATGCGAATGACGCCGTGATTCCCCAGACCGTTACGCCGATCGGAAAGTACATATAGAGCCGCGCCATCGGCGACAGTGGCAGCCCAAACGCAGCCATGATCGAGATCGCGCCGCCGAGGAAATACAGGAAGTACATGTTCCGCCGGCCGAGGTACTTCGCGGTCGGAATGGTCAGCAGGACGCCGACCAGCGTGCCAAGCGCGAACGCGTTGGTGGCTAACGCCTTCCATTGCTCGGCCATCACGGTAGCGTTGACCGCCGATGCGCCAGCGGATGCGCGATTCGCCAGGCCGACGGCAACAACCGGAATGAATGCATTGACGCTCCACCAGACGAGCAGATTGATCATCGCCATTGACGCGCCGCTGAAGGTCAGCGCGCGATAGACAGGCGTGAACAGCTCGGACACCGTTGCCGGCTTCCGCGCATGCTCCACCGCCTGCATCCACCGCGCGGGCTCCTTGATCAACATCCGCACCAGCAGCGTCAGAGTGGCCGGAATGAGGCCGGTCAGGAACACGTACCGCCACGCCACTTCAGGCGACGCTTTGAAGTACACGCCCTGAATCTCGTAGACCAGGAACGTCGCGAGGAACAGGCTGGCGGGCGCGGCCGAGTACAGCAGCGCTCCGGCATCGACGCGCCGCTTCTCTGGCACGATCTCCGCCACCATCGCCGCGCCGCACACCCACTCGCCACCGATACCGAGCGACGCAACGATGCGGAAGACGATGAGCGTCGCCATGTTCGGCGCAAACGCACACGCCGCTGTGCCGATTGAATACATGGTCATCGTCAGCAGCAGCGTTCGCGTGCGCCCCAGACGATCGGCAATCCGGCCGAAGATGATGCCGCCGGTCGCCCACCCAATCAGCAGCAGAGAGGTAAGGATGCCCGTCCACCGTAGCGTCGCCGCAGCAGCGGCCGGCGTACCGAACGGTATGCCAAGCAGCACCGGCACGCAGGTAGGCGCCACGTAGTTGAAGAGAAGGCTGTCGAAGATATCGAAGCCCCATCCCAGCCACGCCGCAAACAGGACCAGCCACTGTTGCCGGTCCATGTCGAGAATCGTGCGGCGAATGGGAACTTCCAGGACGGACGCGGAGGGAGACGAACGCACGGGGTGATACTAATCGTTTTGCGCTGTGCGATGGTGCGAGGTGCGAAGGTGCGTCCGAAGGTGCGAGAGTGGCGAGGGTGAAACAGTCGCGTCGTGTCAGACACCTTGTCCGTACAATCTCATGAACTTCGAGAGTTCCAGCGCCATCGGAGAGGACTCGCGTTCGAGGCCTGCAATCGCTCCGGCGCGATCTTCAGCCGACCGATTCTGACCCAATTTGAACTTGGCTTCACATCGGGAGACGGCGATGTCGAACCCGACGATGGCGTGCAGGAGCTTCCCGTATGACTCTGCGGGCACGGCCTCAGTCGACCAACCGTGTTCACGCTCGCTTTCGTAGCGCCGTGTCAACTCTTCGACGACTCCGGCGATGAACGTGGCGTCTTCCCGCACCCGGGGCGCGCCATAGGCATGCACGACTGCATAGTTCCACGTCGGGACCGCCGGCGACGCCGTGTACCAGGTAGGCGACACGTAGGCATGAGGCCCCTGAAAGATGACCATAGACTCCGCCTGGCTCTCCATCAACCGCCAGTGCGAGTTTCCACGAGCCACATGCCCGACGATATGGAGCTCCGAGCCCACCTCGCGAATCAGGACCGGCACATGGGACGCTACGAGTCCGGCATCGGAATGCGACACGACGGCGGCGAAGTCGAACTGCCGCATGAAGGCCACGATGACCTTTCGGTCCTCAACCAAAAAGGGTGTGGGGATATACACGGTTCCTCAGGTGTCTAACTAACAATAGGCCGATCGGCATATCTCGGCAGACCCTGCGAGCGTCGCAGCATACCGCCCAAACGCGGCCTCGGAAAAGCAATCCCGAACGCATGCCCCGCGTGCGACCTCGGACGCACCGTCGCACATCGCACCTCGGACGCACCGTCGCACATCGCACCTCGGACGCACCGTCGCACATCGCACCCCGGACGCACCGTCGCACAGTTCGCACCTTCGACACCTTCGCACCTCTTAACGTGTACTGTCACCACCAACGGCACGGCGGAACTCCGTAACGTTGACGAGCCGACCGTGGATGGGCGCAATCTGCTGGACGTCCAGTTTCAGCCGCGCAATGTTGTCGTCGAGCACGAGCATCTCCTTGCTCGGCGGAGTCGGCGGCGCATTGGCCGCACCTGGCGTGTAGGCGTCGGCTTCGATGAGAAGCTTCGCCTTGGGCGCATACGCAATCAGCATCGACGCGTCGTGATTGCTCCCTTCCATCTGATAGATCTCAAGCGAGTTGCGGCCGTCGGCGAGCACGCGTTTGGTGATCACCGGCTCGATCACCGGCTGGCGCGGCGGTCGCTTGGCGAGCCGATCGGGCTCAATCGTATGCGGATTCGACCAGACGCGTTCGTAGTACGGCTTGTTCTCGGCCTGCGTCAACACTGTCGCGCCCTCGGCGACACACGCGCGCAGGCCACCCGAATGATCGAAGTGGTGGTGCGTATTGACCACGTAGCGAATAGGCTTGCGTGGAATCTCTCGCTTCACCGCCGCGATCACTGCGTTGGCGCGCGCATCGCCTAACGGGCACTCCACAACCGCGACGTAGTTGCGGAACTCGACGGCGACGCTGTTGTGGCTCTCGCCGGACAGGTAATAAATTCCGTCGGAGATCTTCGAGACATCGACCTTCGGCGCGGCGGGCGGTTGCGCGAAGGCGCGTGAGATCGCATCCGGCACCGGAAAGATCTCGTACGGATTGTTGGTATCGCTCCTGGTGACCTTGATGTCGAGCACAGGGAACCCGCCCTGCTTCTGGACGATGTGGCCCGGGACGTAGACGTCGGTCTGGACCTCGTCGAGCAGCGCGTAGTCCGAGAAGCTCGTCTCGCTCACCATGTCGCCGAGGACGGGGTTATCGAGCTTTGTCTCGACGCTCGCCGGACGTTTGTTGGCGTCGAGTGTCATGCGCGCGGTGAGTCCGGCGAGCTGCCCAGGAAGCGGGAACGTCACCGCCGTCACGCCGTTTTCGATGGTGGCGATTGCCTTGTCCTTAGCCGCCATCGCTGCCTTGATGGCGCCGTACGGCAGCGTCCACAGCAGCACCTGTCGATCCTGCGTCGTGCCGAATGCCGGTGTCGCGACGCCCTTTCCGGCGATGAGACCAGCCCCGATCTCCGACTCATTCCACGCGTTCTTGCCGTTGACCACGCTGATGAGCGTTTGCGGCGCCGCCAATGGCAGGAATCCGCCGCCCTGGATTGGGCCAGGACCGTCCGGGTTGTGGCGGACCATATCAACGCGCATCGCCGACTCGGCGTAGCTCAACGTCGCGTGCCATTCGGTCTTGAATGCCGGCCACGGACCGTCGGCGTGGTACTGCTGTCCGAGCGCGTACGACGTGCCGGTGCCCCACAACTCCATCGTGTTGATCGCATCCATGCGGTTGGCCTGACGCAGCATGCCAAGCGCATTCGCCGCGTCTTTGAGGACGGCGGCGACATCGACGGCTGGAGCCGGCTGCGGCCGCGTTGGCACGGCGCCACGCCGCTGCGCGCCAATGGGAGAAATGGACATGACAACGAGCGCGGCGAACAAGACAACTCTTCGCATTCGACCACCCTCTCGGAAGTGGTAGGCCGGTCCTTTTGCACCCGGCAGATCAGTAAGGCTGCATTCCCAATAAATTCGAAAATGCTATCGCGCGTCCGGCGTAGGCAATGCCGAACCAACAGACGAGCGTCAGGCACGCGATGACGCGCCCGACCTTCGATCCGTACATGCCGCGCACGTTGTGGTTGACGGTCTGCAACACAATCGCCGACAGCAACAGCGACATCTTGATGGCAAATGGCCCGCTATGGCCGTAGAGCGGCGCTGCGGACATGAACATCGGGATCCCGGTAACGATGGCGATCAGCAGTCCGCCCACCGCCCATGGGAAGAGTTGTCGTGCGAGCCGGTCGGTTGGAATCCGCACACCAACACCGAGCACTGTCAGGTTCAACGTAAACGCCGCTCCGAGCAGCAGCACCAGGCCCATGATGTGGAACGTCTCCAGGATCGGCATCGTCCACACCGAGGCGGCAATGAACTTCCCGAGCGGCGTTGCCGCGCACCATTCGAAGAACGACTGCGGCAGCACGCGATACATCAGAACAGCTGCATCGAGCGGTAGAGCGGGTCGGCGAAGTACGCGGTCCAGCGGCCGAGCACGATGATCACGACCCAGAGCGACATCGAAACGGCGCCGACCATCCGGCTCTGCCACGGCGGCGTCGCACGATCATCCCACTCCACTATCGTCGGGAGGAGACTGCGGTGAAAGAACAGCACGTTCAAGCCTGCGAGCGGCAGCAGCAGCATTTTCAGCTTGAACGCGCTGGTGCTGTAGTAGTTGTCCGGCTTTCCAAGGAACAGAAAGATGCCGCTGACAAACATGATCGTGAAGCCGCCGATCGCCCACGGCTCCAGACGCGAGACGACTTCGCTGACGCGAACGTCACGCATCACCTTGCCGAGCAGTCGTAGATCGACCCAGACAATCGTGCCGACCGAGATGCCGAGCCCGATCAGGTGAATCGCCTCCGTGAGCGGAAAGGCGAGCTCGCTCTCACGCAGGTACTTGCTGAAGCCGGTTTCGTTGATCCAGTGAACAAGAGCGACGAGCGACACAGATCACTTCATCGCGCGTACGGATCCTTGTTGGCGAGCACGAACACGCGGCCGTCGGGGAAATACAGCTTGTTGAGAAACCCTGTGGTCGTCCCGTCTTTCGCGGCAATACCCTCGATTTTGACCATGTCGCCCGGCTTCAAACCGCCGCGGTCCTCACGTGAGAGTCCGGCCTGACGGAGCGCGCCCGGACCGGCCAGCTCGAAGACCCAGTGCTGCACCGTACCCTTTTCGTCCTTCGCATCGAGGCTTATGTAGGAATGCGGATTAATCCACTCGACCTTGGTGATCGAACCTGACACGGTAATCGGCTTATTCACGTCGAAGACAGCCTGTACGGCATGGTGCGCTGACGCGGACGCCGCTGCGCCCAGCAGGCCAGCCACCGCGACCGCCATGCTGCGTGCAAACGCTTTCATGAATCCTCCTGCTCCCCGATGGCCGCCACAATACCACCAAATCTGCGAAAATCATTGTATCCATTAGTGATTCTGGATTTGTGATTTGTGATTTTTCGCAACACCTAGCGCGCCTCGACCAATCACGAACCATCAATCACGAATCGCTAATCGCTAATCACGAATGGTCAACCGAATCGTTGCGCTGTCGCTGAAGCACCGCGCGCTCGTCGTCGGGCTCGCGATTGCTCTCGCCGCCTGGGGATGGTGGGCGGCGACCGCGACGCCCATTGACGCGATCCCCGACCTCTCCGACAACCAGGTCATCGTCTTCACGGACTGGCCCGGACACAGCGCACAGGAAGTCGAGGACCAGGTCAGTTATCCACTCACCGTAAACCTGCGCGGCCTCGCGGGCATTCGCGTCGTCCGCTCGCAGTCGGCATTCGGCTTTTCGATGATCTACGTCGTCTTCGAAGACAACGTCGATCAGTACTTCGCTCGCAGCCGCGTTCTCGAGCGCCTGAGTCTGCTTGGCAGTCAGATGCCCGAAGGCGCCGTTCCAGTTCTCGGGCCCGACGCGACGGGCGTCGGCCATGTGTTCTGGTACATGGTCGAAAGCGATCGCCACTCGCTGCGCGACCTGCGGACGCTGCAGGACTGGTTCATCCGCTATCAATTGAATGCCGTGCCGGGTGTCGCCGAAGTCGCATCGGTCGGTGGTCACGTTCAGCAATATCAGATCGACATCGACCCCACGCGGCTTCGCAATTACAACCTGTCTCTCGGCGACGTCGTGGAGGCGGTCCGCAACAGCAACGAGAACGTCGGCGGCAACGTGCTCGAATCCAATGGCACGTGGTCCATCGTGCGCGGCGTCGGACTGCTGCAATCGGTCAGCGACATCGAAGACATCGTCGTTGCAGCCCCCGGCGGTGTCCCTGTGTACGTCCGGCAACTCGGCAGCGTGCACATCGGCGATGCATTTCGGGTCGCGTCGCTCGTCAGCGGAAGCAACGAAGCGGTTGGCGGCGTCGTGGTGATGCGCAGTGGGGCAAACGCGCAACAGGTGATTGACGCAGTAAAAGAGCGGATCAATCAGATCGCGCCTGGACTACCCGCGGGCGTGAAGATCGTGCCCTTCTACGACCGCTCGGCGCTGATTTCGCAGTCGGTGGACACTCTGCGGCGTGCGCTCGTCGAAGAAGTGCTGCTGGTGACGCTTGCGCACATCCTGTTTCTGATGCACTTCCGGTCGATCCTTATCGTCACGCTGCCGCTGCCGCTGGCCGTGCTGATGTCGTTCCTTGCGATGTACTACGCGGGCATCACGTCGAACATCATGAGCCTCGCCGGCATCGCCATCGCCATCGGCGTGCTGGTGGACGCCGGCATCGTCGTCACCGAGAACGCATTCAGATACGTCGAGCGTCGAGGCATCGACACGCGCGACCGCGCCGCCGTACGTGCGGCCGTCCTCGATTCCGCGCAGTTGGTCGGCCGGCCCGTGTTTTTTTCGATGGCCATCATCGTCCTGGCCTTCGTTCCGGTATTCGCATTGACCGGTCAGGAAGGCAAGCTGTTCCACCCGCTGGCGTTTACGAAGACCTTCGCGGTGCTTGCCGCGACGATCATCGCCATCACCCTCGTGCCTGTGCTCTGTACGCTGCTGCTGAAAGGCAAGTTGCATGACGAGGGGGCGAATCCGCTGATGCGCGCGCTTCGCGCCATCTATCGACCAACCCTCGAGTGGGCGCTCACCCACCGCGGGCTGACGATGCTGGCGGCCACGACGGTGCTGGCAGGCGCGGTGTTCCTCGGAATGCAGATCGGCAGCGAGTTCATGCCGCCCCTCAATGAAGGCGATCTGCTTTTCATGCCGGTTACGGATCCGAGCATCTCGCTCGAACAGAACACCGACATTGCCAAACGACAGAACGCGGCCCTCATGCGCTTTCCGGAAGTTGAGTATGCCGTGGCGAAGGTCGGCCGCGCGGATACGTCAACGGATCCATCGCCTCTCAACATGACGGAAACGATCGTTCATCTGAAGCCGCGCCAGCAGTGGCGGCCAGGCATGACGCTCGACCGGATACGCACCGAGCTCAGCGCCGCCGCAGAGCTGCCCGGCGTGACCAACATCTGGACGATGCCCATCATCAATCGGATCGACATGCTGTCCACGGGCATCCGCTCGGAAGTTGGCGTGAAGATTTATGGATCCGACCTCCCGACTCTGGAGCAGACGGCACGTCAGGTTGCGGATGTTCTTCGCACTGTTCAGGGCGCGGCGAACGTCTATCCGGAGCCGCTCACCAGCTCGCAATACCTGAACGTCCGCGTCGATCGTGAGCGCGCGGCTCGTTATGGACTGACTGTCTCCGCTGTGCAGGACGTCATCCGTACTGCAGTCGGCGAGCGGAACCTGACGCTGACGCTCGAGGGGCGACAGCGATTCCCGGTCCGCGTGCGATATGCGAGCGAGTACCGCAGCGATCCACAGGCACTTGGAAACGTCCTTGTCGCGACACCGACGGGTCAGCAGATTCCGCTCTCGCAGGTTGCTGATATCGAGCAGGCGCGCGGGCCTGCCATGATCTCCTCGGAAAACGGATTGCTGCTGGCGACCGTGCTGATGAACGTGCAGGGCCGTGATCTGGGTGGGTTCGTCAACGATGCAAAGGCCGCGGTTGCGTCGCGCGTAACACTGCCACCGGGTTACTTCGTCGGCTGGAGCGGCCGCTACGAAAATCAGGTGAGCGCACGAAAGCGGCTGCAGGTGGTCATTCCGATCGCCATCGTCGTCATCTTCTTTCTGCTCTATTTCACATATCACTCGGCGCTGGAGGCGGCGCACGTGCTGCTCACCGTGCCGTTCGCGCTGACGGGCGGCGTGTATCTGCTCTGGCTGCTCGGCTACAACTTCTCGGTCGCGGTGTGGGTCGGGTTCATCGCGCTGTTTGGCACCGCCGTACAAACCGGCGTGGTGATGGTGATTTACCTGCAGGAAGCGCTCGACAAGAAGGTCGCGGAGCGTAGCGCGGGTCCCGCACGAGCACGCGAGGACGGCGAGAGCGGACCCGTCCGAATCACGCAACGCGATCTTTACGACGCGATCGTCGAAGGCGCTCTCCTCCGCCTCCGACCGAAGATCATGACCGTTTCCACCGTCGTCGCCGGACTTCTGCCGATCATGTGGAGCAACCGCGTTGGCGCCGATGTGATGAAGCCGCTGGCGACACCTGTGCTCGGCGGCATGGTGTCCTCTCTCATTTACGTGCTTCTCGTCACGCCGGTACTCTTCTACTGGATTCAGGAGTACCGGTTACGGCCGGAGCAAACCGCCGTCGCGCCGACCTTCGTGCTGCCGCGGTGGGTCCCTGTCGCCATCGTCATCCTGCTCGCAATCGGGGCGGGCGCGTGGTGGATGCGCGATCGGACGTCCGCCGCGCCCGCGGAATCCGAAGCGCCGACGGGTGCGGTCCTGCAGACCGTCAGATCCGGTGACCTCGACATCACCTTGTCCAACGATACCGGTGCGTTGAAGGCGGGCGATAACCAGTTCCGCATCGAGTTCCGATCAGCACGCAACAGACGGCTTGTGGACGTCGGCGACGTGCGGTTGAACGCCAACATGACGATGCCGGGGATGGCGATGACGGGCACTACATCGATCGAAAAGGGCGGACGGCCAGGCGTCTATATGGCCGCAGGAAGCTTCGGAATGTCCGGCGCATGGGACATGACGCTCGAGTGGAACGGACCTGCCGGCCGCGGATCGGCCGCCTTTAAGGGGAGCGTGCAATGAAACGTGTGGTGATGCTGACCGTTGCGTCGATCGCGTTGGCGGCGACCGCATCAGCCCAGGACGTGTCCCCAGCCGAGTCGAGGGAGGGCACAATCGAGCAGCTGGTCGTAACGGCGCTCGAACGCTCGCCCGAGCTTCGCGCGGCGCGCACGGAAATCACAGCCGCGGGCGGACAGGTGACGCAAGCGCGGCTGCGGCCCAACCCGACGCTGTCCGCCAGCCAGATGTTCATGACCGGCGAGCAGCATCTGGCGCTCTTCGAAGTCGAATGGCCACTGGAACTCTATCGCCGCAGCGGCCGCGTCGGTGTTGCGCAGAACGAGGTGAAGGCGACGACCCTGGCGATTGACAATCGCGAGCGGATGCTCGCCGCGAGCGTTCGCGAACAGGCGGGACGGCTGCTCGCCGCGCGCCGGAACGTGGAGATCATGAACGAAGCGCTCTCTGCGGCGCGGCGCACGCGCGAACTGCTCGATGCGCGCGTCACCGAAGGCGAAATCCCGAAGCTGGATGCGAATATCGCGGCCGTCGAGGCCGGCCGCATCGAAGCGGACCTCGCCTTCGCGCAAGCCGACGCCGACGCGGCGGCGATTGAATTGAAAGCGCTGGTCGGTATGCCCGCCAACACGCCGCTGGTGCTGCGGGATTCGCTCGAGCAACTCGTAAGGGGACAGGATTCATCCTCGATACCCGCCGCTTCAGTCGCATCGCGTGCCGACATCCAGGAAGCCGCCGCCCGCGTCGCGCTGGCCAGCGACAGAGTCGATCAGGCCCGGCGCGAAGGCCGCGCGGATATGTCGCTCGTCGGCAACTACGGACGCGAGAGCTACGGGTTCGCGCAGCGCGGATTCGACCCCGCCGGGCGCCTCGTACCGGTGCAGGGCAACTTCAAAAGCGTGACGATTGGCGCCAATGTGATGTTGCCGTTGCGGAACCGCAACCAGGGCATGATTGCCGCGGCGGAGGCCGAGCGCAGCGGTCAGCAGGAGCTGCTCGCCGCGCGTCAACTGGCGGCGCAGGCCGAGCTCGACGCCGCGATCGTTCGCGATCGCGAGGCGCATCGCGCGGTCGACTTGTATGCGACGAGCCTCCGCGACCTCGCGCGGCAGAACGTCGACGTCCAGCTCGAGGCATACGACCTTGGACGCACGCCGCTGACGGATCTGCTCGCGGAACAGCGCCGCTATCTCGACGTGGAGGCGGCCTATACGAACACGCTCGAGCGCGCATACCAGGCGCACGTCGCCCTGCGCCGAGCTCGTGGAGACATCCGTTGAAAAGACCAATCGCGATCGTCGTCTTGCTCGTCTCGGCGTGCAGCAAACCGGCTCCGCCGCCAGCCGCCGCAGAGCACGACCACGCGATGCCCGCAAACGAATCCCGGACCCCGAATTCCGAATCGCGGCCGGGTCATGAGATCACCCTGACACCGGACGCCATCCAACGCGCCGGCATCAAGACAGTCGCAGCCACGAAAGGCACCGCGGCGACGCGGCTGCACCTGCCGGGCGTAGTACAACCGAACGCGTATAAGAACGTCGACGTCACGTCGCTCGTGGCCGGTCGCGTAACACAGGTGAAGGCGGAGCTCGGACAACGAGTGATGCAGAACGAGGTGATCGCGACGGTCTACAGTCCGGATCTCGCGGATGCTCAGACCGCCTTCATCACCGCGAAAGCTAATCGCGACGCCCACGGACTGAAGCTCACACGCACGCAGCGGCTCTACGCCATTGGCGCCGCCAGCCGCGAGGAGCTCGAGCAGATGACGGCGCAGGCAACGGAAATGGATCGCATGCTCGAGACCGCGCGTGCCCGACTGGGCCTGCTCGGCATCCCCGAGGATCGCGCGCAGCGGCTCGCCTCCCCTGCCGACGTCGTCACCACGTTCGATGTGAAGGCGCCGATCGCCGGCGTGATCACCAAGCGAAGTGCGAATCCCGGACTGAACATCGACATGGCGACACCGCTGTTCACGGTCACCGATCTGTCCACGGTCTGGGTCGTTGCCGATCTGTATGAACGCGACTTCGCCGGCGTCGGCGTCGGCAGTCCCGTCGCGGTGACGACGATGGCGTATCCAGGGCTGGAACTGCGGGGACGCGTGCAGTACATCGACCCACAGGTTCAGGCTGAAACGCGGACCGCGAAGCTGCGCGCCGAGGTGCCAAACAGCGGCCAGCGACTGCGGCTCGGCATGTTCGTGGACGTCAACCTCGGCGCAGGGGCCACTCGTCCCGTCGTGATGGTCCCGAAAGCCGCGGTTCAGTCGGTCGGTGCGCAAACGGTCGTTTACGTCTCCACCACACCTGGCCGATTCGTGCCGCGGGAGGTGACGGTCGGCGACACGATGGGCAACGAAATCGCCATCACCAGCGGCCTCGATTCCGGCGACCAGGTCGTCAGCGAAGGTGCGTTTTTTCTTCGCGCCGAACACGAGCGCTTGCCTTAGGATCAGCCATGCCTTTCACGATCAACGTCAACGGCAAACCCGTCACAGTTGATGTACCCGCAGACATGCCTCTGCTCTGGGTGCTGCGCGACGTGCTCGATCTGCGCGGCACGAAATTCGGCTGCGGCCTGGGCCAGTGCGGCGCCTGCACGGTACATATGGGCGGCAATGCCGTGCGCTCGTGCCAGACGCCGGTCTCGAGAGCGGCAGGTCAGACGATCACCACGATCGAGGGGCTCTCGCCGGATGCCTCGCATCCACTGCAGAGGGCATGGGAGGAGCTCGACGTACCGCAGTGCGGCTACTGCCAGGCGGGACAGATCATGTCCGCCGCGGCGCTGCTGCGCCGCAATGCACATCCGTCTGACGCGGACATTGATCTGGCGATGAGCGGCAATCTGTGCCGCTGCGCGACCTACACACGCATTCGCGAGGCAATTCATCGCGCCGCTGGCAACGCCACGCCGACAGCAACGACTGCGCAGGTGATCCGATGAAGCGCCGCGATTTCCTCCGCGCAACCGCTCTTGCGGGCGGCGGCATGATGATCGCGATCTATCTCGATCCCGCAGACGTCCTCGGGCAGGAAGGCAGCCGCTTGCCGGCCGGCGGCGCCAACTACAAGCCGTGGGCCTTTCTGAAGATTGGCCCCGACGGCAAGGTAACCATCCTCGGCAAGAACCCCGAAGGAGGCCAGGGCGCCAAGGTTCATCTGCCGATGATCATCGCTGACGAACTCGACGTCGAGTGGAAGGACGTGACGATTGAGAACGCGCCGCTCGACGAACAGAGCTTTGGCGTACAGCGCACCGGCGGAAGCACAGCGACACCGATCAACTGGGAACCGCTGCGCCAGTGCGGTGCTGCAGCGCGGCAGATGCTGGTCGCAGCGGCGGCGCAGACATGGGGCGTGCAGCCGTCGGAGTGCGCGACTGCATCGGGCCGCGTGCGTCACACGGCATCGAATCGCACGCTCGGCTACGGCGAGCTTGCGTCCAAAGCCGCGGCGCTGCCGACCCCTGATCTCAAGACGGTCAAACTGAAGGATCCGAAGGACTACAGGGTGATCGGATCCGCAGCGCGCAACCAGGACGTACCAAAGATCGTCCGGGGCGAGCCGCTCTACGCCATCGACACCAAGCTCCCCGGGATGCTTTACGCGGCGTATGAGAAGTGCCCGGTGCCCGGAGGCAAGGTTGCCTCTGCGAACATCGACGAGATTAGGAAGCTTCCCGGCGTCCGCAACGCCTTCATCGTTCCCGGTGGTCCGGACCTGACCTACACGTATCCCGTCTGCTGCGTGGGTGTCAGCCTGCATGGCGGCGTCGCCATCGTCGCTGACACGTGGTGGCATGCGCAGCAGGCGCGGGCGAAGCTGAAGCTCACGTGGAACGAAGGGCCAACGGCATCGAACAACACGTCCGTCTTCGACAAACGCGCGCAGGAGTTGTCGCAGCAGCCCCCCGTCATCAAGCTCTACAACGACGGCGATACGGAACGCGCGCTCGCGGGCGCGGCGAGGACAGTCGAAGCGGCGTATTACTATCCGTTCCTCGCGCACGCGCCGCTCGAGCCGCAGAACTGCACCGCGCATTTCAAGGACGGCAAGCTGGAAGTGTGGGTCGGCTCACAGACGCCACGCGAAGGACGGCAGGTCATCGCGCAGTCGCTCGGCATGAACGAGAGCGACATCACCGTTCATTTCGTCCGCATGGGCGGCGGCTTCGGACGCCGCATTCTGAACGACTACATGGCGGAAGCGGCGTGGATCGCGCGCGAGATGAACGGCACGCCGGTGAAGCTGCTGTGGACGCGGCAGGACGACTTGACGCACGACTTCTACCGGCCAGCCGGCTACAACTACTTCAAGGCGGGACTCGATTCGGCGGGCAAGATCGTCGCGTGGCAGCAGCATTACGTCACCTTTGGCGACGGCGAGAAGTTCGCGCCGAACACGCCGTATCCAGCGGCTGGCTTCCCCGCCGGCTTCATCCCGAATTTCTCGTTCGGCGCGTCGCTGATGCCGATGGGCATTCCGACGGGACCGCTGCGCGCGCCGGGTACGAACGGCTCGACGTTCGTCTATCAGAGCTTCATTGACGAGCTCGCCCACGCGGCCGGCAAGGATCCGATCGAGTTCCGCGTGGCACTGCTCGACACGCCGCGCAAGCTGCTGCCGAACACGCGCGACGCGTTCAGTGCGGACCGCGCCAAGGGTGTGCTGAAGCTGGCGGCCGAAAAATCAGGTTGGGGCAAACGTCAGCTGCCGAAAGGAACGGGCATGGGCGTCGCCTTCCTCTACGCTCATCTCGGCTACTTCGCGGAGATCGCCGAGGTGTCGGTCGACGCGCAGAACCGCGTCAAGGTCAATAAAGTGTGGGTCGCCGCCGACATCGGCAGCGAGGTGATCAACCCGCTCAATGCGGTGCATCAGGTGCAGGGTTCCGTCATCGACGGCATGGGTGCCGTCATGGCGCAGGAGACGACGTTCGTCAACGGCCGCGCGCAACAGGCGACCTTCAACGAGCATCGACTCGTGCGGATGAACCAGGCGCCGAAAGAGATCGAGGTCCACTTCCTGAAGACGAGCAATCCGCCGACAGGCCTCGGCGAGCCCGCGCTGCCGCCGATCATCCCCGCGATCACCAACGCGATCTTTGCGGCGACGGGTAAACGGATCCGATCGATCCCGATAGGCAAGCAGGGATTCAGCTGGGCCTGAAGGGGATGACATCACGCTCAGGACACGAGGAGTTCACAGAATGAAGCCCTGGCTGACCTGTTGTTCGCGTGGCATTTTGATCCTTCTGCTGACCGCCTGCGCCGCCTGGGCGCAAGGGACCGCGCAGCTGAGCGGCACGGTGCGCGATGAAAGCGGTGGCGTGCTGCCCGGTGTGAGCGTTACCGTGACGCAGACCAACACCGGCCTCGTTCGCACGACCGTCACCGATTCGACCGGCGGCTACCTGCTGACGAACCTTCCCACCGGGCCGTACCGGCTCGAGGTCGCGCTCCAAGGATTCAAGACTTACGTGCAGACCGGCATCGTGCTGCAGGTGGGCGGGACGCCGACCGTCAATGCGGTGCTCAACGTTGGGACCCTCGAGCAGTCGGTCACCGTGGAGGCGGCGGCGCCGCTCGTTGACGTGCGTAGCGCAGGCATCAGCTCAGTCGTCAACAACCAGCAGATCCTGGAGTTGCCGTTGCAGGGTCGCCAGGTGACCGACCTGATCGTGCTCGCGGGCGCCGCGGTGCAGACCGGCACGGCGAGCACCCGAAGCATCTCCGGCGGCGTGTTGATTTCGGTCGCCGGCGGCCTGCCGTTCGGCGTCGCCTATACCCTCGACGGGGCCGCATACAACGACCCGCAGTCCAACTCCAATCTGCCGCTGCCCTTCCCTGACGCGCTCCAGGAATTCCAGGTGGCCACGAGCGGCCTCTCCGCCGAGAACGGCGTCAAGTCGGGCGCGTCGGTCAACGCCGTCACCAAGTCGGGCGCGAACCGGTTCTCCGGCGACGCCTTCGAGTTCCTGCGCGATCGTCGTTTCAACGCGCCGGATCATTTCGCCCCGGTCGGCCCCGACGGCAAGCAGGTCGATGACGGTCTCAGGCGCCACCAGTACGGCGCCACGCTCGGCGGCCCCATCATCCACGACAAGCTCTTTTTCTTCGGCGCCTACCAGGGCACCGTCCTGCGTCAGGTTCCGGCGAGCAACATTGCGTACGTGCCAACGGCCCAGATGCTCGCCGGCGACTTCACCACGTTCACGTCGCCAGCCTGCAACTCGGGGAAGCAGGTGACCCTCAGCGCTGCCGCTGGTTTCGTCAACAACACGATCAGTCCGGCGCGCTTCAGCCCGGCGGCGCTGAGCCTCGCCGCAAAGCTTCCCAAGACCACAGATCCCTGTGGCCAGGTCACGTACAGCGTCGCCAACGACGACAACCAGTATCAGCCGATCACCAGGATCGATTACCAAATGACCCACAACCAGTTGATCTTTGGCCGGTATATGGGCAGCAAGACGAAGGACCCCGCACCGTGGACCGGCCCGGGCGACAACCTCCTCAAGACGTCGGGGGTCGGCACCGACAACATGCTCCACGCGGTGGCTCTCGGTTACACCCAGGTGCTGAGCGCGTCGGTCGTCAACGCGATCCATGGCACGTACAACTACACGCGACTGCAACGGGGCCAGAATCCCGGTTTTGTCAGCCCGCCCGATCTCGGCGTGAAAATGTACGTCTATCCCCCAGGCGACCAGCTCTCGATGACCGTCACCAACGGTTTCAACCTCGAAGCGGGCGGGACGACGCTGCGGAGGACGTTCAACAAGCTCTATGGGTTTGCCGACGATCTGACCGTGGTGCGAGGGCGCCATCAGTTCGGTGTCGGCGCCAACGTGCAGCACTGGAACCTTGACAGCCTATCGACCTCGCGCACCGGCGGCGTCTGGACCATCGACGGCAGCATCACCGGGCTCGGCCTTGCGGATTTTCTGCTGGGACGCGTCAAGCAGCTCGAGATGGGCGGCCCCAACTTCCTGAAAGTCAGCAACACGTATCTGGGACTGTATGGACAGGACACGTGGCGCCTGTCGGATCGGATCACGGTCAACGGCGGCGTGCGGTGGGAGCCGTACTTCGGCCAGAACGTCCTCAACGACGCGGTCGTGATCTTCAACAAGCAGAACTTCGATCAGGGCGTCAGGAGCAAGGTGTTCGTCAACGCGCCGCCGGGACTGATCTATCCCGGGGATGCCGGCTTCCCGTCCGGGAAAACCGGGTTGAACATCCAGTGGTGGAACCTGTCGCCGCGCGCCGGCTGGGCGTGGGACGTGCACGGCGACGGGCGCCTAGCCGTGCGCTCGTCATACTCGATGGGGTATGACTTCATGGCCGGCGAGTACCACAACATCAATGCCGGAGCGCCGCCGTTCGGCAACCGCTCGCTCATCAACGATCCGCCGGGCCGCATGGACGACCCTTGGGGCGCCCTCGGTGGCGATCCGCACCCGATCGTCGTCAACCCCAACGTCAATTACATCCCGTATGGCGCCTTTGGCTCGATGGATCCGGACATCAATTCACCACGGGCGCAGCAGTGGAACGTGATGGTCGAGCAGCAGTTGGGGGCCAGTTGGGGCGTGTCCGCGAGTTATCTGGGCAGCTACTCCGACCGGCTGTGGGCACAGACGGCGCTCAATCCCGGCGTCTACCTGGGCCTCGGCCCCTGCACGCTCAACACCGCCACGGGTCCCGTCTCCTATCCGGTGTGCTCGACCACGTCGAACCTGGATCAACGGCGCAGGCTGTCGCAGCAGGATCCGATCAAGGCGGCCCAGATCGGCGCGCTCGATCTCAACTCGGACGTCGGCTGGCAGAAGTATCGCGGCCTGAAGCTGACCGCCCGGAACCGGACCGCGAATGGCGTCAGCCTCAATGGCAGCTACACGCTGTCGAAGTGCACGGGCACGGCGACCGCCATCGCCTTCAATCAGATCAGCTCCGGCTACACGGATCCGGACAATCCGAATCTGGACGCCGGTTACTGCGACCAGGATCGCAAGCACCTGGGGACGCTCAACGTGGCCTACGAGACACCGAGGGTCAACCAGCGGGTCGTGCGCGCTCTTGCATCGAACTGGCGCGTGTCGGGCATCCTCACCGCGCGCTCGGGGGACCGGCTCAACATCGTCAGCGGCGTCGACCGCGCCTTCAACGGGATCACGATGCAGCGGCCCGATGGCGTCCCAGGCGTGGACATTTATGGTCCAGGCAAAGACGCCTCCGGCGACGCCTTGAAACGCGGCGTTCCGATTCTCAACTACTTCAACCGGGACGCCTTCACGCTGCCGGCGCCTGGCGCCGTCGGCAATCTCACCCGCAACATCGCGGTGGGGCCGGCGTTCTGGCAGATCAATCTGGCGATTTCGAGGCTTGTTCCCTTCGGGACCGACCGACTGGAGCTGCGACTCGAGACGTTCAACCTGTTGAACCACTTCAACTGGGGCGCGCCGACGACAAACTGGAGCTCCGGGAACTTCGGGCGCATCACGTCGCAGGCCGGCGAGTCGCGCATCATGCAGTTCGGGATCAAGTACGACTTCTGAGTTCGGCGCAACGAGATGACGAGGGGCAGGATGATGCGATATTCGTACACAGGCGTACTCGCGGGCGTGATGGGCGCGCTGGTCCTTGCGGCGCTGGCTGCGGCGCAAGGCAATCAGAACGCTGCGGCGCATTCTCCGTGGAAGTACTACCCGGCCGACAGGGCCGTTGGCGACGGCGGCCCTGCGCCGAAGCGCGATCTATCCGGGACATGGGCAGGACCGGACTCCGGCGCCAATGTTCCGGGGGGCAGGGGCAGAGGCAGAGGCAATGCCGAGCCGACGGCACCCCCATTCACGCCATTAGGGCAGCAGATGTTCGCCCGGAACAAGCCGATCGGCAGATTCAGTCCCGGAGGCACCAACGATCCCCACGCCCGGTACTGCGATCCGTTTGGTTTTCCTCAAAACATGACCAACGAGAATCGCGGGATGACGATCGCGATGACGCCGAGCCGCACCTTCATCCTGCTTCAGTACATGGATCTCTGGCGTGAGGTGTGGACCGACGGGCGAACCCTTCCGATCAACGTTGGCGGCAGGGGCAAGGACGTCCTTGATCCGAAGTACAACGGCTACTCGATTGGGCACTGGGAGGACGACTACACCTTCGTCGTGGATACCACCGGGATCGCTCCGGAGACCTGGGTCAACAGGGCCGGCTATCCGCACAGCGTCGACGCGCATGTGCAGGAACGGTTTCACCGGGACAGCAAGAACGATATGACGCTGACGCTCACGATGGACGACCCCAAGCTCTATACCCAACAGTTGCCGATCGGGGAAGTGCATTTCCGCTGGATTCCAAACCAGCAGCTCGACGACTTTACCTGCATCCCGTCCGAGTTGCAGAGGTACTTGAAGGAGATGGGCGACCCGGCCGGCGATCCGACCAAGTTACCCTAGCGAATCAGCTACAAGCATCGCTCGTGGGCGGGGCGGTTGAAAAAAGGCTGGCGTCGGCTCGAAGACCTACCGTGTGAGCGAAGATGCAGCGATTGATGCGCGACGGATGCGATCTCTACAGCCTCCGCCGCGTTTTACAGACTTCGCAGATCACGTCGCTCACAGTCGGCCGGTCGTGAACAGGCGGCGGAGCGGCGTGAAGACCGGCCCAATCAGCGGGCCGGAAAGATCTTCGCCTCCTGATACACGGGCGCAGCTTCAGACGACTTCAGGTAATCGAGCAGCGCCCGCGCCGCCTTCGGGTCCTTCGCACCGGTCCCGATGAAGCCCGTGATGTCGATCGGCGGCGCCGCCGCCGGCGGCAGCGCCCCTACGACGTCCAGCCCGGGATTCCGCATGTCGCTCAGATAGGGGCCGAGCGCGATCTCGGACTCACCCTTCGCGACGGAATCCTGCACGATGCCGCCGGTCGCCACCCATTTGATCTTCGGCTTCAACTGATCGGTGAGCTTCATCTTGTCGAGCGCCAGCAGCACCGCGCCACCGACGCTTCCCTGCTCGGGATCGACCGAGATGATCGATTTCGCATTCAGCAGCGTTTTCTTCACCGCGTCGGCCGTCGAGATGTCCGGCCTTGGCGCGCCCTTCTTCACCGCCAACGCCAGGCGTACCCGCGCCACGACCGTGGCGCTGTTCTTGACGATGTTTCCCGTTTTCAGCGCCTCGGGAAACGGCGCGAACAGGAGCGCGACATCCGGCGCCTTGCCTTCGGCCACCGTCTTTCGCGTGCTGACGCCGGTGCCGTAGATCACGTTGACGTGGGTGCCGGTCTTGGCCTGGTAGTTGGCGACCAGCTTGTTGATGGTTTCCTGGATCGGATTCGGCGACAGCATCGTGATCTCGGTCTGCGCGGACGTGCTGCACGTCAGAGCTGCAAGCAGGCCGGCGGCGACAAACAACGCAACACGCGATTTCATAAGCGATCCTCCCGGTGAACGCGGCGCGATTTGAACATGAATCTTCCCGGATGTATAGTCCACGCGCCCAGCAGCGCGCTGCGCATCCTGAGGAGGAATGATGAATTCGAGAACGTCTTTATTCATGGTCATCTGCATGGCCTGCTGTGCGGGGTTACTGGCGCAGGCGCAGGGACGCGAGGGGCGACAGGGTCGTGGTGAAGGACGTGAAGGACGCGGCGGCGGCCGCGGCGGCCAGGAGACGACGCAGGTTGCCACCGACAAAGTGACGCCTGAGGTTCCAGGCATCGTCAAAGCTGGAACAAAGATCGAGATTATCGCCACCGGTCTTCGCGGCTCCGATGCCGGTGTCGGCCTCGCCGACGGCAGCTTCATCTCCACGGGCAACGGCGGCGTCATCAAGTACGACGCCGACGGGAAGATGATGACGACGCTCGTTGAAGATGCGCAGCAGGCCGCCGGCCTGGCGACCGATTCGAAAGGGCGGATCTACGCGGCGCAGTACACGAAGAAGGTCAGCATTGTGTATCCGAAGGGCAGCGAAGAGACCCTGA
Source organism: Vicinamibacterales bacterium (assembly GCA_035492455.1). Classification (GTDB taxonomy): domain Bacteria; phylum Acidobacteriota; class Vicinamibacteria; order Vicinamibacterales; family UBA2999; genus Gp6-AA40. The sequence goes on along the minus strand of DATJJE010000044.1, from coordinate 7,442 downwards.
CGTCGATGTTCGACGGCAAGCCCTACATCAGGCCGAACGACCTCGCCGTCGACAAGAAGGGCGGCGTCTACTTCACCGACTGCTACCAGATCGGCGCACCGCGATCGCCCAACGACCTGCCGCAGGCTGTTTACTACATCACGCCGCAGAAGAAGACGATCAGGGTTGCCGACGATGTGAGGCGGCCGAACGGGATCGTGCTCAGCCCTGACGAGAAGACGCTGTACGTCAACGACTGGGACGCCGACTCACTCGTCGCCTATAGCGTGCAGTCTGACGGCACGCTGAAGAACCGACGCGCGTTCGCCAAGTACGATCTCAAACAGGAAACCGATCACGGCCTGGTGAGCGGCGCCGATGGTCTGTGTATCGACGGCGCCGGCAACACCTTTGCCACCACACCGGCGGGCGTACAGGTGTTCGACGCCAAAGGCAAACACCTGGGCAACATCGACGCGCCGTATGACATGCCGCCACAGAATTGCGGCTTCGCCGGCCCGGGCAAGATGTATCTCTACGTCACCGGGCGTGGCACTATCTGGCGCGTGAAGACGCTGAACGCCGGCGTGAAGAACCGGGGGAAGTAACTAAGAAGTGGAAAAGTTGAAAAGTGGAAAGGTGGAAAAGTAGGTAAGAAGTACAACGAGCTAGTTCGAAGCGATTCGAATCGTTCCAAAACGGTACGGGCATTCAACATGCTCTCTGCATGGCATGCCGCCACGCGACCTTCAGGAGCGGACGCGTCTGTTCGCCTGCGCGATCGTCAACTTTTGTCGAGCGCTGCCGAAAACGGATGAAGCGCAGGAAGAAGGCCGCCAACTTCGACGAGCGGCGACTTCGATGCGCCGGAACTATCGCGCCGCACGGCGCGGCCGCTCACGGGCCGAGTTCGAGGCGAAGCTAGGAATCGTGTACGAAGAATCCGATGAATGTGTTGATTGTCTCGAAGCGTTAAGGGATACGGGTATTAAGCAGGACGACGCGCTGATCCAAGAGGCTCGAGAGCTGGCAAGCATCTTCGCAAAGTCCGTTTCAACGGCCCGCAAAAACACGCACCGCAGCAGAAACTTCCCAAACGGCTAGAAGTTCCACTTCACCACTTCACCACTTCACCACTTCAAAACTTACTTTTCCACTTTTCCACTTCTCTACTTTTCCACTTATTTCCGAGGGACCGCCTTCCCCGTCACCTGGATCCAGTCGATGCGGGAGCCGCCGCCGGATCCGTGACCGGCTCCTCTCATCAGATCGGTAAACCCGATCTCCTCCACCCGGCTCAGGTCCGGGTTGTCCATCCATCGCGCCTCGCGTCCCTCGACTACCTGTGTGATGTCGAGCGTGCGCCAGCGCACATCGCCAATCAGGAATTCCGATTCCACCCAGTCGTTCGACAGACCTGCCGTCTTGTCGCCGATCAGCCATGTCCCATCGGCCAGCTTGATGACGGGCCGCAGCAGATGGAAGCCGCTGATTCTCGTGCGCCACGTCCACATCGACAGACCGGTCAGATCGACGTCGTTGTTCTTGTCCCTGAGCGTGACCAACCAGTTTGACGTGGTGAGCAGCGACATCACGTACGTGATGTCCTTGTTGTACGGCTGAATGACGGTCCGCGTACCCGCCTTGTCGCCATAGAGACGCACTTCGAGATTGGGGTTGGCCACATCGGTTGACGCGATTGGATGCTCCGGCTCCCGCTCGTCGTTCACGTTGGGGACGCTCTTGTCGAACTTCCAGTCTTCGCGGAAGAACAACGGCGGGTAGACCGCGGTCGTTGCGCCGGGTGACTGTTGCGCACCCTGCCCGCCGCGGCCGCCGCCGCGACCGCCGCGGCCTTGTGCCAGGCCATCCGATGCGGCCAGGCACAGACTTAGAAGCGCCAACGTGAACGCAGCTGCCAGAAGCTTCGACATATGTTGACCCTCGGCGTTCATATCAGAAATCGAACTGCACGCTGAACTTGAAGAACCGGGCGATCAGAATCTCCGTCGGCCTCAGCCAGTCGGTATAGGTCGTATTCTCCGTCAGTACGGCGCTCGAATTGAGTGCGTTGTAGATATCGAGATTCGCGCGCGCTTTGGTCCCGGCAAAGTGCAGGAGCTTCGAGATGCGCATATCGACCTGATGGATCCGGTCGCCGTGCAGCGACCCTAACCCGGCGTTGTCGGTCTGGACATACGCGCCCGGCGAGACCAGCTGGATGTCGACCGTCGACGCCGGACCGGCCGCCAGATTCCGTCCGAGCAGCGGTGCGATCTCCGTATTACTCGCCGTATAGACAGCCACTCGGATCGGGCCCGGCTTGGTCTGATAGGTCCCGCTGAACACCACGTCGACCTTCGGAATCGTGTAGGACCCGTATCCCTTCACCAGCGTGTAAAGCGGTTCGGAGCGGTGGCAATACAGCATGCTCGGATTGTCCACCTTGGTCACGACGTCGCAGTTGTCTTCAACACGCCGGCCGGTGCTGAAACCTCCCTGGAAGAACAAGCCGTCGCGCGGCCGTGCGTTCAGACTGACATCGCCGCCATCCCAGTAGTCCCGCTGTTTTCCGTACTTTCGCGACAGCGTCACGAACGGCTGCGCCGGCACACCGAACTTCGCGGGCTTGATGTCGTACCCCTGAATGGAATACCCGCCGCCGTCCGGCAGACGCGGATCCTTTGGCGCGGTGAAGTTGAACGGATCGAAGTCCTGCGGTCCGACGGCCAGATCGTCGACGATGGTGAAGTTCCCGTACCAGCGACGGAAGTAGTTGGCGGCGAGCGATATGCGCGGCAACAATTCCTGCTGGATACCCGTCCCGAACTCCCAGTTGAAGTTGCGTTTGCCGAACCCCGTCAGAGTCTTCGCGTCGTAGGTCAGGTTCGTCACCACGGAACCGAAGTTCGCGTTGGACAAGTCACCGCATTCGCCATTGGCTTTCACATTCTGGAGGTCGCACTGCGGAATGTAGTCGCGGGGGTTGCCGGCGCCGCCGTCGGTCCACGTGCGCGTGGCGCTCGTCACGAGGTTTCGCGCCGGGTTGGCCAGCTGGATGAAGCTGACGTCAGGCCCCATCGCAATGACGTAGCGATTCAGGCTCACCTTGAGCGCCGTCTTGCCGTCGCCGCGCAGGTCGTACGCGGCGCTGAATTTCGGCGACAGGTCGCTCATCGTGCCGATGCCGGGCTGCGCCGGGAATGTGATGTTCCTGGTCGGGGCAAGCGCTGTCGGACCGATGTGCTGCTCCGGATAGTTGTAATTGAAATAGTCGAGCCGCAGTCCGTAGTTCACCGTGAGGTTCTTACGCGTCCATCGATCCTGGGCGTACACCCCGAGATCGAACTTCACGTTCGCCTGCCAGAACCCGAGCGCTCGTTCGGTGATCCGGTTGGGCACCGCGTTTCGCAGCCGATAGCTGACTGGTGAGAAGTCGTATTCGGTCTGATTGAGGTGGCCGCTCCGGTTCGAGCCGCCGAACTTGAACGCGTGCGCACCGGTCACGTACGACAGCGCGCCGCGGAACGTGTACACCCGTTGCTTCTGCACCCGAAATGAATCGGGCGACCGGTATTTCATGCCGGTGTTCTGCTCTTGTACGGGCACCATCCCGCGAGCGAGACCGTCCCACGGCACGCGGTTGCTTTGCGAGTCGAAGAACTGCCCGTTGCCTTCAATCAGCACCCTGGCCGTAAGAGGCAACGTGTAATCGCCGGCGAGCAGGCGCTGGACGGGATAACTTTGACGAGTACCCGCTTCCCACGAGAGCGTGGCGGAGGCGTCGGTCGGGCAGAAGCAATACGTCGTGTTGTACGCAGTGAACCCCACTTTCTGGCGCGGCGTTGCCTGCCAGCTCATGCGGAGCTGCGTATCGGGCTGCTTCTGGTCGTTCCACACCCGCCGGCTTGGATCGGGGTCGTAGGTCCACGCGTTGGGATTATTCGCGTTCTTGTTCCAGAAGAGTCCGGCAACGTAGTCCTGCGTCACGTTGTAGCGCGCTGCGCCGAAAAACCAGATCTTGTCGCGCAGGATAGGACCGCCGAATGCGGGATTGATGTCGTAGTTCGCTTTGATCTTGTTCGGCGCCGCGAGGCCGCGGTTGATCAGGTCCTGAGTAAGGTTGTTGCTTTGCAACGAGCCCGGTGCGTACGCGGCAAACACCACCCCGTGGAACTGGTTGCCACCCTCGCGCAGTGTGTAGTTAGTCCGAACGCCGCCCGCATTGAGCGATGCGTCGTTCGACCCGGAGTCGATCGTGATTTCCTGAAGGCCCATCGGGTTGAGATAGAGCGTGGATGTCGCCGCGCCCGTTCCGAACGACGCCAGCGTCATGCCGTTCAACGTCGTCCCCGCGTCTTCCGATCTGGCGCCGTGCGCCGTCGGGTTGCCCGTCACCTGTTTGGAGCCCGCACCGCCAACGTCCTGACGACGGAAGTCCACGCTCGGGATGAGCACGGCGAGCGATGTTCGATTTGCCGCATTCGGCAACGCATCGAGCACGGCACGATCGAGGACGCGTTCCTGACGGGTGCTCTGCACGTCGACGACAGGCGTCTCACCGGTGACCTTGACGGTTTCTTCGATGCCGCCGACACGCATATCGGCGTTGATGCGCGCCGTGAAGCTGCCCGACAGTTCCACTCCGTCCCGCTGCACGATTGAGAAGCCAGACAGTGTGAACTTCACCGAGTAGACTCCGGGCCGCAGGTTCTCGATTGCGTACTGACCGGTTCCGTCCGTTACGGCGGTCCGGCTTTTTTCTATGAGTGCTGGACTTGACGCTTCGACGGTGACACCCGGAAGCACGGCTCCGGATGCATCCCTGACGACGCCGCTGATCGTCGCCTGCGCGGACGCGACGACGGGAAGTAACAGTAAGAAGACGAACGCGAAAGCCGCTGCGATCCTGCCGATTGTCAGCACGGCTACCCTCCGTATAACCAGTTCCCGCGAAATTGAGATAAGCCCAGATGATGACCCGAGCGCGAACGCACGGAGAGTATCTCATCTCCGTGCGTTGCGTCGGCTGGGATCTTCGTGGACGACTAGAAGTCGAACTGGACGCTGAACTTGACGAAGCGGGCGATCAGGATCTCGGTCGGGCGCTGCCAGTCGCCGAACGCGTCATTCTGATCGAGCACCGCGCTCGAGTTGAGTGCGTTGTAGATGTCCATGTTGGCGCGCGCGCGCGTCCCGCCGAAGCGCAGCAGCTTCGAAAAGCGGAAATCGACCTGATGCAGCCGGTCGCCATGTACCTGGCCCGATCCGCCGTTGGTCGTCGTGTACGGGCCTGGCGCCAGCAGATGGACGTCCACGTTCGGTGCGTTGCCGGCGAGTGGGCGGCCGAGGCTCGGCTGCACCTCCGCGTTGGTCGCGGTGTAGATGGCAAGCACCAATGGACCGGGTTTGGTCTGATACGTTCCGCTCACTTGGACGTCGATGCGAGGCACGGTGTAGGAGCCGTAGCCTTTGACCATCACGAGGTCCGACAGCTTCTCCTCGCGGTGGCAGTAGAGCAGATTGGGATTGTCCACCTTGCCGACGACGTCGCAGTTGTCTTCCACGCGACGCCCCGTGCTCATTCCGCCCTGGAAGAACAGTCCCTCGCGCGGCCGCGCGTTGATGGTCGCATCCACGCCATCCCAGTAGTCCCGCTGCTTGCCGTACTTGCGCGACAGCGTTACGAACGGCTGTGCCGCCACGCCGAACTTCGCCGGCTTGATGTCGTAGCCAACGACCGGGTAGCCGCCGCCATTCGGCAGCCGCGGATCCTTCGGCGCGGTGATCGTGAACTTGTCGAAGTCGGCCGGGCCGACGGCGAGATCGTCAACGAGGACGAAGTTGCCGTACCACCGCCGGAAGTAGGTGAAGTCAGCGGAGACGCGCGGCACCAGTTCCCGCTGCACGCCCGCCGAAAATTCCCAGTTGAAGTTCCGCTTGCCCCACCCTGTCAGCATGTCCTTGTCGTAGGTGAGGTTGGTGACGACGGTGCCGAAGTTGGCGTTCGACAGCGGTCCGCACTCTCCGTTCGAATTCACGTTCAGCAGATCGCAGTCGGGAACGAAGTTACTCCTTCGAGGATCTCCGACGGGGAACGTCGTGTCCGTCCAGGTGCGTGTAGCGCTGGTGACGAGATTGCGCGAGGGATTCGCAAGCTGGATGAAGCTGACGTCAGGTCCCATGGCCAGCACGTAGCGGTTGAGACTCACCTTCACCGCGGTCTTCCCGTCGCCGAACAGATCGTAGGCAGCCCCAAGCCTCGGCGAGATGTCATGCAGCGCGCCGAGGCCCGGCTGCGCCGGGAACGTAATGTCGCGGTTGGGGGCAAGCGTCGTCGGGCCAATGTGTTGAGCGGGGTAGCTGCTGGCGAAATAGTCGTAGCGCAGACCGTAGTTCAGCGTCAGCTTGCTGCGCGTCCAGCGATCCTGGGCGAACAGGCCGAGATCGGCATCGACATTGGCTCTCCAGGTCCCGAGCGCGCGCTCGGTGATGCGGTTCGGCACGCCGTTTCGCAGCGTGTAGCTGACTGGCGACAGGTCGTATTCACGCTGACCGAGATCGCCGAACTTGTTCGAGCCTCCAACCTTGATCGCATGCGCTCCGGTCACGTACGAGAACGCGCCGCGGATGTTATAGACGCTCTGGTCCTGGACGCGATAGGAGTCGGCGGCGCGGTAGCGCATGCCGGTGTTTTGTTCGCGTACCGGGATCATCCCCTGCGCGAGGCCGCTCCAGGGGATGCGATTGCTCTGCGACTTGTAGATCATGCCCTGCGCTTCAATGAGCATCCGGCTGGTGAGCGGCAGTGCCCAGTCGCCCGTGACGAGCCGCTGGAAGGGGTACTCCGCGCGCTGACCCGCTTCCCACGACAGCGTCAGCGACGCGTCGGTCGGACAGAAGCAGTAGCTGGTGTTGTAGTAGGTGCCGCCAACTTTATTCCGCGGGGTCGCCTGCCAGCTGACGCGTACTTGCTCGTCGGGCTGTTTCTGCTCATTCCAAACGCGGCGGCTCTTGTCGGGTTCGTAGGTCCACGCGTTCGGGTTGTTGGTGTTCTTGTTCCAGTAGAGGCCCGCGACGTAGTCAGCGGTGACGTTGTAGCGTGCGGCGCCGAAGAACCAGATCTTGTCGTGGAGGATCGGGCCGCCGAACGCCGGGTTGATATCCCAGTTCGCCTTGATCTTATTTGGCTCGGTGAGCCCGCGCGCGATCAGCGATGAAGTCAGGTTGTCGCTCTGAAACTTGCCCGGCGCATACGCCCCGAAGACGACGCCGTGGAATGTGTTACCGCCTTCACGGAGGGTGTAATTGGTGCGCACGCCGCCGGCGTGCAGCTCCGCGTCGTTGGAACCGGTGTCGATGGTCATTTCCTGAATGCCCATCGGGTTCATGAAGATCGTCGCGGTCGCGGCGCCGGTTCCGAACGACGCAATCGACATCCCGTTCAATGTCGTGCCGGCATC
>DATJJE010000043.1:0-10467 GCA_035492455.1 Vicinamibacterales bacterium | reverse complement strand
GGCATTGCGGGTGGCGCGCAAGCTCAAGCCACGAGAGCCGAACAACTTCGGCATCTTCACGTCCGACACCATTCTCGATCTCTACCGGCAGGTCACGAGCGGGATCTTCGCAGTCCTCGTCGGCATCGTGGCGCTCTCGCTCGTCGTCGGCGGCATCGTCATCATGAACATCATGCTGATGGTGGTCAGCGAGCGCACTCGCGAGATTGGGTTGCGAAAAGCGCTCGGCGCGAGGCGCACCGACATCATGTGGCAGGTGCTGACAGAGTCGGTGACGCTGTCGATGTGTGGCGGCCTGGCCGGTATCGCGATTGGCGCAGGCGTCGGCCGGGTTATTTCGGTGTTCACGCCGCTGCCGGCACGTCTCGAACCGTGGTCGGTGGCGCTTGGCATCGGCATCACCGCGGCGGTGGGACTGTTCTTCGGGCTTTACCCTGCGTCGCGCGCGTCGCGGCTCGACCCGATCGAAGCGTTGAGGCGCGAGTAGATGAACCTGCTGCTGCTGCGAGAGGTCGTGACGCTGGCGCTCGATACGCTGCGCATGAACAAGCTGCGCTCGGCATTGACCGTGCTCGGAGTGGTCATCGGCATCACCGCCATCGTGGGCATGACCTCGCTCATCCGCGGATTCGATCAGTCTCTTCGCGACAGCATCAAGGCGCTTGGACCAAGCACGATCTTCGTGGCGAAGTTCAGCGGCGTCAGCATTGCGGCGGGCCGCAATTTCGCGGACCTGATGCGGCGGCCAAACCTGACCGTCGACGATGCGCGCGCTATTCAGAGACTCGCGCCGACGGTGCAGACCGTCGACGTGTGGCTTGGCGCGGCGGGCGACGTGCAGGAGCGGGTCTACTACCAGGGCGACCGCACAAAGCTTCTGAACATCATCGGTGCCACTGAGGAATACGCCAATCTCCAGTTCGTCAGGATGGCGGCGGGGCGCATGTTCACGGCCCCCGAAGTCGAACACAAACGCAAGGTCGTCGTCCTGGGCGACACGCCGTACCAGGTGCTCTTCGAGCGCAGCGGTCTCAATCCGGTCGGCAAGAAGGTCCGCATCGGCGCCGGCGAATACACCGTCGTCGGCGTGCTCGAGAAGCGGCCATCCATTGGCAATCTCGGCACCGCGCAGGACGACTTCGTGGTCATCCCGCAGACCACGCATCAGGCGCTGTTCGGAACGCAGGCACGCCGCGTCTTCCGTGGTCAGAACGGCAGCGCCATGATCGCGGTCCTGCCGTACGACACAGCGACCCGCGACGAAGCGCTCTCGCAAGTCGAGGAGATCATGCGCATCCGTCACGGCCTCAAACTCGACGAGCCCGATGACTTCGATGTCGTGACGCAGGATGCGGCGCTGAAGGTGTGGGATCAGGTCAGCCAGGCAACGTTCCTGGGGCTGATTGTCATCTCATCGATCGCGCTGATGGTCGGCGGGATTGGCGTCATGGCCATCATGACGATCTCGGTGACCGAACGCACGCGGGAGATCGGCGTGCGCAAGGCGCTCGGTGCGCGTCGGAGGGAAATTCTCTTTCAGTTCCTGACAGAGGCCGTCGTGCTCACGCTCGTTGGCGGGCTGCTCGGCATCGCACTCGGTGCCGGCATCGGCATCACTGTGCACACGGCGACCGGATTCCCGGTCTCGCTGCCATGGTGGTCGTTCGCGCTCGGTCTCGGCTTCTCCGCCGCCGTCGGAATTTTCTTCGGAATGGTGCCGGCGGTTCGCGCCTCGCGCCTCGACCCGATCGAGGCGCTGCGCTACGAATAAGACCGTTCGGATCGTTCGGACCGTTCGGACCGTTCGGACCGTTCGGATCGTTCGACACATTCGGCACGTTCGATGCGTTCTGTGCGTGAACGATCCGAACGATCCGAACGATCCGAACGACTCGAACGACTCGAACGATTCGAACGAATCGAACGTTTCCTCAACTCTCCATTTCCCCCGTGCGAATGCGATAGCTTTCCGCAACCGGCAGCACGAACACGCGGCCGTCGCCAATTTCGCCGGTACGCGCTGCCTGCACGATGGCCTTGATCGCTTCGTCCGCAATTGAGTCCGGCACGACCACTTCGATCTCCATCTTCGGCAAAAGGCTGACGTTGTACTCCTTGCCGCGGTAGATCGCCGTGTGTCCCTTCTGCTTGCCGTGGCCGCGAACCTCGGTGACGGTCATACCCGAGATGCTCAATTTCGCGAGCGCGTCCTTTACCTCGTCCACCTTGTTCGGCCGGACGATACTCTTCAGCAGCTTCATACGGTTCCCTCCAATGTGCGTTGCAGATCGGAGGTCAGCGCGGTCTGCTCCGCCTCCGTGAGTTTGGCTCCAGCCTTCGTGATGTGAAACACGTCGATCGCCTTCTCGCCTTCGGTCGCGATCAGCACCAGATCGACATCGCATCCATGCTGAGAGATGACGCGGCTGATGCGGTAGAGCAGCCCGAGCGCGTTGCCGGTGACGATATCGAGAATGGTGTAGCGGCCCGACGCCTTGTTGTCCGCATGCACGACAGGCGAGAACCGCTGCGTGCTTCGCGGCTGCAGCACGCCCTTTTCGCGGCCGCGTAGCCGCTTCGTCACATCGGCGCGGCCGGACACGACATCCTGCATCACCCGCATCATTTGCTCCTGCCCGTCGCGATTGAGGGCCAGAAAGCGCTCGTCGTCGGTGAACTCGAAGGCATCGAGCACCAGCCCGTTCGGATTGGTGAACGCATGTCCGCGCAGGATGTCCATCCCGAACGACGAGAGCACGCCGCAGATGTTCGAAAACAGGAATGGCTTGTCGAGCGTGGCAACGGCAAGCGACCAAACGGACGCGTTCTGCTCCAGCGACAGGTGCACCTCGTCGGGTTTGATATCGCGTGCCAGCCGGATGTGCCGGTAAATGGTGTCCCGCGGAAAGACGTGCAGGTAGCGCTGCGGCAACCCTTCGAGGAAGCGGGTGATCTCACCCGCCTGCATGTCGTGGGGCCGGTTCGCCTGCAGCTCCGTAAGCCCGGCCTGATTCCGTTCGATCAGCTCATCGCCATAGCGTTGCGTCAGGTGGTTGTAGGTGTCCACGTACAACCGCCACAGCAGCTCCGCCTTCCACGGCGTCAACGTTCCCGGACTCACCGCTTCGATATCGACCAGCGTCATCAGGCAGAGCAGTTTGAGGCGCTCTTCCGTGCCGACAAGCGATGCGAATTGCTTGACGATGTCGGGATCCTCGGTGTCGCGGCGGAACGCGGCGAGCGACATGCGCAGATGGTGACGGATCAGAAAGAGGACCGTCTCGCGCCGCTCGCCCGTGACCTGCAAGCGCTCGAGCACGTGGTCCGCCATACGTACGCTTTCGATCGCGTGATCGTCATCCCGCCACTTGCCCACGTCGTGAAACAGCAGCGCGGCGACAAGAAGTTCGGGTTCCAGCAGATCGAGAAGAATCGAACGGAACCGCATCCGATCGGTGTCTTCCGTGGTGATCAGCCGCTCCAGGTTGCGGATCGTCAGCAGCGTATGCTCGTCGACGGTGTACTTGTGGTAGAAGTCGCGCACCACACGCCAGGAGATCGCCTGGAACTCTGGAAACACGCGTCCAAGCAGACCGCAGTCGTGCATCTGCGAGAGTCGGGCATACAGGCCGGGCTGCGGCTTCAGAAATCGAAGCAGTGCGGCGCGATCGTCTGCGTCGGCGAAGAAGTCGTCCGCACGATAACGATCGACGTGCTGCTGGATGCACGACAGCGCTTCTTCCGAAACTTCCGTTTCCGCATCGAGCGCTGCCTGAAATGCCCCGAGCCATGAAGACGGATTGCGCGCAGCCTGCATCGGATCGATGAAGCGGACGCCGTCGCGCGTCAGCCCCAGATTGGGTCCGACTGGAACCGGTGCGGTGCGCCGCGCCCATTCGAGCGACCGGCTGACGATCCGCGCGTGACGGAAGTAATCGCTCATCAACCGCTCGACGCGCTGGCGAGGCTCGGAGCCCGGATAGCCGAGGATCTCGGCCGTGCGCTCCTGCAGCTCGTGGCTCAGGATGTTCTGATTGCGGCCGCACTCGAGATGCAGCGTCGACCGCACCCGAAGAAGAAAGTCTTCCGCATCGTCGAACCTCGCCGCGTCCGCAGGACCGCGGCGCAGCAGCAGCGGATCGGTGAGCAGCGCGATGGTACGCGTTGCCGTCAGGTCCCGCAGGGCGCCAGGCGCTTCCTTGACGTCAGGTTCGAGTTGATAGAGCGTCGCGTTGAAGTTCGCGTGCCGCTCGTCGATGAGCGCGAGCAGCGATCGCAGAATGAACGCGTGCGTCCCCGCCTGGTGGAACAGCGTGGTGAAGCGCTCGAAAACGGAGCGCGCACCCGCGACAGGACGCGCATCGAGAAGGGCAAGCAGAAACTCGGGATTGTCGGTTTCCAGCTCCTGCAGGTCGCCGATATCGCGCACCTGATGACCGACGACGACGCCCAGATCCCATAGCGGATTCAGGAAGCTGTTGACGAAGCGCTCTTCCGCGGGCCCGATGCCGCTGCCAAACAGCAGCAGCAAATCGATGTCGGAATGCAGGCAGAGATGGCGGCGGCCGTAGCCGCCGAGAGCGATGATGGAGACCGGTCCATCGTACGGACCGGCGTCGGTAAAGAGCTGACGTATCAGCGCGTCGACACGATCGGCGTAGTGCTCGAGGGCGCCCCGGCCGCCGTCTCCGCGGGCGATAGACGCGCGGAGTTCATCCCTCGCGGCATCGAGAGACGCCTTCGCCGACTGCGTTATCGACATCGTGCGGACATTCCGGGGTGTGCCCGCACAATCATATGACGGGCGTGGGAACGACACCGGGTGTCCGGCGGAGCCGGGGAGGACACCCGATGTCATTTCTCTAATACGTGAAGCCGAGACCGGCCGACACGATCCCCTTGTTCGCCTTTCCGCCGTTGAATGCCTCGGTCGTGGTGCCGAGGTGCTGGTATTCAACGCCGACGTGGAAGTTCCACGCGCCGTAGGACGTCGTGCCGCCAATCGGCACGGTCGCGATCCCGGCGAGGCTGAAATATCCGAACTTGTGGTCAACGAAGTTCGGGCGCGCGACGGTCCCTTCATTCAGCTCGTAGTAATCGCCCATGCTCAGGCCGACTTTCACCGGTATCGCCACGCTGGCTTTCGCTCCGCTGTAGCCGGGGCTGACGCCGAGCTCGAGGTACTTGCCCGCGTTCGCGCCGCCGTCGGCCTGATGGCCGTTGTCGGCGTCGAACTCGAACGCTGCGATCACCCACGGATGCAACGCCGCCTTGCCGAGCACGGAGCTGTCGTCGCCGCCGAACTTGAACATCAGCTCCTTGACGTTGTTGAAGCCGGCGCTCGGGCTCGTGTACGCGGTGTAGGTCACACCCAGGCTGCCGCCCGTGAAGCCGAAGGCGAGCGTCGTGTAGAAGTCGGACTCGTACCAAATCTTGTCGCAGGCGCACCCGAGGCCGGAGCTGGAGCTGCGCAGCCCCGCATCACCCGTGTGCAGGCTGTTCCACGTGCCGAAGTTGAGGCTCGTGCTCTTCAGTCCGGAGGTGGCGGACTGCAGAGCGATATCCATTTCCGCCGAGGGCTGGATGATGACGCGGGTGTCGTCCTGGCGGATGCCGCGGAACATGTAGGCGTTGGTGAAGTCCACGTTTCCGATCAGCGTGATATTCCCCGGATTGGGATCCGCCGCCTGCGCCGCCGCGGGCGCAGCGGACAACGCGAGGAGAGCGGCACAAACAATCGACAGACACACGTACTTCGACACCAGCGAGTTCGACAGCATTTGTCCTCCGAGTGGAATAGGCGCAGGGCGCGGCTGCGGGCGACCGCTCCAGTCATCTCACGGCAGAGCAAGATGGACGCCACTACCGCAGCGCGTGGACGCATGGCGAGACGCTTTTTTGTGCGGAAAAACCAGACGCCGCACAGCGATCACGCACGCTGATAAAACAAAAATGTCCGGCTCTACGAAAACGACAACAACGATGTCGGTGGCATCGAGACCGGTGCGCGCGGCCTTTCGGGATCAGGGGGGACTCCGCTGCTCAGGCCACATATTCGTCGACGAACGCGTCCAATAGAACATAAATGTCTGACACGCGTCTTTGATCTATGATCCGCGCAGATAGACCGATTGCTTCGCTCGAGCTTCACCCTGACCTCGCGGGAGGAGGATACCCCTTATGAAGGTCTACGACGCTGCCGCCATCCGGAACGTGGCTGTGGTCGGGCACGGCGGATGCGGCAAAACACAACTGGTGTCGGCGATGCTCTTCGCCGCAGGCGCCGTCAACCGCCTCGGTAAAGTCGACGAGGGCACCACCATCACTGACTTCGACGAAGAAGAAATCGCCCGCAAGCACACCCTCTCCTCCAGCCTGGCGTACGCCGAGTGGCAGAAGACCAAGATCAACATCATCGACACTCCAGGATTCGCGAACTTCCTGAGCGACGCGAAGGCGGCGCTCCGCGTCGCCGAAGGCGCCATCGTGTGCGTTGACGCGGTTGCCGGCGTCGAAGTGCAGACGGAGAAGCTCTGGGCCGAAGCAGCGGCATTGAATCTCCCGCGCATCGTCGCGGTGAACCGGCTGGAGCGCGAGCGCGCCAGCCTCGAGCGGACGCTCGAATCGCTGCATCGGGACTGTGCCCGCGAAATCATCCCGATTCAGCTGCCGCTCGGCGAAGAGCGCGGGTTCACTGGTGTGGTCGATCTCGTGCGCATGAAGGCGCTGACCTTCGCCACGGACGGCAGCGGCAAGATGACCGAAGGCGATGTGCCGACGGCGCTCGCCGACCGCGCGGCGAAAGCGCGCGAAGAGCTGATCGAGATGGTTGCCGAGGCCGACGAGCAGCTGATGGAGAAGTTCTTCTCCGAAGGCACCCTGACTCAGGACGACCTGGCGCAGGGGCTTCGCACGGCTACGCAGGCCGGGAAGATTTTCCCGCTCGTCTGCACGTCAGGGCTGCATGCCATCGGCATCCAGCCGCTGCTGGATACGATCGTCACCTACGTCCCCTCGCCCGCCGAGCGTCCTTTCGCGGCGGTCAGCGACGGCGGTGAGGCGACGACCATCAAGGCGACCGACAGCGGACCGTACATCGGATTCGTCTGGAAGACGATTGCGGATCCATTCGCCGGCCGCATCACCATGCTGCGCGTCGTGTCGGGCACGTTGAAGCAGGACTCCAACGTCCATAACCAGACGCGCGACACCACAGAGCGATTCGGGCATCTGCTCGCGCTGCAGGGGAAGACGCAGGCGCAGGTGCCGGAGCTGAGAGCAGGCGACCTCGGTGCCGTGGCGAAGCTGAAAGACACGCGCACGAACGACGTGCTCGCCGAGAAAACGACCAGGGCGAAGATTCCGGAGATCAAGTTCCCGGAAGCCGTGCTGGCCTACGCGATCGAGCCCAAGAGCCGTGGTGACGAGGACAAGATCAGCGGCTCGATGCACCGGCTGCAGGAGGAGGACCCGTCAATCAGCTACACGCGGGACCCGCAGACGCACGAGCTGCTGCTTGCCGGACAAGGACAGCTGCACATCGAGGTGACTGTCGCGAAACTGAAACGGCGCTTCGGCGTGGAAGTGAACCTGAAGCCGCCCCGCATCCCCTACCGCGAGACGATTACCGTGGCGACAGAAGCGCACGGCCGCCACAAGAAGCAGACGGGCGGCCATGGGCAGTTCGGCGACTGCAAGATCAAGGTCGAACCGCGGCCGCGCGGCAGCGACTTCGAGTTCGTCGACGACATCTTCGGCGGCTCGATTCCGCGCCAGTACGTTCCCGCCGTCGAGAAGGGAATCCAGGACTCGCGGATGCGCGGCTACCTCGCCGGCTACCCGATGGTGGATTTCCGCGCGACGGTGTTCGACGGCTCGTTCCACCCTGTGGACTCGAACGAACTGTCGTTCAAAATGGCGGGCTCGCTGGCGTTCAAGGACGCGATGACGCGCGCGCGTCCCACCATCCTCGAGCCGATCATGAACGTCGAGGTCTACGCGCCGAGCGATTTCGCCGGCGACCTGATGGGCGATTTGAACGGCCGTCGGGGGCGCATCTCGGGCATGGATACGCGCGGCATCATGACGGTCATCCGTGCGCAGGTGCCGATGGCCGAGATGCTCACCTACGAGCAGCACCTCACATCGGCAACCGGCGGGCGCGGCTCGTATCACATGGAGTTCTCGCACTACGACGAGGTGCCGCAGCACGCACAGGGCAAAATCATCGCCGCTGCGAAGGCCGAACGGGGGCAGGAGGCTGTTGAGGAGGTCTAGCTCAAGATCCAAGCTCCAAGATCCAAGTTCCAAGTTCCAAAAAAAAGGCCCGGACGATCGAAATCGCCGGGCCTTTCGTTTGCGGCTTGAATCTTGGCGCTTGGATCTTGGAGCTTGGAGCTTATTAAGAACCGCCAGCCTTCCGCGGCGTCGTAGATTTCTGCGCGCGGCCCTTGGTCTGGCCTCCGGCTTGTCCCTTGGCGCCGCCCGCCGCATCGCCGCGGGTGCGAACGCCGCGCGCGACTGAGCGTAAACGATCGCCAACGCTCTTCGTCTTCGGACCCGAAGCCGCCTTGTCGGCTTCCTTCTCTTCCTTGCTCCGAGGGTTGTACTCGCTGCCCACGAGCTCGACCTGCGCCACTTCCGCTGAATCGCCGCGGCGGAAACCGACCCGCAGGATGCGTGTGTAGCCGCCCGGCCGCTCCGCGAAGCGCGGCGCGATCGATTCGAAGAGCTTGCCGACAACGTCCTTGTCCGGCAGCTCCTGCAGCACGAGCCGGCGCGCGTGCAGCGTCTTGCCATTGCCATCCGCGGCGGCGACGCCGCGCTTGGCGATGGTAATGAGCCGCTCCACGAACGGACGGAGCTCCTTCGCCTTCGGCAAGGTGGTTTCGATGCGCTCGTGCCGGATGAGCGCAATCGCCTGGTTGCGCAGCAGCGCCGTACGGTGCTCGCTGACGCGGCCCAGTTTCCGATATGCGAGGTTGTGTCTCACTGCTGCGCTCCTGCTGGCTGGTCGACACGCATGCCGAGGCTCAGCCCCATGCTGTGCAGGATCTCCTTGATCTCGTTCAGCGACTTGCGGCCGAAGTTCTTCGTCTTCAGCATCTCGGCCTCGGTCTTCTGCACCAGCTCGCGGATGGTCCTGATGTTCGCGTTCTTCAGGCAGTTGTACGAGCGAACCGACAGCTCCAGCTCCTCGACGCTCTTATCGAGGTTCTCGTTGAGCGCGCCGGCGCGCGGCTGATCAGCCTGCGCCTCCGCCGGCTGATCGGCGACGTCTTCGAGATTGATGAAGATGTTCAGGTGGTCGCGAATCAGTTTGGCGCCCAGCGACACCGCGTCCTGCGCCGTCACCGAGCCATTGGTCCAGACGTCGATCGTCAGCTTGTCGTAGTCGGTGGTCTGTCCGAGACGCGCCGCCTCGACCAGGTAGTTCACCTTCTTCACGGGCGAGTGCACCGAGTCCACCGGAATCCAGCCGATGCCCAAATCCTCGTCGAAGTTCTTGTCCGCCGACACATAGCCGCGGCCCCGCTTCATGCGCAGCTCCATGTGCAGCTTGCCGCCGTCCGAAACGGTGGCGATGTGCGCTTCGGGCTCGAGGATCTCGACGTCCTGATCGACCTCGATGTCCTTCGCACGGACGATGCCCGGCTTGTCGACGCGCAGATAGAGCGTCTTCGTATAGTCGACGTGCAGCTTCAGCGGAATCTGCTTCAGATTGAGGATGATGTCCGTTGCGTCCTCGACGACCCCCGGGATTGGTGAGAACTCGTGCAGCACGCCGTCGATCTTCACGGCGGTGATCGCCGCGCCTTCAATCGAGGAGAGCAGCACGCGGCGCAGGGCGTTGCCGATGGTAGTGCCGAAGCCGCGCTCGAACGGCTGCGCGTAGAAACGGCCGAACCGATCCGTGAGTGTTTCGCGTTCGAACTCGAGACGCTTGGGACGCTGAAAACCTTTCCAGAGCATTGGGTGTGTTCCTTTCGCTACGGGCGGGCAGCCCCCGCCTCCAGGCCTGCGAGTGACGTCCACCAGCCTCCCGCTGCAGGCCTGTAAAGCTGCGGGCTGGCGGATTGCGAGGGGGTCGGGCCCCCTTTACTTGCTATACAGCTCGACGATCAGCTGTTCCTGCACGGGCAGGTTGATCTGCTCGCGCGTCGGAACCGAATTGATCTTCGCGGACAGACCTTCCGCATCGAACGCGAGCCACTCCGGCACGCCGCGTCCCTTCACTTCCTCGAGCGCGTGCGCAATCGACGCGTTCTTGCGGCTGCTCTGCCGCACCGCGACGACATCGCCCGGCTTGACCGAGAACGAGGGGATATCGACCTTCTTGCCGTTCACGGTGAAGTGGCCGTGACGAACCAGCTGCCGCGCCTGCGGACGCGAGGTCGCGAAGCCAAGCCGATACGCCACGTTGTCGAGCCGCCGTTCGAGCAGCTGCAGCAGCGTCTCGCCGGTGAT
>DATJJE010000042.1:0-33184 GCA_035492455.1 Vicinamibacterales bacterium | reverse complement strand
CTTGGAGGGATCGTTCACGGACCCGACATAAACCACGTTCCGATTGCCTTCGCTACGGTAGAACGCCAACCATTGACCGTCAGGTGAGAGGCTGCCGCCCCACGTTGCGTCCCACAAGTCTTGAGGACGTTGTCCGGCGCGAATCGATTGAATACTCCCGATCTGAGTGTTTTTTCTGTCCGCCATCGAGAAACGCGTGGCTCCGTCACGCGACCAGCCAATCGGCAGTTCATTCCCTCCAATGCGCTCGGCCTTGCCGCCATCGATCCGCTGCCATTGCAATTCGAAACCAGTTTCAGTCCTGGTGACGAAGGCGATTCGCGTCCCATCCGGGGTCCATATCGGATTAAACAAATTCCCCTGAGCGGACGTGAGTCTGCGCGCGGCCACGTTCTCACTCAACGGATAAATCCAGATATCCCCGGTTTCGCGAACGGCGAGACGGGAACCATCGGGCGAGATGCGTGGTTCTGCACCACCGCTGAATGGCTGGTTCCCGAACGGAATGCCTGCACCCGGCGCAACGAGCGTGAGCAGATTGGAGACCGGTGCGTCGGGAAGGTACGCGAGATCCCCTCGCGCGGAGGTGACAAACTGCGCCGACCCGGTGTTCGCGGCGGCTGAACGAAGCACACCGTGTTCGACGATGCGTGGGGCGCCTATCGGCCGTCGTGTGGATGGATCGAAGACAACGGCCAGGAGGTCGTCGCCGAGGGCGTACACGAGGTGTCCGGTCTCTAAGTACCGCGCGTCGGCACCGCCCTTCAGAACGACGGTACGTTCGTGCGTCGTCACCGCCTCGACGACGATCGACGCCGTATCCCACCGGTCGGCACCAACGCCCGTGGCAAGCGTATAGAGAAGGTGGCTGCCGTCAGGTAGCATCTGCGGGCGGAGGACGCCTTCGTTCGGCTTCAGCCCCACCAGCTTCTCCGGCGTTCCGCCCTCACTCGATACGCGAAAAATCCCGTCGCCGTTGGCAAACACGATGCGTCCGTCGGCGCCCCAGCTGGCCCCGAAGCCAGCGGTGGGTCCGGCCGACGCAATAGTCACCGCGGCGCCACCAGCGATGGGGACTTTCTTGATCAATCCCGCATCGGCGTCGACGAATCCGACCCATTGCCCATCTGGCGAGAAGAACGGCTGATAGACCTGGCCGAGAGCCGTGCCAGAGATGGGCTGCGCCTCGGCTCGCGCGAGATTACGGACATAGAGCTGGTAATCCGCAACGAATACGATGTCGCTGCCGTCGGGTGAGATGGCGATTGATGGGCGCCCGCCGTTTGTGACAGTGCTGCCCGCTGGTCGCGCGAACGCCAGTCTGGTCGTCCGCGACGCAATTTCACCGCGTCCGCCGACGCGTGCGAATATCGCCAGCACGATCGCTGCGACCGCGAGGCCCCCCGCAGCCGCAGCCACCGTCCATGCGATGCGATCCGGACGCACTGTCGCCAGGTATGCTGGCGTCGCGCTCCCTGTCGCGACCCACTCCAACTCTTTCGCCAGATCCGAGGCCGTCTGCCAACGTGCATCGGGATTCTTGGCGAGACACCTGGTCACAATGTGATCGAGGACCGGCGGTACAACTGCCTTCGCCGCAAGCGGCGCTGGTTTACGTTCGAGAATACCGGCGATGATGCTCGCTTGCGTCTTGCCGTCGAAGGCCTTATTGCCCGAGACCATCTCGTACAGCACAGCACCGAAGGCAAAAATATCCGTGCGGCAATCCACCTCGCCGCCTTCAACTTGTTCCGGCGCCATGTAGTGCAGCGTCCCGAGAATGGTCCCTTGGATCGTTACCGGCGTCACGCCTGTCGGCGCCATGGACAACCCCGACGCAGCAACGACCGCTGGGGTCATTTTCGCTAAGCCGAAATCGAGCAACTTTGCGCCCGATTTCGTCAGCATGATGTTCCCCGGCTTCAGGTCACGATGGACGATACCTGCGCGATGCGCCGCGGCCAGTGCATTGCCAATTTGAGTCGCTATTGTCAGCGTCTGGTCGAGCGGCACTGAACCCTTCGACAATCGCCGCTCCAGCGTCTCGCCGTCGAGATACTCCATGACCAGGAAGTCGGTCCCGTCCTGGTGTCCGACGTCATGCAACGTGCAGATGTGTGGGTGGTTCAGCGCCGCGACGGTCCGCGCTTCACGCTCGAATCGCTCGCGTAAGGCGGGATCGCTGCTGACGTGCGTGGGAAGAATTTTGATGGCGACTAGGCGATCGAGACGGGTGTCCTTAGCCTTGTAGACCTCGCCCATGCCGCCGGCGCCCAGCGGGGCAACGACTTCATACACGCCGAGAGGGGTACCCGGAGCGAGCATCGACACCTAATCCCTGTACGCCCTAAATTGGGATGGAAGAATGAGTTGTGACGGAAGCCGCGGCAGATTGTAACCGAAGGTGAGTTGCGGCGCGATGTGCAGATATGTGCAGGCGGACCAGCGCGACGGAGTTCATGCGCGCGTTATCGGCAACACGACGGAGGCCGCGGCCACTCATCACACAGCGTGTGGGCATTCACCAGCGCCGGCTCTCAATTGGTCCCGATGCGCTCGTCTTCTGCGAGCTTGAGTTCGCGCGACGCGCCTCATGTGCGGTAGGAGCAGACCCTCCTGTTCCACTGGTTTGGGTTCGCGTGGGGTTGGATGACCACCAGGAACTTGGAGGTGAAGACGGTGATCGACTTGCGGCTGCGACCAAGCCTGGGCGACGGAACTCCGCTGGCGGAAGGTGCAGTTTTTTGCGCGATCTTCGTCAGCGGGAACAAGTATGCTGAGCGGCCAAAGAACGATTCGCCAAGGAGGTGTAGTGCTATGCGACGAACCGTATGGGGAGCGATGCTACCGCTGGCGGCTGGACTGGTGGGTGGAATTTGCAGCCAGCCAGTAGCCGTCGCAGCGCAGAAGCTCGCAGCACATTTGAAAGCGGAGTCCGTAACCGCGGAGTTCATGCGAATCGTCGGTGCAGCCACGCTTGACGCCGGCCAGGACCGCATCCAACTTGCGACGCAATGGGGAGGCCAGGGAGCGGACATCCGATTGCTCGGTCCTGATGGGCAGACGCGTCGTGTGGTCATTTCGTCAGGGGGCATCGATGTGCCGGATGCTGACGGTGCGGGCATGAACGTGTACAACCAGAACGGAGTCACTGTGGCGCGCCTCGGAATGGGGCGTGGCCCATTGGGCAACCAACCGCTCGCAAACGTGCTTTTCCTTTCGGATCAAGACGGCCACCGTCGGATCTTGCTCTCCGTGGATCAGTCCGGAACGCCCAGCATCAAGCTCTTGGATGCGAAAGGTAACGTGACGTGGAGTACTCCGTAACCTGACGAAGGCCGCTCTCAGGATTCGGTGGCGATGAACCGGACCCGAGTCGTAACGAACCGTCGTTTGAACCGATGCGCGGCATGAATTGGCTTCTGTAACCTTCCGCTCGAGCAGTGGACTTCGGGCAACGTTGACCGCCGGTTATAGCGGATGGACGCACAACGTTCTGCGACGCGAACGGCCGTCCCACGCGGTCTTCTCCGCGGAGATTGACGCGCTTCGACTATTTCTGAGGGAGAGGGACCGGGTGAAGGTTTTGGAGCGCCCGACAGCACTCGAACCTGCGGTCCCCCGGGTCAGAGGACGGGCGGACGGCATCGACCTGCTACTCCGCTGTACCTGTTTTGTACTTCGACCGCCGGTTTTGAGCGGTTTGAGCGGATCTGGCGACAACGATTTGTTAGGAAACTAGCGAATCTGCTGACCGGGCGGGTTCGACTCCCGCCGCCTCGATCGCTCGTTCGGCCGTACTCAAGTCGAGTGATTCATTCCTCCTCGCGCTCGTTAGAAAACGACAGATTCGTCACCAACGCGCGGCCGTAATGTGGTTTGGTGAAGAACATCCAGGCAAACTTAACCTGCCCCGCCAACGCGATCGACAACATGCGGTCGAAATCGACGTGAGGAAGCGGCGAGACTACTGATACCTCGGGACGAATCTGAATGACGGACGCAACCGAGGCGGGTCTTGCAATTCCGACGACTACCTTGTCCTTCGGGTAAATACTGAACAAGACATCTCGCGTGTCTCGTATCGGTTCGTTCATCGTGCCTCGAAGTTCCAACCACGGTGTCGTTTCAAGTTCCGGGTCGGGCAGCTTTGGTTCATCGATTTGCAGACTCAGGCTGACGCGGAAGGTCGAGATTTCGATCGCGCGCGTCAACATTTCCATGCGGCTCTTGCGGCGTTTCACGGGCATCGTCGTGCTTACTCCTCGCGCGCGAGTGTAGCGAGTGTCTGACGATAGAGTCGGCGCGAGTGCCACGCTGCGTCCCACGCTTTCGCCCGGTGCCACGCTAAGTGCCACGCTGAAACTGACGGCCGGTGACGGTGTTTGACGGCTTGGGACGGACGACCTACCTCGCAGTTTTCGGAATGAATCGAAAAAAACTGGCGCGCCCGGAAGGACTCGAACCTTCGACCCCCGGCTTAGAAGGCCGGTGCTCTATCCAACTGAGCTACGGGCGCGTGTGTCGGTATGTTAAACGACACCAACGCCCGAAGGCTCGCAGCGAGGTTCGACGACGCTTAGTGAGCGTGAGATCCGGCGCCCCTACCTACAGTGAATGCCACGGTTTTGGTTTGTCCCGGAAAGACCTGATGGTTGGCGTCCACCAATTCGACCAACACCTTGTGCGGACCGGGCGGCATGCCGGCCAGGTCGATCGTATTGACGTTGCTCGCATCCGCCCACAACCAGGGGAGGTCGTCCACGTGTACATGCAGATGGCCGACCCTTGGCGATACGCTGAGCGCACCTTTACCGAACACCGGGACGATATTCACGTTCTCGACGCGCCATTGAATCCACACGATCCCCTGATCCAGCAGATCGGGCAACGGAGCGTCCACAATCAGTTTAGGTGGAGGCTCATTCTTGATTTCGAGGTACGGTGAGGCGCCGCGCATCTCCTTCGCGCTCTGAGGCGCGGCAACGACGGCAGCGGCCGTCGCAATCGCAAACAGCAACACAGCAGTCCACTTCATCAGCACTTCCTTTCCAGGAAGCGAACGCAGACAAACGCGTGGCCATGACTACACGGGAGTTGTGCGGTGTGTTTCGCAGGGACGCGTCTTGCGCCGTCGACGTACGGTGAGACGCGCCACGGTATTTGGAGGCCACCGTGGCGCGTTCACACTCGAGAAGTGTGTAGGTGCCGGCAGCGCGTCTTACCGCTGCGCCGTTCCTATAGACTCGCCGGATACGATGATCTCCACGCGCCGGTTCTGCTGACGCCCGGCGGCGGTTCCATTGGTCGCCACCGGCTTGCTTTCGCCGAAGCCCGCCGTGCCAACCACGTCGCGGTGCACGCCCTCTTGCACGAGACCGGCGCGCACGGACTCGGCGCGACGCTCGGATAACCGGACGTTGTATTCGTCCGATCCCACACTGTCGGTGTGCCCCTCGACCTGTATCTTCAGATCCGGATGGGAGCGAAGCACCGCAGCGATTTTCGCCACTTTGTCGCGTGCGCCCGGCTTCAGGTTGGCCTGATTGAAATCGAACAAGACGTCGGACACATTGACGACGAGACCCCGCGCTGTCTCGCGCGTCTCGAGAATGGTATTCAGCTGCACGCGGAGTTGGTCGCGCAATAGCGCCTTCTCGCGTTCGGATTGCTCTGCCAGACTACGTGCCTGCTGCGCCTGCGTTTCCGCAGCGGCGCGCGCCGCCTCCGCCTCCAGACGCGCGCGCTCCGCCTCCGCGCGCACGCGATCGGCATCGGCGCGCTGCTGTTCGGCAGCGGCGCGCTGCTGTTCGGCATCGAGACGATCGCGCTCCGCTGCGGCTCGCGCTGCATCAGCTGCAGCCTGCGCCTGCTCGGCCTGCTGGCGCTGCTGCTCGGCCAACAGCCGTTGCTGCTCGGCCTGCCGTTCCGCCTCTCGCCGCTGCTGGTCGGCCTCTAACCGCTGTTGCTCCGCCAGAAGACGCTGCTGCTCCGCCTGCAAACGCCGCTCTTCCTCTACCCGTGCCCGCTCTCGCGCCTCGTTTTCGCGTTGCAGTGCCGCCGCGCGCTGCTGTTCCTGATAGATCTGTTCCTGCCGCTGCAGCGCGATGATCCTCGCGTCTTCTGCCGTCTGCGCCGCCTGCCGGGCAGGCATCATGATCTTGTTTCGGTCTTTATGATGCCGACGTGCTTCTTCCGCTTCGGCAACAAGCCTTGCCGCCTTGTTGTATGTCTCTGCGGCGTACTGATCCGCTCTTGCGAGACGCGCGATCTCCACGGCGTTGTGTGCCTGCGCCAGATCGAGCGGTACGCCGGGCTCCGGCGCCGGCCATTTCACGGAAGACGCGTCAGCGTTCATCAGATAGGCACCACGTTTCAGCAGCTCGTATTTCGCTTGCAGCGGCTCGACGCGGCCGTTCGTGTTATCCCAGAAACTCTTGCGAACTACGTTCTCCATGACGACGACGTCGCTGGGCTGAGTAACGGCGAAATACGGCTCCGCTGTAACTATCAGCGCAAAGGCTTGCAGCTCGGTCGTGACCTTCAGTCGGCCGTCGTCGCCCTTCACCTGCAACTCGCCGAGATTGGTGGCGCGTCCTTCGGGAGTGATCGCCCACATGACGTAAGTGAGGTACTCAGGTCCGAACCGTGTCGCCGGATCCAGCTTGTCGAATTTGGCGTCGATGCGGATGTACCCCTTCTCGCCGCTGATGTCGGCGTGTCCTTCCGCTTTCGGCAACAGCGCCGTGCCGGCGAAATCGAGTGGCGTGTCGTCGTGTCGCGGACGGTAATTGATTGCCGGCGTCGTGTGGCCCACGACCGTCACGCGGAAAAGTGTTATCGGATCCTGCGGCGCAGCCGGGGAATGCTGCGTCGGGTTGGGCGCCACCTGAGCCAGCGCCGAAGATGAGATCAGAGCGAAACCAAGTAGAGCTGCGATCCACAAGCGACGCATGGGCTGAGCCTCCGCCGGCCTGTCTGGCAATTGTTCCGCCACCTGCGACTCCGTTCATTGACAAGCGTAACGGCGGTCGCCGTGATTCGCCGAGGCAACAGGTTACTCAGGTGCTCCCGCCTCACGGCCAGATTCACCCCGTGCGGATCTCAACGCCGACGATTTTGAGTGTCAGCCGAATGAAGGTGGGTTAGGTCGCATTGAGGCTCAGCATGCCTGTGCTCAGTGGAATCCCAGAACGCGCGCCGCCACTTGAGTCGCCTGAATCAACGCCAGCGCAGCGTAACCTCCCGCCATCGCGACAAGCGCGGCATCGGCAACACGCTGACTGAATGGCTTCGCGACAGCCGACCGCGTGCGGGTGCGGCGCGCGATCGCCGCATGACATCGTTGCCTGATGCGCTGCTCGAACGCATCCGTCGCACGCGGAGCGCGCAGCCCCGCGAGCAACGTCAGCACCGGGTCGGTATCATCGCGTGTCATCGCCGTACCTCCTTCGATTCCAGCCGTGCCGCCAGCAGATCGCGCGCACGCTTCAACCGCTGACGCAACGCTTCCGGCGTGATGCCGCACACGACCGCCGCCTCGTGCGGCCGCAGACCTTCGACGCCAACCAGCAGCAGCACCTCACGGAACGCCACCGGCAGCGCCGCAAGCGCCGACTCGATGCGCCGCTCGAGCTCGCCGAACGCCGCTTGCTCGAACGGCGACTGCTGAAAACGCGCTGGCCAGAGCGACAGCAGCTCGCCGCCGTTCGGCTCCTCGAACGCGCGCGATCGGCAGTAGCTCACATGCAGATTGCGCGCGACGGTGAACAGCCAGGGACCGAGTCGCGTCTCTTCGTCCAGGCGCGCCGCGTTGGCGACAAAGCGCAGCCAGGTCTCTTCGAGCAGATCCTCGGCGACGTCACGGCTTCTCGCCAGACGCACGAGAAATCCGAACAGCCGACCGTTGAACTGGTCGTAGACGCTGTCGAACGCGGCGGTGTCGCCGGCGCGGATGCGGCAGACAAGCGCCAGCTCCGAGTCCCGGTCCATGACGTGGGAACGCATGGCGCCGCCCACCGTGACATCCGTCACGTTCGGCAGGCTGCCGCGTTCACACTTCAAGCTTCGATGAACGTCCCGTTTCGGCGTCCAACTTCCGACTTCCGACTTCCAACTTCCAACTTCCAACTTCGCAATCGGAGGTGTGCGTGCGAATCTTCACACAGGCAAGCCTGGCATCACTCATCGCGCTGGTGGTGAGCATGACACCGATGATCGCGGGCGTCATGTTCGCGATCCGGCCGACCGAACGGCAGCTGGCGCTGATGCGTCCGCTCTCGCTCGCGGGCATCTTCGCCGCGTTGGCAAACATCTTCCTTGGTCTGGCGAATGCGCTCGTCTACCTGTCGCGGGTGGCTGCAACCGATCCCGCACCCTGGGCGCGTGCCACGCAGGGTCTTGCCGAGGCCGCGGTCATGCCCTTCATCGCCTTTGCCTGCCTGACGATCGGCTGGCTGAGCGTCGCCATCGGCATGCGCAGGACGACGCAGTGATGGTGACGCAACGGGCGCCGTCGCACGGCGATCGGCCGAGCGCCAGCGCCCGCTGTTAGAATTACGCGACCTGCGCCGCGCGCCCGACGGCCGCCCTCGAAGCGGCGGCAACGTCGAATCGATCGAGGTTCATGACCTTGTTCCACGCCGCGACGAAATCCTGCACGAACGTGTGCTGCGCGTCGTTGCAGGCATAGACCTCTGCGATCGCGCGAAGCTGCGAGTTGGAGCCGAAGACGAGATCCGCACGGCTGCCCGTCCATTTCAGTTCGCCGGTGACGCGATCACGTCCCTCGAACACGTCCGCGGCGTCCGACGTCGGCTTCCACGTCGTCCCCATGTCGAGCAGGTTGACGAAGAAGTCGTTGGTCAATGTTCCCGGCCGCTGCGTGAACACGCCGAGGGGAGACTGCTTGTAGTTCGCGTTCAGGACGCGCAGACCACCGACCAGCACGGCGGTCTCGACGGCGTTCAGCGTCAGCAGCGTCGCTTTGTCGATCAACAGATGCTCCGCTGGGCAGCGCGGCCCGTGCGCGGAGTAGTTGCGGAAGCCGTCGGCCTTCGGCTCGAGGACGGCGAACGCCTCGACGTCGGTCTGCTCCTGCGATGCATCTGTGCGTCCCGGTGTGACGGGAATCTGCACGGTGTATCCAGCGTTCTTCGCCGCGCGCTCGACCGCCGCGCAGCCGCCCAGAACAATAAGGTCGGCGAGCGATACGGCGACGTTGCGCGGAGCGTTGGCCGTCGTGAATTCCTTCCGGATGTCCTCCAGCGCATTCAGCACCGTCGCCAGCTCCGGCGGGTTGTTGACCTCCCAGTCCTTCTGCGGCGCAAGGCGGATGCGCGCGCCGTTGGCGCCGCCACGCTTGTCCGTGCCGCGGAAGGTCGATGCCGACGCCCACGCGGTTGACACCAGCTGCGCGTTGGACAGCCCCGAGGACAGAATCTTGTCTTTGAGGGCAGCCATGTCTTTCGCGTCGATCAATTCGTGCGTGAGCGCAGGAACGCGGTCCTGCCACAGCTGCGGCTCGGCGGGAACGAGCGGACCGAGATAGCGCGAAATCGGCCCCATGTCGCGATGCGTCAGCTTGAACCACGCCCTGGCGAATGCCGACGCGAACTCGTCCGGGTGCTCATAGAAGCGCCGTGAGATCTTCGCGTAGACGGGATCGAAACGCAGCGACAGATCCGTCGTCAACATCGTCGGACCGATCTTCTTCGACGAATCGTGAGCGTGCGGAATGGTGCCCGCGCCGGCATCGCCTTTCGGCTTCCACTGGTGCGCTCCCGCCGGACTCTTCGTCAATTCCCACTCGTACTCGAACAGGTTCTTGAGGAACTCGTTGCTCCACTTCGTCGGGGTGCTCGTCCACGTCACCTCGAGACCGCTGCCGATGGCGTCGCCGCCGATGCCGCTCTGGTAGGTGCTCCGCCAACCGAGCCCCTGCTCTTCGAGCATCGCCGCTTCCGGGTCGGGACCGACGTGCGTTGCCGGCCCCGCGCCGTGCGTCTTTCCAAACGAGTGGCCGCCGGCGATGAGCGCCACCGTCTCCTCGTCGTTCATCGCCATGCGACCGAACGTGTCGCGAATGTCTTTCGCCGCCGCAACCGGATCAGGCTTTCCGTTCGGGCCCTCGGGGTTTACGTAGATGAGGCCCATCTGCACCGCCGCGAGCGGATTGGCGAGATTGCGTTCACCGCTATACCGTTCATCCGCAAGCCAGGTGCGCTCTGCGCCCCAGTAGGTCTCGTCTGGTTCCCAGACGTCTTCGCGTCCGCCCGCAAAACCGAACGTCCTGAAGCCCATCGACTCCAGCGCGCAATTGCCGGCGAAGATCATCAGATCCGCCCACGAAATCTTCCGCCCGTACTTTTGCTTGATCGGCCAGAGCAGACGGCGAGCTTTGTCGAGGTTCACGTTGTCAGGCCAGCTGTTGAGCGGAGCAAACCGCTGCAGCCCCGCCCCTGCCCCGCCGCGGCCATCGCCGATGCGGTATGTACCTGCGCTGTGCCAGGCCATGCGAATGAACAGCGGCCCGTAGTGGCCGAAATCCGCCGGCCACCAGTCCTGCGACGTCGTCATCACCTTCTCGATGTCGGCCTTCAGCGCGTCCAGATCGACCGTCGCGAACTCCTGGGCGTAGTTGAAGTCCTCGCCCATCGGATCCGCTGACGGGCGGCTCTGATGCAGCACCTTCAGATCCAGCGCGTTCGGCCACCAGTCACGGTTCGACGTGCCCTTCGGGATGCCGTGCGTTCCACCCGTAACCGGGCACTTGGTCTCACCGTTCATATCCTTCTCTCCTCTTACGTCAATCACCTGATCGCCGCGGTCAGCGGTGTGTCGCACAACGCAGCCGCGACCACGCAGTCGCGCGTCGACTGTGCCGCAACACCAACAGATCAAATGGTGGGTTATCGCCGGACCGCCTCGACCCAGACCGGTGAACCGGCAGGTTTGCGCCGGATGAAGCCCGCCACGACGAGGACGCTCAGCGCGTCACACACCGATGGCCGCGAAACGGCGCTGATCTTGTCAGAAAGAAACACTATTGATCAAAACATCGCCCAAATCCACCTCCGCAGTGCCGTTTGCGTTAGCCATTTCGCCCCGAGACGGCGCATTGGGGAGCGACTGGCCGATTGAACCGCGGTCATGCTGAGGATTTGGGATTACGGATGGGTCAACTGGATCCGTCCTTCGAGCTCATCTTCTGCCAGGCGATATCGGAGCAGGCAGACGCATTGACGCAGATGCTCACGGCTGCGGTCGAACGATTCGACGAGGTCGAGCACCTCGGACCTGTCCTCTGCGATCTGGTGCGACGCCGGATGCTCTACGAGGTGGCCGACCCCCATGTGGCGACCGTCGTTTACAGGGCGCCTTAGTCGGGCATCTGTCCGCCCGTCGCGCCGTACACCTCGCCGGTGACATACCGCGATTCATTCGACGCGAGGAAAACGAACAGCGGCGCAATCTCCACCGGTTGCGCCGCGCGCTCGAACGACGTGTCGGCGCCGAACTTCTTTACCGACTCCTGCTTCATCGTCGACGGAATCAGCGGCGTCCCGACCGGACCAGGCGCGACCGCATTCACGCGCACGCCCTTCTTCATCGCCAGCTGCGACAACGACTTCGTCATGTTGACAATCGCCGCCTTCGTCGCGGAGTACGGGATCAGCGTCGGACTCGGGTCGTAGGACTGAATTGATGCGGTGTTGATAATCGCGCTGCCAGGCTGCATCCGCGGCAGCGCCGCGCGGCATAACCAGAACGTCGCGAACACGTTGGTGCGGAACGCGCGATCGAATTCCTCGGTGGTGAACTCCTCGATCTTCTCGTGCGTAACCTGATACGCAGCATTGTTGACGAGCAGATCGAGGCGGCCGAACTCGTCGAATGCGCGATCGATCATCGAAGTGCAGTGCGCCTCTTCGCGGATATCACCGGGCAGCTTCAGCGCGCGGCGTCCGGCGCTCTCGACCCACATTCGGGTCGCTTCCGCGTCCTGCTCCTCTTCGGGCAGATAGCTGATGAGCACGTCCGCGCCTTCTCGCGCAAACGCGATCGCGACCGCCCGGCCGATGCCGCTGTCCGCGCCCGTGATCAGCGCGACTTTCTCGGTGAGCCGGCCGAGTCCGCGGTACGACTCCTCGCCATGGTCCGCTTGCGGACGCATGTTCGCGTCGGATCCCGGCGGCTTCTGCGACTGAGCTGGATATTCTGGTTTCGGGCCTTGTTCCTTCGGGTCAACCCGTTCAGGTGATTGCGGTGACGCTTTGCTCATGGTTTCCGCAAGGTGCGAAGCGGATGCCATCAGCAACTCTTCTACGGCGTCTGCACGACCAGATATCGGAAGGGCTCCTCGATATTCCTGTACATGTGAGGCGTATCGGGCGGAATGACGACCACGTCTCCTTTGCTGATGCGGTGCGACTCACCGCCTCCAATCAACTGACCTCCGTCCGGCGTTTCCTTCGCTCGCGACGTCGTTGAAGCGGTACCTGGTGTGATGAATGTTGCCGATCCGCTCATGATCAGGACCACGGCCGTCCAGTCCTCATGTGAATGCATCGTCCCTTCGTCGGCCTTGCCACGGTCGTTGGAGTGAACCGCCCACATGCGCCCCTGTCGATCCTTGCGGGCGAACAGATCCCTGCTGCCCGTGGATGCGTGTGCTTTCGCAAAGGATGCGTCCACTTTCTCATGGCTGAAATAGGTGATGAGAGCGGGCGCCTTCTGCTGCGCGTTGGCCTTCGCCAGCCATCCCGCACTGAACGCCGCCATCACCGCTGCGGTCATCACGACTGTTCGCATGGCGAGCATGTTAGCCACTTTTCCGGGAAACGTCGCATTGACCGTTGAGCGGCCGGAATTCACCGGCCCGAACTCAAGGGACAGTCATGTTGACCGCTACTCAAAAGACGCTCGTGCAGGAGAGCTTCGCCACTATTGCGCCAATTGCCGACGATGCGGCGGCGCTGTTCTATCGGCGCCTGTTTGAAATCGACCCATCGCTGCGGCACATGTTTCGCGGCGACATGGCCGAACAGCGTCGGAAGCTGATGCAGATGCTGACGGCCGCCGTGAAAGGTCTCGATCGACTCGAGCAGCTCGTGCCTGTCGTCGAGGACCTTGGCCGTCGCCACGCGACCTACGGCGTTGAGGACCGCCATTACGACACTGTCGCCAGCGCGCTGCTGTGGACGCTGGAGAAGGGTCTCGGCGACGCGTTCACGCCGGAAACGAAGCAGGCGTGGACCACGGTCTACGGGCTCCTCGCAACGACGATGAAGACAGCGGCGCGCGAGGCGCTCGCGGCCGCCTAGCGGCACAGGTCTGGAGACGCGACGGTTTCCAGCCATCCATCGTCCCAGGCGATCGCGATTCGGCCGTCGGTGAGAACGGTGAGGGCCGTCACCGCGCAGTCGCGTTGAACAATGGTTGTGAGGACGTCGCCGTTGTTCGGATCGATTAGCCGTACGGCACCATCGGCGCTTCCCGAGATCAGATGGCCGCCGGCGGTCTGCACCAGCGCGCGGACGACCGCGCCACGCGTCATCCAGACGGCTGGCCGCACCGACGAGGGCACGGCCGCACCCGGAACGGCGATCAGTTTCTCGCCGTGGAGATACCGCCGCAAGTCGATCTCGAGATCGGCGGCGGTCTGATAGCGCTGCCGGATGTCTCGTGCCATCGCGCGCGCGGTGATCTGCTCGAGCGGACCATCGAGATCGCGGTTGGCGGTGCCGAGCGGAACAGGGTCGCTTTCAAGCACGCGCTGCAGCGCCTCGATCCACGACAGCGATGCGACGTCGAACGGCAGGCGATCCGCCAGCAGGCGATACAGCAGCACACCGAGCGCGTAGACATCGGAGCGTGCATCCACTTCGTCGGATCGCCCGCGCAGCTGCTCGGGACTCATATACGCAAGCGTGCCCATCAGCTGTCCGTGCGCGGTTTGCATGGTCAGGCGCTGCACGTCGGCGCGCGTGGCGCGCGCGATGCCGAAGTCGAGCACCTTCGGGCGCCCACCTTCGGCGACCAGCACGTTCGCGGGTTTCAGGTCGCGATGAATGATGCCGCGCTCGTGTGCGTGCTGCACCGCGGCCGCGAGATCGACCATGAGCGATACGCGGTCGGCGGTCGACAGCTGCTGGGCGCGCGCGTATTCGGTGAGCGGAGGACCCGCGACCAGCTCCATGACGAGATGCGCCGGCGTCGTGCGATTGCCAGCAGAGAAGGCATATACCTGCGCGATGCCCGGATGCTGAAGCCGGCCCAGCATCTCTGCTTCGTGCTCGAACCGCCGCAGCATCTCCGGATGCCGAAACCCGCGCCGCAGCACTTTGATTGCCACCGTGCGGCGCGGCCGCTCCTGCTGCGCGGCGTAGACCACGCCCATGCCACCCGAGCCGAGCGCACGCAAGACCAGGAAGTCGCCAAGCCGTGCACCCGGTTGCAGTGGTCCATCGACTGCGGCCATGTCGAGCGTTGGAATGAGGTGCGGATCGAGGAACTCGGCGTCGGGAACGTCGAGTGCGGCGACGAGCGCCTCGACCTGCTGCCGCAACGCGATGTCATGGCCGCACCGTGATTCGATGAATGCCGTGCGCTCCTCGGGGGCAATGGTTGCGAGCGCCAGAAAGATCGAGTCGGCGGCGGCCAGGCTCACGATTCGCCCTCATCGGCCGGCGGCGCTGCGGGACCAAGCGCGCGATACAGCCACGCGCGGGCAAAGGCCCACTCGTTTTTGACAGTGGCCGTCGAGAGATCGAGTGCGCCTGCGGTCTCTTCGATGCTGAGGCCGGCGAAATAGCGAAGCGAGACGATCTGTGCCTTCCGCGGATCGGTTTCCTCCAGACGCGTCAGCGCCTCGTCTACGGCGAGCAGATCGGTCAGCGCGGGATCGGCGCGCATGATCGAGCTGTCGAGCTCCACCTGCTCGGCGGCGGCGCCATGCTTGATGCGCTGATAATGGCGCGCGCGCTCGATGAGAATGCGCCGCATTGCCAATGCGGCAGCGGCGAAGAAGTGGCCGCGGCGATCCCACTGCCGATCGGCCGGCACGCGCAGAAACGCTTCGTGGACGAGCGCCGTCGGCTGCAGCGTCTGGTTCGCGTGCCGCTCGCGTGCGAGCCGTGCTCTCGCGAGTTTGCGCAGTTCGTCATAGACTTCGGGCAGCAGCTCGCCAGACGTGCCCGGTTTGCCGTCGTCGCTGGCGTCCGGAGACATCAGGCCCGAGATTATGACACCGGAGACAATCGCGCAGATCAAACGCAGCCACGCGGCAGTTGCCGCCACACCGCGTCAGCTCTCCGCGCGCTTCTACAAGGAACTGTTCGAGCGCGCACCCGACCTGCGGCGCCTGTTCCCGACAGACCTCACGCTGCTGCAGGGGCACTTCGAGGCGGCGCTCGCGATCGTCATTCGCAACCTGGACGATATGCAGACGCTCGGTGAATCGCTGCGCGACCTCGGCGCGCAGCACGTGCACTGGGGTGCGCGGCCCGAGGATTACACAACCGCGCGCGACGCGCTCGTTGCCGCCATTCGCGTGCTCTCGCCCGACTGGACTCCCGCGCTCGACGCGGCATGGCGCGCGGCGATTACATCGATCATCGTGCCGATGCTGCAGGGCGCAGCCGTGCATACAGCGGTGGTGGCGGAGCAAATCGCGCTCGACAGCCCGGATCCCGATTACTCATAGTCATGGCCGAGAATCCGTCGTCACGTCCAAGCTGGTGGCAGACCGTACCTGGAATACTCACCGGGATCGCCGCCATTATTACCGCGGCAACCGGCCTGCTCGTGGTGTTGAATCGCTCGACGCCCGCACGGCTTGAAGACTCGACCCGATCGTCTCAGTCGGCGTCGGCGGCAACGCCCGCCGGCTCCGCTGTGCAATCGGGTTCACAGTCTGGCGGCGCGGCGACGGGCGCGCAATCGATCGCGCTCCCGACATTGAACCAAGTGAGATTCGCGGATGGCGAGGCCGTGATCAAGATCCTCTCGGCGGAGATCGAGCCGATCGACTCCGAGCGTCGATCGCTGAAATTCGTTGTCCGGCACACCAATACCAGCCGATACCCCGAGAACTTCTGGAGCGCTTCGTACCGACTGATCGTCGAGGACGTGCCGCGCGCGCCGACGAACCTCCTCGATGAAGTGGTCGACGGCAACAGCGCCAAGGAAGGCGAAGTCGTCTTTCAGGTGCCGGTCAGCGTCAAAGACGTGGTGCTGCAGATCAGCAACCCAGGCAACGACAAAAACCGCATTCCCTTGTCGCTCCCCTGAAGCTGTAAGATCTGCGCCGCTCGTTCGTTCATAACAACAACTGCATATCCACGACGAGGAGGGCGACGTGGTTGACACGATTACCGTGCTCGACGCCGTCAGCGGCTTCGCATCTGAGGTGTCGGGCGTCGCCAAGGCTGACATCACCGACAAGACCAAGCTGAAAACCACGCTCGGCATGACCCGCGGCGATCTCATGACGTTCTGCGATCTGGTCGGCGAATTCATCAAGCAGTTCAATCCGAATCAGACGATGCCGTTCGACGTGGTCGACAAAAAGGACCAGACGGTTGGCGGCGTCTCCAGCGATGCGGAAACACGATGCCGCGCCTGAGGCGAGCGTCAAGGCTCATCGCCGTGGCGGGGCTGTTTCTCATCGGCGCACCCGCGCATGCGCAGACGTGGTCGGGCTTCCTGAAGCCGGAAATCAAGAAGCGGTTCGACGGAGGCAAAGACGAACAGGAGGCGGCGCAGGTCGCGTTTGTCGCCCCCGACGGCTGGAGCAGCCGGTATTTCCTCGTCGACGTTGCCGGCCGCTTCAATGCGCCTCCGCTGCGGCCCGGCCGCACCTTTATCTTCGTCGCGCCGGTCGTCGAGTATCACCACGGCGATGCCGAACCGCTGCGGAAACAGTCGGCCGTACACAAGCTCTCGTCCGGCGTCACCGTTGAGAGCCAGGTGAATACCGATTTCCTCAGGCCGAACTTTCTGTTCAAAGCGACCGCCACACGAAATCTGATCGACGACACGACCGAGCAGGCGGTCTCGGCGTTCGCGTCCGTGCGGGTGCTGCGGAACTTCTGGCCCGGGCAACCGAGCACCGATGCCGCCAGGCATCGTGTCCTTCGGTATTTCCCTTCGATCGGCTTCGAGCATTTCCGAAATCTCGCCATCAAGAACAGCGGCACGGTATTGGCGCAGCCGTTCTCGGGATCGTTCACATCGCTGCGTCTGTTCGTGCAGGCATATCCCTTCAATCGGGCGGCGACGCCCGACAAGATTCGCTTCTCCGTCGAGGCGGACGGCTATATCCGGAAGCCGACCGCCACATCGGGACCGTTCCCCAAAGCGATCAGCAGCGTCAGCGCGAATGCGACGTGGTACTTCGTCTCCGAGCAGCGTGTGGGGCTTGGATTGACCGGTGATTTTGGCAAGATGCCGGCGGTTAATTTTCTGCCGCAGCGGCGCGTGGTGCTTGCTTTGCGATTCAAGACGCCGTGAGGCGCGACCTCACGGCGGATTGATTCCGCCGTGAACGGAGTGCCAGCGGAGCTCGTCGTGCTGGCGCAACAATCCGACGAGCGTGGGCACGCCACCATGTTAGCCTCTCGGCGTGCGTCATTCGATGCTCGTCCGCGTCACGCATTGGGTCACCGCCGCCAGCTTCATCGGACTGGTCGTGAGCGGTGTCGCTATTCTGCTGGCGCATCCGCGGCTTTACTGGGGCGAGACCGGTGCACTCGGCGCGCCGTCGATCGTTGACCTGCCGCTGCCAATGATCCTGACCGGCCAATCGGGTTGGGGCCGCTACCTGCATTTCCTGGCGGCGTGGATTTGTGTCCTCACCGCGCTCGCGTACATCCCCGAAGCCGCGCGGCGTGGACACTTCGCAAAATACACGGAGACGCAGCGCACCGCGTATCGCGCGGTCGTATTCGTTCTCTTTCCCCTCATGATCTGGACCGGCTTCGCGATGTCGCCGGCTATCACGTCGGTGTTCCCGTTGATCGTCACCGTGTTTGGCGGCCAGCAATCCGCGCGCACCATTCACTTCGCCGCCGCAAGTCTCCTGCTGGCGTTCGCCATCGGCCACGTCATCATGGTCAGCACGGCAGGATTCCGCCAGCAGGTGGGCGCCATGATTGGCGGACGGACATGAGCCGCATCCTCACGCGTCGCCGGCTGATGACCACCGGCTTGAGCGCCCTGGCCGGCGCATCAGGCATCGCCATCGCGGCGCGCCTGGCGGATCGTTACGGATTGATTCCTCCCGACCATGGCGGCGTCTACGGTGCCGGCGAAACGCTTACCTACGCGGCGCAGCGCTTGCTGACGTCGCGCGGCTCGATGGCGCGCGAATTCAGACGCGATCAGATTTCAAAGGTTGCACCGGTCAACGGTGGGGTTCCCTCGTCACTCGATTACCGGGCGCTGGCGACGCATCGCTTCAGCGACTGGGAGCTCGGCGTCGACGGCCTGGTCGCGCGGCGGTCGTCGTTTACGCTTGCCGATCTCAAACGCATGCCAGCGACGTCGCAGATCACGCATCAGGCCTGCGAAGAGGGTTGGTCGTTCATCGCCGAATGGACCGGTGTGCAGCTGTCGCAGCTGCTGAACCTGGTCGGCGTGAGCGCGAGTGCGAAGTACGTCGTCTTCTACGCGTACGACGACCTGTGGGAAAGCATCGACATGGACGATGCGCTGCATCCGCAGACACTGCTCGCTTACGGCATGAACGGGCAGGATCTGCCGACGCCGCACGGCGCACCGATTCGCCTGCGCGTCCCGCGACAGCTTGGCTACAAGAGCCTGAAATACCTCGCGCAGATCACCGTCGTCGATTCGCTGAAGGACCTCGGCCAGGGCCTCGGATCGGTGTCGCCGGAGCTTGGTTATTCCTGGTACGCAGGCATTTAACGCGTCGACGGCGATGCTCCCAGCGAATTCGCCCTGTACTCCTTCGTAAAACCGTTGCGTCCATTCTTCACCGTGAAGCTGCCGTCGCTGCGTGCCGTCGCCTTGATGTAATTGCCGCCATCGTCCTTCGTGAAGTTGGCGATGAAGTTGTCCGGCGACTGCATGTCCTTCGGCACGAACTCCGAAAAATGAAGCTGCCAGAAGTCCTCGAGTCCGGGTGAGCTCTTCACGATCTGAAATGTCCCGGGCGTTCCGCCCTTCGTCGGGTTGTTGTTCATGACGGCGACTCGCGGCCGCACCGCGTGCACCATCGCGTCCGCGCCCGACCAGTCGCCGCCGTGCCGCGTCGTGCGATAGAGCTGGAACGTGCCCAGCAGGTTTCGCGGGCACACGAGCTGAATCTCCTGGTTCCACGTCAGGTCGGCCAGATCGAGATAGCGGAACTTGCCGAAGTCGATGGTCATGCCGATGCTCTCGTAGTTGTTCGGCGTGTTGTCCTGCTCCCGTTGCTGCGCCGTGGCGCACAACGGATTCGCCGCGCCGCGCACTCCTGGGACGGGGGTCGTCGTCAGGTCTCCGGCGGACGAGACGATGTTGACGTCCAGACCGGCGACGGGAATCTTCATGCCAGGCTTCGGAACTGTGACGTGCATCTTCGCGCGCACGGGCAGATACGAGTTGAAGCCAGCCGCGCGGTTGCCCGCGAGCTCGTCGGCAAACGGACCCGGATCGTAAACACGCCGGATCGGAACCTTGTCAGCAAGCGAGGCTACGCCGCCGACGTGATCGCCGTGGTAGTGGCTGACCACCATATAGTCGATGCGATCGACACCTGCGTCCTTCATCGCGGCAACGATGCGGTCGGGATCGCGCCCCGGTGGATTCGTCAGATTGCCTGCGTCGATGAGCAGCGTTTCGCGCGCACCGAGAATTCCGTTCGACGGCGACACGATGAGCACGGACTGCCCGCCCTCGGTGTCGATGAAATAGATCTCCATCGTGCCCGGTGCCGCCACCGGTGTCCGCACGACCGGCGCAGTCTGGGTCTGCCCGTGAGCAGCCGCTCCAGCCAGTGCCACCGCCGCCGCGATTGACAGCGCTATCCTGCGCATCGTCTCCTCCACTTCTCTCCGTTATTTCTCGCCGCCGCCGGACACGATTTCCGGCGTCTTGTTTCCTTCCCAGATCGCGCTCTCCCACTGCTCTTCCACCTTCTGCCGGCGGAAGTCAACGCGCAGCGTCCATGGGCGCGAGTACACCTTCGCGTCGTCGATTGTCGCAAGGTAGACGATGTGATCGGGCGCGGTGAGCGTCCAACGCTCGACGACGTGGAACACATCGGAATGGAAGCCGCCGACGATCTGCAGCCACGTTTGATCGTTGTTGTTGGCCACGTCGACGACCAGCGTGTTGCCTTCCCAACGCCCGCGCGAATCGCCCATCCACAGCTTGATGTCCTTGCCGATATGCGGACGCCCGTCGAGCGGAATCACGCGGTAGGTGTGATGGTAGTCGTAGGTCATCAGCACCGTTCCGGGGAACTGCTGGATCACGAATGTCCCCTGGTAGTTGATGCGCGGAATCCCCTCCTGGAACCCGCGGCTGACCGGATCGAGGTACTTGACGCTCGATGGCTTGCGATGCTGCTCATGCAGGAACGCCGCGTACTTCGCCGCCCATGGTTGATACGGGATCTTCCCGTCGATCGGATCGATGATCG
This sequence comes from Vicinamibacterales bacterium, assembly GCA_035492455.1. GTDB lineage: Bacteria > Acidobacteriota > Vicinamibacteria > Vicinamibacterales > UBA2999 > Gp6-AA40. Next base: position 12,534 of record DATJJE010000042.1, on the reverse strand, counting down.
GCCGGCCCACCATCGGACGCTGACCGCTGATGGCCGTGTGTTCGGCGCGCTCCAACTCCGGATCCTCGATGCTGTAGGTGATGATGTCGCTCGCCTGCGCCCACTCGCCTTCGAAGTTGGGCTGCCCATCGGGCGTTCGCGCAGGCGTGAAGGCGGAATCTTCCTTCGGTGGATTCCGCGGATCGATCCAGCCGGGCGGCGGAGCGGCCTTCGGCGGCGGAGGCGGCGCCTGCTGCGCCGACACCGCGTCCGCGAGCACCAAACCGATCACGATCCCGGCGAGCAGCCTCGTCATGTATCGCCCTCCGAGGTTATTGCGATTGCGGAACCGGCGGATGAAACGCGTTGTCGAATCCGAAGCAATCGTATTCGAGCAGCTGAAGATTCGGCTCGCGATGACGGTAGAGAATCATGCTCATTCGCCACGGCCTGGTAAACACCTTCGAGTCCTCGACGGTCACTTCGTAGGTGATGTGATCGCGATCGAGGGCGGTGAACCGCTCGACCAGGTGCAGTTCATCGCTGTGGAAGTTGCCGGCGCGATCGAACCAGGTGTCCTCGTTGAAATCGACGACGTCGACCACCAGCGTGTCGCCTTCCCAGCGGCCGCGTGAATCGCCCATCCACCAGTCGATATGCCCGTCGGGATGCTGCGTGCCGTCCGTGTAGATGTAGCGCGTCGCATGCACGTACTCGAACAGCATTGTCATCTGTCCGGGCTTCTGAAATATCTGAAACGGGTACGGCATGTACATGACCCGCGGCACGCCGGGGAGATAACACTTGGTCTCGGGATCCGCGGTCGCACGGTCGTCGTAATTCCTGCGCTTCTTCGCCAGCGCCTCCGGCTTGTAGGGGATCTCGTTGCCAACGACGACGCCGATGCCGGCGGGGACGCCGCTCTGGGCGCTGTGATCTTGAATGTCCCACGCGGCGGTGTTCATCACCTGCCAGATGCCGCTGAAATCAGGCTTGCCGTCCGGAGTGCGCGGCAAAGCCGGACTGGTGGTCTGCGCGCTTGCGGCCACGGCAAGCGTCATGACAACCGCCGTCAGAAGCGAGCGGACTGCGTAGCGGTCCACCATGGAACGGGCATAGTGTAGCGGAAGCGGACCTCGCCGCTACGCCGCGGTAGCGAAGAAGAAGGCGAGCGCCAGCAGCACATAGACCGCGACCAGCATCACGCCTTCGAACCACGTCGTCTCGCCGTCCAGCGCGATGGCATTGACGACGAATGCCGAGCCGGCAATCGCCATCAACTCGAGCGGATGCGAGAAGACGAGATCCATCGGATGTCCCAGCGCATACGATCCGAGGACCAACGCCGGCGCCGTCATCAACGCAATCTGGATACTCGATCCGACGCTGATCGTCATGACCAGCCCCATGCGATTCCGCCGCGCGAAGTAGAGCGCCGAAGCGTACTCGGCCGCGTTGCCCACCAGCGGCAGCACGATGACACCAAGAAAGAACAACGACAGGCCGAGCCGCTGCGCGGTTGCCTCGAGCGCGCTCGACACCAGCTCCGCTTCGACCGCGACGGCGGCGGTTGCCGCGGCAAGCACCGTCAACGCTCTGGCGAGCGACCACGACGCCTCGCCTTGTTCGTCGGTGCTGGCAAAGATGTCGCGATGCGTCACGAGCGTGTAGAACAGGTTCGCAAGGTAGACGAAAATCAACACCACCGACACGCCAAGGCTCAGACGCTCGTCGAGCAGATGTTCGCGCGCGACGCCGACGAGACCGCGCTCCGCGTAATCGAACATCGCAGGCAGCAGCAGCGCAATCACGGACAGGATGAGCAGGCTGGCGAGCAGCCCCGCACGTTGGCGCTGAAACGTCTGCTTCTCCCGCCCCATGGACCCAACGATGATCGCCAGGCCGAGCCCGAGCAGGCTGTTGCCGATGATCGAGCCGGTAATCGTTGCTTTCACGACCGCGGTGTTGCCGGAGCGCAGCACAAACAGCGCGAGGATGAATTCGGCGGCGTTGCCGAAGGTGACGTTCAGCAGCCCGCCGATTGCCGGCCCGGCGCGTTCCGCCACCTGTTCGGTTGCGCGGCGAATCCATCCACCGAGTGGAACGATGGCGGCAGCGGCAGCAGCAAACACCCACATCGGCGATGCATGCAGCAGCGCGAGCGCTACCGACAGCGGCACGAGCAGAAGGAGTGCGATGAGCGACAGTGGCACTACTCGCGGTGCGCGCGGCGCGACGAATCGACCATTCTCGTGATCTGCTTCACGTACTTTTGTGTCTCGGGGAACGGCGGCACGCCGCCGTACTCCGCCACGTTGGTCGCCCCGGCGTTGTAGCTTGCCAGCGCCAGCCGCACGTTACCGCGATACAGATCCAGGAGACGCCGCAGATATTTCACGCCACCCATCACGTTCTGCCGCGGATCGAATGGATCCTCGACGCCGAGTTCCTCCGCGACGTCAGGCATCAACTGCATCAACCCGATTGCGCCGGCGCGCGACACGGCGAGTGCGTCGAATGCCGATTCGGTCTGCATCACCGATCGAATCAAGGTCGCGTCGACCGCATAACGACTCGAGGCTTCGCGTATCAAATCGTCGTACGCATGCGCAGCAGGCACGGGTACAGCCTTCTCAATCGTCGTCGTCACCGATGGAATCGGCGGGCGCAGCCACAACGGATTGAGCGACTCGGGCTTCACCTGATGCGGCATCGCCATGGTTGCGGCCGCGAGCAGCGTGCCGCGAAGCACCGCCTTGCGGCGATCGCCGCCGCGCCGGTCTCCGCCGGACCTTGCCTTCTTGCGCCGCTCGCCTTTGCGGCGTTCGCCCTCGCTACGGGCGCCGAGAAAGTCTGCGGGAACGTTGGTCGAGCTGAACAGCATCGCTGCTGTTCAAGGAGCAATAGCAAGGCCGCTTCTCGCGCTCATTTCTTCTTGCGAACTGCGCGCTTCCAATCGTCGTTGAAAACCTTTTCCACTTTTCGAACGACCTTCCGGTCGCGAATGACGATGCCGACTTCGCGACGCTCATCCAGCTCGAGCTTGCGCAGACTCTGGCTGCCGATGAACGCGCGGCGACCGTCGCGCACGATGGCGCGCACGTGCAGCCGATGGTTGCGCAGCTTCTGCACGGCGGCGAAGCCCGCTCGCTCCCACTTCTTTTCGAGCGTGCCGATGATGCGGATGCGCACACCCTGCGACGCCTTTTTCTCGAGCAGCTGCAGCATCTCGTCATCGGCGACTTTTGGATCGTAGATGTCGAGCGTCTGACGCGCCTTCCGCAGAAATGTGTACAGGCGTGAGCGCGCGTTTTCGGGGCTGATCACCAGGTCGCGTACGCGCGGTGTGTACTCGGTGCGGCACGCATCGGACTCGAACAGCCGCAGCAGCTCCTTGACGATCCGTGTCGAGCGCGTGATGACGCCGAAGCTGCGGCTCTCGAGATCCTGCTCCGTGTAATTGAAGCCGAGCAGGTAGGCGGCGCTGCGGTCGACGATGAGGAGCTTGCCGTGGTAACGCACCATGTCGTCATCCGTACGATTGACGGTGACGCCTTTTTTCAGCATCCGCTGCTCGAGCTTGCGCAGGCTCAGCTCTCCACCCTTGTTCGTGTGCGCGATGAGCGCCACCACGTCGATGCCGCGCTTCACGGCCTTCGCCAGCGCCTCCTCGAGCTCCTCGAGATCGAACCGGAAGATGACGATGTGGATCCGCCGCCTGGCGCGTTTCACGGCCGCGATGAGCGGCCTCAGGCCCTCATCGGGCTCGACGATCAGCTTCATGCAGACAGGGCGCGGCGTTCCAGTGAGGTGCGATCCCACCCCGCGAGATCCGCGGCATTGGTATAGGTGCTGTCGATGAACGCGAGCAGCGCCCGATCGGGATCGCTGGAGCCGCGAACGATTCGATACGGGAGGATGAACTCACCAAGCTCACGGTGATAGAACGCACCGGCCGGCTCGACGTGAGTCTGCTCAAAGCCCGGTGGCGGCGGCACCGCGTAGGCGTAGAAGGCAGGTTCATCCACAGGTCCGGGACCAAAGAGCGTGCCACGGCCGCTGCCCGGCCAGAAGCCGTGGCTGATCACTTCGTGCGAGTACGCGTCGCGCATGAACGCAGGACCTTCGCGCGGCGGCGCCGGACGTCCCGAAAAGCGCGTCACCGCCAGATCGAAGCTGCCCCAGAAGAAGTGCACAGGGCTTGCCTTGCCGACGAAATGACAGCGCGACTGCGAGAAGACGCGCTCGCAGTGGACGAGAATCTGCCAGAACGCTTCGACGTGCCGCGGTTCGTAGCTGGCGTGAATCGTGTCGTCGGTGAAGCGAATCGGATTCGGCACCTCAACTGGCATCGTCCAGATGCGAACCGGCAGGTGCATCTGCTCTAACGTTGTCATCACCTCCGCGTAGAAATCAGCAACGGTGCGCGGCGCCAGCGGCAGCGACCGTTGCATACCGTCGGACGTCGTCACGACGAGTCGATGGCCGGCGAAATCGAACTCGATTGTAAAGGTCCGATCGCCGTGAGGCAGCGGTCGCGTCGTCAGACCACGTGCCGTTAGCTGCAGCGCGACGGACCAGCAGTGATTCAGCGGCGGCGCCTGGGCGAGCGAAATCTTGCCCACGATTTGCGCCCACGCGTGCAGTGTTGCATACGTATCCGTCCAGCTTCGCGGCAGGTCAGGCCACACGGCGCCCCATGATACGCTCCTTCGCCATGGCCGATTCCTGCACGCACATCGAAGCGATCGATGATGTCAAGCGCGCCCGCCGGCGCGAATGCGACGAGTGCGTGAAGATCGGATCGAGCTGGGTGCATCTGCGTACGTGCCAGACGTGCGGTGTCACGCTCTGCTGCGACAACTCGCCCAACCGGCACGCAACGAAACACGCACGAGCGACGACGCACCCGGTGATCGCGTCGGCGGAACCCGGCGAACGGTGGCTGTACTGCTACCCCGACGATGTCTTCGCCGAGTATTGAGCGCAACGCTCAGGCGGATCAGGCCGACTCCATCGTCTCGCTCAAAGACGTTCGCTTCTCCTACGGCTCCCAGCTCGTTCTCGATAACCTGAATTTCTCGGTGGCCGCTGCTGAGTCGGTGGCGGTGGTCGGCCGCAGCGGAGCCGGCAAGAGCACAGTGCTCAAACTGATCAATCGCCTGCTGTTGCCCGATGCGGGTCACGTGTACGTGCAGGGGCGCGACACGCGCGAGTGGGATCCAATCGCGCTGCGGCGACGAACGGGATACGTGCTGCAGGACATCGGCCTGTTTCCCCACCTGACGATCGCGGAAAACGTCGCGCTCGTACCGCGACTGGAAGGATGGACCGACGAACGGCGACGCGCACGTGCGCATGAACTGCTCGATCTCGTAGGGCTGCCGCCGGCGTTGTACGCCGCGCGTTGGCCGTACGAGCTCTCGGGCGGGCAGCGTCAGCGCGTCGGCGTCGCACGCGCCCTCGCCGTCGATCCCCCGCTCGTCCTGATGGACGAACCGTTCGGCGCGCTCGACGCGATGACGCGGCAGGAGCTTCGCGGCGAGTTCCAGCGCATCCGCCGGCAGCTGCGACAGACCGTCATCTTCGTCACCCACGACATGGACGAAGCGTTCGCGCTTGGCGACCGCGTTGGCGTACTGGACGGCGGACGCTTGACATTTTCATCATGCGCCTCCTGAACTTCTGGGCAACACACGCGTCGGAGCTCGGCGCAATGGTCGAGCGCCACCTGTTTCTCGTGCTGTTGTCCACGCTCATTGCAACCGCGATCGGGTTGCCCGCGGGCATCGCAGCCGCCCACCGCCCGCGCCTCGGACGCCCGCTGCTTGCCGCGGCGAGCATCGCCCAGACCATTCCGAGCCTCGCGCTGCTCGGCTTTCTGCTCCCGCTCCCGTTCATCGGCGGCATCGGTCCGCGCATCGCGATTGTGGCGCTCATTCTCTACGCGCTGCTGCCGATCGTCCGTTCAACGGCGGCAGGACTGACGAGCATCGATCGCGCGGTGATCGATGCGGGCGTCGCCATGGGGATGACGCCGCGTCAGCTGCTCTGGCTGGTGGAGCTGCCGCTGGCGCTGCCGTCGATCGTAGCCGGCATCCGCATCGCCACCATCGTCGGCATCGGCACCGCGACCATCGCTGCCGCGATCGGCGCCGGCGGACTCGGCGAATACATCTTCCGCGGCCTCTCGATGGTCGACTCCACCGTCATTCTGGCGGGCGCGATCCCTGCCGCGGTGCTGGCGCTGCTCGCGGATGGCGTCTTGACGTGGGTCGAAAAGCGGCTCGCCCCCGGACGCAGGCGGCCATCACGTGCCGCGCCTGTCGCCATTGCCGCAGGCGTGATCATCCTCGTCGCCGCGACCAGTGGAATCGGCTCTCCAGCGCGCGGCACGATTGTGATCGGATCGAAGAACTTCACCGAGCAGGTCGTGCTCGGCGAACTGTTGGCCCAGACACTCGAGCGACGTGGCATCGCGGTGACGAGACGCCTGAACCTCGGCGGCTCGTTCATCTGCGATCGCGCCATTCGATCCGGCGACATCGACATCTACGTCGAGTACACGGGCACCGCGCTTGCCGCGATTCTGAAGCAACCGATCGTCAAGGAGCCGGACGTTGCGTTTGCCGCTGTGCGAGACGCCTACGCGCGCGCCGGTCTCAGCATCCTGCCGCCGCTCGGCTTCAACAACACCTTCGCCATTGTCGTCCGCCGCACCGATGCTGATGCGCTCGGACTGAAAACAATCGAGGACCTCCGCCGCGTCGATGCGGCGTGGCGTCCGGGCTTCGGCTACGAGTTCGCGGAACGGAGCGACGGCTATTCCGGCCTCGCAACCGCGTATGGCTTGCACTTCACCGCACCGCCACGTGTGATGGACCTTGACCTGGTTTACCGCGCACTTGCGACGAAGCAGGTGGACGTCATCGCCGGCGATGCCACGAGTGGGTTGATCAAAGCGCTGGATCTGACGATGCTCGACGACAACCGGCGGTACTTCCCGCCGTATTACGCGGTGCCCGTGGTGAGAAGCGCGGCGCTGCTCGCGCATCCGGAGGTGCGCGACGCGCTCATGCGGCTGGCGGGAAAAATTTCGGAAACAGACATGCGCGCGATGAACGCTGCCGTTGACGTCGAGCATCGCGACGTGAAGGAGACGGTGAAGGAGTATCTCGCAGTCCACCCTTCCTAGTTCCCGGTTCGTGTTCAGTTTCGGGTTCGGTCAGGCTGCGGATGGTCGGTTCAGATTCGTCGAAACAAGCGCACGAATATCGTTGGCCGATCGGGTGCCGGCGGCGCTGTGCACCAAACGGCCACGCTGGAAGATCCCTAGCGTCGGGATAGATTGGATGCGGAACCGTGCGGCCAGCTCTGGAACGGCGTCGGTGTTCACCTTCAGGATCAGCCATTCTCCCGCGGCGCTTTTCGCCACCTTGTCCAGCTCCGGCGCCATCACGCGACACGGCCCGCACCAGGGCGCCCAGAAATCCACGACCACCGGCAGCGGCGATGCTGCCATCACTGCGTCAAAGGTCGCTACATTCGCCACTTCGATCGGCTCGGCTGGTGCACCAAGTGCAGTATGGCAGGCGCCGCACCGTGTCGCCTGGCCGAGCGTCTCGTAGCGCAACCGGTTCATCTTTCCGCACGAGGGGCAAGCTACGAGGACACCCGTTTGATCGAGCTTGGCGCGAGACATACCGAAACCTCCCGGGTTTGACGCAACGCGCGTGCCGGTGAACTACATTATCCGAATGTCCAGCTCTCGCCACTTTCTACAAGAGATCGCCCGCGACGCCATGCGCGAACGCGGCTTCGAGCCTGATTTCTCCCCGGCCGCGCGGGAACAAGTCGCGGCCATCGATAAAGCTCCAAGATCCAAGATCCAAGATCCAAGCTCCAACCACAGCAAGGATTTGCGCAACCTTCTCTGGTGCTCGATCGATAACGATGATTCGAAAGACCTCGATCAGCTGTCTGTGGCAGCGGCATCGCCCACAGGCAGCGTGAAGATTCTCGTTGCCATCGCCGACGTCGATTCACTCGTCGAGCGCGACACGCCCATCGATGGGCACGCCGCGCACAACACGACGTCGGTCTATACCGGTGCGCAGATCTTTCCGATGCTGCCGGAGCGGCTCTCCACGGACCTGACCTCCTTGAACGAAGACGAGGACCGCAACGCGATTGTCATCGAATGCGCGGTTGCGGAGGACGGAACGCCAGCCGCGTCCGATGTCTACGCGGCGGTAGTCCGCAACCATGCCAAGCTGGCGTATCCGAGCGTCGGTGCATGGCTGGAAGGGACAGGGCCGATGCCGCCGAAGATCGGCAAGGTAGCGGGCCTGGAGGCCAACCTGCGGCAGCAGGATCGCGCCGCGCAGATTCTCAGAAAGCGACGTCATCAGCTGGGCGCCCTGACGCTGAAAACCATCGAGGCGCGTCCCGTCTTCGAGGACGACACGCTGCGCGATCTCGCCGAGCAGCAGCAGAACCGGGCGACCGAATTAATCGAGGACCTGATGATTGCCTGCAACGGTGTCGTCGCGCGTTTCCTCGCCGATCGCGGCTTTGCATCGCTGCGGCGCGTCGTGCGTGTGCCGCAGAAATGGCCGCGTATCGTGGACCTCGCGGCGCAGCACGGATCTCACCTGCCCGACGATCCGGACGCGGTGGCACTCGAGGAATGGCTGCTGCGGCAGCGCGCCGAGGATCCACAGCATTTTCCCGACCTCTCGCTGTCGGTCATCAAGCTTCTCGGTCGCGGCGAATACGTCGTCGAGGAACCGGGCGAGGCGGCAACAGGTCATTTCGGCCTCGCGGTGCAGGACTACACGCATTCGACCGCCCCGAATCGCCGCTTCCCCGACCTGGTCGCACAGCGAATCGTCAAGTCTGCGCTGCAATCGAGGAAGCCGCCCTACACCGACGGCGAGCTCGAGTCGATCGCGCAGCGATGCACCGAACGCGAAGATGCTGCCAACAAGGTAGAGCGGCTCGTGCGGAAGGCGGCCGCGGCGCTGCTGCTGCAGAACCGCGTTGGCGAGCGATTCGATGCGATTGTCACCGGTGCATCCGAGAAAGGCACCTGGGTGCGCATTCGTCGTCCACCCGTCGAAGGTCGGCTCGAACGGGGCTGGGAGGGCCTGGAAGTCGGCGATCGTGTGCGCGTCAAACTTGTGCACACCGACCCGTCACGCGGATTCATCGATTTCCAGCGAGGATAATTTGCCGGCATTATGTTATGGTCCCGTAGTGTCTATTCACCTCGTCAATCCCAGTCACGTCTCGTTCGGCATCGGCGTCATTACCCCGCGTTGGCTCTATGTACTCGCAGCTGCGACGCCGGAACGTTACGGTCGGCCCGTGATCGTGGACGAGACGCTCGAGCAAATTGACATCTCCACCATTCAGCGGGGCGATGTTGTCGGCATAGGGATCCACACCGGCAACGCGCTGCGCGGCTACGAAGTAGGACGGGCGGCACGCGATGCCGGCGCGTCAGTGGTCTATGGCGGCATCCACGCAACGCTCTACCCGAACGAAGCACGCGAGCTCGGCGGCGCGCATGCCGTGGTGACGGGCGACGGCGACCATGTGTGGGCACAGGTCCTCGCGGATGCGGCTTCCGGCACATTGCGCCCGTACTACCTTGGGGGTCGCGTTGAAGGAACCGATTTTCTGCCGGCGCGGTGGGAACTGCTTCCCGAGGGGCGCTACATGTGGGCGTCGGTTCAAACGGTGCGCGGCTGCCCGAAGCACTGTTCCTTCTGCTCGGTGTGGCGCACCGATGGCCAGCGGCCTCGACAGCGCGCCCATCAGCAGGTCATCGATGAAATTGTGCAGCTGCGCCGCATCGGGTTTCGCTTCATTGCGCTCGCCGATGACAATTTCTATCCGGTGACGCTCGAGGACCTGCGCATGGCCGATCGCCGCGAGGACAAATCGCAGTTGCAGCGGCTGCAGGAACTGCGCGCCGAACGGTTCGCGCTCATGGAGCAACTGGCCAAGCTCCCCGAAGATACGGTGTTCTTCACGCAGATCACCATGGAAGCCGCCGAGGACGTCGAGTTCCTTCGCGCTATGAATCGCGCGCACATCAAGGGCGCGCTCGTCGGCGTCGAATCCGTCACCGAGGCCGGCCTCAAGTCGATCTACAAGAACTTCAACGAGAGCGGCGCGTCGCTCGTGGCGCGGCTGCGCGTCTTCCGCGAGCACGGCGTGCATGTGCTCGGCTCGTTCATCTTCGGACTGCCGGGCGACCGTCCGGACTCCTTCGACGCCACCCTGCAGGTGGCGGAGGACGCGAACCTGACCTTCGCACAGTTCGTCATGCTGACGCCGTTTCCCGGCACGCTTGATTTCGCGGCGTGGGAGAAATCGCTCGGTGCGGAACCGGAGCGCGTCGGCGGCATTCCGATTAATCGCCACTGGCTCATCCCGCAGGCGGAGCGGCCAAAAATCTACATGTCGCATCCGGTGATGACGGCCGAGGAGATCCGCCGGCGCACGCAGGAGGTATGGGATCGGTTTTACAGCCTGCCCAGCATCTGGCGGCGGGCGTGCGCGTCGTGTGTGTCGCTGAAAGGACGCCTGGCGTTCGTCCTGATCTCGAAGATTTACCGCCAGATGTATGCAAATACAGGGATTGCGACCGACAGCGCCCGCGTCAACCGCTCCGCGCAGTGGGCCCGGTGGATGGCACGTCCGTGCAGGAAGTTATTTGCGGGCCGCCCCATGCCAGAGCTTCAATTCGACTGAAGGTCGATATACTCGACACGTCAAAAGGAAGCAGACGCCCCGCCAGCTGACCGACGCACACTCCCGCGCCAGCCATGCCTGAGCATCCCGCTCCGAGCGCCGCGTTTCCCATAGAGCATCGATTCGATGCGCAGAGTGCAGAATGGGTAACAAACTGTACGTCGGCAATCTCCCGTACGACACCAACGAAGACGACCTGACGGCGCTCTTTGCCAAGGCTGGCAACGTTTCGTCCGTCAACGTCATGCGCGACCGTGAAACGGGACGGGCGCGTGGCTTCGCCTTCGTCGAAATGGCCACAGATAAGGACGCGCAGAATGCGATCGCCACGCTGCACGAGCAGAGTTTCGGCGGACGGACGTTGACCGTGAACGAAGCGCGGCCGATGCAGCCGCGCAGCGGAGGCGGCGGTGGATTCGGTGGGGGCGGCGGCGGACGCGGTGGACGTGGTGGCGGCGGCGGAGGCCGACGGCAGGAGCCGCGTTGGTAAGATCCAAGATCCAAGATCCAAGAGAGAAGCTCAAAATTCCAAACTCAAGTCCCAAGTCGTCACTAGGCGGCTTGGGGCTTGAGGCGCGTTAGTCACCTCGATCACTCTCGCCACACATCCTCTCGTTCACTGACTGCGATTCATCGGCGATTCCACGCTCGCGCGTGGTACCCGATACGGCGTTGGTGGGTTCGCGGTGAGCGCCGCATCCACGTCGCCGCGCGTCACCTCTGGAGACTGGTCCTTTGACGCCGGTGCGCGCATCGCGCCCGGCCTGGTTCGGAGATGTGGGCCGCATCAACGATCTCACTCCGTCAACGTCGGAATCGACGGTTGTGTCGACGGTGACGACGCTGTCGTCGACCGATGCGGTCGACGTGGTCGGAACAACGCGCATGCCTGCGCGATACGCCGTCGGCGGACTTCGCTGGCAGTCGCGCACGCCGCACCGTCTCGCCCCGTTCGCGCTCGGCGGAATCGGAGTGGCGCACCTCACGCCATCGGCGCGGTTTACGTTCAGCGACGGCTTGTTGCCGATCACCGATCCGTCGGCCGCGCAACCGAACGCCGGCGACGACGTGACGACCGACTTGTCGACGCTTGGTGTCTTCACGCCGCCCCCGTCGTCAAATGCACTGAGGCTCACCGGCGGCGGCGGCGTGGAGCTTGCCGTCGCTCCGCATTGGGCGGTGGACACGGAGTATCGGGTCTCGCGGATCTCAGCCTCGACTCCGCTGCATGCGCAGGGGCTGGCGTTCGGGCTGGGCTATCGGTTTTAAAGTTCCAAGCTCCACATTCCAAATTCCAAGCTGCTTCGGCAGCTTGGGATCTCTTTCGAATCCCGAATCCCGAATCCCGAATCCCGGTTCAGCTATCCGATCGGCCTAGAATTGACGTATATGCGCCACTCTCTTCTGCGCCCACTGGCCCTGTTCGGTACGCTGGCGGCGTTTGCCTGCGGCGGCGGCACGAGCAACAACCAGCAGACCACGGCTTCCAACACCTCGGCACCCGCAGCGAACCGCGGCAATGTGTCGACCAACAAGGCCGACTACCCGGTATTCCCGAACGCCGATGCTGGCGCGGATGGTTCTGTTCCTGCGGAGCAGGGGGGCAAGGGATTCAAGGGTGAGGGCTGGCAGACCAACACGACGTTCGATCTCGTTGGCGACCCGCACGCCGTTAAAGGCGGAACGTTCCGTCAATATCTGCTCGACTTTCCGGGCACGGTGCGCATCTGGGGGCCCGACACGAGCATCCTCAATTTCTATATCCAGGCGATGACTTCCGAAGTACTCCTC
>DATJJE010000041.1:0-104929 GCA_035492455.1 Vicinamibacterales bacterium | reverse complement strand
TTGATGTCGCGCGTATAAATCGATGCCGAGAGCCCGTAGGCGACGTCGTTGCCTACCGCGATCGCTTCGTCGAGCGAGCGGCACCGCATCACCGAGACGACGGGACCGAAGATCTCCTCGCGCGCAATGCGCATCGATGGTTTGACGTCTGCAAAGATGGTCGCCTCGTGGAACCAGCCGCGCGCATACGCTCCATGGGTCAGTCGATTTCCTCCGATGACCAGCTTCGCTCCTTCCTGCTTGCCTATGTCCACGTATTTCATCACCGTCTGCAGCTGTGACTCGCTCACCGACGGCCCCATCTGCACGCCGTCCGCCGCGCCGTCGCCCACGCGCAGCGCCTTCGCACGGCGCGAGAACTCGTGCAGGAAGTCATCATGGACGCGCTCGTGCACGACAACTCGGCTGGCCGCGGTGCAGCGCTGCCCGGTCGTTCCGAACCCGCCCCAGACGCACCCTTCCACCGCGAGCTCGAGCTGTGCATCGTCCATGATCATGACGATGTTCTTGCCGCCCATCTCGAGGTGAACCTTCTTGAAGCTCGGCGCGGCATTCTCGTTGACGATCCGGCCGACAGCTGTGGATCCGGTGAAGGAGACCACTTTCACCGCTTCGTGCCTGCACATGACCTCGCCGACTTCGGGACCACCAGTCACCATGTTCACGACACCCGGAGGGATGCCGGCCTCCTCGAGCACTTTGACGAAGTTCAAGGCGGAGAGCGGCGTCAGCGATGAAGGTTTGAAAACGACGGTGTTGCCGCAAACAAGCGCGGGAATGATCTTCCACGACGGGATGGCCATCGGGAAGTTCCATGGCGTGATGATCGCGCAGACACCGAGCGGCTGACGAACCGACATCGCAAACTTATCGCGCAGCTCGGACGGGACGGTCTGTCCGTACAACCGGCGTCCTTCACCGGCCATGAAGAACGTCATGTCGATCGCTTCCTGCACGTCGCCGCGCGTTTCCTCGAGCACTTTGCCCATCTCGCGCGTCATATCGCGCGCAAACTGCTCCTTGCGCTCGGCGATGAGCTGCGCCGCGCGGAACAGCATCTCGGCGCGGCGTGGCGCCGGCACCAGCCGCCAACTCGCGTAAGCACGTTCGGCCGCCGTAATCGCCTGTTCCGCGTCGGCAGCCGTCGATTCCTGGAACATCCCGATCAGATCGTCGGTGTTCGCGGGGCTGCGGTTCTCGAACAAACGGCGGGAGGAGGACGGGATCCAGTTCCCGTTGATGAAATTTGCACAAACTGCGCGGGCGGCCTGTTCGTGATGCGGCATGAATGGCACTGTGACGCAACCAGTTTCGATCGTGCAAGCCAACCAGGCCATTGCGCACTGCTCGGCTTGCTTATGCCAAAACTGACACGTGTTCGACCCATTGCGGCACGGCTCATCCAACATGCAGTCAATCAATGGGTTACAGCTCGAACGTAGGGCTGCTGCCGCTGTCCTGACGAGGACACCCGGCTGCCACTTTGCCGGAATCTGCTCAAACGTGCGGAGAAATAGCAGGGTGGACCCGTGGCACGAATCCTGAATCGTTCGGTGGGCAGAAGGGCGGGTTACTCAATGGCTGACACGAACCTAATCGCCGCCACACCGGTGCAGAAAGTGGTGGTCGTCAACGGCAATACCGAAGTGCTCGGGATGCTCGAGACCGTGTTGGACGCCGGACGCTATGACATGGTGTTCGTCGAGTCGAGTGACCGCGCCTATTCGCAGATCAAGAAGGTCCGTCCCAATCTGGTCATCTTGTGCACGCGCATCGAGGAGCTCGAAGGTTTCCAGCTGCTCACGATGCTGAAGCTCGATGCGGAGACGAAGGACGTTCCGATCCTGACTTATACGACGGAATACGAGGGTCAGGACTTCGATTCGGCGATCTCACAGCTGGCGGACGAAGAAGACGACTTCCTCTCGGCACAGCGTCCGGCTCTGCGAATGAACTAATATTCGCCCGGATGGGTTCGGAGTCAGACAAGCGCGACACGGAGCGCGTGCTGATCCTGGGCGATCTCCAGGGCGAAATCATGGTCTTCGAGCCGCTGCAGATCAGAGAGATCAGCCGCGGCGGCGCGTCCGTGGAAACCCGTTTTCCCCTGGCCCTCAATTCGTTGCACGACTTGCGGCTCACGCTCGGCACCAAGTCCATCGTGCTGAAAGGCCGTGTGGCGCATTCCAGAATTTCTGACGTAGACCAGGAAATCGTCACCTACCGCAGCGGCATCGAATTCATCGAGCTGTCCGAGCGGGTACGTGAGGTAATTGCAGGATTCCTCGACACCCTCAGGGCGAACCGCAGCGGCGTCTAATCGAGACTCAGCGCCGGCGCAGACCGCCCCCCTGCGAGTTCAGGCTGTCGAGAACAGCGGGGCTCACATCGAATGACAGCGAGACGGACGTGCCCTGGGTGTTGAGCGTGACCGAATCGAGCATCTGTTTGTAGGCAGGGTCGCGCGAGCCCTGCAGCCGTGCCAGTGACAGAAACCCCTGCACTACATCTCGGAGGTTCTGCGCCGACTGCTGGTCGCGCGCTTCGGCGCGCACCAGGCCATGCAGGCCGGCGTCGATGCGCCCGCTCGCAGCGAGCCAGTTGATCGGCGGAAGCTGGCCGATCACCGCATCGGGCAGAGGTCCGCGCTGCGAGAGCAGCGCGTCGAACTTCGCGACGGTCCACGCAGTGCCCTCGTCGACGTCATCCACGAGCGCCATGAATTCCGTGTTGCCGCGGATTGCCTGCGAGGCTCCGGCCTTCGCGTCGAGCGCAGTCCGAACATTGTCTCCAGCGCCAAACAACAGCAGGCCCGGTTCCGCAAATGCGAGCGTCGGAACGGCCGCATCGGCTTTGATGGACACGATCCGTTTCCCGCGGTACTGCTCCACCACACCGCCTTGCTCGCGCATCAACGCCTCGATGCGGTTCGTGTCGAAGCGGCCGCGCGCAATGAGCAGCGCGGCGTCGTTCGGCGCGGCAAGTTGCGGCACGTCCATTGATGCGACCAGCACGCTGTCGACATCGCGTTCGAACTGGATGCCCGTGCGCGCTTCGATGCTGTCGCCATTCGGATTCGCATTCTGCAGCTGACGGAAGCGGTCGTGGAGCGGCGAGTTCATCACCTCGCGCACCTTGGCAAAGGCGACCATGCGGGCCGTGCCGGGCACGTACGCCAGCTCGTCCGGCGTATTCGAGCCGAGGGCGCCACCGGCACGTGCCACGAGACCGGTCGCAAGCACGGCCGCCAGCACGCCGACTGACACGAGCAGAAACACGCGGGTGCGTTTCGTCATCTGAACGGCTCCTTGGGGAATTATACGGGCGCGGTCGAAAGAGGGTTTCGGCGCGAAAATGCCTACTGCTCCAACACGTATTCGCGGTGTTCGATAGTCCGCATCGCCAGCAGTACCGCGGCGGCGCTCGCCAGAACGAGCCCAAGCATGCCTGCAGTCCCCGCCTGCAGGTAATGGGCAACGGTAAGCTGGCCTACATAGCCTGGAAGCGCGGACGCTATTGGTTCCCAGCCGAAGACGAAAATGAGGCCACCGACGAGCGGCCGCTTGAAGGTGACGCCGGCCAGAACGAACAACGCACCATAAGCGGCGATGCCGACGGCAAGCTGTTCAAGATCGCGAACAAACGTGTCCACGAGCGGCCCCATGTTCGCAAACGGCACCATGATGAAGAACACCAGCGCGGCGGATGGCAGAACCGCGGCGAGCACACACACGAGATACGCGAGGTATTTGCCGAGGACAATCGCGCCACGGCGCATGGGCCGCACGAACAGATACGTGATCGTCTTATCCTCGACTTCATCGGCAATCATCGACGTGCCGTAGTACACCCCGAGCGCGGGAACGATGAAGCGGAGATACAAGAGCGTGATGGCGGTGCCGAACATTGTTTCGGTACTCAGGCGGCTGCCATTGACGACTACAGTCGCGGAACCACTCGCAAAGGCCACCCGCAGTACAACCGCCAGCAACACAGGGACGCCGGCCGCAATCGCCATGAACACTGCCCGCCTGCCCCACAGCATGTCGCCGAGCGTGATCTCGAGCATCCGGCGCGTTGCGCTCATTGTTTCACCAGGTACGAGAACACGGCCTGCAGGTTGTCGTCTGGCGATGTGACTTCCTCGATCGCACCGGCCTCTCCCGAAGCGGCCAATGCCGTCAGCCTGGTATAGAAAGCATCCGGCTTGGCCGTCTCTACGATCACCCCTTCCTCCGCAAACTTCACGCTGGACACGTCGTCGCCGCCAAGGAGCAGCCGCGCCACCGCGTGCGGATCCTGCGCCCGAATCCAGACACGATGCGGGTGCTCGTCGATGAGTGCGCGAATCTGGTGAACGTCGCCTTCGGCCACGATGCGGCCGTTGTGCATCAGGAGGATGTTCGACGTCATCGCTTCGATTTCGTGAAGGATATGGCTCGACACGACGACGGTCTTTCCCGCACGCGCCCACTCTTTGATCAGACGAATCGTCCGACGTCTCATGAGCGGATCCATCCCGCTGAGCGGCTCGTCGAGAATGAGCAGCGCCGGATCGTGTGCGATTGCCTGCGCCAGTTTGACGCGCTGACGCATGCCCTTGCTGTAGCCGCCGATCTTTCGATCGCCGGCATCCAGCAGATCGACAGCCTCGAGGGCGCGCGTTGCGGCCGCGTGCGCGGTGTCTGCGTTCATGCCGTGCAGTTCTGCAAGCGCTTCCAGCCACTCGCGCCCGGTCATATGGTCGTAGAACGCATCCTGTTCGGGACAGAAGCCGAGCTTGTGATACTGCGCCGGGTTGCCCCAAATCGGCTCGCCAAAAACGCGCACCGTGCCGGTGCTTGGCCGCAGCTGCCCCGTCACGAGTTTCATGAATGTGGATTTCCCGGCGCCGTTTGGACCAAGCAGGCCGGTAATTCCTTCAGGCACCGACACCGTGACGTCGTTGAGCCCGGAGACCTGACCGTACCACTTCGAGAGGCGCTCGGTCGCGATGATCATGCGACCACGTCCACGGCGCGCACGCGGCGCTCAAGAATGAGGACGCACGCGATGAGCAGCGCGACGAGTGCCGCCACGGCGCTCCCGAGCAGTGCGACGTTGTCGGGCGGCCCGTCGAAGATTGCTCTGATGATGAAAAGCAGCGTGTTCTGCGGTGAGATCAGCATCCACGCCGTATTGCGAGTGACCCCCTCGAGCACTGTGTCGAGCAGTCCTGCGAAGATGGCCAGTCCTGCGTAAAGCATCGCTGCAAATCGGCGGCTGCGCGACAGCGACGACAGCGCCAGCATGGTTACCGCGGCGAGCACCACCTGCAGCGTCGCTGCGAGCGTGATGGCAGGGACAAGGCGCGGATGGTCGAGCAGGAAATCGAAGCTGCCGCTGAACAGAATCTGCAGGAGAAGCAGCAGCATCGCGGGTATCCATGTCACCGCAGCGAGAAACATTGCCAGCGTCAGCAGCTTGCCGCCGATGTAGTCATGACGGGTAATTGGCTTGGACAGATACACCTGCAGCGCGTTCGACTGGCGATCGCTCGCAATCAGGCCTGCACCGACATATATCGTGATGAAGAACACGAACAGGCGCTGCTGCGACAGGAATGTGTGGAACGTCTCCTCGGTCGCGACGAAGAACGCCGAGCGGACGAGGGTCGCTCCGAGGTAGAGCTGGACCGCGTGCACCGCGAATGGCGACCACGCAAAGAGCAGCAGCGCGAGAAAGCGCCGTTCTCTGAGCGGAGCCACCATGCCATGGCGCGCGATTACCCACCACCCGCGGCCATGCAGCGCCCGGTCGCCTGAGTAGTGACGGTAGCCCTGGTCGTGAATGGGCATCCCTACACCTCCTCGCCCCGAGCCGCGTCGAGGGGCTCACCCAGAGCACGGGCAAACACGTCTTCGAGCGATGGGACGCTGGCGCGAAGATGTCGCACCTGCACCCCGTGTTGCGCAGCAATTTGAAACAGCGCTTGCGTCGGCCGCTGCTCGGGTACGTAGACGCGCAGCACGCCGGTGGTCTCGCCATCACAACCGAGGCCTTCGGCGCGTATCGCGTCGAGGAATGAGGCGTTGCCGCCTTTTACACGCAGTTCGAATACACGGCCGGAGGTCCCCTTCAAGGTCGCAATCGGCCCTTGCGCCGCCACGGCGCCTCTGTTCAACACCAGGACGTGATCGCACGCGAACTCCACGTCGGGCAGCAGGTGCGATGACAGAATCAGCGTGATCGCCTTCATCGTCGCAATGTCGCGCACGAGTGCGAGCATCTCGTCACGCCCCTTCGGATCCATTCCATTGGTCGGTTCGTCGAGAAACAGCAGGTCGGGATCGTGCACCAGCGCCTGCGCGAGCTTGATGCGCTGCTTCATGCCTGTCGAGTAGGTCTCGACGTTGCGGTAGCGCGCCTCCCCGAGGCCGACATAGAACAGCACCTCGTGCGCGCGCTGCATCGCGTTGGAGGACGGCAGGCCTGCAAGCTCTCCGCAGTAGGCCACGAAGGAAACCGCCGTCATCCCCCGCATGTGTGCGTCGCTTTCCGGCATGTAGCCGACGCGTGCGCGGATGGCGAGCGGCGATTCGCGAACGTCGTAGCCGAGCACGCGCATGCGGCCGCTGGACGGGGGCAGCAATCCGAGAAGCGCCTTGATCAGAGTGCTCTTGCCGGCGCCGTTCGGGCCGAGCAGCCCAATGGCGCCGGTGGGCAGTTCCGCCGTGACGTTGCGCAGCGCCTCGTGACGGCCGTATGTAACGGACACGCCGTCAAGTACGACGGCCGGCTCGTTCACAGGGTGCCGCGAAGGCCGAGCGCGTCGGCACGTTCACGCATGAAGCTGATGACGTTGCGAACGTGCTCTTCGAGCGCCAGGCCAAGCTCCTCCGCGCCGCGGCGCAGATCGTCGCGCGACACGTTTCGCGCGAACGCTTTGTCCTTCATCCGCTTGATAACTGACGAAGGCTCGAGGTCGAGAATGCTCTTCGATGGTCGCACCAGCGAGGCGGCTGTGACAAAGCCGGACAGCTCGTCGCACGCAAACAAGGTCTTTTCAAGACGGCTTTCCCGCGGAATGCCGGAATAGTCAGCGTGCGACAGGATCGCCCGCGTGACCCACTCGGGATACCCGCGCCGCTGCAGCTCTTCGCATCCGCGGAATGGATGATCCGCCGGCGTCTGGTAGCGCTCGTAGTCGAAATCGTGCAGCAGGGCGACGACGCCCCACGCCTCTTCGTCTTCTCCGAACAGCCGCGCATATCCGCGGACGGATGCCTCCACGCCGAGCGCGTGCTTGCGCAGGCTCTCACTCTTGGTCCATTCCGTCAGCAGCGCCCAGGCCGCGTCTCGTGTCAGCAGCGCGTCCACGTCACCTCACCGGCCGCGGTGCTTCGAGCGCGAGCCTCATGCCGCGCCGAATCACCGACGTCGCCTTGTCGGTCAACGAATACTCAGCCAGATTGTCCGGGTCGGCCCAAATCGCCGCATCCACGTCCGATCCCGCGCGAAGCGCGCCGCCGCCCGGCCAGCACAGGTAGTCAATCAGCACGAAGTGATAACGGATGCGATGATCCTCGTCCGGCGTAATCCGATCGAATACCTCGATTACGGGACCAACGTCCACTGCAAGCCCAGTCTCTTCCAGCAACTCGCGCGTGAGCGCGGCTTCGAGCGTCTCGCCGATTTCCACCATTCCGCCGGGCAGACTCCAGTGTCCTTTGAGCGGTTCGTATCTTCGTCGAACCAGGAGGACCTTGCCGTTATCCACGATAACGCCGCCGACGCCGACGATGGGACGATCGGGGTACTCTCTCGGGCCGTTCAACTCACTAATCCCCCATCACCTTCACGATGACGCGCTTACGCCGCTGTCCGTCGAACTCCGCGTAAAACACCTGCTCCCACGGTCCGAGATCGAGTTTCCCGCTGGTAATTGGCAGCACCACCTGATGCCCCATGATCGTTCGCTTCAGATGCGCGTCCGCATTGTCTTCGCCGGTCTGGTGGTGCCGGTAATCCAGGCCTGACGGCGCCAGCTTCTCGAGCCACCCCTGAAAGTCATGAATGAGGCCGTTCTCCCAGTCGTTGACGTACACGCCCGCGGTGATGTGCATCGCCGACACGAGCACCATACCTTCACGAACACCGCTCTTCTCGACAATCTTGGCGACATCATCCGTGATGCGGATGAACTCCTGCCGCTTCTTTGTGTTGAACCATAGATACTCGGTATAGAAATTCACAGGGTCAAACTCGCTTCCGCGTTGATCTCCACGTACGGATCGATGCCGGTCCCTCGCAGCCGTCGCAGTCCGGCGGCGGCGATCATTGCCGCATTGTCGGTGCAGAGCGCAAGGTCAGGCACGAACACCGGAATATCTCTCGCCCGCCCGCGTTGAGCGGCATCAGCGCGCAGGCGGCTGTTCGCGGACACGCCGCCGGCGATGCCGATGCTGCGCGCGTGGTACGAATGCGCGGCGTCGAACAATCGATCGAGCAGCGTCTCGACGACCACGCGCTGGAAGCTGGCGGAGATATCGATCGTCTCGCGTTCGGGCAGGGGATCCGCGGTGGTCAGCCCGAGCGTCTGCCGCCGCGCGGTGACGTGCCGCATCACCGCGGTCTTCAGTCCGCTGAAGCTGAAATCGCGCGTGCCGGGTAGCTCCGGCGCATTGCGATCCGCGTGCGTCAGCCTCATCTTCGGAAAGCTCACCGCGCGGTCATCGCCTTCGCCAGCCAACCTGTCGATAACGGGGCCACCCGGATAGCCGAGGTGCAGCAGCTTGGCAACCTTGTCGTACGCTTCTCCCGCCGCATCGTCTCGAGTGCGGCCGAGCAGCTCGTACTTACCAGGTGCGGCGACGCGATAGAGACTTGTGTGGCCGCCGGAGACGACAAGAACGACCGCGGGCAGCGGCATCTCACCGTCGTGCAACACGAGCGATTCGATATGGCCCGCGAGGTGATGCACGGCAACGATCGGCACCCCTCGCGTCCACGCGAACGATTTCGCGAACTGCAGGCCGACAAGCAGAGAGCCGACGAGCCCCGGACCTTGCGTCACCGCAACGGCGCCAATCTTTGCCGAGCCGGCCTCATCGAGCGCGCTTTCGACCACGCCGCAGATGTCGCGGATGTGCTGGCGTGCAGACAGTTCGGGGACAACGCCTCCCCATTCACGATGGATGGCGACCTGCGAGGCGACGATGTTCGAGCGGATGTGCCAGGGGCGGCCCGGATCACCAGTCTCTTCGACGACCGCTGCCGACGTCTCGTCGCACGACGTCTCGATCCCAAGGACAATCATCGGCACGCCAGAGCGGCCAGCGATTCGTGAAACGGCGCGCGCGCCACGCCACGTTCCGTGATGATCGCCGTAACGTATTTCGCAGGCGTCACGTCGAACGCTGGGTTCCTGATGCGGGCGCCTTCAGGCGTGAGGCGGTTTGCGCCGACGTGCGTCACTTCGCGATCGTTGCGTTCTTCGATCGGAATCTTGGATCCATCCGGGGTGTTCAGGTCGATCGTCGAGAGCGGTGCGGCGACGTAGAAAGGGATGCCGTGCTCCTTTGCGAGCACCGCGACGCCGTAGGTGCCGATCTTGTTCGCCACGTCACCATTCGCGGCAATCCGATCCGCGCCGACAACCACCAGATCGACGTTGCCGAGACGCATCATCGACGCGGCCATGTTGTCCGTGATGACCGTGGTGTCGATGCCGTCCTTCACCAGCTCCCACGCGGTCAATCGTGCGCCCTGCAGAAAGGGACGCGTCTCGTCGGCGAGCACGGCGACTTTCTTGCCCTGCTCCGCTGCCGCTCGAATGACGCCGAGCGCAGTGCCATACCCGGCCGTCGCCAGCGCACCTGCATTGCAGTGCGTGAGGATGCGCGCCTGCTCCGGCACCAGCTCCGCTCCAAACGCTCCCATGGTCCGGCAGCTCGCCACATCTTCATCGTGGATGCGCCGCGCTTCGGTTTCCAGTCGCTGCTTGATCTCATTGACCGAGCATCCGCCCTGGGCGGCTTCCGAGAACGCGCGCTTCATTCGCTCGATGGCCCAGAACAGGTTCACGGCCGTCGGCCGCGTCGCCGCCATCAAATCGCACAGCTTCTGGAACTCGGTGGCGAACTGCTTCGTACCACTCGCCTTGCTGCGGTTCATTCCGAGCGCGATGCCCATCGCGGCGGCCACGCCAATCGCCGGAGCGCCGCGAATGACCATCGTCTTGATCGCCTTGGCGACTTCCTGCCCCGTCTTGCACGTGACGTAGATCTCGGACGCGGGCAGCTTGCGCTGGTCGATCATGACGACCGCGCCGTCTTGCCATTCGATCGTCGGGAGCATGGACCCGTCGATGATAACAGCCACGCCGGAGCACTTGCCCAACGCGGCACTACGCGGCGGTGCTCGCCACCCTCCGCTAAGCCGGAGTGGCGGTGCGGGTGAGACAAACGGTCCGGAAGTACGGCCGCCGATCGGCTCAGGGGAACACTGAGTCCAGGGGAACGACCACGGGGCCACCCGCATCTTCGAACCAGCTCGGTCGAACTCCGAAAGCTGTATCAGGTCGTCGACGACGAGTTTGCGATCAGCACGAGCTTCATCGCGTGATCGACGAGTCTGGCGAAGATCGTCAACGCGTGACAGGCGTTTCGACCAGCGGCAGATCTTGCTGAGCAGAAACGGGGGCAAAGGCGATCGCGGCGCGGATGTCTTCCTCAGCCAGGCGGGGAAGTCGGCGAGGATCTCTGCCGTGGTCGCGCGCTTGCGAGTACAGTTTTCAGCGTCACCCGGGTCCCCTTCAAGACCGTCTCACCTCCGACGCTCTGAGGGTCTCGGACGATACGCTCCTGGTAGTTCATGGGTCAGATCGTTTTACGCCCGCTGGATGACCATCGTTCGGCGACGCCCGTCACCGGTCACCGCCTGTGCTCAGCTGGCGGCCTGGTCATGCGTCCTCGGCTCGTAAATGCGCCTCACGATCGTGTACGGACGGTCCTTCGTCTCGGTGAGCACCGACGCCCGTCGTCTGAGATCGTACGTGGTGTCGGGCCGCCTTCGCTCGGTGACGGGGACCGCGCGCTGATCAAACCCCGTAATGACCCACAGGCCAGCGAGACAGATTTCGCGGTCGCGATGCAGGACGAGCCTCCACGTATTCCCATATCATGAGCCTGGCTGTCATCACGTTCGAGGCGGATGCGGATGGGTGAGCAGCCGGTTGACGATGCCATAGAAGGCGGCGCCGGTCCGGCACTCGAACGAACCTCCACGACGTATGGACTGCACACCGTACACGACATCCGCTCCAGACGAGCGCATGACCTCTGCAAACGTCAAGAGGAGGGCAGGGTCTTCTTCGAGGTCTACGTCGATCAGGAAACCAGGTCTCCTCGAACGTGCGAGAGCCCCGTCATCAGCGCGCGGTGATGCCCGAAGTTTTCGATCCGCAGCATGTCCGCGTGGGGCTCGGTCACAGCAACTTCATAAACGAGAACGCGCCCGCAATTGATCTGGCTGAGCGAGTCAGGTACGGTCTTCTTGTTGCGCGCACCCTATCATAGGCTGCCGTAAGGAAGCAGGATATGAAAACATCCGGTGTCGACCGACTTCTGCGTGGCCATATCGACGCCGCCTTGGCTGGTGAAGTGAACTCCCAGCGTCTGAGGGCCGCCCGAGATCTCTGGCCGTTGTGGGGAACTGGCGTTGCGGCTGTAGCGCTGCTGATAACATGGTTCACCGTTCCCGCAATCTGGATTCCCGATACTTCTCTGGGGTGGGTCGACGCCTGGTTCTACGTTAGCTTCGCGAAATGGCTTCCGGAGAATCTGGCTGCCTATCCCACGCTCTATCACGGCGAGCGACTCGCATGGACGCTTCCCGGATATCTCGCCAACCAAATTGCGTCACCGCTCACCGCGAACTACATCACAAAAGCCGCGTTCTTTATCGCCCTGATCGCATTCCTCCTCGGCGCGGTGAAACAGACCACGAACCTGCGCACTGCGATCTTCGCGAGCACGCTTGCAGCCTCGTATTCATTCCTGGTGCATTCCATCGGCGCAAACTACGTCGACGGCGCCGCCAACATGTATTTCGTGGTTGCGCTGTTTTTCATCAATCGCGCCATCCAGCCCACAATCAGCCGATGGAATGCATTTGCCGCTGGCGTCGCGTATTTCGCACTTGTCCTGTCACACATTATTTTCGTCCTTGTCCTGCCCCTGTTTGTTGGCTACGTCGTCCTTACATGGATGCAGATCAGCCGTTCGAGCGTCAGGCAAGCAGGACGACCACATCGGCCTCGAAACCGGACACACGCCGCCAGCCGATCATGGGGCCGCTGGGCCCTCGATGCGGTGCTGCTCGGTCTCGCGATAGCGGCGTTCGCGGCCGCCGGCGCCCTCGCGTGGTTCCACTTCACAATGGGTCCGCCCGCACAGCGCGTCAATGTCCGGTGGGCACCGGCGCTCTCCGTTGCCGAGCGCGTCCGCGCCGAGCGGGAGCATGGCCTTGTCGATGGTGCGCTGTTCGAGGGGCGTACCTGGCGGTACTACGTTCGCAGGCGCTCGCCGAGCGATATCCAAGAACTGGTCAGGGATCCACGCGTCGAAGATACGTATCACATCGACCGCGCGCTGTTCCGGGTTCAGCTCGATCGTCCAGACCTGTCACCGCGCGCGCGTGCGTGGTTGGAGACGGACCGCCTCGACCAAATTAGCTTCGCGCTCGCCCTGATTGCTGCAGTGATCACGTGGTGGTCGCGACGAACGTTGCGCGCCGTCGCGCTGGCGTTGCGCGCCGTCGCGCTGGCGTTGCGGGGGGCCACGGATTTGTTCGGAGTGTTTGCGCGCTTCATCGCCGGCGCTGGAGTCGGGTATGCGGTGACCCTGGCGATCTACCGATTCTGGCGGGTGCGACACCTGCCGCTTCAGAGCTCCTTTCGGATCCTTGTCGCGCACGACGAGAACCCGGACGTCTGGCCGCGGAGTTGGGAATGGCTCTTGGGCGCGTTCTGGCTCGCGCTCCCCTCAGCGGTGCTGGTCTGGGTGTTGACAGCGATGGTGCGGTCGGTACGCACGGGCGGCTGGCCGGCGCTCGCACGTGTGCCCCCGCTGCACGCCTTTTTTATCGCGATGTGCGGCATGTTCTTCGGCATGTTCGTCATGAAGTCGCCTGTGCTGATGCTGCCGTTCTATGCCAGCTATCTCATTCCGCTGACGTTTTTGGCACTCGGCCCTATCCTCATGCCTCTGATTGAGAGGCTGTCCGTGCGGGAATATCTGAGTCTTGTCGTCTTCGTGTTCTGGCTGGCGGGAACGGCCTATCTATTCGCCGACGTACGTTTCGAGCGCTGGGCCGGGGTGCTGATGGCCGCGTGCCTGTCGTTCGCCACATTGCTCAATTTCAGGCCAGTCGGGTCCACGCGCATGTACGCATGGTCGTTCTTGCTACTGGTTGCCCTCGCGATCGCTGCCGTCGATCTCGCAAGCGCGGACTACGACAGGCAGGTGCGCAACGCGTACAAGTTCACGAGCATGGGTGAGATCTACAACGAACGCGCGATGGGGCTCGAATCGACGCTGAGCCGAGCCGATCGATTCGCGGCGGCGGTGAGTGCGGCTACCGAGCTGAGGCCGAGACTGGTTGGAAAGCGCTATTACTTCTGGTATGACAGAGACGACCGACTGGGGATGCTCTTCCGGTCCGTTGGGTCCCTCTTCTTTGCGTGGCAGACCCGTCGACTGCTCAACGAGCAATTTCCGCGGTTCGAACCGGCGATGGTCCCGTTGTTGCCGGAAAGCCCGTCGTCGGTGATCCCCAACCTGCTCGTGCTCAGCTCCAACCGACATGAGTCGATTCCGGAGCATCCGGAGCTCCAGATCGACTTTCTCTGGACACAAGAGTTGCACGCGGGGAAGACGCCATTTTTTGCCCACTATTTCGCCGTCAAGCAGTCGGTCGCTTCCTCAGAGCGGAGCGCCTTCGTCGAGGTCGGGTCGCAGGACAGGGGGGCGGTCAACCGCCACTCCCGATAGTGTGTCCTGTCATGGCGAGGGACATCAGTGGCATGAGCGGTCATCTATGAAGGTTGGCCTGTGCGAACACAGGCGATCAGCCGCAGACGCAGACGCAGACGCAGCGCATTCGCGCGATCAGGATGTCTCGCGTTGCTTGGAGGGTCGAAGTGAACACGTGGCCGAGTCCAGGCGATCATCGTCTCCTGTCGTCCTCCCAGTTGAGAAGGCGCGCGTCGAAAGGTTGAGGCAGCAATTCGGCCATGCGATGTCGATCCGTTTCGCCATCCAGATTCGCCAGGATGACCTCCACATCACCTGCGAATTCCCACAACAGCTGACGGCAGGCGCCGCATGGCGGCGTGGGGGCCTCGGGCGGTGCCACGACAGCAATGCGACGGAATGTGCGATGGCCTTCCGACAGCGCCTTCCACAGCGCAACACGCTCGGCGCAGACGGTCAGGCCGTAGGTCGCGTTCTCGATGTTGCAGCCGGTGACGATAGTGCCGTCCGCCGTTTCCAGGGCCGCGCCGACCTTGAAGTGCGAAAAATCCGCATACGCATGTTCGCGTGCGGCGCGCGCCGCAGCGATAAGATCTGCGGCTTTCGGATCTCGAATCCGGGATCCCGGATCCCGGTCTGCGTCAGATGCGCTCAATGATCCCCTCGAGCAGCGCGACGAACGAGCTGCGAATACGTTGCATGGTGGCAATGACCTCGTCGTGCACGATCGGCTGCGGCAGGATTCCGGCGGCGGCGTTCGAGATGCACGATATGCCCAGCACCTCCAGTCCCATGTGCCGCGCCGCGATCGCTTCGGGTACGGTGGACATGCCGATCGCGTCGGCGCCTATCTGGCGATAAAAGCGAATCTCCGCCGGCGTTTCGTAGCTGGGCCCATGCACGGCGACGTAGACGCCATGCGACACGGTGATGCCTTTCGCCGCCGCCGCCTCGTCGGCCAGGTGGCGCAGACGTTTCGAATAAACCTCTGTCATGTCCGGAAACCGCACGCCGAACCGATCGTCGTTTGCACCGATGAGCGGATTACTCCCGAGCATGTTGATGTGATCGTCGATGATCATCAGAGCGCCCTCGGCAAACGCCGTGTTGATGCCGCCGGCTGCATTGGTGAGGATCACCCGCCGCACGCCAAGGCGCCCCATGACGCGCGTTCCAAACACGACGCTCGCGAGATCGTGTCCCTCATAGAAATGCACGCGACCCGACAGCACTGCGATTCGCTTCCCCGCAACGGTGCCGATGACCAACCGACCGGCATGTCCAATGACCCGAGAGGGCGGCCAGTGCGGAAGATCGGCATACGGCATCGCAATCGCGTCGAGCAGCGTGTCGGCGAAGTCGCCGAGGCCGGACCCGAGAACGATTGCCGTCTCGGGCAACGTCGGGCAGCGAGTGCGAATGTGGGCGACGGCCTCCTCCACCCGGTCCCACGTCGAGAGATGACTCACGATTCCTTATCGTAGGCCACGCCGAGCGCGCCCGGCGCGCGCGACTGGCCGATGAAACCGGCCAGCACGATGATCGTCACGACGTACGGAATCATCTGAATGAATTGAACCGGAACGTCCTCTCCCGAGGGAAGCTTCGCGACCCCCTGCATCTGAATCGTGAGCGCGTCTGCGAACCCGAAGAGCAGGCACGCGAGCATGGTCGGCACAGGGCGCCATTTCCCAAAGATGAG
Source organism: Vicinamibacterales bacterium (assembly GCA_035492455.1). Classification (GTDB taxonomy): domain Bacteria; phylum Acidobacteriota; class Vicinamibacteria; order Vicinamibacterales; family UBA2999; genus Gp6-AA40. The sequence continues at coordinate 89,212 of DATJJE010000041.1, read as the reverse complement.
AGCGGCAAGGGCGATGAACCCACGACCGGCAGTCATGTTGCGCGTGAACAGCGACGACTGGCCGATCGACAGGTAGGCGCCGCCGACACCGGCCAGCATGCCCGACAGGATCACGCCGGTGTATCGCATACGCAGGACACGGATGCCCGCCGCGTCGGCGGCTCCAGGATTCTCGCCAACCGATCGCAATCGCAGGCCAAACGGCGTGCGGTACAAAACGTATTGCGTGAGTGCGACCAGCAGCACCGCGAGAATGGACACGACCGATAACCGACCAAACTCCGGCAGCAGCTGATCTTTCGGAATCTGCGGCGTCGATCCGGACGAGAGAAACAGCGCTCCGCTCAGCACAGCCGGCAGCCCGAGGAACAGAATGTTGATGCCGGTGCCGGCGACGACCTCATTCGCCTTGAACCTGATGCACACAACAGCGAGAAGCAGCGCAAAGAACGCGGCCGCGATGATTGCGGATCCAAGGCCGAGCCACGGACTGTGCGTGTAAAAGGTCATTGCCGCCGCCGTGAAAGCGCCGGCCAGCATGAGTCCTTCGAGCGCGATGTTGATGACGCCCGAGCGCTCGGAATACAACCCGCCGATTGCGGCCCACACCAGCGGCGTCGCCAGCCGGATGGTCGAGAAGACGAGTGAGAGGGTGAGAATCGATCGCATCAGATCTTGGTTCGAGCCCCCTGCGGCCTGCCGCCTGGTCGGAACAAGGTCTCGGCCGCGACGAACAGGATGACGAGCGCCTGCAGGATCAGAACGATGTCTTTGGAGACCCGCTGCGTAAACGCGTCAACGGGCACACCGCCGCGCTGCAGCACGGCAAAGAGGAACGCCGCGGCGATTACGCCGACCGGATGATTGCGGCCGAGCAGCGCGACCGCGATTCCGGTAAAACCGTAATTGTCGGAAAAACCGTCGTAATACCGGTAACGGTAGCCGAGTACCTCGTTGATGCCGACCATGCCCGCAAGCGCTCCCGAAATCGCCATGGTCAAAACGATTTCCTTCCGGATCGATATGCCGCCATATTCCGCCGCAGCGGGGTTCTGTCCGGTGGCGCGAATCTCGTAGCCCCATCTCGTCCTCCACAGCAGGACGTAGACGAGCCAGCAGGCGATGAGCGCGAGCAGAAAGGCGACGTTGAGCGGAATGCGGGTTGGCAGGCCTGGAACAAACGTCCCCAGCCGCGGAATATGGGCAGCGCCGCTGATCGGCGCGGTCTCCATGATCGGGTCGCCGGGAAGCCGGTAGTGGTACTGCGTCAGATACCCGACGAGCGCTACCGCAATGAAGTTCAACATGATCGTGTTGATCACTTCATGCGATCCGAAGCGCGCCTTGAGCACACCCGGAATTGCTGCCCATCCCGCGCCGGCAGCGATACCGGCCAGGCAGCACAGTGGCACGAGCATCACTGACGGGAGACCAGTGAACGTGATGCCGACCCACGCTGTCGCGAACGCCGCGACATAGAGCTGTCCTTCGGCGCCGATATTCAGCAACCCTCCTCGCAGCGCCACTGCCACGGCGAGGCCGGTGAAGATCAGCGGCGTCGCAAAAAACAATGTGTAGCCGATGCCGTCGGGCCACGAAAACGCGCTGCCGAGCAGCAGCGCAAACGTCTCGACTGGGTTGTCGCCGATGAGCAACACGACAATAGCGCCGACCGCGAAGGCACACAGGACGGCGAGCAATGGAAACCGAAGCTCGCGCAAGAGCTTCACGCGTGGCCGCCCGTCATGAGAAGGCCGACCTGTTCGTGCGACGTCTGCGCCGGATCGACTTCGCCGGCGATGCGGCCGTTGTGCAGTACGAGAAGGCGATCGGAAAGCGCGGTGACTTCTTCCAACTCCGCAGACACGAGCAGCACCGCACAGCCGGAATCGCGAAGGGCGACAATCTTGCGGTGGATGAACTCAATCGCACCGATGTCCACACCGCGTGTAGGCTGCGAGATAAGGAGAAGAGTCGGTGGCAGCTCGAACTCGCGGCCGATGATCAGCTTCTGCTGGTTGCCGCCCGATAACGCACGCGCCGGCAGCGCTGGATTCGGTGGACGTACGTCGAACTCGCGAATGACAAGCTCCGCGCGTCGCCGAATGGCCTGTTCGTCGAGAAGCGCCGACGCAATTCCGCGGGCCGCAGGGGGGCGGTAGTGCACGCCGAGGATGACGTTTTCCGAGAGACTGAATTCCAGCAGCAGGCCGCGGCGATGCCTGTCTTCCGGAACGTGCGCGATGCCAATTTCGCGGCGGCGGCGCGTATCGAACTGATGGATGTCGCGGCCGTTGAACGTAACGGAACCGGTGATCTGTGATTCGGCAAGCAGGCCGGCCAGCACCTCAATCAGCTCCGTCTGCCCATTCCCTTCGACGCCGGCGACGCCGACGATTTCGCCCGCATGCACGTCGAACGACACCTTATCCAATCGCCGGCTGCCAGCGGACGTCGTAATCGACAGATCGCGTACGCTCAGCACGGCGTCACCAGGTTTGGCTGGTACCTTCTGCACTCGCAGCAATACATCCCGCCCGACCATCAACCGGGCCAACTCCGTCGCGCTCGTCTCGCAGGTTTTCAGGTTGCCGACGACCCGACCGTCGCGCATCACCGTCACGTTGTCGGAAATGGCAAGGACCTCCGACAGCTTGTGCGTGATGATGACGACTGTCTTCCCCTGCTCGCGCATCCGCCGGAGGATGCTGAAGAACTCCTCGACCTCCTGCGGCGTGAGCACTGCGGTGGGCTCGTCGAGAATGAGCAGCTCGGCACGACGATAGAGCGCCTTCAGCAGCTCGACGCGCTGCTGCTGACCGACGGAAAGATCCTCCACCACGGCGTCCGCATCGACGGCCAGCCTGAATTCCGCCGACAGTGCGCGAATGCTCGCCGCCGCCTGCTTCACGTCCAGCGACAGCGCGGAGCCGGGCTCCGCACCGAGCACGATGTTCTCGGTGACGGTCATCGGGCGCACGAGCATGAAATGCTGGTGCACCATGCCGATGCCGAGTGCGATCGCATCGAGCGGCGCGCGAATGTCGCGTACCTGATCGTCAACGAGGATGTCGCCGCTGTCGGCACGATAGAAGCCGTACGCAATGCGCATGGCCGTCGATTTGCCGGCGCCGTTTTCGCCGACGATCGCGTGGATGGTTCCGGAGGGGATGGTGATGTTGAGGTGATCGTTCGCCAGGACGTCGCCGAAGCGCTTGCTGATGTCGCGCAGCTCGAGCTTCATTGCGCCATCGCGTCCGTCACCTTGATTTCTCCGGCGATGATCTTCTTCTTCGCTTCCTCGACCTCCCGAATCGCGTCTGACGGCACGAGGTTGCGATTGTACTGATCGATGACGTAGCCGACGCCTTCGCTCTCGAGGCCGAACACGTGGAAGCCACCCTTGAACTTCCCGTCGACGACCTCCTTGACGATGTCGTAGACGGCGTTGTCCACCCGTTTGACCATGCTCGTCAGCACGAATCCGGGCTTGACGCCGTTCTGATTCGAATCGACGCCAATCACGTAGTGAGTCGCGCGGCCGTTCTGCACGCCCGCCTGCTCGACAGCATCAAACGCGCCGAGCCCGGAATTGCCAGCGGCGGCGAAGATGACATCCGCACCTTTGTCCATCTGCGCAAGCGACAGCTCTTTCCCCTTGCCCGGATTGTTCCATGCGGCATCGGTCACGCCGACGTAATTCTGCAGCACGTGGATGCGCGGGTTCACCGCCTTCGCGCCCTCTTCGTATCCCTTCTCGAAACGGCGAATCAGCGGAATGTCCATCCCGCCGACGAAGCCGACGGTGCCGGTGCGCGATGTCTTGGCCGCGATCATCCCCACCAGGTATGAACCTTCGTGCTCCTTGAACAGCAGTCCCGCCACGTTCGGCATCGGCGTTTTGCCGTCGTCCTGGAGCACGACCCCATCGATGATCGCGAAGCGAATGTTCGGATAGTCGCGCGCGACGACCTGCATGATAGGGGCCTGGGCGAACCCGACGCCGATCACCAGGTCGTAGCCGCGTTCCGCGAAAGCCCGCATCGCGGGCTCGATGGAGTTCGGGGTGCCGGGCTCGACGTCCCTCAGAACGATGCCGAGTGGTGGTTTGCCACAGCTCGTCTTCCCGTCGGGAAGCATGCCGGTTTCCGCGCATTTCACGCCGGCCCACGCAGCGGCGTTGAAGGAGCGATCGTCTTTGCCGCCGATGTCGAACACGATGCCGACGTGAATCTTCGACGTGTCGTCCTGCGCATAGCGGGCGCGCTGGCACGCCGATGTGGCGGCGCACGCCATCAACATACAGCCACAAACCACGGAGACGCGCAGGTACCCGTGCCCTCGTGGCTCGTACGTGGTCGTCATCGCACTTCTCCGAGAATGGCCGGTCGATGCGGCGGCGCTTCGTCACCGATGGCGATCGCATCACTGCAGAGGGCCAGCGCGGCGTTCACACCGCGGCCGTCGCGGTGATGGATTTCGATAATGGGCTCGCCGCGCTCAACTCGCGCGCCGGGTTTGGCCTGGATCATGATGCCCACCGCATGGTCGATCGGTTCGCCGACCTTGGTCCGGCCGGCGCCAAGAAGATGTGTCGCCAGGCCGATCCCTTCGGCCTTCATTCGCGTGACGTACCCGTCGCGCGCTGCGCGGTAGTACTCGCGCTGCGAGACGGACGGCAGCAAGGCGTACTCGTCGACTACCCGCCGATTGCCGCCTTGCCGCTCGATCATCCGGCCGAATGTCTCGAGCGCCTTCCCCGATGAGAGCGCGGCTTCAACGCGGCAAAGGGCGTTCTGTTCATCCTGCTCACGACCCGCAAGCATGAGCACTCGAGACGCAAACCGCTTCACGACGGTGTTCAGATCGTCGGGGCCGTGTCCCTTCAGCGTTTCGATGCATTCGATCACTTCCAGCGAGTTGCCAATCGCGCGGCCGAGCGGCTGTTCCATGTCCGTGATGAATGCTTCCGTCCGCACGCCGGCCCGCGTCCCGATCGCGACCATCGATGCCGCGAGCGCGCGCGCATCGTCCTCTTTCTTCATGAACGCGCCGTCGCCGCACTTGACGTCGAGCACCACGACATCACTCCCCTCAGCCAGCTTCTTGCTCATCACCGAGGCCGAAATGAGCGGAATGCTGCCGATGGTCGCAGTGACATCACGAAGGGCATAGAGCTTCTTGTCCGCCGGCGCGAGCGTTGCGGATTGACCGATGATGCTGGTACCGACATCTCTGAGCACTGACTTGAACTCGTCGATGCCGAGATCAACGCGATATCCGGGAATCGACTCCAGCTTGTCGAGCGTGCCGCCGGTGTGTCCAAGGCCGCGGCCCGACATCTTCGGCATGACGACGCCGCAGGCAGCCGCAAGCGGCGCCAGGATGATGGATATCTTGTCGCCGACGCCGCCGGTGCTGTGTTTGCCCACTTTCACACCGGGGATGTCGGAGAGGTCTACGCGACCGCCGGAATTCACCATCGAGTCGGTGAGCCATGACGTCTCTTCGATCGTCATGCCGCGCAGCGTAATGGCCATCAGCAGCGCCGACGCCTGATAGTCGGGAAGTGTGCCGCGCGTGACGCCGCTGATGAAGAAATCGATCTCTTCGCGCGAGAGCGCGCCTCCATCTCGCTTTTTCGCGATCACGTCTACGGTGCGCATTTATGAGAATCTTATTCAATAATCCCGCTCGCCCGGTCTCAGCGCCGGCGCGGCCTCAGATATTCTGAGAGGCAGCGTCGCCCCTCCAAACAAAAGACTCCTTCCGCGGCGATTTCATCGGACGTGAGAAATCGTCTTGCAGGACGCTGCGAACGTTTCGTGGTGTTGTGCGCTATGGCTCACATCTTGCCTCCCCGTGATGCGACGCGACATGACTTGTTCGCGGGAGGATTTTTTGATGACCGTATCGTCGCTGAAGACCGGAAGGCCGCTGCTCCGTCACGCACTGATTGGAGCGGCAATGGTCTGGATGATCGGGTTTGCTGCTGTGCCGAAGGCTTCAGCCGACGCGTTCACTCTGAACCAGATTTTCTGCAACTGTCTGCCCGCCGGCAGCACCGCGGGCACCGTCACGCTTACACAGGTTGGCACCGACGTCACAGTGGACATTGCGTTGGCTCCTGGCCTGACATTCCATGAATCGAACGGACTGGATGCGTTTGGGTTCAATGCTCCGCTCGGCTTGACCGCGGCCGCCTTCGCATATACGCCGGGCATCCCTGGCTGGAATCTGCTGTTTGGTCCTCTGCATGAGGATGGCGCCGGCACGTTCCGGTACGGTTTCGCCTGCACCCCTGCTCCGAATGGATGCGTGGGGGATCCGTCGACGTTCAGCTTCACCATTCACGGCGTCACGTTGGGCGACGTCGAAACCACCGAGGGAGGTGCGCAAAACGGCGGATCAAATAGCGACTTGGCCGTGAATATCGCCAACCCGCTGGCGTCTGGTTGCACCGGCATGGTGGGAGGCGGCAACGGCTCGAGCCAGTCGACAGCATCGGGAGGATTCAGCGGCGATTCACCTTGCGGCACCAGCTCGAGCGGTCCGGGCGGACAATCGGTTGTGCCGGAACCTGCAAGCCTGCTGCTCCTCGGCACCGGTCTCGCCATCGGCTCGCGTCGCTTACGGCGTCGCGATCGCAACCAGGCGTAACGACGGTCCACGTTTATCTTCCGACGCAGAGGCGCCGACGTTCGACCATTCGGCGCCTCTGTTCCGCACGTCCGCATCTTTCGCGTAACCCACCTCATTTCGTCGTCGCTCGAATCTATTCAATAATCCTACGCACCCGATGACCCAGGCGGCGCTCTCCCAGGAGCTCACGCGTCAGTCTATTTTGCTGGCCCGGGCGCTTTCAGCCGCTGCCCGCAACTGGGCGCTGTATCCACCAGAACATCCCGCCGCTATCGCATCGGTCACCCGGCTCGGCGACGCTGTCTCCGCGAGTGCGGCCGGAGCAGCCTTCACCTTCGGCGTTACGCCGAAAACGTTGCTCGTCGCCGGTCAGCCGCTGCCGGACGATCACTCTGTCGCCGAAGCCGCGCGGCTCCTCCACGATCACGACATCCTGCAGATCACATTCGTCGGCCAGCCTGAAGTGGCGGCGCTTCACTCGCTGCTGGCGCTGCTGGCGCGCGCGCCCGAAGAATTGCGCGCCGAGGGCGGCCCCGGCAAGGCGTGGGCGAAGCTCACGCACACGTCAGTCGCCATCGAACAGATCGACTACGAGAAGATTCTCGCGGACCGCAGCATCGAGCACGAGCTCGAGGAGCGCGACGACGTGTGGCGATCGGTCGTCAATTCGATTGTCGAAGGACGCGGCACGTTCGACTCGGTCCAACAGCAGCGACTGCTGGACATCGCGGGCAGCGCATTCCAAATCCAGGAGCTGGCCACGGCGGTGTCCGCGCCGAAGTGCAACGCCGACGGCTCGCCGCTCATTACCACGCAAGCAGCAACCGTGCTCGCCACGTTTCGCCACCTCGCCGGCATCGTCACGGTGATGGATCCCGACAAGCTGCCTCAGGTGATGCGCAACGTCGCCGAGGCCACCGCGCAGCTCGATCCCCACGTCGTCATGCAGATGATGCAGACCGACGAGGGTATGCAGGAAACGCCGATTCTCGGCAAGATCGCCGAGTCGTTTGACGATGAAAAGGTCGCGGAGCTGCTGGCGACAGCGCTGGCGCGCGACGGCAAGGCCACGGCGCGGCTGGCGCGCATTTTCGACACGATTGCTCCGGATGCCGAGCGGAAACAGCGCGTGCTGCGTATGACCAGGCGTTGTCTGACGGAGCAGGATTTCGGACGAAGCAGCCAGTTCAAGGCCGTGTGGGACTCGATGGAACAGCTGCTGCTCAGCTACGACGAGTCCCCGTACGTCTCGACGGCATATCAGGCGTCGCTTGAAGGCGCCGTCGGACGGGCGGAACTGTTCTCGACACGCGAGCTGCCGCCCGAGCTGCCCGAATGGGTCGAATCGCTGCAGCAGGACAACGTCCGTTCGCTCTCGGTGCTGCTCATGACCGACCTGCTGCGCATCGAGGAGCGGCAGGAACGCGCGGCGGAAATCGCCGCCGACATGATCGGTCTCGTCGAAGACCTGATGATGTCGGGCGACTTTGCCAACTCACTGCTCGTTCTCCGCGAGCTGAAGCGAGCACGTGAAGGCAGAGTCGCTCCCGCCGCCGCGCGCGCGGCGCTGACAGAGATCGCCGAATCGGTCGCGCTCCGTGAAGCGGCGTCGATGGTGAGTGACTTCGACGACGCGACGCTCGACATTTTTTTCGAGTGCTGCGAGCACGCAGGGCCGGTAACCATCAAGGCATTCCATCGCGCGCTGCAGAGTGAAACCGAAACCGGCGAGTACGCCCGCGCCCGTGATCTCGTCCACCGATTTGGCGCAGCCGGAATATCGCACATTGCGCCGCTGGTGGACGATAACCGCTGGTTCGTGCAGCGCAACGCCGCATCGCTGCTTGGCGCTTCCCGCAGCGCGGATGCGGTGCCGGTGCTGCAGGGGCTCCTCCGCCGAACCGACCCGCGCGTGCTGCGGACGGCGGTTATGGCGCTGGCGGGCATCGACGACCCAGCCGCGGCACGCGCGGTCCAGACCGCCCTTCGAGCGGCGTCGGGCGCCAGCCGGGACGCTGTCGTCAGCGCGCTGGTGGCCGAAAAAGATCCAAGAGTCGTCCCCATGCTCGTGCGAATCCTGGAGGAAAGCGACCCCTTTGGCGCCGACCATCAGACCGTGCTGGACACGCTGCACGCCGTCCGGCAACTGGCCGACGATCGCGCGGTGGCCGCCGTCGTGGCCGTGATGCGTCGCAACAAGCTGTTCGCGTGGAAGAAAGCGCGAGCCACCAAGGAAGCCGCGGTTCTGGCGCTCATCGCTATTGCGTCGCCGCGCGCCAGAACGGCGCTGGGCGACGCAGCCGCGACGGGCGACCGGACGCTCAAAAAAATCGTCAGGCAGACGCAGGGGTCGGCATGAGCCGGCAGGTCGAGGATCTCGTCCGCCGTCTCGCCGCGGCACTGCGCGCGGCCGAACTGTACGCCCCTCAGCATCCGCTGGTGCAGCGATCGAGCGCCGCTCTTCACAGCGCGCTGACCGAGCGGCTCACGGAAGATCCATCGGTCATCGTCGGCCTCGTTGGCGACGACGTCGTGGTCAACGAGATGCGGCTTGGGAAAGGTTCGGCCTCGCTGACCGGGTTCGTACGCGGCTTGCGCGATCGTGAAATCGAGAAGATCACATTCCATCGCAGCATCTCTCAAGAAGAGATTCGTGCGTTCCTCGGTGAGGTGGCAGACCGTCAGGCGCGTACGCCGATCATGGATCGCCTGGCGACGCGCGGCGTACGGCGCGCCGAGGTTGGCAAGCTGGCCCTCGAAGAGACGCCGCAGGATGAGATCGGCATCGAGGCGGCCCGCAGGGTTTACGACACGGCGGTCGCCTCCGCCCAGACACTATGGGACCAGGCCAAGGCTGGCGACAGGCCCGATCCGGAGAACGCGCGCAAGATCATCGACAGCCTGGCGAATATCGTCACCCAGGATCGCACCTCGCTGATGGCGCTGACAGCGCTCAAGAAGTACGACAACTACACGTTCACCCACATGGTGAACGTGGCGGCGCTGTCGATGACGCAGGCGCGCGCGCTGAATCTCGATGGCCCGCTGCTCCGTGAGTTCGGCTTCGCCGCGCTGATGCACGACATCGGTAAGGTGAATACGCCGCTCGAGATTCTCAATAAGCCGGGAAAGCTGACGGACGAAGAGTTCAAGATCATGAAGATGCACGTCGTCGACGGCGCGCATATCCTCCGGCGGACGCCGGAGATGCCCGCGCTGGCGCCGGTCGTCGCATTCGAGCACCATCTGCGGCAGGATCTGAGCGGTTATCCGGAGAACATCGGCCACCGGAAGCTGAACCTGTGCACTCAGATTGTGAGCATCGCCGATGTGTTCGACGCGCTGCGCAGCAATCGTCCCTATCGCGAGGGGCTGGCGACCTCGCGCATCAAGTCGATCATGAGCGAACAGGGCAACCCCGCGTTCAATCAGACGCTGCTGCGACGATTCGTGAACTTGATGGGACTTTTTCCGATCGGCACAATCGTTCGCCTGAACACTCAGGAAGTCGGTGTCGTTACCGCGGAGCATCCTGACGACCCGTTCCGACCGCAGGTAAGAATCATCTTTGATGAAAAGGGCGAGCGGCTCGATGATGATCAGCTCGTCAACACATGGGAACGCGATTCGCGTGGTGAATTCGCGAAAGCGGTGGTCGAGACTGTCGATCCCGATACGATCGAGCTCGATCCATTGACAGTGCTGTAAGACGACAATGGCGACGCCCGCGCCCACCGAACCGATGTCGGCCGAGCAGAGCGCGGCGCTTGCAGAGTTCGCGCGCAGCTGCAAGACCGCGGCGCGATCGGTGTCGCTCTACCCAGCGTCGCACCCCGCCATTCAAGGTGCCCTTGGACGCGTCGCCGGGTCAGCGCGCCGGCTGACGGATCAGGGCGATGTCACCATCGCTGTTCTTCCGGACATCCTCGTCATCGAAGGCCGCGTGCCCGCAAAACCTGATTCGGCCATCGGCGAGTTCGCCGAGCTGCTGCACAGCCGTCTGGTCGGCGAGCTGACGGTGGAGCGGAGCGCGGAGGGCCCGGATTGGCACGCGCTTCTTCTGCTGCTGGCGCGCAGCCCGGAGGATCTCCTCGCCGCAGGCGGCATCGCCAAAGCGTGGGTGGCGACCGGACACTCGCATTTCGGCATTCGTGAAATCGACTACGCGGAGGTGCTGCGCGAACGCAAGGGCGACGAAGGTGCGGAGTGGGAGCGCATCATCGAGTTCTGCCTGCAGGGCAATGACGCGACCGTCGAGGAGCGCGTGCTGGACGCGATCATTGCGGCGCTCGATGCCGATCGCTTCGGCGAGCTCGTCAAAGCCGTGCAGTCAGCCGAGACCGGCGGTTCGGCGTCAATTGGCGCGCGCGCCGCAGCGTTGCTGAATCTGCTGCGTAAGGCGATTGAACGGCTGCGCGATCAGGGTCGTCTCGACGAGGCTGCCGTGCTGCAGTCGGTTGCCGACTCGGCGGCGCAGATGACACCCGACATGATGCTGTCGTTCCTCCAGGAGGCGCGCGCCGAGACACAGCGCGGCGACATGCCGATGGCGGCGCCCATCATCGAACGGATGACGGACCCGACGATCGCGCAGTTCGTGGCGGGAGCGGTCGTCGCGGAGCGCGGCGCGAGCCAGCGTCTGGCGCTGGCCTTCCAATCGCTGGTACCGGAGCTGGAACGAAAAGAACGCCTGCTCGACCTGGCCAAGGTTGTCGCGCAGCAGACGCCGCTCGGCAGGGAATCGGCGTTCGAGAACCTGTGGCAAGGCGCGGCGGAGCTTCTAACGTCGTATTCCGACGAAAGCTTCGTCTCTGAGGAATATGGCCGCGAGCTGTCGGGCTCGCGCGCGCAGGCGCTGGAAGTCGAGCGAGTATCTGATGATCCTCCCGAACGCATCCAGACGTGGGTGACGAGCGTCAGCGAGAGCGCGCTGCGGGAGCTCGATGTCGCGCTCATCCAGGATTTGCTGCGCATTGAAGACGAACCGTCGGCGTGGCAGTCGATCGCGGCCGTCGCGGCCGACGAAATCGAGCGACGCACGCTGCTCGGCGACATCAGCACGGCGTTGACGCTTCTGAACATGCTTGTCGCGGAGGGCAACGAAGGGCGCCAGCCGCTGCGCCCGGCCGCGGAATCCGTGCTGACGAAACTGGCAGGCGGCCAGATGATTCGGCATCTCGTCACGCACCTCAGGAAGGTTGAAGACGCCGATGTCGAACCGCTCACGCGACTGTGCCACGTGATTGGGCCATTGATCGTCCGGCCGCTCGCGATGGCGCTCGCCGCCGAGGAGAACAACAAGGCTATTCGCCGGCTGCGCGAGCTGCTGCTCTCTTTCGGCGCGGCAGGCCGCCAGTCGGTCGAGCAGTTGAAGCATTCGCCGAATCCCGCCGTGCGCCGCATGGCCATCGATCTCTTGCGTGTGTTCGGCGGCCGCGAAGCGCTGCCCGAGCTCGCCTCGATGCTCGACGATGCGGATCCACAGGTGCAGCGGGAATCGATCCGCGCCATCGTGCAGATCGGCACCGATGAAGCGTTCGCAGTGCTCGAGAACGCGCTCGTCTCCGGCAGCGCCTCGCGCGACACCATCCTGCAGCAGTTGCTCAGCCTGCGCGACGACAAGGCGGTCCCACTGCTCTGCTACGTACTGGATCACACATCGCCGAAGGGAAAACTGCTGGCAGTACACGTGCAGATCATGGAAGCGCTCGGCAACCTCGCCGCGCGCTCGGACTCGATCAGCACGCTGCGCGGCATCCTCTATCGCGGTGAGTGGTGGGCACCGTGGCGTACCGGAGCGCTGCGGCACGCCGCCGCTGCTGCGCTGCAGCGGCTCGGCACGCCGGAAGCGATCGCGGTGCTGTCGGAAGCCGCCGCCCGCGGCAATCGCGGCGTACGCAATGCGGCTCGACGCTACGCGCCGGGAGGACGCGCATGAACGCGGTGCACCGCGCCCGCGTTGCCGATGATCTTGTCAGGCGATTGGCAGCCTCGATTCGCGGCGCACAACTCTATGCGGTGGGCCATCCAATCGCCGTTCGCAACGTGACCTCCCTGCATGAAGCGCTCGCGGTCATCCACGCATGGTCGCCATCGCTCGCTATCGGGATCGTCGGAGAGGACCTCGTCGTCGGCGAGGTGCCGGTTCCGCGCGCCGCGGAGAACATGGGCGAGCTGATGCGCCGCCTCCAGCAGGCTGGTGTCGAGCGCATCGTCATCGATCGCGGCGTCGAGCCAGCCGAGCTAACCAGGCTGGTACAGGTGCTCGCCTCCACGGACGCGGCGCAGGCCGCCTCGTTGATGGATCTCGAACACATTCGCGTCGGCCGTCTGCAGGTCGAAACGAAAGTTGACGCGCCGGCCGGCGACATGGCGACGTTCCAACGCCTGTACAACGACGCCGTGTCAGTCGCCGGGCGCGTGTGGAACACCGCGCAATCCGAGGGAAAGCCGGATCCGAACGCGGGCAAAGGGATTGTCGACTCGCTTGCGCAGGCGGTCGCGCAGAATCGCACGGCGCTGCTCGCGCTCACGGCGCTCAAGGAGTACGACAACTACACGTTCACGCACATGGTAAACGTGTCGATTCTGACGATGGGCCAGGCGCGCGGACTCGGGATCGACGGCGCGCTGCTGCGTGAGTTCGGGCTCGCCGCCCTGATGCACGACATCGGCAAGGTCAAGACCCCGACCGAGATTCTTCACAAGCCAGACAAACTCGACGATCGCGAATTCGCGATCATGAAGCGCCACACGGTCGATGGCGCAGAGATCCTGCGGCGGACTCCTGAGATGCCGACGCTGGCGCCGATCGTGGCCTTCGAGCATCACTTGCGCCTCGACGGCACCGGCTATCCGGATCGCGTGAATCGCGGGCAGCTGAATCTCGCCACGATGCTCTGCGGCATCGCAGATGTGTACGATGCGATGCGGTCGCAGCGCGCCTATCAGCAGGCGTTTCCGACGGATCGCATTCTCGCGGTCCTGCAGCGCAATGACGGCAAGCAATTCGACCAGAATCTCGTGCGACGGTTCGCTCAGCTCGTCGGTATCTATCCCGCCGGCAACCTCGTCCGTTTGAAGACCGGCGAGATCGCCGTAGTGACCAAAGCCTACGCTCCGAATCCGTATCGTCCGCGCGTGAAAGTGCTGCGCAGGGCAGATGGTGTCGACGTCCAACGGCCGTACGAAATCAATCTGTGGGAAGCCGCGGACGAGCAGGCGACCGCGATCGAAGCGCCGCTCAATCCAGCGCTCTACGGGATCGATCCGCTCACACACCTGCAGTAACATCAGTTCGCTGCCTGCCCACCTTCGCTCGAGGCCCCGCATGGCGTTCCCCAGGACAGCCGGCGTACTGACGATCGTGACACTCGCGATCGGCGCCGCAGCGGCACAAGACAACACGGCCGCCGGTGCTGGTTTTCGGACGTTCATATCCGACATCGTGCCGCCAGGCATCGATAACGGTCTTCGCGACAACGATCCTCCGCGGCCGCCGCGCCCGTATCCCACGGACCTGAAGGTTCGCGACGACGGCACTCCGTATCTGCGCGGCAGCATCATCGTGAAGTTCAGACCCGGTACTGCCGCGAGTGCGCAGCGGTTGATGGTTACGCGCGTCGGCGCTTCGACCATGGACGCGCCGTCGTACGCAGACTTCGAAATCGTCAATATCGACAGGAATGCCGATCCCGAAGCTGTTGCGGCGTCGCTCGCGCAGCAACCCGACGTCGAATACGCGCAGGCGCGCTATCTGATGCATCCGATGTTCGTTCCCAACGATCCTCTCTATGCGGAGCAATGGAACTTCCCTGCCATCGACATGGAGCGTGCGTGGGATCTGAATCCGGGCGCCGCGCCGTCAATCGTCGTGGCGGTAATCGACAGTGGTGTCGCCTATAGAAACGCCGTCCTGCGGCGGAACATCCCCGCCTGGAGAGGCACCGACGGCGTGACGGTGTTCTCGTTTCCGGCACTGGGGACAGTCGATATTCCGTTCGCGGCCGCGCCGGATCTCGCTGGCCCCGATCGGTTCGTCGCCCCACGCGACTTCATCTGGAACGACACCGATCCGCTCGATCTCGACGGTCACGGAACGCACGTCGCCGGCACGATCGGACAGCTGACGAACAACAGCGTCGGCGTCGCGGGCATGGCGTTCAACGTGCGCATCATGCCGGTGAAGGTCATCGATTCGCTGTGGGATGACATCCTGGGCAGCCCGTTCCAGGGAACAGACGATGTGGTCGCGCGCGGGGTGCGGTATGCGGTGGACAACGGCGCAAAGGTGCTGAATATGAGCATCGGCCGCTCCGGACCGCCAAGTCCGTTGCTGCAGGATGCGCTCTCGTACGCCACACAGCACGGCGTGTTCGTGTCGATTGCCGCGGGCAACGACTTCGAACAGGGCAATCCCATCGAATGGCCGGCCGCATACGCCAACCAGATGCAGGGTGTCGTCGCGGTCGGCGCCATCGGGCGAGACCGTCTGCGCGCCTACTACTCGACGACCGGCCCGTACGTGGAGTTGGCGGCACCCGGGGGCAATCAGCGTGCCGGAGGCGCTGCTGGCGGCATCCTGCAGCAGACGTACGACTTCAACTTCACCGACACGTTTGCGTTCGGTCCGTCGCGGTACGGTGCGCCGCGGTTCGATGTGTTCGCTTATCAATTCTTCCAGGGAACGTCGATGGCGACGCCGCACGTGTCCGGGTTTGCCGCGCTGTTGATGCAGCACGGCATCACGAGCCCCGCCGCCGTCGAAGCAGCCATGGAGCAATTCGCAACCGACCTCGGGCAGTCCGGAAAGGACGATCAGTACGGGTACGGTTTGATCAACCCGCGGGCGTCGCTGCGTGGCCTCGGGCTGGCGAGATGAGGCGAGCCGCGCTGGTTCTCGCGCTCCTGATCCTTGTTCCAGCGTCTTCGCAGGCTCAACTGTCCACCCGTGTGTTCGCTGACGCCGGCATCACCGTGTTCTCGGCAACGCAAAGCTTCAGGGCGATCGTCGGAAAGCCATCGGGCGCGGTGTTCGGCGGCGGCGTCGAAGTCGACCAGCGCCCGTGGTTCGTCACGCTTGGGGCTCGCCGGTTTCACCGCTCCGGGCATCGGGTCTTCGTGTTCAACAACGAGGTCTTCCCGCTCAACGTGAAGGACTCGATTACAGTGACCCCGGTCGAGCTCACATTCGGTTATCGATTCCGCTGGCGCGGCTTTGTCCCCTATGCAGGCGGCGGCATCGGATGGCACCGGTTCGAAGAAACATCAGATCACGCCACAGACGAGGAAAACGTCAATAAGACCTATACGGGTTACCAGGTCGTGGGTGGCGCGGAAAGACGGATACGGCCCTGGCTGGCGGCTGCACTCGACGCGGAATGGTCGGCAGTGCCGAATGCGTTTGGCGACGCAGCGACGAGCGTCGCGAAGATATACCACGAGCGCGATCTCGGCGGGTTTACGCTGCGCGCGAGGATCGTGGTCGGTCGATGATGCCCGGAAACAGCGAATTCGGCCGCCGGGTACTGGCGGCGGTGCGGCGAATTCCGGCGGGGCGCGTCGCGACCTACGGTGACATCGCTGCGCTTGCCGGCAAGCCACGTGCGGCGCGCGCGGTAGGCAACATCATGCGCACGTGCGGCGAGCCTGGCGTGCCGTGTCACCGCGTCATCGGCGCAGGTGGATCACTGGGCGGTTATGGCGGGAACTTGCAGGTGAAACGGGAGCTGCTGCGTGCGGAGGGCGTCGAAGTCGGGATGAGACGGGTACGCGGTTTCGAACAGGTGCGCTGGCGTCCCACCCCGCATAATCGACGATCGTCGGTACGTTAGCGACGGCTGCGGTTTCTGTCGCGGCTGACGGCGTTGCCGATTTTTCGCGCGGCTTCACCCGCGCGGCTCCGGACATGGCCTGCGACCTGATTGACCTCGCCCCGCGCCCGCATGCTTGCGTCCCCGGTCGCACGGCCGGCGATTTCCTGCGCCACCCCCTTGACCTTCTGTCCGACGCCCTTTACTTCCTCTTCCGTTGCCTTTCCGCGGAACCTACGCATCCAAATGCCCTCCTAATTGGTTGGGCAAACAAGAAACATTCCGCCGAAGCAACGCCAATCCCATGCTTTTCCGTCTAATCACACAGACGTGAGAACCGCCGACCTCGAACTGGCCGCGCGGTGTCGAGCCGGGGATACCGATGCGTTTGAAGAGCTCTATCGCCAGCACGCGCGGCGGCTGTACAGCCTGGTGGTCCGCATGATCGGCTCGGCTCAGGACGCTGAAGATCTGCTTCAGGAGGTGTTCCTGCAGGCGTACCGCAAGCTGCCCGGCTTTCGCGGCGAATCGACGCTCGGCACCTGGCTTTACCGCCTGACAATGAATCATTGTCTGGATCACTTGCGCGGCCGACAGGCAAAGATGAGCCGCGCGACGGCGTCGATCGACGAGGAGAGCGTGGACGAGCCCGCGGCGCCCGACCCGGTTGTGCCTTCGGCGATCAGCCGCATGGATCTGGAGCGAGCGATCGAGGCGCTGCCGCCGGGGTCGAAGGCCGCGTTTCTGCTCCACGATGTCGAAGGGTTCGAGCACCAGGAGATTGCCGCCATCCTCGGGATTTCCGAGGGGACATCCAAATCGCAGGTGCACAAGGCGCGGCTGAAGCTGCGCGCGTTGCTCAGACCATGAATTGCGAACAGTACGACGAACGGCTCGACGATTACGTTGACGGCACTCCGCAGCCGGAATTCGAACAACATCTCGCGACATGCGCCCGCTGTCAGGCGCTGGTTGCTGACTTCATCAGAATCCGCCGGGCGGCGTCGATGCTGGAGGAACATGTTCCACCGCCACGGCTGTGGGCAACGATCGCGACATCGATCGAGCAAAAGCCGCGTCGTTTTGCGTTCTGGATGCCGGTTGCCGTCGCGGCGTCCCTGGCTATGCTGATCGCGGGCGCGACGTGGCTCGCTTGGAAGCAAGCGCCCGCACCTGATGCAACTCCGCAGATCGCGCGTGCATCGCAGGACACCGTTCTGCCGGCGGAAGCCCAGTACGAACAGGCGATTGCCGGACTGCAGCAGGCCGCAGACGCGCAGAGGGCGCAGCTCGATCCCGAAACCCGTGCAGTGGTGCAGCAGAATCTCGCCGCCATCGATCGCGCGATCGACGAAAGCCGCGCGGCGCTTGCCAGCGAGCCGGCGAATACGCTCGCCGAGGACAGCCTGCTGGACGCGCTGGAGACGAAAGTCGCGCTTCTGCAAGACACCGTCGCATTGACGGCCGAGGACGTCAATCAATGATCCGACTCTTCTCGTGGCTCGCCGTTGCGCTGGTGCTTGCGCATCCGGCCGCAGCACAAGAACCGTCGACGACTGCGCCCGGCACGGGCGCGGTCACCGAGCGTTTTTCGATGACGGTCCATCTCGACGAGAACGGCACGTTCGACCTGACGAACATCATCGGCAACGTCGTCGTGGGGACGCGTCCAGGCCGGGACGTCACGATTGAGGCGATCAAACGCGTTGAACGGCCGAACCCGAATGCCGCACGGATTCTGCTGCGGATGATCGACGTCCAGGTCACCGAACTGGGAAATCGGGTAGAGGTGCGCACTGTCGTTCCGCGACCCCGCAACTTTCCTGGCTCGGTCGACTACACGATTACCGTGCCTGCCGACGTGCGTGTGTCGGTGAGGACAACCTCGGGCGCGATTCGAACCAGCAACGCGGTTGTCGACACGTTGAAGGTCGTCTCCGGCGATATCGAAGTGACGGATGGGTCGGCCGATTTCTTTACGGCCTCATCCGTGAGCGGCACGATTGCGGTGCGACGGCTCAAGGTTCAGGCGATGCAGCTGAATACGGTCAGCGGCAGCGTGACCCTGGATACCGTTCGTGCCGAGCGCGTGGTGGCGCGGGCTATCGGTGGCGATATTCATTACGTGGGTGAGCTCGCGCCTGGCGGTCGCTACGAGTTTGTATCGCACGCTGGGAATATCGGTGTCCTGCTGCCGACGACGACAGGCTTTCAGCTGCAGGCCAATACCTTCAGCGGCTCTGTGCGATCGGATTTCGCCGTGTCACGGCGCGGCCGCGAGAATGCCGAAGGGGCCCCCGCAGCGGCAGCGGCGCCACGCGCCCTGCGAGGCGCGTTCGGCGACGGCAGCGCCATGCTGATCCTTCGCGCATTCAGCGGCAACATCTCCGTCGGCCGCCGATAAGACCTGCGCATCCATTTGTAAATTCGTAGATTCGGAAATCCGTAAATTGCATTAATATTTCCCCGGCGAGCCCAGCGCCGGAACTTCCCTGACAACCGATTCATCGAAGAGGAGCCTCATGTCGCGTAAAACGCACATCTTGTGTGCCGGCCTCCTGGCTTTGGTTCTGGCATTCGCTGCGGCATGCGGCAGCGACAACAATTCACCCACTACGCCGTCGCCAAGTCCGGCGCCGGCACCGGCCCCGGCACCCGCTCCGGCGCCTGCACCGGCTCCGGCACCGGCGCCAGCCCCCGCACCAACGCCCGCACCGCCGCCAGCACCTGCGGCGCTGGCGACCTTCACGATTTCGCCGACACGGGTCCAGTCACAGCAGGAAGCCACCGGCACGGTGACGCTCACAACAGCAGCGCCGAGCGGCGGCATCACGATTGACCTGTCGACGTCGGATCGCGATTACGCGCGTCCCGCTTCCAGCACGGTGACGGTGCCCGCCGGCTCCACGTCCGCCACGTTCCGCATTGAGACGACGACGGTCGCCGACTCGAAGGATATCCAGATTACGGCCCGCTACCAGAGCGTCGCGATCAATGTCATTCTGCGCGTCACCATCACGCCGCCAGTTGCGCGATTCACCGTGACGGGCACCGACCGCGGAGAAGACAAGTGCACGCTCGTCGATAACAACGGCGACAATGACTGCCGCGTCGATGCGAGCGCCTCGTCGGGCGTGCCGAAGTTCTACATCTTCACGTACGCAATCGGCTCGTCGTCGATCGTCGACGGAAAGACCGACAAAGTCAGCGATATCGATATCCCGAACGCCTGCGACTTCTTCAAGGATCGCAGCACGGGTGACGACAACGGCGACAAGTACATCAACGTCGATGTCAGTCTCCAGATTGAAGATCGGGAAGGTACCAAGAGCTCGGTGACGAAGAAGACCGTCCGCTTCTATCCGCACGGATACTGCGGATACTGACACGGCCTGCCGGGTCCGAAAGGACCCGGCCTACCCTATCGCCATCAGATCGAACTGTTCGTGGTGAAGCTGGACATCCGGCTTCACCGCAATCTCCCGTCCAATCGACTGCTTCAGCTCCTTGAACACCGCGCGCTCCTCGTCCTTGAGGGCACGCGCGATGTCCGGGTTGACGCGCAGGATCAGGCTCTGGCCGTTGAGATCGGCGCTGATCTTCTTTACCTCGGACAGAATCTCATAGCAGATCGTCGAGCGTGACTTGATGACCGCGCTGCCGAGACAGTACGGGCACGGTTCGGTGAGCACGCGCTCGAGGCTTTGCTTGACACGCTTGCGGGTGATGATGACGAGTCCGAAGTCCGAGACCTGCAGCGCCTTCGACGGCGAGCGATCCTTGCGCAGCTCCTGCTCCACCGCCTGGAAGACCTTCTGCCGATTCTTTTTCTCTTCCATGTCGATGAAGTCGAGCACGATGATGCCGCCGAGGTCGCGCAGACGGATCTGGCGGACGATTTCCTTCACCGCTTCCAGATTGGTCTTCAGAATCGTGTCCTCGAGGCGGCCCGCGGTCTTCTTGCCGACATAGCGGCCGGTGTTTACATCGATCGCGACCAGCGCTTCGGTCTGGTTGATGACGATCGATCCTCCCGACTTGAGCCATACCTTGCTGCGCAGCGCGCGGTCGATCTCCGCCTGCACGCCGTACTCTTCGAAGATCGGGTACTCCTTGTTATAGAGCTTCACGCGCGGGGCCAGCGGCGGCATGATGCGCTCGATCAGCTCGTAGACGCGTCGATACTCCTGCTCGTTGTCGATGCGGATTGCCGAATACTCCTCCGTCAGCAAATCGCGCAGCAGCTTTGCCACCAGGCTCTGTTCACGGTAGACAACGGCGGGCGCGCGCGAGGTCTCCGCCTTCTGGCGAATGTCGGTCCAGATCTTGTGGAAGTAGCTCAGGTCGGAAACGATGTCCTCCTTCGGACGCGCGGCCGCGGCGGTGCGGATGATGACCCCACCGGTGAACCCGTGCTGCTCACGGAACTCGCGCACGATGCCGCGCAGACGCGAGCGCTCGTCACGCGAATCGATTTTCCGAGAGACACCGACGTGATCGACCGTCGGCATGAACACCAGGAAGCGGCCAGGCATGGTGGCGTGCGACGTCAGGCGAGCGCCCTTCGTCCCGAGCGGCTCTTTCGCAACCTGGACGATGATTTCCTGGCCTTCCTTCAGGAGCTCTTCGATTTTCGGCTCGGGTCCCTTTTCGCGTTCGCGGCGACTGCGGCCGGCGGGGCCGGCTCCGTTGCCGGGACCGTCGGCACCCGGCCTACGTACGGACGCATCATCTTCGTCGGTCTCGAGGCGGTCGAATTCCTCGAATGTCGCAATGACGTCTGAAACGTAGAGGAAACCGTCGCGTTCGAGACCGAGGTCAACGAACGCCGACTGCATACCGGGCAGAACCTTCGATACCCGGCCCTTGTAGAGATTGCCTACGACGCCACGCTGATGCTCGCGTTCGATGAAGATCTCGGCAACCTGATCGTCCTCGAGGATCGCGACCCGTGTTTCGTGGGCGCTCGAGGAGATGATCATCTCCTTGGTCATGCCCGAAGCTCCAAGCGAACCGCGCGACGCGCGCCGGACGCACGACGGCTGTGCGCACCAGCAGGTACGTCAGCAGCATGCACATCAGCGCCATCATCACCACGGTTCTAATTCGTAAATCGACGCATCCGCACGTTGAGAATCAGGCCGAACGCCGCCAGGGTTGCAATCATGGAGGAGCCGCCGTAACTCATGAGCGGAAGCGTCAGTCCTTTGACCGGCGCGAGGCCGGCCGACATCGTCACGTTGTAAATCACCTGGAATGTAAAGCTGGCCAGCACTCCCAGCACCAGGTACGCGCCGAGGCGATCTTTGGCGAGCCGTGCCGCCTCGAGCGCGCGAAGTATCACGAACAGATACAGCCCGAGCGTGACGAGCACGCCCGCAAACCCCTGCTCCTCGGCGAGAACCGAGAAGATGAAATCATTGTGTGCGACCGGCAGAAAACGCAACTGGCCCTGCGTTCCCTTGGTGAAACCTTTACCCCACAGGCCGCCGGACCCAACCGTGATCCGGGCCTGAATCTGCTGATACCCCGCGCCCTTGGCATCCTGCGAGGGATCGAGAAATGTCGAGATGCGGCCGCGCTGGTAGTCCTTCAGCGCGAATTTCCAGGCGACCGGCGCGACCAGCACCGCGGCCAGCGCGAGAATGCCGATGAGGCGCATCGGCATCCCGGCGACGTAGGCGATGGCGAAGCCGACCGGGATGAGCGTGACCGCCGTGCCGAGGTCCGGCTGTCGCGCGATGAGAATGAGTGGAACGGCGGTGAGCGCGCCGGCAATCGCGAGGTCTTCGCGCGTGATCGCTCCACGCCGGCTTTCGCCGAAGAACTTCGCGAGCGTCAGCGCCAGCGCCGCCTTCGCGAACTCGGACGGCTGCAGGTTGAAGGCGCCGAGATCGATCCACCGGCGTGATCCGCCGCGCACCGCGCCGAAGAAGAGCACGTACATGAGCAGGAGAACAATCCCGAGGTAAATCCAGTGCGATTTGTCGGCCAGCGATCGGTAATCGATCGTCAGGCAGATTGCCATGGCGAAAATGCCGAGGGCGATTCCGTAGATCTGTGTGTAGTAGATGCCGGTGAAACCACCGGTGGCGCTGAAAATTTGCGCCACACCGATACCGCAGAGCGCGAAGATGCCCGCCAGCATCGCCCAGTCTATGTGGTAGTAGAGCCTTCGTTCGAGCATGTCAGTTCGTCACGTTGATCGGTTCGTCGGTCTCCGGTTCGGGCGCGCCAGGCATATGTCCCGGGCCGTACGGATCGGAGAAGTCGAACTGCATGTCCGCCGGGGTCGGCGGCGGCGGCAGAGGCCGTCCTGCCTTCTTCGCGAAGAACGTGTCCAGAATGTGATGTGCCACGCGCGCGGCGTTCGCACCATGGATGCCGTGCTCGAGGAAGACGACGCCGGCGACTTCCGGTTTGTCGCGCGGTGCGAAGAAGACGAACCAGCCGTTGTCGCGCAGGTCTTTGCCCGATCGGGCAGCGGCGACACGGCCGGCGTTCGAGATCACCTGCGCGCTGCCAGTCTTCCCCGCGACGTCCATCATCGGGACGCGAGCGCGGCCGCCAGTACCGGCCGCGTTGACGACCATCCACATGCCGTCGCGAATCGCCTGCAGCTTCTCCGGATCGAGTTGGACCTGTGACTGCGGCTTCGGTGCCGGCGCCGCCTTCCAGCCGGCTCCGTCGTCAACGGCCTTGAGCAAGTGCGGCGTCACACGCGTGCCGCCGTTGGCCAGCGTCGCCATGTAGACCGCCATCGATACCGGCGTCACCGCCACCGCACCCTGTCCAATGCCGACAGAGATTGTCTCGCCGGCGTACCACTTCTGTTCCTTGGTGTGTAGCCGCTTCCATTCGGTGGACGGAACCAGACCCTCGACTTCATTGGGCAGATCGATGCCGCTCTTCACGCCCAGGCCGAGCAGTGTGGCCCACTTGTTGATCTTGTCGACGCCCACCTTGTCCGCAACCGTGTAGAAGAACACGTCGCATGACTGCTCGATGGCGTGGCGCAGGTCGATAGAGCCATGACCACCCTTGCGCCAGCACTTGAAGAAGTGTCCGTAGAAGTTGGCACCGCCGCCGCAGTTCACCCGGAAGTCGGGTGTGATCACGCCCTCCTCGAGCGCCGCGAACGCCACCGCCATTTTGAAGGTTGAACCCGGCGAATAGCGGCCCTGCAGCGCACGATCGTTCAGCGGCCGCTGCTCGTCGCTGGTCAACGATGCCCAGGTGGCCCGATCGATGCCCGCGGCGAACGCATTGGGATCGAATGCCGGTTCGCTCGCATACGCCAGGATCTCGCCGGTGTTCGGGTCGAGCACAATGGCCGCGCCGGCATTGGTAAGACGTGCCTCCCGCGCGACCTTGAAACCATCGTCGACGGCTTTCTGAATGTCGTAGTCGATTGTCAGCTGCAGCCGTTTGCCTTCGGTTGGAGGCACTTCCTGCAGCGTGCTGATTTCGCGACCGAGGCTGTTGACGACCACGACCTTCGCGCCGTCGCGCCCCATCAGCAGCGGGTTGTAAATCTTCTCGATGCCCGCCTGTCCGACAAGGTCGCCGCTCTTCAGGTTGTCGTCAGCTTCGACCATCGCGTCGCTGACCTCGCCGACATAGCCGAAGAGATGCGCAGCCACGCTCTCCTCGGGATACTTGCGCGTCGGCACTTCTTCGACGACAACGTCCGGCAGTTCGAACTCCAGCCGGCGCGCGGTGATCGCCGCTACCTGGGCCAACGACGCATCGTCGACGATCACGATCGGCCGGTAGGTCGGTTCGGTACGGTGACGCGCGACGATCGCGCGCACTTCGTCGGCGTCGAGCCGCGCCACCTCCGAGAGCATCCGGATGGTGCGATCGAGATCCTTGGTGTGCTCGCGGACGATCGAAACGGTGAAGGAGTGACGGTTCTCGACGAGCACCTGCCCGTCGCGGTCGTAGAGGATGCCACGCGGCGCGCGCAGCGCGAGGGTGCGCTGATGGTTGTTTTCCGCCAGCTCTTCGTACTTCTTGTTCTCGACGATCTGCAGGAACCAGAAGCTGATGGCGAGCGCTGCAAACACTGCAACGCATCCAACCTGCAAAAGTGTGAGGCGTGTGGTTATGCGCCGTCGATCTTCTTGTATAGCCATCACCGACCTGGCGGGACCAACAGGACCCACCCTACACTGCACATCCGTTTTACCGTTTCGAGCGGCGGTATCTGCGCCGCTCCATGGCGCCGGGCAGCGATTCGATGATCGCGAACCCGACGATCCCTGCAACCGAGTTCGCCAGCGCCTGGCTGACGACCGCCGCCCACGGCGACGGGAACTCCTTCAGCCCAAGCACTACATAGAGTCCCATGAACAACGCCGCGTGTACAAGGGTGGCGAGAAAGAACATCACGAGCCTGGGAAACGCGGCGGTGACGATGAACTGCTGGCCAATCACGCCCGCCGTAAACCCCACGATCGCCTTCGCCAACCCGCCGATCCCGATCGTCCCGCTCGACAACGCATCCTGGATGATGCCGGCCACGCTTCCGGCGAGCATCCCCGTCACAGGACCGCTGGTCAACGCGACGTAAACCACGACGACGAGCACTAGATCGAGCGCCGCCGTCCCTCGAACGACAAATCGCGCGAGGCTCGTTTGCAACGCCAGCGCCAGAGCTATCGCAACCAGGACGCCGGCTGTCTTCACTCGTGGTCCCGGGCCTTACCTGCCGTCCCGGTCGTATCCACAGCCGCGGGCGGCGGGGTCAACACAACCAGCACCGCCTCGAGCGACGAAAAGTCGACCGCCGACTTGATCACAATGTCGCTGTACCCGCCTGCACTCCTACGTATTGATTGTATCTGACCTATGACAAAGCCCTTAGGGTAAATGCCATCGATCCCGGAGGTTACGACGACGTCGCCCGCTTTCAGATCCGCCGACCCCGGCACGTATTCCATCCGGAGATCGTCGGCGCCGCTACCAATTACGACGCCTTGCGCACGCGTTCGTTCGATCAACGCGCCCGCCGCGGCGTTCCGATCGATCAAAAGCTGAACCTTTGAAGCCCGGCCGCTGGGCTGGATAACGCGGCCGACGACGCCCGCTGGTGCGATCACCGCCATGTCTGCACGCAGCCCATCGCCAGTGCCCTTGTCGATCGTGATCGTCCGGAACTCCGGGCTTGCGCCGCCCGCGATGACGTTCGCGCCGGTCGTCAAGAGGGCCGTACTACCTTTCAGATCGAGCAACTTCTGCAGCGACTGCGTTTGCTGTGCAAGCGCGCGCTCCTGTTGCAAGCGGACGCGCAGTTCGCCGATATCTTTCTTCAGCTGTTCGTTCTCTGACTGCACTTGCTGCAGCGCGAAGTAGTCCTGCCACCATGTGTGCACGCCGCTGGTCACGGCATTGGCGCCGCGCTGCACCTCGGAAAAGACGCCGAATACCGCTTCCTCGAGCATCGGCACACCGCGCTTCGTCGTAACCTGCGTTGAGATAAGGATCACGTGTCCAACGATCACCGCGAGGAACAGGTAGCCGGTGCGGCGGCGAATGTCGACAACGGCCATCCGGAATCAGTCGATGGAAATCTTGCGAAGCAGGTTGAAGTCCGACAGCATCTTGCCGGCGCCGAGCACGACCGACGAGAGCGGATCTTCAGCCATCGCAAGGGGGAGCCCAGTTTCTTCGCGCAGCCGCTTGTCGAGGTTCTTCAGCATCGACCCACCGCCGGTGAGCACGATGCCGCGATCGACGATGTCAGCTGACAGTTCAGGCGGCGTTCGCTCGAGCGCAACGCGCACCGCGTCGACGATGACGTTGACGGTCTCGGCAAGTGCTTCACGAATCTCTTCGTCGGTGATGGTGATGGTCTTCGGGACGCCTTCGATCAGGTGGCGGCCTTTGATCTCCATCGTCATCTTCTCCTCGAGCGGGAAGGCCGAACCGATCTCCATCTTGATTTGCTCGGCCGTGCGCTCGCCGATGAGAAGGTTGTACGTCTTCTTGATGTACTGGATGATCGCTTCATCCATCTCGTTACCTGCCACCCGCACCGCCTTGCTGTAGACGATGCCGGCCAGCGAGATGACCGCGATGTCGGTGGTGCCGCCGCCGATGTCCACGATCATGTTGCCCGAAGGCTCGGTGATCGGCATGCCCGCCCCGATGGCGGCCGCCATCGCTTCCTCCACCAGATGGACCTCGCTCGCCTTCGCGCGGTAGGCGCTGTCCTTCACGGCGCGCTTCTCCACCTGGGTGATTTCAGACGGAACGCCAATCACGATGCGGGGCCGCACCCAGACATTGCGGTTGTGCGCCTTCTTGATGAAGTAGGTCAGCATCTTCTCCGTAACTTCGAAGTCAGCGATGACACCGTCCTTCATCGGCTTGATCGCCACGATGTTACCGGGCGTGCGGCCGAGCATTTCCTTCGCGTCCTTGCCGACCGCTTCCACCCGTCCGTTGACCTTGTTGATGGCGACGATCGACGGTTCGTTGACCACGATGCCTTTGCCGCGTGCGTAGACGCACGTGTTCGCGGTGCCGAGGTCGATTGCGAGGTCGCTCGAGAAGAGGGAGAACAACGAGCCGAGAGCCAAGTCGAAAACTCCTTGGAGTGACCTAAAGGTCAGCCCCTACGGACAATGCGCATCAAAGGTCGGAGGCCTCCTGCGCGATGTGAATACCGTTCTTCCCCGCGTCCTTGACCCTGTACATGGCAACGTCGGCCGCCCGTATTAACTCTTCGGCCGAAGCAGCCACGTCCGGCAGGGTCGCAACTCCAATAGACGCGGTGAGATGGATGGATAAACCGTCCGACGTCAGGAACTGACAGGCGTTGATGCGGTCACGGATACGTTCGGCCACGGACACGGCGCCGTCGCGACCCGTGTCGGGCAGAATCACCGAAAATTCGTCGCCCCCGAATCTGGCAGCCACGTCTGTTTCGCGGGCGCTCCCGCGGATGATTGCAGCCGCCTCGACAAGCGCTTTGCTGCCAGCAAGATGGCCGTGCGTGTCGTTCACCTGTTTGAACCCGTCGAGGTCGAGGAACAGGAGCGACAGCGGGCGGCCGCTTCGCGATGCTCGTTTCGATTCTCGCCGCAACACCAGGTTCAGATACCGCGAGTTGTACAGACCCGTCAGGTCGTCGGTAACCGATCGGGCTTCCGAGCGTTGGAGAGAAATCGCGTTATCGAGTGCAATCGCCGGCGGTTCGAGAATCGACCGGACCGCCAGGACGAGTGCCGGCCCGAGAGCCGGGAGCGCAGAAGAGGGTGCCGGATCGAGGCCGACGAGCGCGCCAACCGTGCGGTTGCGACAGACGAGCGGGAACGCGATTGCGCTCCCCGTAACAACGCCATGCGCACCCTTGCTGTCTTTTGCAAGATCTGCAGACAAAAATTCAGCTCCGCGACGCATCACAGACTGTGCGGCCACCCACAACGCCGGCGTGAGGTTCGAGGTCAGCCCTTCATCAGCAATCACGGTCAAGTCACCTTTGAGATCTCGCGCAACAACAACCCAACAGGGCGACGGTATCCACGACCGGGCCTGATGCACCAGCCACCCGGCCACCTTCTTCGGGTCGAGCGTGGCGTTGGCCTCCCGGACCGCCTCGAGCAGTGTTTCCCGCCGCTCCAGCAGCGTACGCAGCGTGCGGCCGCGACCCTTGAGGCGGGCAGCGAGATCAGCACGACGGGTTCGGCGCGCGGCGGGATCGGGGAGGTCAGACTTGGCGGAGATAGGTGTCACCGCTTGAAGGTGGCGGGGGCGCTAAGTCCTTCTAAACCGGCCAAATATACCATGAAACCGTTGCGGCTCCGGCGCTGAATGGCGTACGATGAGAGGCTTCAATCCGCTCTGAGGAATTAGACCATGACGATGCTCGACTCGATGCGTCGCCACAAGAACTGGCTGAAATGGAGCCTGGCTCTGGTGGTGCTGGCTTTCATCGCGCTGTATTTCCCCAGCTACATGAATACGGGGACCACAATCGGCGCGACCCCGTCGGACGTCGTCGCCACTGTCGATGGGACGGACATCCGCGGCGCCGACTTCCAGCGTCGCTATCAGAACCAGGTTCAGGCTTACCAGCAGCAGTACGGCGGAAACATCAACGAGCAGCTGCTGCGTCAGCTCGGCATCGACCAGCAAATCCTTCAGCAGATGGTCGACGAGCAGGCGGCGCTGGCAGAGGCTGAACGCCAGGGAATCCGCGTCAGCGACGAGGAGCTGGCGCAGCAGATCTTCTCGATTCCGGCGCTGCAGGAGAACGGTCGGTTCATTGGCGAGCAGCGCTACGAGCAGCTGCTCGCATCGCAGTATCCGCCGATGACCAAGGGCGATTTCGAAGACAACCTGCGGCGCAGCATGATGATCGACAAGCTCCGCTCGGCCGTCACCGACTGGATGGCGGTGTCCGATGCGGACGTTGAGCGCGAGTACCGGAACCGTAACGAGAAGGTGAAACTGCAGGTGGTCGCCCTGACCGCGGACAAATTCCGCGACAAGGTGACGGTAACGGATGCGGACATCGCGTCGTACTACTCGGCGCATCAGGCCGAGTACCGCAAGGGCGAACAGCGCAAGATCAAGTATCTGCTCGTCGACCGCGATCAGATCCGCTCGCGTGTGACGGTCACGCCGCAGGACGTCGAAAGCTATTACAACGCCAACGTCCAACAATTCCAGACGCCCGAACAGGTGCGCGCCAGCCATATCCTGCTGAAGACCGACGGCAAGGACGAAGCGGCTGTGCGTAAGCAGGCGGAAGACATCCTGAAACAGGCGAAGGCGCCAGGAGCCGATTTCGCAGCGCTGGCGAAGAAGTATTCCGAGGACGATGGGTCGAAAGCCAACGGCGGCGACCTGGATTACTTCACGAAAGGACGCATGGTCCCCGAGTTCGAACAGGCCGCGTTCTCGCTGCAGCCGGGACAGATTAGCGATCTCGTGAAGTCGCAGTTCGGGTTCCACATCATCAAGGTGGTCGACAAGAAGCCCGCTGGAACGCGCACGCTCGATGAGGTGCGGTCGCAAATTCAGGAAACGCTGGCGGCGCAACGCGTCGACCAGCAGATCGAGACGCGCACGCGCGACCTCGATGCACGCATCACCAAGCCCGGCGACATCGATGTGGTCGGTAAGGAGGCGGGTGCATCGGTCGCGGAGACCGGCTTCTTCACGCGCGACGAACCGATCCCCGGTCTGGGACCAGCCCCGCAGATTGCCGCGCAGGCGTTCCAGATGAAGGACGGCGAGGTCAGCAAAGCGGTGCAGTCGCCGCGGGGTCCCGTCTACATCACGGTCACCGGCAAGCGCGATCCGTACGTGCCGAAGCTCGAGGAAGTGAAAGACAAAGTCCGCGACGACGTCATCAAGATGAAAGCGGCGGATATGAGCAAGCAGCGCGCGGGCGAAATCGCCGCAACATTGCGATCCGCGAAAGACTTTGCCGCTGCGGCCAAGGCGCAGGGACTCGAGGCGAAGGAATCGCAGCTGATTAGTCGCGGATCACCACTTCCAGACATCGGTGTAAGCCCTGAAGTCGATGCGGTGGCGTTCGACCTGCCAGCTGGTGGCGTCAGCAACCCGATTTCAACAGCGAGCGGCAGCGTCATCGTCCGCGTCGCCGAGCGTCAGGACGTCACGCCCGATCAAGTGCGCCAGGCGAAAGAAACGTTCCGCAGCCAGCTGCTCAACGAGCGGCGAGACCTGTTCTTCTCCTCGTACATGACCAAGGCGAAGCAGCAGATGAAAATTCAAGTCAACGCAGACGTTGCGCGTCGCATCATCGGTGCCTAACGAATAAACGCGTAAGGCATTAGCGCAAGCGGCTCGCCGCGCCGGAAGGCGGTCACCGGAGTGGCGAGCGCCCGCATCGCCGGGCCCGCGTTCATCAACCCACCCCACGAGCCAAGCGATATCGAGGAGCGCCCCAACTGCGTGAGCGCTTCATAGAAGCTGCGCCGCGGCGAGTAGACGACGAGATCGACGTCCTCATCCGCGGGAATGTGCGCGCGCTGCTTCGCGATGGCGACGGCCGTGTCGAGTCCGCCGAGCGCGTCTACCAGGCCGCGCTCCTTCGCCTGTGCCCCCGTCCAGACGCGACCCTGCGCGATTGCGTTCACGCCTTCGGGCGTCATGTGCCGACCTTGCGCCACCTTTGTGACGAAGTTTTTGTAGAAGCCGTCCATGTACTGTCCCACCTTCACGCGCTGCTCCGGCGAGAAGCGTGCGAAGGGCGAGTAAATGTCCGAGTTCTTGCCCGACTTCACCGTTTCAGTCGTGACACCGACTTTGTCGAGTGTGCCTTCGATGACGATCTTGCCCGCGAAGATGCCGATCGAACCCGTCAGCGTGCCCGGCTGCGCGACGATTGCCTGACCAGGCACCGAGATGTAATAACCGCCAGACGCAGCGAGGTCGGACATCGATGTGATGAGCGGCCGCGAGGGTTTCTGGTCGCGGGTGATGACCAGCTCACGCCACATCACATCGGACGCAACGGAAGAACCACCGGGGCTGTCGACGCGCAGCACGATTGCCTTGATTGAATCGTCCTCGCGAAGTCGCCGCACTTGCTCGACGAAAGTGTCGGAACCGACGACCGCGCCGTTGCCCGGATCATAGCCGCTCCTGCCCGACGCGATCACGCCGGATGCGTACAGCACGGCGATCCTCGACGATGGCCGGATGCCGAGCGACCGCGCCGTGACGCGCTGATAATCGCCGCCGTCGACTCGGCGCATCTCGCCGCCCTGGCGGAGCTGCGGGATGCGATCGTCGAGTTGGTCTTCATATGCGAGACCGTCAACGAGCCCGTATTTGACCGCATCCTCAGGGGCGAACGGCCCCTGATCCAGCAGCTGCCGCATTTCCGCTTCGGTCTTCTTACGCGCCGACGCGATGCCACGTACCAGCTGCCCGTACATATCGCCGTTGAGCGACTCGGTCATCTCGCGATGCGCAGGAGTGAACGACTTCTGCGTCAGCTGGTTGACCGCGGTTTTGTAATCGCCGATCTGCAGGAAATCCGGATACGCACCCAGCTTGTCGAGCGTGCCGCGCACGAACACTTCATACGACGCGACACCTGTGAGATCGAGCGCGCTCGTCGGCAGCAAGTACACCTTGTCTGCCGCGCTCGCGAGGTAGTACTCGCGATCGCCGCCGAATTCGAGAAATGCGACCACCACCTTGCCTGACTTGCGGAAGTCGAGCACCGCATCACGCAGCTCCTGCACCTTCCCCCAGAACGGCGAATCGAGGGACGACGGCATCAGCAGCACGCCGGTGATGCGCGGATCGCGCTTTGCCAGCCGCAGACTCTCGACGAAACCGCGTACGGTCGTCGTCTCGCTCGCAATGAGCTGACCGACGACATCGTCCGGCTCCGTGTCCTGCAGAGCTCCGGCGGGGCGCAGTACCAGCGTCGAATCGTCGGCGATTGATGGTCCGCGCGACACGAGCATGTACATGAACGCAACGCCGAGGAATGAGCCGATCACGGCGAGCGTGATCAAAGTGAGTACGATGGCAACGCCGCGCCGAACAGCCACACGGACCTCCTACGAAGGAACTCCCAACTACCAACGTCCAACTACCAAGACGATACACGTTATCGGAAGTTGGAGGTTGGAACTTGGAAGTTGGAAGTTACTGTTGTTCGAGCAGCTCGCGCGCGGCGCGGTGTCCCGATTCAACAGCGCCGTTCATGTATCCCTGCCAGCGCTCGCTGGTGTGTTCGCCCGCGAAGACGATGCGCCCGGCGCGCCGGGCGAGCAGGGGTCGCCACGCGGGATCGAACGCGGGGTCGAGGAAGGCGTAGCCGCCGCGCGCCCATGGATCGGCTGTCCAGTCGCCGATGTGCACGGCTGTGATCGACGCGCCATTCATGCGCAGCCAGCACAGGTCCGCAAGCAGTGTCCCGGCGCCGTCGGTCGCTGCATCACGCAGCGGCGCACTCGCCGAGCCACCCGCGAGAAAGGCGATGATCGAGCCGCCGCCCGACTGTTCTTCGCTCGCGTGCCAGAAGGCGCCCAGGCGGCCGTCGGTCGCAAATGCGCGAGCGTGACGGTCGCCGAACAAATCGTTCGAGCTCTGAAGCAGGACTTTCGTCGCGCGTCCGTACGCGAGCCTGGCGATCGCATGCTGCTGCTCATCCGGCAGCGCTGGGCGGATCTCGACATCGCGCAGCGTAGACGCCGGCAGCGTCATCACGAGGTAATCGCCTTCAATCTGCTGCGTCAGGCCCGAGGCGTCAACGACGGTCAGCGTGATGCGATCTACAGCCTGGACAACCGCGCGAATCGAGTGGCCGAGCAACAGCCGCGCGGGTGTGGCGCGGATCAATGCGTCGACCAGTCGATCGTTGCCACCCTGGATGCGGAGGAACTCCACCTGTGCCGGCGATCCTCCCTTGGCAATCTGCTCCACGACCGGCAGCACCGAGATCTCGTCCGGATCGGCGAGAAAGAAACCGCGCAGCGCCTTCGACATCGGCTGGACGTCCGCCGGCGCCTTCGACCGCCGTAACGATTCGCTCAAAGACATGGTGGCCATTTCGCGCACCGCATCGGCGCACGAACTGCCGCCCGCCAATTTGTAGCGCCGGACCAGCGGCGCGAGCGCGTCGCTGAGCGCATCCCACGGCGCGGTCCGGCTCACGTGATACGTTCCTGTCGCATCACGGAACCGATGCGTGAAGCCGGCGCGCAGCACGCGAACGAGCGGGAGGGCGAACTGCTTGCAGAGGCCGACCATTTCCTTGTGGTCGGGTTCAATGAATTCGCCGCCAAGCTCCGCATGCTGGCTGGAGGGAAACGCGCGAACCGTGCGAACGCGTCCGCCGGCGTAATCGCGCGCGTCAATCACGGTGACCGCGGCGCCGGCAACGGCAAGTTCATGCGCCGCCGTTAGTCCGGCTAGCCCCGCTCCCGCAATGATGACGCGAGCACCACGCATGACCTGCATCAGAGCAACTGCAGTGCCACGCACCTATAATCGGGGCATGAAACGTGTGGCGATGGCTCTGCTCATCAGCGTGCTTGCCGCATGCGGCGGAGACAATATGGGACATTCGAACATCACGCAATTGATGAAGCAGGACGTGAGGGCGGGCACGGGCGCAGAGGCCACACCAGGCCGGCGTGTGTCGGTCCACTACACGGGCTGGCTCTACGATGAAGGCAAGACGGACCACAAGGGCCGTCAGTTCGACAGCTCGCGCGGCGGCGAGCCGTTCACCTTCCGTCTCGGCGCGGGCGAAGTGATTCCAGGATGGGATCAGGGCGTCGCGGGGATGAAAGTTGGTGGCCAGCGCACGCTGACGATTCCGCCGGATCTGGGATATGGATCGCAAGGTGCCGGCGGCGTCATTCCGCCAGATGCAACGCTCGTCTTCGACGTCGAGCTGCTCAACGTGAGTTAGTTGACCGACGTTCGCGCTCCGCGCTTCCGCCATCGCGCCTCTGGCACCTCGGCGAGACGATCTGGAGGACAAGTCGTAGAGGTCGACATCGAGGCGCTCGCCGCAAACGGCGACGGCTTGGCGACCTTGCGCGGGCAGCGCATCTCGGTTCCGTTCACGATCCCAGGCGAGCGCGTGCGCGTCCGTCTGTCCGAGCGCGTGCGCGCGGCAACGCTTGTTGACGTGCTGCGTCCGTCGGCGCACCGCGTGGCCCCTCGCTGCCGCCATTTCGGCATCGATGCGGAGC
This sequence comes from Vicinamibacterales bacterium, assembly GCA_035492455.1. Taxonomy (GTDB): domain Bacteria; phylum Acidobacteriota; class Vicinamibacteria; order Vicinamibacterales; family UBA2999; genus Gp6-AA40. Next base: position 55,050 of record DATJJE010000041.1, on the reverse strand, counting down.
CGGGTCTTGGAGCGTGTGGCGGCTGCACGTGGCAGCACATCGCCTATCCCGAGCAGCTTCGGCTGAAATCCGAGCTCGTGGATGGACTTGTCCGCGCGGCGGTTCCGCGCGCTCCTGCGGTCAGGCCGACGCTCGCCGCGACACCGGTTCACGACCCGTGGGGTTATCGCAACAAGGTCCACTTCGTCTTTGGCAATCGACTCTCCACGCTGACGATGGGACATTACGTGCGCGGCTCGCGCCGCGTCATTCCCGTCGTCGAATGTCCCGTGCACGACGAGCGAGGGAACACGTTCGCATTTGCGGCGCGCGACACCTTTGTAGCGGCGGGGCTGGAGTCCGCGGATGGCAATCGAGGGACGCTGCGCAGTCTCGCCATTCGCTCCGGTTGCCACACACCTGAACTGATGGCGACGCTGATCGTTTCGAGCGATCGCGATCGACGGGTGCGCGCCGCGACGCGGCGCCTGCTCGACCAGTCGCCACCCACGTCGATGCATCTCAACATCCACGCGCGCGACGACGCATTCATCTTCGGGGCGGCGACGCGGCACCTGCACGGCACGGCGCGAATGCGGGAACACGTGGCTGGCGCATCGTTCCTGATGTCACCCGCCGCATTCTTTCAAACGAACGTTCTCGCCGCCGAGCTCCTCGTGGGCCTCGTCCTTGACCACGTTGAAACACCGCGCCGCGTTCTGGACCTCTACGCAGGAAGCGGACTGTTCGCGATTCCGCTGGCACGTGCCGGCAATGAAGTGATCGCCATCGAAGAGAACCGGCTGGCCGTCGCCGACGGCGAAGCCGCGCTGCTGCTCAATCCCGCAGCGCAGGGACGCTGCCGCTTCATCGGACGGCGCGTCGAAAGCGCGTTGCAGTCGATTAGTGACGTGGAGGTCGCCGTACTCGATCCCCCGCGGGAAGGATGTTCGCCGTTCGTCATTACCGAGTTGTTCGCGCGAATTCGGCCCCCCGTTGCGATTTATATATCGTGCAACCCCGAGGCGCTGGCGGCAGACCTTCGCGCTATTTCGCGAAGCGGTTACCAGATTCGCGCGCTCCAACCCGTGGACATGTTTCCCCATACTGCACACATCGAGACGGTGGTGATCCTCGAACGACCAGAAATCAGACGTAAGTCATTGAAAAATAGATAGAAAACGAATTCTAAATTCTGGTGCACATGTGTCGCTCCATGTCCTTACTGTCATTTCGAGTTACATGTGGGTCTGTTGAAAGCTCGTCCGATGCCCGATAAAAGGATCGGAAAATCCGTGAGGCGCACACATCTAGGAGTCCAGGCAGCAATCGTCCTGGCAATGGTCGCGTTGGTGAGCTGGCCCGAATTCCGGCCGATGCGCGCGCAATCGGTGTGGCGCTACGTACCTGACTCGGTTCTCCTGGCACGGACGCAAGACGCAGCGCGCTTTGCGGGCGACAGGAGTCTCTTCAATCGAACTGATTTCCCACGCGTCGCGGGTCAGCCTGTGGACCCTGGCTACGTGGCGAAAGACCTCGCGCAAGTGGGCGACCGACTGAACGGACTTACTGGGAGGGCGCTCACCTCGTTGAACGCGCCAATTCCATATGCGCGGCTCGTCCTTCGGAACATCCGCACCGGCCAGGTGCTCGCTCGAACCACGGCAAACGCGGACGGCGAGTTTTCCTTCGGCGATCTCGATCGGAATTTCTACATTGTTGAAGTGATCGGTGCCAACGATGCTGTGCTCGGCACAAGCATGATCGTCGGTGCCATGACACGCGGCGAATTGCGATCGATCGAAGTGCGCGTTGCGTCCGCCGCTGCGGCGGTACGCACCGCGGTTGGCAACATACTCACGGCGACGGCTCCCGAGGCGGCGGCGGTGGCGGCAGCGAACGATGTGACCCGAACCACCACCACTCAGGCAATCGCCGTCAGCCCAGGCGCGTCAACCGGTAGTAAACGGTAATGGTCACTCCCGGCGGTCTTGCTCCCACAGGTCCCTCGGCAGGGTCGCCGACTCCGGGACCGGCCTATCAACCCACCGCAAGAAAGACGGCGGGACTGTTCAGTCCCGACCCGAACGTCCATCTGTTCGATCGTCTCGCTATCATCATCAAGCACTGGAAGGCGGCGGTTGCGATTGCCGCGCTCGTAATCGCCGGCATGATGTACCGGACGTATACGACCGTGCCGCTCTACCGAGCGCAGGCGCGTATTCAGATCGACGAGGAGTCCACGACCGCGCAGACGGATTTCAAGGAACCGTCGCTCGTCTACACGGACCCGGAACCTTATTACCAGACGCAGTACAAGATCCTGCAGGGACGCGATCTCGCGCTGCGGGCGGTCAAACGGTTGAAGCTGGAGACCGTCCCCGAGTTCAATGGCAGCGGCGCGAACCCGCCGCCACTCACGCGGATCGTCGAGGACATCAAGCAGAAGGTCGCAGCGCCCTTCCGTCACAATGCGACGGCACCACGACCACGCATCGGCAACGACAATCAGCAGGCGGATGCGTTCCTTGGTCGTATCCAGGTCGCGCCAGTGCGCGGCAGCCGGCTTGTCGACGTCTTCTTCGTGTCAGCTGACCCTCAGTTTGCGGCCCGGGCGGTGAACATAGTGGCCGAGGAATACGTCAACCAGAACCTCGAGTTCCGTCTTCAGAACACGGATAAGACGCTGCAGTGGTTGACGGAAGAAGTCGCCAAGCAGCAGAACGTGGTGCAGTCCAGCGAGCGGATGCTGGCGGAGTACCGGGAGAACCAGAACGCACTGTCCCTCGAGGATCGCCAGAACATCATCGTCTCGCGGCTGAATCAGGTGAACGATGCCGCGGCGCGCGCACGCACCACCCGCATCCAGAAGGAGGCGCTGTATAACCAGGTGGTTGCCGCGAAGAATCGAGAGAGCGTGGCCGCGATCGCATCGGGCCCGTTCGTTCAGCAGTTGAAGTCCCAGATCGTAGACCTGCAGAAACAGAAGGTGGAGCTCGAGGAGCGATACGGGCAGAAGCATCCAGACGTGCTGCGCGTCAACGGACAGATCACCGATGCGCAGCGGCAGCTCGACGCCGAAATCGACAGGAGCATCGCGGCCATCAAAGGCGATTACCAGGCAGCGCTCGAAGAAGAGAAGCAGCTGGGAAAGGATCTGGAAACGCAGAAGGGACAGGCGACGGACCTGAACCGCAAGAGCATCGATTATTCGGTGCTGCAGCGCGAGGCGGAAAGCAACCGCCAGGTCTACGAATCGCTCCTGCAGCGTGAGAAGGAGCTGCGCGTCGTCAGCAACAGCCGTGCGAATAATGTGCGCCTGCTCGATCGCGCCGAGGTTCCGGGCGCGCCGTTCACGCCGAACACGCGCCGCGCGTGGCTGATGGCGCTCCTCTTCGGCTTCGGCATCGGTATCGCCGCGGCGTTTGCCATCGACTATCTCGACGATACGGTGAAGACGCCGGAGGACGTGACGTGGCGGCTGCGCCTGAACTTCCTGGGGCTCGTCCCCAAGGTGCATGGCGAGCGTCACCCGCTGCTCTCAGGTCCCGTGCCCCACGATTTCGGCGAAGCGTTCCGCGCGCTGCGGACGGCGCTGGTCGCCAGCAGCGGCACGGACGCTACGCGGCTCATCGCGGTGAGCAGCACGCAGCCCCTCGAGGGAAAGACCACGACCGCGGTCAATGTCGCACTGGCGCTGGCCATCGGCGGTGCGCGGGTGCTGCTGATCGACGCGGACATGCGCCGACCAAGCCTGCACAAAGCCATGCGCCTGCCGAACGATCGGGGCCTTTCCGAGCTGCTGAGCGGCAAGGCGCGCATGCGTGAGGTCGTTCAGCGGTGCGGCGATCCGAACCTGCTCGTCATTCCGGCAGGCCACACCCCGCCGAACCCATCGGAACTGCTCGCCTCCGATCGTATGCGGGCGTTCCTCCATCAGCTGACGACGGGGCCGTTCGACTGGGTGATCATCGATACGCCGCCCGTGCTCGCAGTGACGGATGCGGTCGTCATTGCGCCGCTCGTCCACTCGGTCTGCTTCGTCGTGGGTGCAGAGATGACGCGCTGGCGGCTCGCTGAGCGTGCAATCGAAACACTGCAGGCAGGCCATCCACGCTCGATTACGGCTATCCTGAATCGCGTTGACTTCGACCGTAACCGCTACTACTACTCGCGGTACTACGGCCACCAGTACAAGAGCTATTACGCCGAAGCGCCGGCCGCCAGCTGATCATCGCTGGCCGTCGCTGCTGCCGGTATGCCTGGTGGTGCTGGCCACGTTCATGCTCGTATCGGTGAACGGGCGCTATACGTGGCCGTACCTGCCGGCGCTTGTCGCGGCGGCCGGACTGTTCATCATGTCGGGCGCCCGTGTCGGCGCCGATCGAACCACGCGCCTGCTGGATGTCATCATCATCGGCGCGCTCGCCTACATCGGGCTGCAAATCCTGCCGCTCCCCAGCGCGAGTGTCCGCGTCCTCTCACCAGCAACCCCGAATCTGCAGGATGCCTACTCGCTGGTGCCTCTCGGCGCGTCGCGGCCGATCTCAATCCACCCGGCGGCAACTCGCGAGGCATGGGGCCTTGCCGCCACCGCGGCGCTGATCTTCTGGGCGGCACGTGAGGCCTTCTCGCACGGCGGCAGCCGCGCGACGGGACGGCTGCTCGCGGGCGCCGGATTCGGGTGTGCGATTGTGTCGCTCGCTCAACGCACTACCGCTCCGTCAACCGTACTTTGGAACTGGCATCTTTCCGATCAGCGCGTCACGACGTTTGGCTTTTTCGTCAACCGGGATCATCTTGCAACATGGCTGGTGCTGGTCATCACCTTCGTTGCCGGCTATCTGACGATGCATGTGCGTGCGCACATGAATGCGCGGCTGCGGGAAGGGACGCACGCCGCGCTCATTGGTTTGTCCGATGGTACGTCGCTGGTTGTACTCGGTGCGATTGGCGCGATGCTCCTGACGCTGGCAGCAACACTCTCGAGGTCGGGATTCGTTGCGCTCATTACAGCAGCGGCGGTGGGCGGTTCGCTAGCGCGGCGCGATCGCTCCCATGGTCTGTGGGGCGGGATCGCGGCAGCGGCGGCACTGTTTGCGGCGGCCGCGTGGATGAATCTCGAAGGACTCGCCCAGCGCGTCGCGACAACGATCTCTACGCCGACGGCAGATCCGATCGGGCGGCTCGCCATCTGGCGCGAAACATTGCGTCTGATGCGCACCTTCCCCCTCTTCGGCACCGGACAAGGCACGTTCGCCGACGCGATGTTTGTTTACCAGCAGACATCGCGGCAGGTGCTCTTCAATCAGGCGCATAACGAATACCTGCAGATCGCAACGGAGGGCGGCGGCATCCTGCTCGTCCTCGTCCTGGCAGGCCTGATCCTGCTGGCGCGTGCCGTGCGGTATCGTTTGATGGCGAATGACGGCTCGCACCAGTTCATCAGGATCGGCGCCTGTGCCGGACTGGCTGCGATCGCGGTGCAGAGCATCTGGGAAACCGGTCTGCGCGCCCCAGCGAATCTCCTGCTGGCGGCCGTGTTCGCCGGCGTGGCAATCGCTGATCGGCGCGATGCACGCACGGAGATGACTCACCGGTGAGCATCCGTGTGGGCTTCGACGTCGACGGCGTTGTCGCGAACTTCAACAAGACGTTCCGCGAGACAGCCGCGAAGATCGACGGCGTCGCCGAGAATCGCGACCGTTCCGATGCTGGTGCACGCGTGCTGGCCGCCGACTCGATGAAGCGCGTATGGGACCACATCAGCGGTACCGCGCAGTGGTGGCTCCAGCTCGATCCCTACGAGCCCGATCAGATCCAGCGGCTGTACCGGACGTCGCGTGAGCGTCGGTGGGAGGTCTACTTCATGACGACCCGACCGTCGAGCGCCGGAGAAACAACGCAGTTCCAGACACAGTGGTGGCTGGAAACGCATGGTTTTTCCATGCCCGCTGTGCTGACTGTGCCCGGCTCGCGCGGCGACGCCGCAAACGCCTTGAAGCTGGACATCGTCGTCGACGACCGCCTCACTAACTGTGTCGACATCATCGCCGCGTCGCGGGCGAAAGCACTTCTGCTGCTGCGCAAGGAGGATACGACGGTTCGGGATCAGGCGCTGGCGCGCGGCATCGGCGTGGTGCCGACGCTTGCCGCGGCGATTGATGCAATCGAACAATTCGAAGAGGCGAAGCGCACGGCGTCGGGACGTTTGTCACGCCTCGCCGACTGGTTCAAACCCTCGAAGCACGAAGAAGAGCGGCTGCCGATGGACGCGCGGGCTGCACTTGGCTCGGTGCGGCCGCCCGAATAGGACGCGGTCGCCGATGCTTAGTGTTACCGACTACGGCGCTCTCATCGCTGACCCGGTGAGGATGGGCGCCTTCACCACCGGACTCAAGCGGACCGTCACGCCCGACTCCGTCGTGATCGACTTGGGAACCGGCACCGGCATCTGCGCTCTGATTGCCTGCGCGCTGGGCGCCCGCAAGGTGTACGCGATCGAGTCGGACGATGTAATCGAGGTGGCTCGTTCGATCGCGGCAACCAACGGGTACGCCGATCGCATCGAGTTCCACCACGCTGTGTCCGGCGATGTAGTGCTGCCCGAACGTGGCGATGTCATCGTCGCCGACATGGCGGGCATGCTGCCGTGGTTTCACCGCGGCATCCTGTCGATTATCGACGCACGCCGTCGCATGCTCAAGCCACAGGGCGTCGTCCTGCCGCAGCGCGATGTCGTGTGGACTGCGGTCGTCGAAGCCGAGGAGATGTACTTCCGCCACACGGGCGCGTGGCGCGGCAACCAATTCGCATTCGATATGGAAGCAGCGCGCGACCTTGCGGTCAATGCCTGGAGTCGAGGCCGCTTTACCTCCGATCAGTTGCTCGCATCGCCACGACGGTGGTGTGTCCTCGATTACAAGACCATCGACGATGCCACCGCGCGCGGGACAATGGAATGTGTTATTTCCCGGCGAGGAGTTGGACACGGTCTCGCGGCCGGCTTCGATCGCGTCGTCATCGACGGTGTCGAGATCTCGAATGCGCCGGATCGACCGGACGCGGTGAAGCCGACGCTCATCTGCGAGCCCGTATTCTTCCCATGGCTCGAACCCGTTCCGCTTGACGCCGGCGACACCGTCAACGTGGAGATCAGCGGCGTGCTTGTACGACAGGATTACGTTTGGAGCTGGAAGACCCACGTGCGCAGCGCCAGCGGCGATACCAAGGCGCCGTTCAATCAATCAACCTTTCTCAGCACTCCCTTGTCGGCGGCGTCGTTGAAGAAGCGCACACCGGGTTACGTGCCGTCACTCACAAATGAGGGTCGAGTGATGTTGATGGTGCTCGCTGCGATGGCAGAGCGGCAACCCTGCGGGGAGATCGCGCGCCGCGTTGTCGAGTTGATGCCGACGCGCTTCACGAAACCGGCAGACGCGCTGGCGTTCGTCAGCGATCTGGTCGCGCAGTATGGCTGACGCGGAGTTCAGTAGAACCAGTCCACTACTGCGTCGCGGATGCCGGCCGTCACAGGCAACACTTCGTGCAGCCAGGTCGCAGGGAATGCCACCAGCGTACCGGCGACAGGTTGGATATCCCGCATGGACGGACCGTAAATGCGAAGGACGCCCCCTTCGCACGCATCGGTGACGAACACCACCACGGAAATCTGGCGCGGAAACTCCTCATCTCCGCCGGGAAGGCAATCCCGATGCACCCGATAAAAGCCGCCCGCTGGATACCGCAGGAAGGCGGGACCTTCGGAACCGACGAGCGTCGTCGCATAAAACTCCGCAACGCGCGGTCGGACGGCTGCGATCGAATCTTCAACCTCACGCAGGACATCCGGGTCGACGTCGGCTTCGAATGTTCTGCGTGCCGTCTCATCGACGCGGTAGCCGCTGTCGAATACTTCCGCGCGCGACAGGTCGGACCGACCAATTGCGCCCCGGACGCTGTCACATCGCTCGCCGCTCCAGAAGTCAGGAGTAACGAAGATCATCGAGCAGAACTTCGCAGAAGCGCGGAATCAGATGCGGCTGCGCGCCCGTCGCAGCCACCTTCACCGGCACGCGTCTGACGACGTATTGAAGCGTGTCGAGCTCGCGCAGTCGGAGCTCGTCATGGCACAGCCGATTGGCGTAAACGTTTGCGAGCAGTTCGACCATCGCGTCCCGAGGCGACATGGCCGCAATGCACGGCCCGTCCGGAACGCTTTCCGTGTTCGTCAACATGTAAATGCGGCCCAGCAGTACCGGTTCGCTTGCGAACGCGCCGATCTCCAGCAAATCGAGCCGATGTTTATCCCATGTGTCGCTGAACCTCGGCAGCGCATCCGTCGAACCGAACACCGAGGCCACGGCATCCGGACGAAGCGCGACCTCCGAGCAACCCGTAAGGACGTTCAACTTTCCATCTTTGACGGAGAGCGCGGCCACATCTTCGGTGATGACCTTGTAGCCCATGGTTGCCAGAACCGCAGCCGTCGTTGATTTGCCCGAACGGGCGTCGCCGACCAACAGCACAGCCTTGCGACCGATCTCGATAGCGCTGGCATGAAGCGCAATGACGCCACGGAGACGCAGAACGAAGCCGAGAACCGGACCGGTCACGTAACAGGCAACATCGGCAAGATTCGCCTCGGACGGTGCACACCCGACGATCCGCCGACCTTCTCCGTCGATCAGGAATTCGACCCCGTCACTGTAGAGGATGCGAAAGGCCCCCGCGTCGGAGCGGTAAATCGTCAACCCCGGACCACCCGTGGCCTCGTCGATCCAATCGCTCTCGTACCAGCAAGTTTCGTCAGAAGCGGGCGCGGGGACAGCAAGCCGATAGGAGCGCTCCATGGCAAACACAACATCCGGGTATGGAGCGCGGCCTGCCGGAATGCCGGCGAGTGGAAGGTCCGACGCGACGTTCAGACCGTAAATCGAATACACCGGATCGACAGGGCGAGCTTCGCGTTAGGGGCGCGTCCGGTTCGTAGCGCCCTTGCCGCCGTCGGTCAGCCCCGTACGACCTACCGTACGAGTGAGCGTGGTGATGTCACCGTAGACGGTCAGCTGTGGCGGCTCAAACGGCTTCTTCGTCGGCGCGTCGCCCTGCGCGTTGCCGGACACATTGGGTGTGTGCTCGTCAGCCATCTTCACCTCGGTTCAGCAACGTGACACAGTCCGTGCCGACACAGTTCGGCAGCGAACCGGAGCACCTCCGCTTCGATGATCGCGGCCGGCGCTTCGAACTCGTGAGCGAGCGCCGCGTTCACCTCTCGCAGAGAGCCGCCCTGCGCAACGAGATTCCACACGCGCGTGCCGACGCCATTGAGGCCGAAGTACAACCCACTCTTCAAATCGAGGAGGACACTCTCACCGCTCAGTTCGCGGATGACCACCTGATCGCTGGGCGCAAGGCGATCCTCGATTGATGGCGAGTTCATGTCGTGGCGGCTGGGTCAGTATACTGCAACGATTCGGACCCATTGCCAGTGGCGCCCATCGCTGTCTTCAACAACGACAGCAGGTCGCCGCGTCCCTGAAACCACCCCGCGTAGGCGACGCGCGGCACCGGCCCGACGACAGGCGTGACGCGATGAAGCAGATCGTCACCGATGCGAAAGACGATGGCGTCGCCTGGACCGGTATTGGCGACAGACCAATGCGTGGCTTCGGCATCGGCGTGGCGCAGCTCGAACACTCCGCCTTCGAACAGCCCTTCGCTCATGTTGATGCTGATGCCAATGCGACGGTCGTCAATCGTGTCGGAATGCCACTGGTCGAAATGGTTCGCGTCGGCAGCGAACGCATAGATCCGTCCGTTGAAATAGCCGATGGGGGCGCAGCCGGTGATGCGGCGAATGACGTCGAACAACCGCGTGTCGTTCATGATCAGGCACAGCAGCGCGAGCATCGGGTTGTCACACATGCAGGCTTCACGCGCGATATCCTCATGGTCGCGTTCGTAGAAGCTCGCCGCGCGTATCGATTGATGGACGTAGGCAAGAAGATCCGGCTCCAGGAATCTCGGCAGACGAAGCGCATGCTGCTCGTCGAAGGTGCACCGCATGGAGGACAGCGAATCGGGCGTTTCGGTGCAGACAAACATCGAACGCGTCAGCTGCAGCATGACGGGCGATTATAGCGATTCGCCGGCGACAGGAGCCGACGTCCGGCTGCTCTGCGACTTGATCAGCGGACGCAGTGTCTCGCCGCCGCACGCCGAGCGCCACACCGCGCTGCTCGAGTGTGCGCGCGCGCATCGAATCGAGCGTCTCGCCATCCGCGCCATTCGCGTCCGCGGCGACGCGCCCCAGGTATGGTTCGGCACCACTGCCGGCATTCTCGATGACGAGCGAACATTGGCCGTTCTCGACACGGTCCGGACGCGCGAGCTCCGCACGGTTGTCACAACGCTCGCGGGCATTAAAGGCGCGAAGCCGGTTGTGTTCAAGGGTGCGGCGCTTGCCCACTCGCACTATGCGGCGCCATGGTTGCGGCCACGGCTTGACACGGACGTGCTGATCTCGCCGTCGTCTGTCGGGCTGGCATTCGGCGCGCTCGAGGCGCTCGGCTACCAGCGCGCCGTCAGCACCTCCGGTGAACTGGTATTGTCACAGGCGCCCTTGACGCGCACGGACAGCTTTGGGGTCGAGCACGCGCTCGATCTCCACTGGAGAATCGCCAACTGGCAGGTGATTGCAGCCGTCCTCTCCCACGACGACGTCGCCAGCCGCGCGGTCACCTTGGCGGCCGCCGGTGCCGACGGCCGTGCCGCTTCGAATCCCGACGCTCTGCTGATCGCATGCCTGCATCGCGCCGCCCACCATCGGGATTCCGGCGAGCTGCTCTGGCTCTACGACATCCATCTCCTGGCGGAGCAGATGTCCGACAGCGATTGGTCCGCTGTTGTAGCCGTCGCAGAACGCGGCGCGGTTAAAGCTCTCGTACGACGTGGCCTGTCCCTCGCTCTCGATCGATTCCAGACGCGCTTTCCCAATCGCGTACTGCAGGAGCTCGACACAGCTGCAGACGCTGCGCCAGAACCCTCCACGGTTTACTTGTCTGGCGATCTGCGGCTTGTCGATGGGCTGCTGTCGGATCTCCGGTCATTGCCAGCACGCAAACGCGCGCGCCTGCTTGCGGAACATCTATTTCCTCCCGCCACGTACATTCGCCAGCGATACCGGGCAACCACGCGTGCATCGATGGCATTCTATTACGTCCGCCGAATCGCCTCTGGCCTTCCCCGCTGGTTTGCGGCGCGAAGGAACTCGTGAGCGGCATCGTCGTGGCGCTGCGTAGCGACGACGGCCCCATTGAGCGGCGCGTCATCGAACATCTGACCGCGCCGCTCACCGTGTGTGGGCCAGATGCGCAGCAAACGTGGTGCGATGGAAGCGTCGGGCTCGGCTATGCACGGCTGCGGGTTGGAACGCGGATCGATGCGCAACCGCTGACGCTCGACGGTGAAGCCTGGATCGTCGCGGACGCACGAATCGACGACCGTCACACGCTCGCGGCTGCACTGGGAATCCGACACGACACGACGCGCTCTGACGCGGAGATGATTCTCCACGCGTATGCGAAGTGGGGTGAGGCGTGTGTCAACTGTTTGATCGGCGACTTTGCATTTGCAATTTGGGATCGGCGCGCGCGTCGCTTGTTCTGTGCGCGCGATCATCTCGGCGTCAGGCCGTTGTATTACGTCGACACTCGCTGTTGGCTGCTCGTCAGCAGCAGCGTGATGAGCCTTCGCGCTCATCCAGCCGTATCGGATGCGCTGAATGACAGCGGCGTAGCGGATTTCCTGCTCTTCGGCCACAACGCCGACCCTTCGTCGACAACGTTTCGAGACATCCGCCAGCTGAAGGCCGCTCACACACTGAATTGGTCGGCCGACGAAGGGTGTCGGGTACGGCGTTACTGGCAGTTGCCGACCGAGGAACCGCGATATCAGACAGACGAAGAGTGTGCGGCCGAATGTCGCGAGCTGCTGGATACCGCGATTGCCGATCGGGTACGGGGTGAGCGCGTCGCAGTGATGTTCAGCGGAGGTGTCGACTCGGTCACCGTCGCAGCCCGAGCCCGGCGCTACTGCGCGTCGCACGGCGACAATGGCGTCAGGGCGTTCTCGTTCACCCACGAATCAATGCTGCCTGATTGCGAGCGTCGATACGCGGCAGATGCGGCAGCGCATCTGCGTATCACCTGCGATTTCTACGAGGCCGGTAATGGCGAAGGATGGGCCTTTCTTGGATCCCGATTCACTCCGGAGCCGCTCGTGCAGCTGCTCGATTCGAGCGCTCTGGTCGACTGTCTTGACGACATCGCTGCCCACAGTCGCGTCGTCCTGTCCGGTGAAGGTCCTGATAATGCCCTCGTTTACGAATGGCGCAGCTATATCGACTATCTGTGTCGGCGCCGGGCGTTCGGTCGGCTCGCATCTGATGCACTGAGCTTTTTGCGTCATCACCGGCGGCTGCCGCTCTGGTCGACGATGACACGATCCAACGCGGCATCAGAGGCTGACGGTCGCTCTCCGATTCCGCCGTGGATGTCGCCCGATCTGGTGAAACGGCTTCAACTCGAGGATCGTTGGTGCGACGTAATGCGGCCGGCGGATTCGCGGCATCCCGTCCGACCCGTCGCCTGGTTCTCACTGCAGATCCCGCTCTGGCAGACGATGCACAACGAGTGGGATCCGTGTTACACCGGTGTTGCACTCGAGTTTTGCTACCCGTTTCTCGACGTGCGGGTGCTTCGCTTTCTGCTGAGAGTACCCGTTATCCCGTGGTGCCGCGGGAAACACCTGCTGCGCTACGCGTTCCGCGAAAATCTGCCATCCGCCGTCCGACTTCGACCGAAAACGCCGCTGCCGGAGTCAATCGAGGTAGCGAGAATCCGCCGCGACGGAGTCCCGCCGATTGCGCTATCTCACCGTCTCGAGGCGTACGCGTCGCTGGACGCAAACAGGTCGGTGATAGTCGATGATGCGCGGAGCGCTGAGGGCGCAGTGCGCCTGGCTACGTTCAGTCAGTGGCTCGCGCATCTTGACGCGCAGAGCGCGGCAGCTGTACTGGATTGAAACCCTCCAGCGGATCGGTCAGTACGTTGCCGTTACCGTCTTCCACCCACGAGTGGGCGGCGAAGATGCCGTCGCTCTTCTGAACTCCCAGGCGAAGTTCCGCGGGTAGACCCCACCGTCGCCGCATTCGACAGAACACGAGTGATTGTTTGAGGCAGGTGCTTTGGACAGGCAACAGGCGATACACCATCCTGATGGCTCGTTCGAGCGTGACGGGATGAATGTTGGGCGGCTGGAGGTAGCGGCGCGGCATCTCGGAAGTCGCTTTGAGGACGTCGTCAAACCCTCTACGTCGAAGGGCGACTTCGACGCCGATGGCGACTGCAAGGACCTCCGCACCTAGTCTGACCGCGCGCACGGCTCGACTGAGGATCACAATGCACCGAAGTTTATCGCCTCGAGCGCCAACCCTGTTTCTCGAGACAAAAAAAGGGCGGGCCGACTGGCCCGCCCCTCTGGTACGGTCGCTTCCCGCTACAGGATCAGTGCCGCATCATCGAAACGCTCCGACGCACACCGCGATGAGCGAGTCCTCGCATGTGAGGTCGGTGCACGGCGCAACAACAGGACGCCAGGTCTCGTCGTCACGAAGCCGCTGTGCCTGCTTGCCTAGGGCGGGGATGGTGAACAACTGCACGTCGCGGTAGAACGCACGCAGCACCCACAGAAACTCGCCGGCGTTCCATTCACGCACATGCTCGCTGTAAGCGGGCGTTCTGTCGACGCTGGTGAATGCGGACCGCTGCCGGTTCGGGGTCGAGATGATTAATTCATCTGCAACGCGGGCACATCCCCGCAGCACAGCGCCGTAATCGTCGATGTGTTCGATCACTTCGATGGCCACTATCAGCTCGAACTCGCCATCGGCACATTCGTCAAGACGACGGGCGCTGAATTCGACGTTCCCGCGGCCGCGATGCGCCGCCGCCCAGGCGCGCGTCTCCTCGTCGAATTCACTGGCGACAATGGAGCGCGCAGGTTCGGCCGACGCAGCCCACGCGAATCGCCCGGTTCCCGCACCGATCTCGAGAATGCGGCGGTGACGCGGTTGAAGCAGCGCCGCGGCGGCGTGGCTGACAATGGCGATCGTCGGCGGCTCGAACGGGCCGCCAGCGGCCTGCCGCGCCAGCTTTACTGCAATATTCAGCGGCCCCGTCTCGGAACGCTCCCGGTATGGACCGTCATAGAGACGCCGGCTGTATCGATCCATCCAGTACGCGAGCCGGCGTACCGACGCACGGTATCCGTATGCATGTCTGAGTCGTTCCTGCATGCGTTCGACGGACCTGCGCCACCCCAACTCTCGAGCGCGCGTGATTTTCTGGTGGATGTGGGGCAAAGTGAATTCACACGCGCCGTGCGCGTGCAACCTGCTAGTTGATTAACCGACGGAACAGCACCCGCCGGGCGGGCGCGTGCTTGAACAGCTCGAGAATCAATCCGCGGTGCCGGTTGAACTGCGCTGTCCGCCGGACGATCGGCATGACGCCGTCGGTCAACGCAAGATCGAATAGCGAGTCAATCTCGATGTCCGTCATTCGCTGGGCCAGCATGCGCAGCGCAAGCTGCGCCTGCAGCTCTGCTCCAAGCCGCTGACGCCATCGCTGCTGGTAGATCGCAAGGTCGGCGGCATCGAGCCGATCGCTGTGAAGGGCCGCCGTCAACGTTTCTGCGGCAAGCTCGGCGCTGACAAGACTGTAGTAGATGCCGCCGCCTGTGGTCGGCTTCACCAGACCGGCGGCATCACCCACCGCCAGCAGCCGCGACGCGTAGGTGCGCGTCAGCGTGGAAAGCGGGAGAAAACGACGCCGCGGTTCGCCGGCAAGCTCTGGTGGGATTCCCCACGACGGAGCGACGCGCGTGACGAACTGCCTGAAGAACGTCGACGGATCGCCTTCGCACATCAGCCCGATGCGCACGAACGAACCCGACGAACGCGTCACGGGCACGGCCCACGCGAATCCGCGCGGTGCGGTATCGCTGCCGAAATGCACTTCCACGTCGCCTCCGCGGAGCGCCGGCAATTCGAGCTGCGCCGAGTTCAGCGCGACAGCCGGGATGCCGAGGCCGAATCTTCGCTGGAGCCCGTAATTTGCGCCGCACGCCAGCACCACGGCCCGCGCAGATACGGTGGTGCCGCCGTCCACCTCGATGCGCATCCCGCCGTCGATCTCTTCTACGTTGCGCACGCGGTGCCCGGCCTGCACGCGCACTCCCGCGTGCGCCGCCTCCGCCGCCACAGTCTGGTCAAGACGGCGCCGGTCGATGACATGCGCTTCGGCAGACGGCGTGGTGTAGGAAATCTGAAATCCGCCAGGCGATGTGAATGTCGCCCTCGACAGCGTGTTCAGGATTAACGCCCGCGGCAGGTTGAATTCGTCGAAGGCATCGTCAGCAAGAACGCCCGTGCAGTGGACTGGCTGGCCGATCTCGTCGTGCTCCTCGAAGAGCGCTACGTCGAATCCGGCCTTCGCGAGGAGAGCTGCCGTACGGAGACCACCTGGCCCGCCTCCAATGACCGCAACGTCGAGCATGTGGTGTGTGAACGGCATTATAGGAGATTAGAACTTCCGTACTCGCACTTCCCATCGGCCGCGGAATGTGATCCAGAACGATATGGCGACGAGAACGAGATCCAGACAGAAGGTGGCGTTGCGTACGTAGATTGCGTCGAGGCGGAATTTGCGCGCCCGCGGCGTATCGCGTGGCGCGTAGACCTGTGAAAGACCGGTGAGTCCGGGCCGAACTGAATGCCGCGCGTCGTAACCGGCAATCGAATCGAGCCGCACGAGCGCTCCGCTGCCGCGGACTTCGATTTCCCCCGGCATCAAAGGTCGCGGTCCGACGAAGCTCATGTCACCGACGAAGATGTTGTACAGCTGCGGCAGTTCGTCCACGGCGGTGGCGCGCAGCAGACGCCCGACGCGCGTGACGCGCTGATCACGCTCGCCCGCCTGGCGCGGAGGGAGAGCCGATGCGTGCGGCACCATCGAACGGAACTTGAGCGCGCGAAACGTCACGCCGCCTTTTCCAACGCGTTCCTGCGGAAACAACACGGGGCCACCGTCCTCGATTTTGATCGCGGCCGCAATCAGCAGCCACAGCGGGAAGGACAGCAGCAGTCCGGCGCCCGCGAGCGACACGTCAAAGGCGCGTTTCAACATCCGGTAGTTATTTCACGGAGCAGCGCGTCGTAGGCCGCAACCTGGCGCGGACGATCGAATTCGAGCGCGGCCTGCCGCGCGCGAGTGCCGAAGTCCGCCGCTTTCCCGCGATCCTTGGCGAGGTCGAGAACCCGCGCGGCGAGGGCCGCTGCGTCGCCCGGCGCGACAACATAGCCGCACCCGCGTGTACGAATGATGTCGGCGACTTCACAGTCGTCTTCCACGGCGGCGATGCACGGCCGGCCTGACGCCAGCACGTTGTACACCTTGCTAGGGACAATGACGCCGGCAAGTCCTCGCTTGAGCGAGATGAGCGCGACATCCGCGGTCGCGTACGACTGATCCATCGCTTCGCGCGGCTGAAACGGAAGAAACGTCACGTTGCGGAGGTCCCGGCGGTGCGCCAGCTCCTGCAGATCCTTCTTCTTTGCTCCCTCGCCGACGAACACGAACGCGATGTCAGTGCGGTCGCGCAGCGGATCGGCCGCATGCAGAACGATCTCCAGGTCTTGCGAGAGGCCGATGTTGCCCGCATGCAGGACGACGAACTTCTCGACAAGACCATGCCGGCGGGCGAACGGGTTGTCTCGCGGACCCGGCGCGACGGCGCTGCAATCGGCCCAGTTATGAATGACGGCGACCTTCGATGGTTCGGCGCCTTTTCCCTCTACGAGTCGCCGCCTCATCGTCTCGCCTAGGGCAACAATCCGCGTCGCCTTCCGCACCAGGAACCGGTTGACTTTGGTGAGCGCGTCGTTCACGGCCGTACTATGAAAGTCCTCGAGCAGCGTCGCCACCTCGGGAAAGATGTCTTCACAGAGAAACACGAACGGCGCGCGCGCACGGCGGGCGGCCGCAAGCGCTGCAAGGCCGATGATGGGCGGATCGGTCAGCGCGACGATGACGTCCGGCTTGCGCATGCGCAGACCCTTGAGGGCCGCGGACGTGAAATAGGTCACATAGTTCGCCGCACGGCCGACGAACTGCTTCGGCTCGAACGTTGATCCCGCTGCGCGAACGATGTGCACACCGTTCCGCCACTCACATGCCGGCAGCTCGGCATCCGATCGCAGCGGGTAGCCGCAGACAACGGTCACGTCCCAACCGTGAACGCGGACGAGGTCCTCAGCCAGCTCGGTCAGGAGCTGACCTGTCGCTGCGAGATCCGGCCAGTAGGATCGATTGAAGAAGCAGACGTGCTTCAGGCGGACCTTCCGGTTTTCTCGAGCACATGCGAGCCCATGACGAGCACGTCCATGTCCGTACGAAGGAAGCAATCGAGGGCTTCGCCAGGTGTGAGCACGATCGGCTCATTCTCGTTGAACGACGTGTTCAACAGAATGGGTACGCCCGTCAGTTTGCCGAACGCCTGAATCAATGCCCAGTAGCGGGGATTGCTTTCGCGGCTGACGGTCTGCAAACGTCCGGAGCCATCGACGTGTGTGACCGCCGGAATCACGTCACGTTTGTCGGGCCGGACGGGATAGACCTGAATCATGAACGGGTCCGCCACGGCACCGACGAAGAAGTCGTCGAGCGCTTCGATTGCGACCGAAGGCGCAAACGGACGGAACTTCTCACGGAATTTGATGCGGACGTTGATGATGTCGCGCATGTCTCGCCGGCGCGGGTCGGCGACAATGCTGCGGTTGCCGAGCGCACGGGCGCCCCACTCCATTCGTCCCTGAAACCATCCGACGACCAGGCCGTCGGCGATGCGCGAGGCAGTCCAATCACACAGGTGCTGCTCGCTAGAAATTCGTGACCGATTGCAACACCGCGCCACCTCGGCGTTGCGCGCGTCGATTGCTGCTGCGATGGCCTCGTTGTCAAATTGCGGACCCCAGTATCCATGGCGCATCTCGAATCGGCGCGAGCCGCCGGCACGATGCCACACATGAAGCGCCGCGCCCAACGCAGTGCCGTTATCACCAGCGGCGGGCTGGATGTAGACATCAGTGAACGGCGTCTCCGAACGGATCTTGCCGTTTGCCACGCTGTTCATCGCGCATCCACCGGCCAGACACAGTCTCGGGTTGCGAACGCGGGCGTGCAGTGCACGCAGGACTGTGAATGCGGATTCCTCGTAGACGCGCTGGAGCGACGCGGCGATCGCCTCATGCCGCGAATCGAGTGGGTGCTGCGGCTGCCGCGCCGGACCGAGCAACTTCTCAAGCTTCGGCGTGAACACGCGGCCGATCTCCGGCTCGCCGTCTTCCCACGTCATCGTCATGCCCCCCGACCAGTGGTTGAAGTACGACAGATCGAGGGACAGCTCGCCGTCGCCGCCGACATGAACCAGTTGCCGAATCTTTTCGACGAAAGACGGTT
The DNA here is from genome assembly GCA_035492455.1 of Vicinamibacterales bacterium. GTDB lineage: Bacteria > Acidobacteriota > Vicinamibacteria > Vicinamibacterales > UBA2999 > Gp6-AA40. The sequence goes on along the minus strand of DATJJE010000041.1, from coordinate 36,490 downwards.
CACCGTACGGCGCAAGGCCCATCACTTTGAATTCGTCGCCGTACTTCGGAAAGCCGAGGAACTGTGTCAGCGCCAGGTACAGAACGCCGAGAGAATGGGGAAAGAAAACGCGGTTCTCGATGGCGAGGCATAGTCCTCGACCGATCCCCGTCGACGTGCTGACGAAATCGCCGAAGCCGTCGATAGCGCAAAGCGCAGCGTCATCAAACGGACTCGCGAAGAAACTGCTCGCCAGATGCGCGGCATGATGCTCGACGTAATGCATCCGCGCGGCAACCTCGGTCTCGTCCAAGCCCAGGGACTGCGCACACGCCTGCGCAAGGTTCCGAACCGACAGTGCGTTGACCGCCCGATCGCGGATGAGCGCCATGCCGGGTCGGTTTTTTATCGCGAACAGCCCCTTACGCCACAAGTGCGCTTTCGGGTCACGCGACACGGCAAACGCATCGATATCGCCAGCCTCGGCGCCTGCAATCTCGAGGCATGATCGAATCGCGTCGCGGGGGAATCCAGCGTAATGCTTGATGCGGCGGAAGCGTTCCTCCTCCACCGCGGCAATGAGGTCACCATCGCGCAGGATGGCAGCCGCGACATCGCCGTGATACGCGTTGATTCCCAGAATGAGCACTACGCGTCTCCGAGCTCGAGGACTGTGGAGATTCGCCGTTCAACGGCGATAGCACCGAACTCACGTTCGACGCGCTGCGCCGCTGCCGTGCCCATTTGTTGGCGGCCCTGACGATCGACGAACAACCTCACGATCGCGGCAACGAGGGCATCTCGATTTTCGGCATCGACGATGAGGCCGTCGCAGCCGTCGGTGATGATCTCTTCGGCGGCGCCGCGCGCGGCGATGCACGGAGTCGCCGCGCGCATCGCTTCGAGATACACCAGCCCAAAGCCCTCGTCCGTGCTCGGCATGACGAAAAAGGCGGCGTCGCGGTACAAGCCGGCAAGCTTCGCCTCATCCACGCGGCCCGTAAACTCGATCCCTGCGCCAGCCTTTCCACGTAGACGTGCTGTGTCGTCGCCGTCGCCTGCGATGACGAGACGGGCGCCGGGAACGACTTCCCGGACGAGCGGCCACACATCGATCAGCGCGTCGTGGCCCTTATATCGCTCACGTGAGCACATGCGACCGACGATCAGCGCGAAGTCGTCCGTGCGGGCATCTGCGGCCGGCTGCGGGAGCAGCGGCAGGCCTGGCCGACAGACTGTTATGGGTATGTCGACGAGCAACGGATTGGCCGTCCGAAAGCGCGTGACGGTGTGATTCGAAATGGCCGCAACCTTCCACGATCGCTGGAATGCCATCGTCACTAGCGACGGCAGTGGGGTCCATGCCTCAATGCCCATGAGAACGGGTATCAGCCGGGCGCCTCTCCAGACCAGCGGCAGCGCTACGGGCAGGAGCTGCAGATGCATGGCGATGACAACCGTGTTCGGTGCTGAAGCGAAACCGTCGAGGAATCCAAACGACACGAATCGGCTGCGGTTGCCGCTTGCGGTTCGGAATGTCGTCGACGGAGTGGAAGCAGGCAACCGTTCATCATCGAGCGACCACACGTGCAAGGAGCCGAAGTCGCGTCCGGCTTTCGGCTGGAGGACATGCACCCATTGACGCGTCATCTCCGAGATGCCGTCGGCGCCGCCCATTTTCGGCGTCAGCACGATGACGCGGTCAGCGCGCAATAGTGTGGTATTCACGAATGAGAGCGGCAGCCGCACGGGGCCAGCTGTAATTGGCCGCGATGAGCTCTCTGCCGCGTCGTCCCATCTCCCGGGCCGCCGCTGGATTCGAAAGGATCCCGTCGACGGCGTCCGCAATCGCGCCGGCGGTCTGTTCCACCCAGTAGCCGGTGTTATGCGTGTCGACATCAGGCCACGGGCAGGTTCGCGTCACCACGACTGGCGTACCTGCGGCCATTGCTTCAGCGGCACTCATGCCGAAGCTCTCGGAATTCGAGCACATGACGAGAACCGACGCGGCGCCCAAGAGCTGGTTCTTCCTTTCGTCGTCGACGCCGCCAACCCACCTCACCGAATCGCCGAATGGCGCAAAGAGGGGTGCGACCGTTGCGCGATGTCCTCCCTCGTCGGGTCCTGCGATTACGAGCTGCGCGCGGGGATGATTCGCAAGCACCTGCTCGAAGGCCGCCGCGAGTAGGTCAAGCCGCTTGATTGGATGAATGCGTCCGAGGAACAGGACAATCGGCGCGCGGCAGCCATTCGTTGCGGGCGGCAGGTCAACGCCGTTGGGAACGTAGACACTGCGACCTGCGGCCGTGATGCGATTCAGCTCCTCGAACTCGTCACGAGATGTCGCGTGCAGACAAGCGGCGCCGCGAATGACGCGGGCGTCCGCGAAGGGGTACACCAACTTCTTGCGCAGCGGATGGTGTGCGCGCGCCGCAGCAGTAAGCATCCCTCGAGGGGACAGGACGTATGGTTTTCGGGCGACCGCCGCCGCGGCAGCCGCAGTCCAGACCGTTGCGTTCCAAAGACCGTGAATGTGAAGGACGTCAGCGTTGGCAAGCTCCGATGCCAGAACGTTCCGAAGTGAAGGCGCGTAGAAGATTGAGCGCGGCCATGCTCGTTCGCAGTAGCGGACCGGAATTCCATCATACTGGCCGCGAGCCACGATCGCGTCATCCAGTTCAGCGTCGCCGTTCGCAGTGGTCGTCACGACGCACACATCGATGCCCGCGTCCTGTTGTGCGCGGCTGAGACCAACGATGCTCCGCGGCGGTCCTCCGTAGACGAACGCGGGCGCGAAGTACGCGCAAACGTGAACAACGCGTAGAGTCAATCAGCTCGAGGAAGTAGAGGCATCGATCACGTAATCCATCTCGCCAGTGCTCATCATCTTCCAACGACGCATCAGCAGCCACTGATCGAGCAGGTAGACGAGTCCACCGAGATACACCATCAACGTAATGGTCAGTCCGAGCATCTTCGCCCACGAGCGCTCAAACAGATACAGGGCAAGCCAGTAGATGACGGTGGTGAGTGCGACTGCGAGATCGCGATGCTGAATGATGCTTATCCACAGCTGATAAGTGATTCCGACGAGAAGCCCGAAGATCACCACGGGCACGAACATCAAGGGCAGTCCGTAGTCAACGTACGATTCCGCGACATACCCGAACGCGATACTGGTATTCGATTCAGAGCCCGCAACGTTCGCGCCCGCATACTTCCGTACGAGCTCGCTGTCGGACACCAGCTCCGGCTTCTCCGGAAATAGGAACCGCGGCGTCACGATGTGCGTCAGCGCGTCTTGAGTGATCTGGCCGCGTGTGTACGGAATGACCGCCGGGACGCGGTCCATCGCCATCGCCGGATATTTGATGGCCCAGAGCCGATCCACAAGGATGTTGGTGGCGTCCATGTAATCGGAGACATCGCGCGTGAGCAGGCCCGACGAGAGGGAACGCACGCGGTCAAACCGTTCGACCCGAGAGGTTGAGACGAGGTCTTCGTCGATATCCTGCCGCATCTGGTCGCGCACCGAAATCCAGACGAGACTCGAGATTCCGAGAATTGCCGCCAGCGCGGCCGCAAATGCCCAGTGGCGCACATCGCGCCGGTTGAATACCTCGAACACCGCGATGGCGCCCATGATGAGCGGCTCGCGGAAGCCTGCGAAGTAGCCCGTAAATCCGATGGCTACTTCGAGCGCCATCAGGGCGGCCAGTTTCTGCCATTGAAAAACGGGGTGGGTAAAGCGGCGGGTCATCACGAACAGCAGTCCAAGGTGCACGTAGGTGATGGCAAGGATCGCCTGGGTAAACGCGGAATAGTTCCAGGCGATTTCCTGGATGATGCCGGTCATGAACAACGAGGCCGCGTAGGCGACGTACAGGATCTTGTTGTTCACCGCGTTGGCCGGGGCGTCCTGCGACGGCGTCACCCGGCGCCGGGTCAACACCATCCCATAGAAAATCGATACGGCCAGCAACGTGATCCAGCCAAGACCGACGAGCACCATCCGCTGCCAGTCAGTAGCGTAGAACGCCTCCAGTTCAACGCCAGTCGCCGATGAGTAAAAGATGCCGATCGTCACCTGCATCCACTGATACGTGAGCGCGATGGCGAGCACCGGCGGACCTTCGCTGCGTCCGAGAAGCGCCCACACCAGCAGGATGACTGCCACGGCAAGGCCCGCAATCCAGTAGCCGGTGTAATAGACGGCGAACAGAACGAGGAAACCCCGGATCAACATGCGAATTCGGTTACCTCACTGCGTGCGCTGGCCAGTGAATGCGCCAGATCCTGGTGGTAACGTTCAAACACGTACAGCGCGCCGATCACCTGAACAGGGCTCGCCGCACGTTCGAAAAAGTCGCGGACGGTCTGCGCAACACGCGCTCGTCCGAATAGTTCGCAGCTGATCGAGCCAGATCGCAGGATGGTGGATTCGATCTGTGAGCGTTCGGAAGGTTGCGACCAGAATCCTTCATCGGGATGGTAAGAGCGCTCGGGGACGGTGATGGGAAGGCCCGCTGCCGCTGCTCGCCGGGCGATCCGACGCGACGCATGCCGGACGGCACGGGTGATATCACGACGGATCCGCGATGACTGTGGCGGAACGCCGGTTTGCTGGTTCGGAATCGATGTGAACAACTGCGGATACGCCGATACGAGCCACCGCTCGCGCCACTGATGTCCCGTTCGCCAGGCTTTCGGCAAACGCTGACAAAGCTCGAAGAACCGATACGCGACAAACGGCCGCCGAACGACGACGTGCGGCCGGGCGGCAGCGGTGATGCGGTTGATTGATTGCGACGCTTTGTGCTCGTAGATCGCGAATCGCGGTGCCCCCGGCGTCGATCGAATCATTTCCTCTGCGAGCTCGAGTGCCTTTTCATATGGAACACCGAGGGCGCCGCCGTAGTACGGCAGCTTTGAAAGCAGATCGCGCGGCGACTCTTCGAAAAACCACGTGGACCCGGCGACAACGTCGCCGATGTATCCGCTCAAGTACAGATCGAACGCACCGTCGATCGTTTCAAACGGCTCGGTGTGCATCAGATCGACGAGATCTATCAAGCCATCCGTCTCGGAGATTCGGCTGGCACGGCGCTCGAGCCATCCGGTGGCGTAGAGAGGGAACAACCGCCAATCAGCGCCGGCAACGCCAGCTGCACGACGGGCAATCTTCACGTCGTCCGAGCTCGGCACACCGTAGGTAACGGCTCGCACCCCCTGCCGTTGGCGTGTTGCCTCGGCGAGAATGGCGCGGCTATCGAGGCCGCCGCTGAGCATCAGCCCCGGGCGGTGAGATCCAGCGATCCTCCTCGCGATCGCATCGCGCCAGAGCTCCTGAGCCTCCGCGATCACCGCGCGCTCGTCGGTCGCGTTGCTGTCGGGCAACTGCGACCATGTCCAATAACGAACGGTCGATGTCCGCTCTGGTGAGACCGTGACGACCGATGCGGACGGCACCATGCGGACGTCGCGAACATTCGTACGTCCGCCGAGTCGATAGCCACCGAAGCTGACCGCTTCTCGGATAGCCTCCACATCCGGCTCCGTCGATACGCCAGGAGCCATCAAGACTCCGCGGACGCCGCCACCAAATGCACACCCCTCCGGAGACGATGCGACATACAACGGCAGCGCGCCGAAACGATCGTTGAACAACTGCAACGTCCTCGTGCACCGGTTCCAAAGCGCGATCTGGTACTCGCCGTCGAGATCGGCAATCGCGGCGCCCCCTCGCTCGACAAGCGCGTCGAGCAGCCGCGAACGAAACGTTGCGGTGCGACTCTCGGCGGCACTTCGCAATTCGCTCGACGGCCACTCGAAGGCCTCGCCCGTCATCCACAACATGTAGCCGTCGGGCCGCGACACAGGTTCGGGAAGGGACTTCTCGTCGGTAAACGGCCGCTCCAAAACGCCGATGCCGAACACACCCATCGGCCAGAGCTTCAGGCATTCCCCGTCGCTGCTCCGCAGTGCCGCGGACATCGAGGAGATCACGGGACCCGCGTCACCGGCGTCGGACGTCAGCCAGCCAAACAGCATCAGGAAGGCTGCGTGTGCACGGTCGAACCGCGCAGATTAGCAGGAAGTGAAAACAGCTCGGCCCATTCAGATCGGAACCGGACGCGTCCGAATGCGAGCTGCGATGATCGCGCTTCTTCGCCCGCTCGCCGTGCCCGCTCGGGATCGGCGAGGAAGTGTTCCAACCCTTCAGCGATCGCCTCGACTGTCGTGGACTCGCACAGCCAACCATCGACTCCGTGGCGCACCATTTCGGGCAACGCTCCACTGCGCGTCACCACCGAAGGAAGGCCTGCCCGCTTTGCCTCGAGCGTCGTGACGGTGAACCCTTCCTTCTGCTCAGGCCGCGAGGGCAGGCAATGAATCGACGCGTGAGACATGAGCAGAGGAACATCTTCCCTGACGCCGAGTAGTCGAACGGCTGCGGAAAGGTCAGGCGCTGCCGCGCGTTTCCTCACACCAGCGCGGTAGCCAACATAGGCAGGATCTTCGTAGCCATCGATGTCGCCGACAACGTCGAGAGTGACGTCGATGCCTTGGCTGCGAAGCTGCGCAACTGCCTCGAGAAGCAGATCGAGTCCCTTCTGCGGAATGACTTGACCGACAAAAATGACACGACCAGGTATCGGCGATGGTTGTTGCCATTGGTCGGGTCGATGCGGAACCGTGTTGTAGATAACTCGTGACTTTCGAGGATTGATGCGATGGCGCAGCAGCTCATGTTGAATGAACTGGGAATTGGGCACGTAGTGATCGACGCACGGATCGACGAGGTGCCGCCAAATAAACGCGTAGAACGTGCCTGGCTCCGGCGCGTTGCCAAGACGCAGAATGGTACGAACACCGCAACGGCGCAGGATCCACAAGGCCGGCGCCGAGCGCAGAACCGCGCCAAACTCAGGGATGAAGATGTGCGACGGACGGAATCGACGCGCGTCGCGCAGCAAGCCAAAACTCGTGTTGCATACGTCCCATGCGGTGCGCAACTGATGGGCTAGCGTTCCACGGCGCCGCAGTTCGTACCAGTAATAGCCGGTGGACCAGCTCGCATCGATGTCGTCGGCGAAGTCCACGATGCGGCTGCTCTGCCACCGGTTGACGATGCAATGCACCGCCCCGCCGTTCTCGCGCAGTGTTCGGAGGACTTCGAACGACATCCGCTCGAGACCGAAGACGGAAACCATGTTGCCGAAGAGCGCGATCACCCGCGGACGGTCCGCCGACGACACATCGGATGTGCGTTTGCGCGCGCGGAGACGACGAGCGGCCTGGGTCACGCCATCCGTTGCACGTTCGTAGACAAAGCCACGAACCGCCTGCTGACAGGTCTCGACGGTGATCGTCCCTCTGCGAAGCGCGTCGCGAACACGCGTCAGCGCAGCGGCCAGTTCGTCGACGTCGCCTGTTTCGTGAAGATCCCCGGACGATTGTTCATGGATCAAGTCGCGCGCCGCACCGACGCCATTTGAAACAACACATGGCGTTCCCGAAGCAAGCGCTTCGTTGACGAGCAATCCCCATGTTTCGGAACGGCTGGGAACCGCGACGCAATCGGCCGCGGCGAACAAACGCGGCATCGCGCTCTGGTTGACGAACCCCTGCCAGCTGACACGAACATTCAGCCTCGCTGCGGTGCGGCGCGCGGTTTCGACAAGGGGGCCGTTGCCGGCCAGCGCGACAACCACATTCGACCCGAGACGCGCGGCGGCTTCGATTACGTCCAGAGGCCGCTTCACCGCCGTGAACTTGCCGGCAAACAACACGACGAAGTCGTCCGCACCGGCCTCCAGGTCGCGGCGAGCGGCCTCGCGCCCTCGTTCGCGGACAGCGCCCGCAGCCGACCCGAACCAAGCGTTGTCAACGCAGTGAGGCGAATCGAAAATCAGCGGCTCGGGCACACCGAACCGACGCAGGTAGTCGCGGCTCGGAGTGCCCACGCTCAGATAGCCGTCGAACATCTTGAGCGCAGCCCTGGTCCGCAGCTTCCACGGCAGATGGCGCAAACCGCTCGGTGCCGCCACGAGATTGCTGTCGCCCCGATACAGCACCGGAATCCGATGCCGCCGGCTTGCAGTAATCGCCCGTAAGTAAAACGCGGAATGCCAACCAGGCACCACCACTACATCCGGCCGTGTCTCGAGCAAGGGCTCTTCAACTCCGCGCACATCGGCGCCGGTGAAGCTGTCGGAGTCAAAGCTGCGGTTCGAATCTGCCGGCGCCAGGATCCGATGTGAGTACCCCTCGGTCAGACCGACGTCCCAGTGGAACGCCTCGCCAAAGCCAATCCCCTGCTGCTCGCGCGTGGGCGTCGATGCATAGAGAACCGTCAACTCGATATCGCGACAGTTCGTCGCGATATAGCGGAACCACGGCGCCATGTACTGCACCGGATGCGTCTGCACAAAGGTGACGCGGTGCCGTGTCGTCACGCGGCTATCCGATCGCATACCTGGGCCAGCTTGCCCGCCAATGCCCTGGCGGACCATGGCTCCAGAGCGGCTCGATTGACGGTGATGGTGTTATTCGCGCAGACAAGGCGGCGAAGCGCGTGGACAACGCGGCCGGTGACAGTTTCGACCGGCTGCCGCTCGTCAAACGTGATCAGGTGAGATGCAGGTTCTGGCGCGACCGCGCGAAGCATCTCGACCACTGTGCTCGCCTGATGGTAGAGAGCGATCAGCGGTCGCCCGGCGAGCAAAGCCGGAAACACCTTGCTCGGCGTGTAGTGTCGTTCCGAGCTTCCGAGCAGCAGCAGCACGTCAGCCTGGCGAAGGGCATCGAGCGCGTCCAGATAATCGAGTCGCGCCGGATGTTCATGCACCAGATGTTCGACGCCCAGCTCGCGGGCGTGAGGCCGCACCCGTTCCTCTCCTCCGCTCGTTTGATTACTGGTCCCGAAAAAGTAAAGACGGAGGCGATCCGCGAGGCGCGGTTCCTGTTCGATGAGCGTGCGTGCAGCCTCGAGCACCACCCGCAGTGTCGCGATGCCGAGGGGAAGCAGTGTCCCGGCGTAGCAGATATTCAGGCGTCCGTCGCGCGGGATGAGCGGCGGACGCGCCGACCGGTTCGCTACCGCATCGATGTCCGCGGCGTCCCATCCGATGGGAATCTCCGCCACCGCACGCGGTTCGCTGCCGGTTCGGTCGAGTGCGTCCTCATACGTGCGAGCCGATACCGCCGTGACGCCGTCGGCCGCGCGCAGCACGTGCGGCTCGAGGTGCTCCGCCAGCGCGCGACTGGTCCGGCTCTTCGTATCGACGGTTCCGCCAGCACCGCCGCCAACCGTGTCTCCCCATGCACCGACCCACGGATCCTGATAGTCGAGCACGAACGGCACACCAAAGCGGCGCTTCATCATCGGCCCGAGTACGGCCGGATACGTGGGATAGATCGTGATGAACACGGCGTCGAACCGATGCTGCCGATGCAGTCTCTGCGCGGCGCGGTAGAGACCGGGCAGTGCACGCAGCCCGAGATCGCCGATACCAACCCGTCGCGTCAGTCGTGCCGGCAGCGCACGCGTGCGCACGACGTCGAGATCGGCCGGCACGAGACGCGAAAGCTCGGGATCGACGCGCCCTTCGTAACCCTGCTCCGCCACGGTGAGCACGGTCGGCTGCCAGCCGTACGCGGCGAGGTGCGGAGCGAGTAGACGGACGCGATGAGTGCCCGCGCTGCTGTCCGGCGGAAAATGCGGCGAGATCATCAACACCCGTCGCACTTAGCCGCGCACCTCCTGATACAGAGCCTCGTAAGCGTCGACGGTCGCGTCGCACGAAAAGCGCGCCTCACAATCTCGACGAACCGCGTCGCGATCGAGCAGGTGCAACTGGCGAACCGCGGCAACGGCTTGCGGAACATCGCTCACCACAAAACCGTTCACGCCCTCACGCACCACCTCGGGAACACTGCCTCGGCGGAAGCCGATGACAGGCGTCCCGCACGCAAACGCCTCAGCCATCACGATGCCGAACGGTTCGTCCCATGCAATGGGCATCAGCAACGCCGCCGATCCGCCCAGCATGCGGCTCTTGGCGGCGTCGTCGACTTCGCCGATGTAACTGACAGTGCGGTCGTCGATTTGTGGCGCAACTTCGGTGTGGAAGTACTCCGCATCCGCAACATTGCCCGCGATGACGAGCGGCCGCCCCGCTGCTCTTGCAATCGCAATCGCTGTGTGTGTCCCCTTGATGCGCTCGATACGCCCCAGAAACGCGAGCGGCGCATCGTCGGGCACCGTCGTCACCGACACGTAGCTCGACGGGTCAACGCAGTTGAAAACCGTGCGCCACCGTGTACCGTCCGCGGCACCATTTGCCGACGCGTAGAGGCTCGTTGAACATCCTGTGAACAGAATGGAATCGCCGCCGAGCCGTGCCGCACGACGAACGCCGCTCCAGGGGATCTCACGCTGGTAGGTTTGAATCTTTTTTACGGCTCGCATCGGCAGAACGGGCAGCAGCGCCGCGAGGCGGCCAAAGCTGTGGATGATGTCGATGCTGCCACTCACGCGAATCAGGGCCGATGCGACCTGCGCCAACTCGCGCATTCGGGCTACGCGATCAGTATGTGATGAGGCACCGTAAGGAATAAGCGCGGCTGGTGTCTGACTTTCGGGATGCGCGATTAACGTGACCTCGTGGCCGCGCCGAACGAGTCCGGACACAAGGAGCGCAATCACTCGCTCGATGCCGCCGTAAAGACGCGGCGGTACAGGCAGATACGGGTCCGCGGTGATGGCGATGCGAAGACTCATGACACCACGTTCGCCACGGTCGCCAGGAGGGCGCCGCGTTCCCGCTCATGTTCCCAATGCCACCGCATCCGCGCAGCGCGCCAGCTTGCAGCACGTGCCTCCGCCAGACGCGTTGCATCAGTCATCAGCGGCTGCATCTGTTCCGCCAGCGATGCGGCATCTCCCGGTGTAAACACGAGGCCACCGACGCCAAGATCACGTGCCAGCGGCTCCTGGCCGGGAGTGTTCGTCAGCGCGACCGGCACGCCAGCCAGCGGATACGTCGCGGCTTTGTTCGGCAGGTTCAGCTGACGATTGCGAATGTGCCCCTGCTCGGCGGATACGCCGAGATCGAACGTGCGGCACGAGTCGACGACTGATTCGGGGGCGACCGGCGGTTCAATGATGAGTCGAACGCGCGGCGCCTCGCGGGCCGCGAACGCACGAAGGCGTTCCACGTAGTCACCGGCCGGACATCCCCGCAGGGTGAACATCGCCTTGTGCGTCGTCAGCCCGAGGGCGCGCACAACATCCTCGAGGCCGCGGCCGGCGCCGATTGTCTGGCTGAACCAGTAGACCGCGAATTCGTCACTCGAACGGAACGTCTGTTCAATAGGTTGCCCTGGGGGCAGCGGGAACACGTTGTTGATCGGCGTTGCGTCAACGCCGAGCTCCTCGCGGCACGCAGTCGCAATCGCGGCGCTTCCCGCAGTGACGAAGGCCGCGCCGTCGGATGCCAGCTGCATCACCACTCGTCCTAACGCGTTCGACAAATCGCCCTCGGGCGATTCGTGTTCGCCGCAGTGAAAATCCTCGAAATCCACGGCGAACGGCATGCGCGCCTTGCGCCCCGCTTCGGCAACCGCCGCAATTGCTCCCGTCGTCCCGCCGTACAACAAATCCGCGGGCTCTTCGAGAATCGCGTTCACCAATTCGCGATGCACGCGTGCGAACGCCGCGCTGGCAACACGCGTCGGCACAGGTGTCATGATGGCTGCCAACGCCCGCGCTGCCCGGTAGCGCGATCCGGTTCGGAACCACGTTGACGGCGCGGCGGCGGGGTCGTAGTTCACGACGTGCCACGACCATCCACGTGACGCGACGAGCGCTGCATCTGCCTTCGTCGCCCACCCTCCCGTGCAGGCGCTGACGACGCGCACCCGGTAACCGACGGCGTGAAACGCATCCGCGGCTTTGAGCATGCGGGGGCATGTCGACAGATGCCCGGCAGTAACGACGCAGATCCGCTTTTTCACACGCAGGCTTGTGTTGTGCGCCACGAGTGGGTCAGCCGATGTGCGAGCTCAACTTCGGTAACGGCATCGAGGATGACGAACCGCGGAGTATCGAACCGGTCACCGTGACTGCTGACAAACGACGGTTCGGTACTAAACGCCATGTCGAAACCGGAGTCGCGAACGACCTGGATTGTCTCTACGCTGTAGTGGACCCCGTTTTGGCCGAACGGATAGGCGAATGCATTCACGCGTTTGCCAATCGCGTCTTCCAAGGCGGTGCGGCAACCCGCAATCTCGCAGCGCTGTTCGTCGAGCGATGCGCGTGCCAGCGCGGGGTGCGACATGGTGTGACCACCGATCTCGACCAGCGGGCTGTTCGCCAGCTGACGCAACTCACCTATCGTCATGGGCCGGTGCTTCTCGTGCTCATAACAGGCGGCTGCGATCGACTCCCTCCGTCGACGCCATACCTGGTAAGGGACCGTTGCGGCCTGCACGACCGCTTGCTCGTCCTCGCGCCGGCAGAGCGTATCGAACCAGAAGTGTTGCGAGCGAAGCACCGGTTCGATGCAAACGAACACGGCGGCAGGGATCCCGTACTGTTCGAGCGACGGTAGACCGTACTCGAGCACGCTCCGATACCCATCGTCGAAGCTGACGATGACGGGCCGAGGCGGCAATGCGCGCCGGCCATCGAGCGCCGCACGGAAATCATCGAGAGAGATTGGGTTGCAGGCCGTAGAAATCAGCCGGCAATGCGCGTCGAACACGTCTGGATCGACATGCAGATCGTTGAAGGGCGCCCGCGGATCGGTCCTTGAACGGATTCCGTGGTAGCAAAGAATGGCAATGCCCGGGAATTCGGACTGTGCGAGACGCTGGTGGTAATAGCCGACGCTGAACAGCGTGTGCTTGACGACGCGGCGCACACCGCCGAACACGGTTCGAGACGGAAAAATCATTCGGCTACGCGACAGTCAATCGAAACCAGCACCGGATAGCGCGGGTCAGTGACGTCGAGCTCCGCAGGCGTGAGTTCTTCGACGGATACGCCGTACATCGCCGCTGCGGCGGCAAGGCAATTCCCATACGTCTGCACTGACGTATCGCAATCCGGCCACGCGCGCCCGGCAACCACCCTCCAGCCATCCGCGCTGGCGTGCCAGTAGTCCTCGACGTCAGGTGTCAAGGGAACGAGTCCGGGCATGGTGGCCAGAATGGTGCCGCCGCGCCGAACAATGCGCCGCGCTTCGCGGAGGGCCGCGTCGAGATCGTGGATGAAGCACAGAGTATTCGGCAGAAGAAAACAGTCGTAGGTGCCTGTCGGCACCATCGCGGCATTCGCGAGATCGCAGCAGTAAGTCGGCTTAAACGACGGATTGACATCGAGCGTATCTGCAGCGGTCACGTTCGATCCGTATCGCCGGATGTGGTCGCTCGTCTGAATCTCGAGGACGCGGCCAGTGATCCGATTTCTTCGCGCACTGAAGAATTTGTCGACGTAATACCGATCGATTGGGGTACCTCGATCGAAGCCGTAAACGGTCGACAGCGGTGTGACGCGGCGAAGATTGCCCCATGATGGCCGTTCCAAACCTCGCGTTACGGTGCGCGCCCAGGTCGTCCATCGCGGGCCGAGCACGGCTTTGATAACAGCCCCACCAATCATGCGGCGTACATTTCGAGGTAATCGCGTGTTACGTCGTCCATCGTGCGAACAGACGACAGGCACGCGCGCCATCGATCCACGAGCCCGGGCGTTACGGCAAGCTCGGTGAGAATTTCAGCAAGCGCGCCGACGTCGCCGACTGGGTACAGTCGCCCGTTCTCGCCGTCACGTACGAGCTCTGAAAGTGCTGGAATGTCAGTGCCGATCGTCGGAACGCCGGCGGCGTGCGCCTCCAGTGCGATTGTCGGCCCACCCTCAACAGCGCGCGACGGGCAGCACACGACGTCGATTCGCCGGAGTGCCGTGCGAACACCTTCTGCGTCGAGCTCGCCGCCGAAATGTACCCACGCCTCGGGCCCGACAATCTCCTTCAGCCGATTCACGACGGTAAAGTCGCTCACGTACCGCACAGGGCCATGAAATTCGAACCGAATAGGTGCGGAGCGCGGAACCATCGAAATCGCGTGTGCGAGGTCGGCGACGCCTTTGATCGGATCGAATCGGCCGATGTACGCAACCGTGATGGGCGCACCGGATCGCCGCGTCGGCTTTGGGCATGACGGAAACCGTACGCCAAGGCGATTGAGCGCAATCTTCGCCGCTGGCGCACCGTTGGCAATCAGCACATGGCGCGCCCAGTCGCTCAGGACCACGAATCGATCGACGAGATCGAGCATCTCGCGCTGCGACGCCTGGTTGTAAGAGATCAGATTCGTCATGCCGACGATCGTGCCGAGTCGCCCGGGGACGCGGCGGCCAGCGGCGCTTATCGAAGCCGGCATCAATGCAGCTGCCATCGCAAACGGTCGCGGTACACCACTGTGCTGCAGCTGACAGGCAGCACACTTTGTCGGACGCACGACACCGTCGCAAAGCGCCGTTCCCCACCGCATCATCGTGCCGCGTTGGCACGTGAATCCCAGACTTGCTGAATGCGTCGTCGCAACGACCCGCGCGCCGGTCGCTTTGGCGACGCGCACCTCCGACAGGCCGAGACCTGTCACGTACGTGTGCATGTGTACGACGTCGGCGGCGACGCGCTGTAGCCAACCATGAAAGCGTTCGGCCCCCGGCACGACAACGCGACCTTGCGCCTCGTCACGGGAAACGCGAGGCGGAATCGGATAGCGATACACCTTGATTCCGCCAGCGTCATAGGTTCGCTCATCCTGTCCAAGCGGTTCGGGCGCGGCGATCAGCACCTCATGCCCTGCGGCATTCAGGCGTTTGGCTAGTTCGGAGACATAGACCTCGGTGCCGCCGTGGGACGTGGGCAGATACCAGCCCGCTGCCTGGACGATGCGCATCAGCAGGGCTTCCCTTTGGCGCGCCGGATCATTGTTCGGACCGTCTTGACCGCCGCGTTCGGAATCCACGGCTGATCGAGCCGGCTGCCGTACGGGACCGCGGATCGATCGGGCCGCGGCCGGCGCAGCTCGCGATATCGCGCGAATAGGACCTGATACGCGTCGGTGCGCTCCCGTATGTTGTGCGTGGTGGCTACGTACCGCCGTGCAGCCGCCCCAATCTTCTCCAGCAGCACTCGGTCGCGATCGAGTGCGGCGATAGCATCGGCAAACGCGGCGATGTCGGCGACAGGAGGCATGAGCCCCGTTTCGCGTTCGGTGAGTATCTCCGTCACACCGCTGGCAACTCGGCTGACAACCGGCGCGAGACCAACGCTCATCGCTTCGATCAACGCCACGGGAACGCCTTCGTAGCGCGTCGGCAGAACGAAGACGTCATGATCCGCTGTGATATCGAGCACTTCGGCCGTCGTCTTCGGCCCGAGAAACGTCACGCGTGAGCTCGACCACGCATCACGCAGCCGCTGCTCGTCAGGACCGGCGCCTACTACCGTCCAACAGACGTCGACACCTCGCGCGCCGAGCTCCTGGTCGATAAGGGGCAGGTCAAGCACGCCCTTCTGGCCATGTTCGAGACGACCTGCAAACAACAGGCGAAGGTTTCCTGGGCGCGGTTGGTGATGACGGGACGGCGCGCTGACGCCGTACGGCAGGAAGTAAACATCGCCCGCGCGATGCGGCAGCTTCTCTTTCAGCTTCCGCTCCATCGTCCGCCCGTAAACCACGAAGGCATCGATGACGTCTTCATGACGTGCCGCGAGGCCATAGTAATAGTCGCTGTCGCCGTGAAGAATCTGAATTACGGTGCGTCCGCAATCGAACGCTGAAACCATGGCGAGCTCCAGCAGATCGTTGGCGACGAGCAGTCCTTCGCCCGCAGGGATGGCGGCACGCAAACGGCGAAGCACGGCGTGGAAGTTCTCGATCGGCGACTTGAACTCGAAGCGTGTCTGGTAATCCGCGTTGAAGCGTCCCCCGAATGGCGTGTCCACCCACAGCGGGTTGTGCGTCAGGATGGCCGCGTAGCCGAATCCGTCCGGGCGTCTATGCCGGAAGATCCCTTCAACAATGTTCAGTGATCCTCCGAGCTTATCGGGAATCACGCAAACAACGCTTGGCGAAATCAGCTCCGCCATGCCCGAACCGTCGCCACCCATACGGGTGCGGCGTTGGAAAACGGCGCATTCCCGCCCGAGCCGCGCCACGTCAGCGGCACCACGTCGCGCAGGTCAAATGTGAAGCCCGCATCGGCGAGCACATCAAACAGAGCGCCCGTCTGCCGACGCGCCGGATTGAACTCGTGCAGATCGATTGTCATCGCGTGGACGTTGCGCAAGCGATGGCCGCAATCGGTCAGTACCGGCACTTCGGCGCCTTCTATGTCCAGTTTCAATAGATCGACGCGCTCATTCAGCCAGTCATACAAACGCTCGGCCGGCACCCGCGTCGTCGCGCCGGCGACTGATGGTTCCAGCGCAGCAATCGCTCCTGAGTCCGAGCCTTCACAGACAAACTCCACCGTCCCCGTTGACGTCCAGATCGCGGTGCTGTGGACATCCACGTCATCCACTCCGTTCGCGCTCAGGTTGCGACGGCACATGGCCGCCAACGATGGATCCGCTTCGAACGCGGTGATGCTGGCGTCCGGAAATTGCCGCTTGAAATAAAGCGACGCCAGGCCGATGTGGGCGCCGCAATCCAGAATCCGCGGCCGCTGCGCAGGTGCATCGAATGCCAGCGACGATCGAACGAAGATGTCATCCCACTGCGGCCATGCGGTCATGGCGTCCGCATACTCGAATTCGTATGGCGGCATCGCGATGCGGCCAGGCGTGCGGCGTGCTTCGCTCCCGGCGCGGCGCTCCAGTTCGTGCAGCACCGCACGTTCGGCAGTCGGCCATAGATCGTGCTGCACCCCGCGCGCCAGCCGTCGCAGATGGGTTGTCAGCATCTTGCCGGCGCCACCGGACGAGGGCGCCGCGCGTTCACTTCGTCAGGACGACGCAACGTCACTTCTTCGGTCCCATCCAGCCACGCATCCACTGCTTCCACACCCTGGGCGAAGCTGTGATCCTGATTCGACACTTCGTACTTCCATGCGCCGAAGCGGCCGCGGCTGTATACGTCGCGCGCCGCCAGCGCCGTCTGAATGCCGCCAAGCGACCTGTCGCGGTGCAGCGACGGTATCGGGTAGCCGTATTCCAACCGCGTGTGCCACGTGTGATGAACGTCGGCTTGCGATCGAATGAGAGCCGTCGCGAGCAGTCCGTTGATTACGTCGGTCACTACGCGGCCGCTGTCTACCGGCTTGTGCTCGGACTCCGACACTTCCGCCATCAGCGACCACTGAGAGGCCGCATGGGGAACGTTGTCAGGTGAGTAGTGGGAAAAATGCGTGACACGATAGAACGGGCAGTTGCTCTCGGGGAAATACATCCAACATTTGTGTGCGAGCATGTCGGGTGCAGTGCCATTGAGGCCGATGCCGATCACGTGGGTCGAGGAGTGCTCCAGATCACGGGCCGCCGGTCTTAGATCGCGGGCGAGATCGCTGATCGCAATCAGCCGATCGAGCGGCATCGTCGAGATGAGCTGCTCGTAGCGGAATTCGCGGCCGTCGGCCAACGCTACGCGGCGTTCTGTGGTGTCGACATGTCGTACGCGGCAGTCAAACAGTATCCGTGGAGGCTGCCCGCCCGATTGGTGCGCGGTGAGACGACGGGCCAGCGCGCGCCAGACGGCGCCCGTGCCGCCGCGCCGAGGAAACCGGAACCGGTTGTTCGGGCCCCAGGACACGTCGTCGCGGTGAAGGCGGATGTTTTCCTTCACGCGCGTGACGTCGGCGACGGCGACGCGATCGCCGATCCAACGCCAGTCCATCAGCTCCGGATCGCGCGCCCAGACCTTCTGGTTGTACGGGCGCATGAACACATCCGCTATTCCACAGCCGAGGGTTTGCGAGATCCACTCGCCGAAGTTCGACGGCAACAACCGTCCAGCCGCTGCGTCGCTGGCTGCTTCCTCGAGCCCACGGACACAGGCGTCTTGTTCAGGGGCGGGCAAACGATGCAGATTCAACTGAAACGGATACGGAACAAATCGATTGCGCACCCATACCCACGACTCGCGATCGTGATATAGCCATCCGTCGACGCCCAGGAGCTCGTCCATCAGCTGATCGAACATCTCGTAATGGCTGAATTGGACGTGTCCGCCAAGGTCCCAGGTGAAACCGTGTTCATCGACTACTGACTGCGCAAGACCGCCGGCGACGCGACCGCCTTCGAGCACAAGCCAATCGCGAACGGCGCGCTGCTCCAGGCGCCAGGCAGCACCGAGACCTGTGGGCCCGGCGCCGATGATCAGATGACGAACGTTCACAGATGGGAAATGGCTAGAGACGGTAACTCGGTGTCCACAGTGACCGACCATGGACAGTCGACATTGACATAACCCTTACGCGTGGCGCTCTCCGCATACAGCGTCGAATCACCGGCGTCGACGGAGAAGGACAGTGCCGGTTCCTGGAGGTCAAGGATCGTGCCGGCGTTCCACAGACAAATCGCGATGTGAAAGTCGCCGGCCAGCAGCGTATGAGCCGGTATGGTGACGCGCGCTTCGAAGTCGCCTGGACCTGAGGGACATGAGCATCCCGCGTCCGCGGTGTTGGTGGTGAAGAGCGTCACGCCGTCAGATGACAGCACGCCAATCCCGAGCCGCAGACCCGGACATCGCTGCGGCACCGAAAAAGCGATACGGCAGACGATTGGCCGCGAGCACGACGGATTGTCGAGCGACCGGCCGGCCATGTCTTCGAGATCTGCGGAAAGGATCTGTGGATCCGCGGTTCGCGCGGCAGCGACGAAGCCGCCGCGAGCTTCACCGCCGAGATATGCGGCAACTGTCGATCGCACATCCCCGACGCGAACGAGGTTGCCGCGCTGCAACAGCATCGCCGACGTGCAGAGGCGCTGAACGGCAGCCATGTTGTGGGAAACGAACAGCACCGTCCGGCCGCTCCGTGCCACGTCGTCCAGTTTGCCGAGGCACTTCCGCTGGAAATGCACGTCGCCAACGGCGAGCACTTCATCGACGATGAGAATCTCGGGTTCCATGTGAGCGGCGACCGCGAAGCCAAGCCGCACATACATTCCGCTCGAGTAGTGCTTGACCGGCGTGTCGATGAACTCGCCGATTTCGGCGAAGCGGACGATGTCGTCGAACTTTCGTTCGATCTCGGCTTTCCGCATGCCGAGGATCGCGCCGTTCAGGAAGATGTTCTCGCGGCCGGTAAGGTCCGGATGAAACCCGGTGCCCACCTCGAGCAGTGATCCGACGCGACCGTGAATCTCGATCTCGCCTTCGGTCGGTGTCGTGATGCGCGACAGAATCTTCAGCAGTGTCGATTTGCCGGCTCCGTTGCCACCGATGACACCGACGACTTCTCCACGCCGGATGTCGTGCGTCACATCGTGCAGCGCCCAGATGGTGGTCGAGGCTGCCAATCCACCAGGCGCCAGCCGCCGGAATGGACGCGCCGCAGCGGCCGCGATGCGATCACGCAGCGTGTCGTACTGCTCCTCGCGCGCGCCAATTCGATAGCGCTTGCCGAGACCGCGAATGCGAATTGCGATATCAGCCATGTTCAGGCCAGATCGACGATGGAGCCTTCGACGGAGCGAAAATACGCGATGCCCGCTGCAAGCGCAGCGATCACCGTGCCTACCGCCACTGCCGCCATCGCTCCGGAGGCCGGTGTGCCGAGCAAGGAAGATCGGAAGCCGTCCACGACGGTCGCCATTGGATTGAGGGCGTACAACAAGCGCCAGCGTTCCGGAACCATCGACGTTGGATACGCGACGGGTGTAATGAACAGCCAGGTTTGAACGAGGAATGGAAGCACGTAGCGTGCGTCACGGTAGCGGACAGTCAACGCCGACGTCCACAGGGTCACGGCAAAAGCGCTGACGACCGCGAGCGCCACATACAGCGGGAGCAGCAGCAGCGCGAACGTCGGGACCACGTGATACCACGCCATGAGAATGACGAGCATGCCGAACGAAACAGCAAGATCGACAACCGGCATCGACACCGCGTTCAGCGGCACCAGCACGCGCGGGAAGTACACCTTCGCAATGAGATGCTGGTTGCCGACGAGCGACGACGATCCGTTCGACACCGCCGTCGAGAAGTACGTCCACGGCACGAGCGCGGCAAGCGAGAACAACGGATACGGAACACCGTCCGAAGGAACGCGGGCGAGGCGGCCAAAGAAAATCGTAAAGACCACCATTGTCAGGAATGGCTGCAGCACGCTCCACGCGACGCCAAGGGCTGTCTGTTTGTAGCGGACCTTGATGTCGCGCCAGACGAGGAAATACAACAGCTCACGCGCCTGCCAGACTTCGTCGACGGTCGACGACATCGCGCGCGTGCCCGGACGGATGTAAGTCACTGGAACGGCCGTCGAATGCGCGCTCACGCGGCCTCCTGCAGGAAGCGGCCGAGTACGGCCAACGCCCACGGGCGCGACCAGTGTGCACGTCCGCGCTCCCAATCGCTCCAAATAGCCGCTGCCGCGCGTGCATTCAACCAGCCGAACGCCACCGACGATTCGATGCCGCGCAAGGCGGTCTCTCGCAGACCGCCGCGCATCCACGTGTCGAATGGCAGGGTAAAGCCGCGCTTTGGACGGCGGGCGAGCGCATCCGGCATCTTGGGGAGGCTCTCGTGCAGCAGCCGCTTACCTTCGACCAACGCAGGGTGCTGGCCAAGCGCCGGCCACGTGGCAGCAGCGAGACGATGATCGACAAACGGCACGCGCACCTCGAGCCCGTGCGCCATAGAAACGGCATCGATGTCGCGAAGCAGCTGCCCCTGCAGGTACGCGCTTGTTTCCATGCGGGCAACGGCAGCATGCGGCGTCTCTGACGGAACTTCGCCGAACATCCGCGTTTCAACTTGCGCCACTGTTTCACGTGCCGCCCGGCCAACCTCGCCGTCGAACGCAGGACCAAGCAGCTCTGGCCATTCCTCCGGCATGAAGCTGCCGCGCACGGCACGATAGGCTGCTGCCGCGTCAGGCGTGCCAGCAAAGTGCTGCAGCTTGCGCGCGCGCCAATCGGTCATTGCCGATGCAGCCATCGCGGTGACGGGCAGCATTGGCGCGAGCCATCTCGCCGTGCGCACCGCTGCGGGAATACGTTGAAAGCTTGGATAGCCGCCGAACATCTCGTCACCACCGACGCCGGAGAGCACCGCCTTCACCCGCGTAGCCGCCACCGCCTGTGAAACGAAATACGAATTGATCGCATCCGCGCTCGGGGCATCGAGGCGGCGGATGATCGACGGAAGCGACCGCTCGATGGCGCCGGCGCCGATCATCAGCTCGTGATGTGTGGTCTCGAAAAACGTTGCGACCTCACGCGCCGGTTCGATCTCCGACATCGACGGCACGTCACCGGCAACCGTGTACGTGTGCAGCTCTCCGGACACTGCCGCGCGTGCGTTCGCCACCAGGGCGGCGGAATCGATGCCGCCTGACAGGAAGATGCCGACGGGTACGTCCGCGACCATGTGCGCGGCGACGGTGTCGCGAATGGCGTCGCGAACTTGCGTGCGCAGCTCCTCCTCGCCAACTGGCTGCCTCTCGGCATAAACGCAGCTGAAGTCTGCGAAGGCGCCCCCATCCGACCGCCCGTCCGCGTACCACCGTCTCCAGGTGCCGGGCAGAAGACTCTCGACGCCGCGAAGCCACGTCAGGGGTGCAGGAACATAACTCCACGCGAGAAACGCGAGGACGCCTGCAGCAGACACATCGCGCTCGACGAGGGCTGCACGCCGCAGAGCGGTCACTTCGGATGCAAATGCGACTCGTCCCCCGTTTGCTGACAGGTAGAGCGGCTTGATACCGAACCGGTCGCGCGCCACGGTCAGCGAGCGCTCGATACCATCCCACAGAGCCACGGCGAACATGCCACGGGCACGGCTCAACGCGCCGATGCCGTCACGCACGATCAACGCCAGCAACACCTCGGTGTCTGACGATGAAGTGAACCGCACTCCTGCCCGCTCGAGATCGGCTCGAAGTTCGCGGTAGTTGTAGATTTCACCGTTGTAGACGAGGCAGTAGCGTCCGTCCGGTGTCCGCATCGGTTGGCGGCCGCCGGGGGTGGGATCGATGATGGCGAGGCGCCGATGGACCATCAACAGGCCCTGGTCGGTGAATGAGCCTTCACCGTCCGGCCCTCGATGGGCGAGCGCGGCCCTCAGATCAGCGGCCGTGCGCGTGACGTCGAACGCGCCGGCCGACGACCAGCTGAACACGCCAGCGATGCCGCACATGACTCAGACTTGAGATAGACCTACAACAGTCGCTGTGGGATGACGAGCGTATCACCAGGCTGAACCACATCGTCCAGGTCGACGCCCTGCTGCGTCTTTTTTCCGTTTGCGCTCCGAATCACCTTCAGGCGACGGTCAGATCCCTTTTCGGTGAGTCCACCGGCCAGTGAGATGGCCTGCAGAACGGTCAGCCCACGTTCATACGTATACGCACCGGGGTTGCGCACCTGACCAGTGACGAAGAACTTCTCCGCCTTCGGCACGTAGATCGTGTCGCCCTCCATCAGCGTGACGTTCCCGGCGAGACGACCCAGCTGCAGGTCTGCAAAGTTGACGCGCTGCACGTTCGTCTGCTCCACCTGGTCGGGGGTGAGCGCGGCACCGACCGCCGTGTCGCGCGGGCGGAGGATGAGAATCTCGGAGCTGGCTGTCGGCGTCGGCGATCCGGCGGCGGCGAGCGCCTCGATCAGCGACATCTGCCCTGTCATCGGGTACTTTCCCGGCGTCCGCACCTCGCCGACGACGAAGATGCTGCGGCTGCGGAACTGATCCACATCGACCGCAACCTGTGCGCGCTTGATGTAGCCGTCTTCAAGTTTCGTCTTGAGCATCTGCGCGATATCACGCACGCGCAGACCCGACGCCACGACACGCCCCAGCATCGGATACTGGAAGCTGCCGTCGGCATCAACACGGTAGGTCCCTGACATCGTCGGTTCGTCGAAGATGGTGATCTTCAGGACGTCCTGTGGTCCGACGACGTAATCTGAAGACGGTGAGGTCGCCGCGGACGATGACGAAGGTGTTGAGGGACCCTGCGCCGAAGCTGCCACCGCAATCGCGAGAACCACGCACGATACGAGAAACGTCTTCATGTCAGTTTTCATAGGCTTCACAGTCCGTAAGTGATCGTCGTGTAGAGGCGCCGGCGGTTGTAGTCAAACTGGCTGCCCCCGGTCGATCGCCGTCGGGAGTTTTCATAGAGCAGGGCGACGACAGCTCCGTCGCCGACTCTGATGGACAATCCGCCGCCAAGCGACTCGGCATGGTCGGTGCGCGCCGATGCGGCCGCCGTCTGCGGATACTTCAGTTGTTCACGGCTGGCGCGGAGGGCGAGATCGATAGGGCCGACCAGGTTCTGCAGAATGTCCAGTCCACCTGCGGTCGACACGTAGTACGGCTGCCCAAGGCTGATCGAGTAGGCCGAGTCTCGTGTGAACCGGCCGGAAAATCGTGTGACGCCAAGCAAGGTATAACCGAGCTCCGTCGTCGACGTAACCCCATCGAATGCCGCGGTCTCGGCGTCCGACGCGTCCCTTCGCCGCGGCTTCATCGAGTGATAGCCGACCGACGCGTGGCCATGAATGATCGCGTCGGGTGCGAACTCGAAGGTGAGATTGCCGCGCACGTTGTCGGTCGCGGCCTCAGGCCTCGAGGGGAATTCATCGCGGCCGAATCCGGCATCGAGCGACAGCGAGGTAAACGGCGTCAGTGTCATTCGGGCAGACGCGTTTCCGACCAGACTCTCGCGCGTCAACTGCGGCGCGAGCTCGACACCGCGAAAGGTGAATCCCCTTTCGTACTCCGATCTCTGCTTACCGCCGGTCGCCGTCAACGCAATCCTCGAGCTGACCTTGGCGGAAACACCCAAGGCATACCCTAAGTCGGTGCGCGGGGCTCGGATGTCGATTTCGTTGTTCGACCGCTCCCTGGTGTGGGCCCACGAAACGCCAACTTCGGGAGTGATGCGCGTCAACGGCAAGTTGATGCGGCTGCCAACACGTCCGTTCAGTCCGCGCTCGCTCTTGTAACGTTCGAAATAGACGTAATCCACGCTACCCTGCGTGGTCGCCTGCAGCAGACCGAGCTTCAATAGCGAATTGACCTGAGAAGACGCGATGCTGGTGATGTCTTCTTTGGGATCGGACGTGGCGTTGAACACGTTCGAGTCGACGCCGGTGTCGCGGAGCTGGAACGTGGGACTCCACGTTAGAGGGCCGGAGACGAACCGGTTCTGAGCTTGAAGCATCGATGGCACCGCCATGACTGCCGTCATCAGGATCGCGAGACGCGCGCGAATGCCGTAGTTGCGCATGTTATTGGGGAGGGATCTCCGAGTCGACACGCTCGAGGGAACCGTCGGTGCGGTAAACGAGGCGTTGGTTCGGTCGTCCAGACGTCATAGACGTGTCGAGAAGCAACTCGTGTAATTTGCCATCCGCGAAGTGCTGCCACTGGTCAATGCGGCCATCGCCGTTCGTGTCCTGTTCAGCGCGAACGAGCACACCGTCGGTATGAAACTCGTGACGATCGGGTATTCCGTTGCGGCGCGTCGCTACATCGACGCGCATGTCATTGCCGGTCTGGGCGACCCAGGTGTCCTCGACGCCGTCGGCCTGGCTCGATGTGCCGATCCGATCGAGCTCGCCCCCGGGCCGGTAGTATTCCCACCGATCAACCACGCCATCACCGTTGCCGTCAGCCTCGATGCGGACGGTCTGGCCGTTCAGGACGTAGGCGCGCATATCGATCCGCTGGTCGCGGTCGGTGTCGTAATCGAGGCGGCGGACCATGCCCGCACCGTCGTACACAGGCGAGACTTGCTCCCGTGCGCATGAGGACAAAGCGAGCGAGGCCGAGGTCAAGACTGCGTACAGCTTCGCCCTGTCGCTTACACAAAAAGCGCTGTAATTGCCCATAGGACTCAAGGAGACTCCTTGTGATCGAAGAGTCGAATCCAGTTGATTTATCGGTTCGAGCGGCAGAACTGAGCAGGCGGGCCGATCCTAGCGAGCAATACCCGCCAGCACGGACCGGCGGGGCACTCGGAGGTAGCGGATCCAGTCGATCGGCGTCAGGCCACTGGCTACAGCCCTGTGCCAGGCAAGGCCGATGTCACCGCTTCGCAGGGCTCGCCACACGGTTTTCGCCGTGCTGAACGCCAGATTCCGACGGGCGATCGTCCGCTCCGCACTGTCCAGCGGACAGTCCGGATCGCGAAGGGCATTCCACATGTGCGTCTGGACCTTTGCGTATTGCCGCGCCACGTCGGCAGCCCGAAAGGCCTGTCCGCTATGCTCGCGATAATAGAAAAGGTCTCCGGGCAGCAGCAGTACCGGATAACGTTTGCAGGCGTCGATCCAGAAGATCGTGTCCGAGGGGGTGCCGAAGTCCTCGAATCCCCCCAGGTCGCGAAAAGTGGCCGTTCGGAACATCGCGCCTGAGGGCCCGCACATGAACAGACCGAACCCGAGGAACTCACGCTGGTAGGCCTGCCTCGGCGTCAGCAGCATCGGCACCGGCCCGCCGGGCCATGCACGGCCATTTGAGAGTCCGAAGCCGGCCCGCGTCTCCTTCTCCATCGCTGCCACCATGACGGCCAGGCAATGCGGATACATCACATCGTCTGAGTCGTGGAATTTGAAGAGCGGCGCCGTCGCGAACGACGCGGCGCGGTTGCGGTTGGGAAACTGGCCGTAGTTTCTGTCGTTGGCGATGACGCGGATGCGTTTGTCGCGACGCTCGTACTCGCGCGCGATCTCCAGCGACCGGTCGGTGGAGCAATCGTCGACAACGATCAGCTCGAAGTCGGCAAAGCTTTGGGCGAGGACGCTGTCGATCGATTCAGCGAGGTAGCGCTCCCGGTTGTAGACCGTGAGCAAGACGCTGACGAGCGGGGAAGCCATATTTCAGCTATAAGTATCGGCCGCCACAACACCGATAATGATGACCGTGCAGACGTGCGTGCCCCTCTCCCCCGCCGGACGTCCCCTGCTGAAATGGGCAGGCGGCAAACGCCAACTGCTTCCGGCGCTGCGTCCTTACTATCCCTTTTCGTTCACGCGCTACGTCGAGGCCTTTTTCGGCAGCGGCGCGGTCTTTTTCGACCTGCATGCCAGCGGGCGGCTTGCCGGCCGGCAGGCGTGGCTCGTCGATGACAATGCGGATCTGATCGGCTGCTACCGGACGCTGATGAAGCAGACCGACGCCGTCATTCGCGAACTCGGAATATTGGCCGCAGGACATGAGCGGGGCGGCAGCGATTTTTACTACGAAGTGCGCGACGACCGCTTCAATCCGATGCGCGCGGCATCAACTACCTACACGCCCGAGATGGCCGCGATGCTCATTTACCTGAATCGCACCGGCTTCAACGGGCTGTTCCGGTTGAACAAGGCAGGCGCGTTCAACGTGCCGGCCGGCCGGTATGTCAACCCGCGCATCGTCGACGAAGGTCATCTGCGGCAGGTCGCTGCGGCGCTGCAAAGTCCTGGGGTGACGCTCATTCACGGCTCGTTCGAGCGGGTGCTGGCCGAGGCGGCGAAAGGCGATTTCATCTACTGCGATCCGCCGTACGCGCCGCTGAGCCGCACGGCCTGTTTCGCCAATTACACCGCCCAGGGCTTTGGTCCTGACGATCAGAAGCGTCTGCAGCAGTCGCTCATCGAAGCGGCTCAGCGCGGGGCCCACATTGTCCTATCGAATTCCTCGGCTCCTGAAATCGAGCGCCTGTACAAAACGCGTGAGGCCAAGCTCGCGCAACTGCAGGTCAAGAAGGTCTACGCGCGGCGCGCCATCAATTCACGCGCCGAATCGCGCGGCCCGATCGCTGAGTTAATCGTGACCAACGTGCTGAAACCGAAGATGCTGCGTGCTTATGCGCCGGCGATCCAGACCAGCTTCCGACAGGTTGGGCACGCAAACGCGAGGCGCAGGTCCGCTTCAAATGACACGTAAGCGCCGGCACCAAGTTGAGTGCATGCCGGGCAGACCGCCCGCTCGCTGATCTCGACGGCGGCAACTTTCAGCGGCCGCCCCGTCTGCGGGTCTGGAACGATTCGAGGGGCGCTCGAGTGCCGGAGGAGCGTGCCGGGACCTTTCTCGCCGCGCTGCCAGATGAAGAGGCCGTGAAAGAGGTCGGTTCGGGTTTCCAAAGCCGGGCTAGCGTAGCATAGGGGATGGTAGGCTGCATCAACGCGAAAGTGGCGGAACTGGCAGACGCGCCAGACTTAGGATCTGGTACCCGCAAGGGTATGGGGGTTCGAGTCCCTCCTTTCGCACCATCTCACCCACGTCCTCTCCACACCGAGCATCGCGAGCACGATGAGCGCTGGCTCTACGACAAACGTAAATCGCGGCGCGCTGAACGTCATGACGTGAACGAGAGTGACCACTGCCACCAGCATCCACAGATACCTTTCATGCAGGGGCATCGACCGACGAATCGATAACAGACCAAGCACTAGAAGCGGCAGACGAAGTCCGATGAGCACGCGAGCGAGCGCGCCTCGGGGAGGCGACGACCGTGCGCGCGGTTCATCGCCCGACGGCCATGGTCCCCACAACTCCGATAGCGATGCCGCTCGCTGGGCCACGAAGTGCCGCGGCTGATCAATCGCGTCGTTGACGTAGCGAGCGGCAGCCTCCCGAACACCCACATCTGTCGGGCCGCTGAAATTGACGCGGCTGCCGAACGATTGCCGCGCGACGTCCAGGTTGAATCCCAAGTTCCCGCCTAGCGCGATCGATCCCGTCAACAAAATCGAGACGAGCGCGAGCACGAGCAACGGCGACACGCTGCCGGCCGTAAACGAAGCGGCACGGTTGCGCGATCGGAACGCCACGACAAACGGTGCAACGAAGATTGCCGGCAACAGCGTCGTACGAATGGCCACAGCACAGCCGAGCGCCGCGCCCGCCGCGTAGTGGCGGCCTTTAATCAGCAGCGCGGCGGACGCAGCCACAAAGAAGGCCGCGGGAACTTCAGAAAGGACAAACCTCACGTAGTTGAGCTGGTTCGGCCAGAACGCGATGATGGCGCCGGCCGCGACGGGGGCCCAATGCCACGGTGTGGCAGCGTCCGCGGTCTTCATGACGAGCCATACAGTTATGGTCGACAACACCACGTTCAACGCGATCAGCGCAGGCGTGGGCGGGGACGGAACGACCGCAGCGACTGCGGCGATGATGACCGGGTATCCCACTGGAAAGAACGGCGTCCACCTGCCGGCGATAAGGTCCCGGGCTTGATTGAGGTAACCGTAGGAGTCGGCGCTGAACCACGGCAGCGGCGAAGCGAACGCGACCAGAATCCGAACGACGAGCGCCGCGAGGATCAGTAGGGCTCTCACGGTCCGGACTGACACGTGGCGTTCGACGGCCATCGGGGATGGGTCACAGTAGCGGATCCTCGTGAATCGTGCCAGCATAGGAATACGCGCGATCGCGTCGTTCCCGATGAAAACTGAATTCCAAGACGTCAGCGAGACCCAGAAGAAGATCACGATCGAAATTCCGAGCGACGTAGTCGACGCGGAGATCGATCGTGTTGCAAAGGGATATTCGAAGCAGGCGCGGCTGCCAGGCTTCCGCCCGGGCAAGGTCCCGTCGAACATCATCAAGCAGCGGTTCCGCGACGAAATTCACCACGAGGTGATGCACGGCCTGAT
Source organism: Vicinamibacterales bacterium (assembly GCA_035492455.1). GTDB lineage: Bacteria > Acidobacteriota > Vicinamibacteria > Vicinamibacterales > UBA2999 > Gp6-AA40. The sequence goes on along the minus strand of DATJJE010000041.1, from coordinate 7,679 downwards.
TCCTCGGGCGGTTGAAGAAGCGCTGCAGGAGCGCGGCATCGAGCCGGTTTCGACACCTGACATCAAGGACGTGTCACTGCGCGAAGGCGAGCCGTTGACGTTCACGGCGGACATCGAGACCGTACCGCCGTTCGACCCGGGCGATCTGTCGACCATCACGCTGCGGCAGCATCCGTCCACGATTACCGAGGACGCCATCGAGAAGACGCTCGAAAGGCTGCGCGAGCGTGGCGCCAAGCAGGAAAGCGTGGAAGGGCGTCCCGTCTCCGACGGAGATATTGTCGTCGTCGATCTCGATCGCACCGATCCCGATGGCAAGGTCGACCACCATGAGGGCGTGTCGATTGAGCTCGGTGCCGCCGGCAACCCGCCGGAGTTCGATCAGAACCTCGTTGGCTTGAGCGTCGGCGACGAAAAGACATTCGTCATCCACTTTCCCGAGGACTACTCCGTTCAGGACATGGCGAACACCGACGTCACCTACAAGGTGAAGGTGAAGGAGATTCGCCGGAAGGTTCTGCCGGAGCTCGACGACGAATTCGCGAAGGACATCGGCGACTTCGAGTCGCTTGCCGCGCTGCGCGAACGCGTGCGCGGCGACATGCAGGCGGATGCCGAGCAGCACGCGAAACAGCACGTGCGCAGCGACCTGCTGAAGCAGCTTGGCCAGCGCGTCACCTTCGAACTGCCTCCGTCGCTCGTCGATCGCGAAATCGATCGGCGCCTCGAGGAGTTCGCCCGCCGTCTTATGGACCAGGGAGTCGACCCCCGTAAGGCGGGCATTGATTGGGGTCAATTTCGGGAAGCTCAGCGGGAGCCTGCGCGCGACGCCGTGGCGAGCGCCCTCGTGCTCGATGAAATTGCACGGCGCGAAAACCTGACCGTATCCGCGGAAGATATAGATAAAGAGGTGGCGCAATTCGCCTCATCCTCAGGCCGGACCCCCGCGGCCGTGCGGGCTCAGCTGGAGAAAGAAGGCGGCCTTGCGCGTCTGTCGGCCGGACTACGCCGGGAGAAGGCGGTTGACTTCGCGATGTCGCATGCTAAGATGACCACCGAATAACCCGCCAAAACGTTCCGAAAATCCCGACTAGTCGATGACGAACTACTCTCAGCTGGTGCCGATGGTGGTCGAACAGACCAACCGCGGTGAGCGTGCTTACGACATCTTCTCGCGGCTGCTGAAGGACAGCATTATCTTCATCGGTACACCGATTGACGATTCGGTCGCCAATCTCGTTATTGCCCAGATGCTGTTCCTCGAGGCGGAGGACCCCGACAAGGACATCCTCCTCTATATCAACAGTCCCGGCGGCTCGATTACGGCGGGCCTGGCTATTTACGACACGCTGCAGTTCATCAAGCCGCACGTCCAGACGTATTGCATTGGTCAGGCGGCGTCGATGGCGGCGGTGCTGCTGGCGGCCGGCGAAAAGGGTAAGCGGTACTCCCTCCCCAATTCCCGAATCGTGATCCATCAGCCGCTGATGCAGGGGCTCGGCGGCCAAGCGACCGATATTGATATTGCGGCTCGCGAAATATTACGCATGCGTGAACGGCTGAATGAAATTCTGGTGCACCATACCGGACAATCAACCAAGCGCATTCAGGAAGACACCGAGCGCGATTACATCATGTCGGCGGAGCAAGGGAAGGAATACGGCATCATCGATGACGTCATCCGTAAACGGGTGTAACATCGAATTAAAGGGGCCGGGTCTAAAGGTCGATAATTCCGGCGTCTGGTCATCCCACTAAACCCGGTTTCTTGAGCGAGTTATGGTCAAGAAGAACGGCGAGACTGAGATTCTCCGCTGCTCGTTCTGCAACAAGGATCAGAACGACGTCCGCAAGCTGATCGCGGGCCCGACCGTGTTCATCTGCGATGAATGCGTCGAGGTCTGCAACGACATCATTGCGGACGACAATCGCTTCGAGAACCGGGGGGTGCGCTCGTCGCTTCCCTCGCCGCCGGACATCAAGAAGTTCCTCGATGAGTACGTCATCGGCCAGGAGCGCACCAAGAGGAAACTCGCGGTCGCGGTCTACAACCACTACAAGCGCATTGAAATTCAGAAGCAGCCACGCAGCCGCAACGACGTCGAGCTGACCAAATCGAACATCCTGCTGATTGGTCCGACCGGCACCGGCAAGACGCTGCTCGCCCAGACGCTCGCCAAGCTCCTCTCCGTCCCCTTCACCATCGTCGATGCGACGACGTTGACGGAGGCCGGCTACGTTGGTGAGGACGTCGAGAACATCATCCTGAAGCTGCTGCAGGCCGCTGGCGGCGACATCGAAAAGTGCCAGCAGGGCATCATCTACATCGACGAAGTCGACAAGATCTGCCGCAAGGACGAGAACCCCTCCATTACCCGTGATGTCTCGGGCGAGGGCGTTCAGCAGGCGCTGTTGAAGATCCTGGAGGGCACCGTCGCCAACGTTCCGCCGCAGGGCGGCCGGAAGCACCCGCACCAGGAGTTCTTCCAGATCGACACGACGAACATCCTGTTCATCTGCGGCGGCGCGTTCGTCGGTCTGGACAAGGTGATCGAGCGCCGCGTCGGCAAGAAGACGCTTGGCTTCAAGGCGGACGTCAAGGCCGTGCAGAAGCGAGAGGTCGGCGCCACGCTGGAGCAGGTCGAACCCGAGGACCTCATCAAGTACGGTCTCATTCCCGAATTTGTCGGTCGCCTTCCGGTGGTCGGGACGCTCCACGAGCTGGACAAGCCGGCGCTCGTGCAGATCCTTACGCAACCTCGCAACGCGATCACGCGTCAGTACCAGAAGCTGTTCGAGTACGAGAACGTGAAGCTGCGCTTCACCGATGATGCCCTCGAGGCGATTGCCGAGTCCGCGCTCTCCCGCAAGATTGGTGCGCGCGGCCTGCGCATGATCATCGAGGACTTGATGCTCGACCTGATGTACTCCGTGCCCGGCCAGAAGAAACTCCGCGAAGTCGTGGTGACGCGCGAAATCGTCGAGGCGAAGGACAAGTCGATAACGTTGATCGAGAAAGCAGGCTGATTCGCCTGCAAGGATCTGAATGGAAGTCTACGAGACCCTCCCCATAGTCCCCCTGCGGGACGTCGTCGTTTTCCCTCACATGATGATGCCGTTCGTAATCGGACGGCCCTCGTCTACGCGCGCGTTGGAACACGCGCTGATGAAGGACAAGCGCATCTTCCTCGCCGCGCAGCACGATGCGTCGATTGACGACCCGCGCCCCGATGACGTCTACACCATGGGCTGCGTCGCCAACGTCGTCCAGAGCTTGAAGCTGCCCGACGGCAATATCAAGGTCCTGGTCGAGGGCGTCGATCGCGCGCGCGCGGTCGAGTGGAAGGAAGACAAGGGTTTCTATCGCGTCGTCGTCAAGGTGCTGGCGAAGCAGAAGGAAACCGCCGGCGACGTCGAAGGAACGATGGGACGCGTGGTCTCGCTGTTCGAGCAGTACGTGAAACTGTCGAACAACCTGCACTACGACGCCATGATTGCCGCGGTGCGTGTCGATGATCCCGGCAAGCTGGCCGACACGATTGCCGCGCACCTGCTCGTCGGCGTCGACGAGAAACAGAACCTGCTCGAGATCATCTCGCCGCTCGAACGACTCAATCGCATCGCCGGCATTCTCGAAATCGAGGTGGACAAGCTCCAGGTCGATCGCCGCATCCAGTCTCGCGTCAAGAAGCAGATGGAGAAGGCGCAGAAGGAGTACTACCTCAACGAGAAGATGAAGGCGATCCAGAAAGAGCTCGGTCGCAAGGACGACAAGGGCAACGAGATCGACGAGCTGAAGAAGAAGATCGAACAGGCGAAGATGCCGAAGGAGGTCGAGGAAAAGGCCGTCCAAGAGCTGAAGCGCCTCGAGGCGATGCCGCCGATGTCTGCGGAAGCCACGGTCTCTCGCAATTACCTCGATTGGCTCATCGCCGTTCCCTGGTACAAGAAGACGCGTGAGAACCGCGATCTCAAGCACGCGGAAGCGGTGCTGCACGAGGATCACTACGGCCTCGACAAGATCAAGGACCGCATCCTCGAGTTCCTCGCCGTGCGCTCGCTGGTGAAGAAGCCGAAGGCGACGATTCTCACGTTCTCGGGCCCTCCGGGAGTCGGCAAAACATCGCTGGCGAAGTCGATCGCGCGCGCGATGAACCGCAAGTTCGTGCGCCTCTCGCTCGGCGGCGTACGCGACGAGGCGGAAATCCGCGGCCATCGCCGCACGTACATCGGGGCGTTCCCCGGCCAGATCATCCAGATGATGAAGAAGGCCAGCACGCAGAACCCGGTGTTCCTGCTCGACGAAGTCGACAAGATGTCAATGGACTTCCGCGGCGACCCGTCAGCGGCGCTGCTCGAAGTGCTCGATCCGGAGCAGAACAGCGCGTTTCTCGATCACTACCTGGACGTCGAGTACGACCTGTCGCACGTGATGTTCATCTGCACGGCGAACGTGCTGCACACCATCCCGCAGGCGCTGCGCGACCGCATGGAAGTGTTGCAGCTGGCCGGCTACACGGAAGCCGAGAAGATCGAGATCGCCAAGCGCTTCCTCGCACCGAAGGCGATTGAAGGCGCGGGTTTGACGTCGGACAACATCGTCATCACGGACGATGCAATCCAGACCATCATCCAGCGCTACACGCGCGAGGCCGGTGTCAGGAATCTCGAGCGCGAAATCTCGTCGATTTGCCGCAAGGTCGCTCGCAAGGTTGTCGTCGAGGGCAAGCAATTCAAGGAAGACGTCACCGCCGCGAAGGTCACCGAGTATCTGGGCGTGCCGCGCTTCCGTCCGAGCATGGCGGAAGAGCAGAACGAGGTCGGCATTGCGACGGGCCTGGCGTGGACGGAAGTGGGCGGCGAACTGCTCGTCAGCGAAGCAACGCTGATGGCGGGCAAAGGCAAGCTGACGCTCACCGGCAAGCTTGGCGACGTCATGCAGGAGTCGGCGCAGGCCGCCCTGAGCTACGTTCGGTCCAAGGCTTCCGAGTTGCACCTGGCGGAAGACTTCCACTCGAAGATTGATATCCACGTGCATGTGCCCGAAGGTGCCATCCCGAAGGACGGGCCGTCGGCGGGCATCACGATGGCGACGGCGCTGGTCTCCGCGCTGACGAAGATCCCGGCTCGCCGCGACGTGGCGATGACCGGCGAAATCACGCTGCGCGGCAAGGTACTGCCGATCGGCGGCGTGAAGGAGAAGGTCCTGGCCGCGCACCGCGCGGGGGTGAAGAACATCATCCTGCCGCGCGACAACGAGAAGGACCTGGCCGATATCCCGAAGAACGTGCTCGACGCGCTCGATCTGCATCTGGTGTCCACGATGGACGAGGTGCTGAAGATCGCGCTGTCCGAGCCGCTGCCGGCGCGCATCCCTGCGGCGCCGGTCGTTCCCGAAGTAACCGACGCGGGAGATACGCGCACGCATTAATTGACGAACCTACGAATTTACGAGTCGACGAATTTTCATTTCATAACTCCACGTCGTAAATCCGACGATTCGTAGTTTCGTAAATGCGAATATCGGGAGAATTCGTCACCAGCGCCGCGGGGGCCGGTGACTTTCCGCGTGATCGGCTGCCGGAGGTGGCTCTGGTTGGCCGGTCCAATGTCGGCAAATCGAGCCTGATTAACGCGCTCCTGCGCAAGCCGCTGGCCCGCACGAGCGCCGCGCCGGGCAAGACGCGCCTCGCCAACTTCTACCGGGTGCAGCGCGGGACATCGCCGCCGCTCTACCTGGTCGACCTCCCCGGATACGGATATGCGCGTGCGCCGGGGGGAACGGGCGGCGCCGGCAAACGGCGCGAGGAGGCGGCGCGCGAGTTCGATCGTCTCGCCGAGGCGTACTTCGCGCGCGCGGTCGAACAACCCATAGGAGTGCTGTTGCTCGTCGACTCGCGGCATCCCGGCCTCGAGTCGGACGTCGAGACGTGGGCGTGGGCGCAATCGCTCCCCTGCCCGAGCGCGGTGGTCGGAACCAAGGTGGACAAATTGACGCGAGCGTTGCGCGCGCGTCATGCACGGGAATTCGAATCGGTGTTTCAGATGCCCGTCCCGCTGGTGTCAGCGATGGACGGCGAAGGATTGGACGAACTGTGGAAGAAGATCGCAAGCCTCCCAAGGCAAACGGCGGCGTAGCAACCGCTGCTCCCGACAAGGACGCCCCTGCAGCGGCTGAGAATGCGGCGGGTAGACCGGCGCACGACGCCGCTCCGCCACGGCAGGCGAGGGGGGGCGACGGCCAGGCCCAGGCGCGGCAGGCGCAGCCGCAGCCCACCTCCGCTGAAGCTTCGGCGGGCAGGCTGGGCGAGCAGCAGAAGCCCGCCTCGACTGACGCTTCCGGGGGCAGGCAGGCGCCCCCGCCCGCCCAGGTCATTTCGCTCTCGGCGATGAAGGAGATGAGCATTTCGGCGCTCACCAAGATCGCCAAAGAGCTGGAGATTGCCGGCGCGACGGGCATGCGCAAGCAGGAGTTGATCTTCGAGATCCTCCGCGTGCGCGCCGAGAAGAGCGGCAACATCTTCTCGGAGGGCGTGCTGGAGACGCTTCCCGACGGCTTCGGCTTCCTGCGCGCTCCCGACTACAACTACCTGCCGGGCCCCGACGACATCTACGTATCGCCGTCGCAGATCCGAAAGTTCGACCTGCACACCGGTGATACCGTATCGGGCGTCATCCGGCCGCCGAAGGACGGCGAGCGCTATTTCGCGTTGATCAAGGTCGAGGCGATCAACTTCGAGCCGCCCGAAAAGACGAAAGAGAAGATTTTCTTCGAGAACCTGACGCCGCTTTATCCCCAGGAAAAGGTCAACCTCGAGACCGACCCGGAGAATCTGTCCGGCCGCGTCATGGATCTGCTGACGCCGCTCGGCAAGGGACAGCGCGGCCTCATCGTCGCGCCGCCGCGCACCGGCAAGACGATGCTGCTGCAGAGTCTAGCGAACAGCATCACCAAGAACCATCCCGAGGTGTATCTGATCGTGCTGCTCATCGACGAGCGGCCTGAAGAGGTCACCGACATGCAGCGCTCCGTGCGCGGGGAAGTGATCTCGTCGACGTTCGACGAGCCGGCGCAGCGCCATGTGCAGGTCGCCGAGATGGTCATCGAGAAGGCGAAGCGTCTGGTCGAGCACAAGAAGGACGTCGTCATCCTGCTCGACTCGATCACGCGCCTGGCGCGCGCCTACAACACCATCGTGCCCGCGTCCGGCAAGGTGCTGTCGGGCGGCGTGGACAGCAATGCGCTGCAGCGTCCGAAGCGCTTTTTCGGCGCCGCCCGGAACATCGAGGAAGGCGGCTCGCTGACGATCGTCGCCACCGCGCTCGTCGACACCGGCTCCCGCATGGACGAAGTGATCTTCGAGGAGTTCAAGGGCACCGGCAACATGGAAATCCACCTCGATCGGAAGCTGACCGATCGCCGCGTCTTCCCGTCGATCGACATCACGAAGAGCGGCACGCGGAAGGAAGAGCTGCTGCTGCCGAAGGAGGAGCTCAATCGCGTGTGGGTGCTGCGGAAGGTGCTGACGCCGCTCTCCCCCACCGAGGCGATGGAGCTGCTGCTGTCGAAGATGGGGAAGACGAAGACCAACGCCGACTTCCTGGCGGCGATGGCGTCGGGCAAGTCGTAACCACGAAGGCGCGGCCTCGCCGCGCGGTCACGAAGTACACGAAGAAGG
>DATJJE010000040.1:0-13830 GCA_035492455.1 Vicinamibacterales bacterium | reverse complement strand
AGGCTCTTTCCCGAGACGGCGGTGGTGCTCGCCACCGGTCTCCTGGAAATGGACCCGATGGTGACGCTCCGGCCCGGTGTCGTAGGCTACGTCGTTAAACCGTTCAATCGCGAGGATCTCACTCAGGTGATCAAGCGAGGCATGTTGGAACGCCGCCGGCTGCAGGAGCAACACCGCTCACCGCGGCTGCTCTCCGATGCCGCGCTCGACGGAATCGTCGTGTCGACGGATTGAGCCGAGAATCAGGCCGCGTTCTGCGAGCGAGTCGTGTAGAAATAAAAAGGCCGTCCAACGGGGGACGGCCTTTCGTCTTTACGGAACAAGGGGCCGCGTCTTACGCGCCTGGAGTCGCTCCGGCGCCCTTCCTCATGCCCTCCGTGACAATCCCGACCTTCTCAACGCCCGCACCCTTGGCCGCGTCGATGACATTGATGATGTCGCCGTAGCGCAGCGCGCCGTCGCCGCTGATGAACATCGTCTTGTCTTTGCGGTCCTCGAAGATGGTGCGAAGCCGCTCTTCGAGCTCGGGAAGCTGAACGTCCTGGTGGTTGATCGAGATCTTCTTGTCGGCCGTGTATTCGAGCACGATCTGGCTGATCGGGTTGTTCTGCTGCGGCTGATTGGTCTCAGGCGGCAGGTTGATATCGAGACCTTTCTGCGACAGCGGCAGCGCGGCCATGAAGATCACCAGGAGCACGAGCAGCACGTCGATCATCGGCGTGATGTTCATGTCGGCGTTCGGCTCCGGCATCTTCGCCTTGAAGACGGAATCCGCGCCGTAGTGTTTATGCGCGTGGGCCGCCATTACTTGCCTCCCTGCGAGAGCGCGCTCGACGCCTTGCTGTCGGTGATGAGGCCGACGTCCTCAATGCCGCTGGCGCGCAGCTGGTCCATCGCATCCATGATGGCGCTGTACGGCGCGTCCTCGTCGGCCTTGATGAGGATCAGTTTTTCCTTCTTGGTCTCGAGGATGGCTTCGAGGCGGGTGCGCATCTCCTCATTGCGGACTTCGACGCCGTTGAGCCACACCGTCTTGTCGGCCTTGATGCCGAGCACGGTCTGATCCTGCGTCTCCGGCTTGCTCGCGCTGTTGACGGCGATCGGCAGCCTGACGTCCACGCCCTTCTGCAGGAGCGGCGCGATGATCATCATGATGATGAGGAGCACCAGCATGACGTCGACGAGCGGGGTGACGTTGATGTCGGATTTGACTCCGCCGCTGCCACCCAGTTGCATTGCCATAGTTACGACTCCAACTCGCTGCGCGATTCGTGATTAGTGACTAGTGATTCGCGATTGGCGCCGGCGGCGCCGAACCCGTCAAATCACCAATCACCAATCATAAATCGCAAATCCAACTAGGCCGTCTTCTTGATGAAGTAATCGACGAGCTCGGACGAGGAGTTATCCATCTCCACGTTGAAGTACTCGATGCGGCTCGTCAGGAAGTTGTAGAACCACACGGCGGGGATGGCGACGAACAGACCGAGCGCTGTCTCGATCAGGGCTTCCGCGATACCGGCGGAGACGGCGCCGATACCACCCGAGCCGGTCGACGCAATGCCGACGAACGCGTTGATGACGCCGACGACGGTGCCGAGCAGTCCGACGAACGGCGCGGTCGAACCGATGGTCGCGAGTGTCGACACGCCCTTCTTCAGGTCCGACGCGGTGAGCGCGGTGGCGCGCTGAATCGAACGGCGCACCGTGTCGAGGACGTCCTCACGATTGAGGTTGGTGCCGCCGGTTTCCTGCTGGAACTGATATTCCTGCAGGCCCGCGAGCACGACCTTCGCGAGGTGGCTGTAGCGATAGTCCTTCGAGGCCGAAAGAGCGATCGCTTCCTTCAGGCGGCCGTCCTTGAGGTGCTTGGCAACCTGCGGCGCATACAGCTTCGACTGCTTGCGCGCCTGGTTATAGGTGTAAATGCGCTCGATCGCGACACCGACCGACCAGAACGACATGACGAAGAGCACGACGGCGACCGCGATGGCGATGCCGGACATGTTCTGGGCGATGTCAATCAGGTTCAGGCCACCGGCACCCTGGGCGAAGGCCGGGGTGCTGAGCGCCACCAATCCGAGCCCCGCACATGCGACTTGCGCAATTTTCCGCATCTTCCTGACTTCCATTACTGCATCCTCCGCTGGAGAAACTGGCGTGTATATCTGCCGGTGATTGTTTAACTGAGTGTGAACTGGACGGTGACCGTCATGATGACCGGGACCGGAACGCCGTTCAGAAGGGTCGGCGTGAACTCCCACTGCCGAACTGCGTCAAGCGCCGCTGCATCCAGAAGCGGAATGGAGCGGAGCACGCGCGCGTCCTGCACCTTTCCGTTCGGGCCGATGGTCGCTTCGATAATCACGACTCCCTGCACGCGCGCGGACTGCGCAATCGGCGGGTAGGTGGGCCGCACGTCCTTCGTCTTCATTGGCGGCTTGATGTTGCCGCCGACGCGAACCGGGGCTGCGGGCGGCGGCGGGGGCGGTGGCGGCGCTTCCGGGATACCGCCAACAACACCGCCGATAACGCCGCCGGCAATGCCGGTCGGTTCGGCGCGTTCAAAACTCGTGTCCGGCGGTTCTGGCGCGATCTCGCGTGGCGCCTCGACCGGAGCCGCGGCAGGGTTCACTTCGACAACTGGCTTGGGTGCCGCAGCCTGCGGCGGCGGTGGTGGCGGTGGCGGAGGTGGTGGCGGTGGCGGAGCCGCCGCGAACGCCAGCATCGAGGGCGGCGTCGGCAGCACATCGGCCGCCATCAAGGGAATCACGATCAGGGCGAGCACCGCCGCCGTATGAACCGCGATTGAAACCGGGACCGTATACCACTGCTTCGTCCCGACCTTCACCGACGGCTCGACGATATCGCCGAACATATGACGTGGCACCGCTTCTAACCCTCCCTGAAACCCGCCGTCGCTCGCCCGGCTACGCCCTTACGGGCGCGGCTGAGCTCGCCAAAGGCGGCCGATTATAGCTACCGTAAAAAATAGGTGTCAACGGAACGCGCGGCTGACCCAAAGGATCGCCGACAGTGAACTTAGACACCGGTTCTTCTAAAGTGCTCCCCGGTTGTAAGGGGCAAAGACCGGGCATTTTATACCGGTTCCCCCATAGCGCAAGCAGGAATGCACGCAACACAATCCCGCAAACGATTTCAGTGTGCCGCCCCACCGATGCGCATTGCGTAAAACGACCGCCATACGAAAACGATTGACACCAGAAGGAACCCGGCAGCCAGTGCGTGGCTCACCGTCGTCCCCGCTTCGTTGCTCAGCCGTACCGCCAGCGAGACAGCGAGCAGGCCGAATAGCGTCGTGAATTTGATCACTGGATTGAGCGCGACCGACGAGGTGTCCTTGAATGGGTCACCGACCGTGTCGCCGACAACCGTGGCGGCATGCAGCGGCGTATTCTTCATCTTCATCTCGGTCTCGACGATCTTCTTCGCGTTGTCCCACGCGCCGCCGGCATTCGCCATAAACACCGCCTGATACAGGCCAAACAGCGCAATCGAAATCAGGTAGCCGATGAAGAAGAACGGCTCGACGAACGCAAACGCGAGCGTCGCAAAGAACACGGTCAGGAAGATGTTGAACATCCCCTTCTGCGCATACTGCGTGCAGATTTCGACGACTTTCTTCGAGTCGGCCACCGACGCCTTCTCGACGCCTTCCAGCCTGATGTTCGCCTTGATGAATTCAACGGCGCGGTACGCGCCCGTCGTGACCGCCTGGGTCGACGCTCCGGTGAACCAGTAAATCACCGCGCCACCGGTGACGAGCCCGAGCAGAAACGGCGCATGCAGCAGCGACAGATTCTGCACGTTGGTCGTCAGTCCGTTGGTGAGCTCGACGATGATGGAGAAGATCATCGTCGTGGCGCCGACGACGGCGGTGCCGATGAGCACAGGCTTCGCCGTGGCTTTGAACGTATTGCCCGCGCCGTCGTTTTCCTCGAGCATCGCCTTCGCGTTCTCGAACTCGACGTTAAAGTTGAAGTCGCGCCTCAATTCTTCCTTGATGCCCGGGATGCCTTCGATCACGGACAGCTCGAAGACCGACTGCGCGTTGTCGGTGACCGGTCCATAAGAGTCGACGGCGATCGTCACGGGTCCCATGCCGAGGAATCCGAATGCGACCAGGCCGAAGGCGAATACAGCCGGCGCGAGCATCAAATTCGACATCGAATCGCTGGACGCGCTGACGAAGTAGCCGATCGACATCAGCGCGACGATGCTCAGGCCCAGCCAATAGGCGCTGAAATTCCCCGCTACGAATCCGGACAGGATGTTCAAGGAGGCGCCGCCCTCCTGTGACGAAGTAACAACTTCGCGCACATGGCTCGACTCGACGGACGTGAACACCTTCACCAGTTCCGGAATGATCGCGCCGGCGAGCGTACCGCAGGTGATGATGATGCCCAGCTTCCACCAGAGCGTGCCGTCGCCGAGGTCCGGGATGAGCATGCGCGACACGACGAATGTGAGAATCACCGAAACGATCGACGTCAGCCACACCAGCGACGTGAGCGGCGCCTCGAAATTCATGCGCGTCACGTTCGCGTAGCGGCCCTTCGCAATCGCTTCGTTGATCAGGTACGAGCCGGCGCTGGCGATGATCATCATGACGCGCATGACGAAGATCCAGACGAGCAGCTTTACCTGTGTCTCGGGAGTCTTCACCGCAAGCATGATGAAGGTGATGAGCGCAACGCCCGTCACGCCGTACGTTTCGAAACCATCCGCACTCGGTCCGACCGAATCACCAGCGTTGTCGCCGGTGCAGTCCGCGATGACGCCGGGGTTTCGCGCATCGTCTTCCTTGATGTTGAAGACGATCTTCATCAGGTCGGAACCGATGTCGGCGATCTTCGTGAAGATGCCGCCGGCGATGCGCAGCGCCGCGGCGCCGAGAGACTCGCCGATGGCGAAGCCGATGAAGCAGGGGCCGGCATAATCACGCGGAATAAACAGCAGGATGAACAGCATGATGAGCAGCTCGACGCTGATCAGCATCATGCCGACGCTCATGCCCGAGCGAAGTGGAATCGCGTAGACCGGATAGGCCTTGCCTTCGAGGCTCGCAAACGCCGTGCGGGAGTTCGCGTAGGTGTTCACGCGGATACCGAACCACGCGACGCTGTAGCTGCCGAGGATGCCGATGATGCTGAAGAGCAGGATGATGGCAACGCGCATCGTCCCCAGGCCTGAAAGCAGGCCGAAGTAGAGCACGATGATCACCGCGATGAAGATTTCAAGCAGCGCCAGGAATTTGCCCTGCGTGAGGAGGTACGTCTTGCAGGTCTCGTAAATCAGCTCGGAAACCTCGCGCATCGAACGATGTACCGGCAGGTTCTTCAATTGGGTGAGGATGACGAGGCCGAACGCGATGCCGAGTGCCGCAACGACCATTCCGCCCAGGAGGAGCGTGCGGCCGTTGTAGCCGCCGACGTCGGTCTGATTCAGATCCGGCAACACCAGGCTGGCCTCGCCGCTCGGCGCGGTTTCGCCTTGGCCGGCACCCACACCTGCCGGCTCGGCCGGCGGCTGCGCACTGTTGCTTGCTTGCTCCGCGCTGTTGCTTGCTTGCTCCGCAAGTGCGCGCGCCGGCGTGGCGAGCACGGCTGCCAGCAACGCCAGCAGCGCGAACAGGCGGCCGGCTCCCCTCAACAATCCAGTCGTCGATCTCATTCGTCCTCTCTCGATTCGATGCGTCCCGGCAGCGACATTCCGCCGGTCAGGAAAATCCGGATGCCCGCCTCGACGGTGACGTCGGGATAGAAGGCGCGCTCCCGTGGGTACAGCACGATGTCGCCCAGGTACAGATGATTGGTCGGCACATAGACCGCGATCAGTTGTTCGGGACCCTTGCCGCGGTCGACCGTGAATTCCTTCGTCACGAATCCCATCACGAGACCGCCGCGCTCGTCCTCCACCATCACCACGCGCTTGAAGCCGTACTCGTTGTCAGGCGAGAAGGCTGCGACCAGCTGCTTGACCGGCGAGTAAATCGTCTTGAAGACGGGCACTCGCGTCAGCAGCTGCTCCGCGCGTCCGAGGATGCGCCGACCGATCACGTTGGTCGCCACGACGCCGACCGCCAGGACGAACAGCACCATGAGCAGGATGCCGACACCCGGCGCGGCACGCCCTCCCACTAGCCGCGTCGCCAGCGGGGAGGTCAAGTCGTCAATGATACCGAAGATCCACACCAGCGCGGCAACGCTGATGACCAGCGGAACCGTGACGAAGAAACCTGCAACAAACCGGCGCCTCAGCCACTGCCCGATTGGCGCGGTGTTCATGGCCTATCTCCAGCCCGCCGCCAGCGCCGCGAGAATGAGCACACCGAGCGCGATGCGGTACCACGCGAACGGCGAAAACCCGGCGCGGCGGATGAATTCGAGAAACGGCCGCACGACGAGCAGCGACGCGATAAATGCCGCCACGAATCCGATCGCAATCTCGACGACGCGCTCCGCCGTGAGCGCATGCCGCACGTCGAGCAAATCGTGCGCGAACGCTGCAGTCATCGTGGGAATGGCGAGAAAGAACGAAAACTCCGCCGCGGCCGGACGATCCAGACCCATCAACATGCCACCCACGATCGTGGCGCCGCTGCGCGACACGCCGGGGATCAGCGCGAGCATCTGACAGAGGCCCACGCCAAGAGCACGCGACATGGAGGTGTGCTCGGCATTCAGGATCATCGGTGACGGGCGGAAACGCTCGACGATCAGCATGACGATGCCGCCGATGATGAACGACCAGGCAAATACCATCGGGCTCTCGTAGAGCACTGATTTCACGAAATCAGAGAACAGGGCGCCAGCCACCAGCGCCGGAATCACCGCGATGACGATCATCGCGGCAAAGCGCTGCGAGTCGCGATCTGACGGCAGGCCAACGATGACGCGGAGGATTTTCTCCCGATACAGCCAGACGATAGCGAGGATTGACCCGAGCTGGATCATCACCGTGAAAGCGCCCATTGGATCCTGGAAGCCGAGGAGCTTCTCGCCGAGCAGCAGGTGCGCTGTCGACGACACGGGCAGAAATTCAGTCAGGCCTTGGACGATGCCGAGGACGGCGGCGAAAAAATACGTCACGCGTAGGGGCCGGCTTCGGCCGGCCCAACTTAGGAAGCCCGCGCCTTGCGCTGCGCCTTCGTTTTCTTCGATGAGGCGGCCACAGGCGCGGCCACGGGCGCAGTCGCGGTCGACAGCTTGGACGGCTTCGTCCGGCGCCAGAACGTCACGATGGCAGCGGCCACGAACACGCTCGAATAGGTGCCGGTGATGATGCCTACGATCATCGTGAACGCGAACCCGTGCAGCACCTCTCCGCCGAACAGGAAGAGCGCGATGGCCGACAGCAGTGCCGTACCGGCGGTAATCACGGTTCGGCCCAGCGTCTGGTTGATGGAGATGTTGATGACCTCGCTCAGCGACTCGCGGCGCATTTTCCGCATGTTCTCGCGCACGCGGTCAAAGATGACGATTGTGTCGTTGGTCGAATAGCCGGTCACCGTCAGCAGCGCGGCGATGACGTTCAGCGTCAGGTCGTAGCGGAAGAACGCGAGGAACGCGAACGTGACCAGCACGTCGTGCAGCGTGGCGACAACCGCGCCCACGGCGAAGGAAAACTCGTATCGAAACGCGATATACCCGAGGATGCCGATCAGGGATAGAACGAATGCCCACAGCCCTTTCTGGGTGAGCTCTTCACCAACCGACGGCCCGACGATTTCGGTGCCGACGGTGCTGAAGTTCCCCAGGTTTGCCTTGCGCAGCGCGCTTTCGACATTCTGCGCGGAGGCGCTCAACGATGCCCCCTGCTCCGCGCCGACCTGCGGCACGCGCACCATGACCTGGCGCAGCGATGGGTCGCCGTAAGCCTGCACGATCGCATCCTGGCCGCCGCCGGGATAATTCCTGTTCAACGCATCGCGCACCGCCTCGACCGACGGCGTCTGGTCGAACTGCATGATCACCGACGTGCCGCCGGCGAACTCGATGCCCTTGGGCAGGCCCTTCGTATAGATGAAGAACAGGCCCGCGAGAATGACCACCCACGACAGCG
The DNA here is from genome assembly GCA_035492455.1 of Vicinamibacterales bacterium. GTDB lineage: Bacteria > Acidobacteriota > Vicinamibacteria > Vicinamibacterales > UBA2999 > Gp6-AA40. The sequence goes on along the minus strand of DATJJE010000040.1, from coordinate 5,745 downwards.
CGACGGCATGCCAGCGCCACCGCAGGAAGTTGTAATTCGGATTCGTAAAGATATGCATGTGCGTTCTCGTCTCTAGATCGACGCCATTCTAAATAGACAGCGTCGCGGCCTGCTGCTGACCGCGCGTGCGTCGCGACAGCTCCCACTCGAACAGCGTCTTCGATACAAACGTCGACGTGAACAGGTTCGAGGCGAGGCCGATGATGAGCGTATAGGCGAAGCCGCGGATCGGCCCGGTTCCGAACTGAATGAGGAAGAGCGCGGCGATCAGCGCCGAGATGTGCGTATCGAGCAGCGTGAGGAAGACGCGGCTGAAGCCCGCGTTAATGGACGCGCGGACTCCATGCTGCGCCTCCAGCTCCTCCTTGATGCGCTCGAAGATCAGCACGTTCGAATCGACGCCGATGCCCATCGTCAGCACGAAGCCGGCGATGCCGGGCAGGGTCATCACCGCACCGATGTAGGCCATCAGGCCGAGCAGGATGATCAGGTTGAAGATCAGCGCGACGATCGCGTTCACGCCCGAAAGCTTGTAGTAAATCAGCATGAACATCACGATCAGCACAAGGCCGACAATCGAGGCGGTCACGCCGGACCGAATCGAGTCGGCACCGAGACTCGGGCCAATCGTCCGCTCTTCGAGGTAGGTGAGGTTCACGGGCAGCGCACCGGACTTGAGAACCAGCGAGATGTCGTTCACCTCGTCGCGCGATACGCCGGTAATCTGGCCGTTATCGGTGATGCGCGACTGAATGGTCGGCGCCGTCATGACGCGGTTGTCAAGAATGATGGCCAGGCGCCGGCCGATATTCGTCTCGGTAACCGTGCCGAACTTTCTCGCACCTTCGCTGCTCAGGGTGAAGCTGACGGCCGGCAGGTTGTTCTGATCGACGGCCGGCCGTGCGTTGGTGATGTCACGTCCGCTCACGGCCGCCGCGCGGCGGACCATGTAATACACCGTGCCGCCGCCAGTCGTGTCGGCCGAGCCGGGAATGATCTCCATTCCCTCAGGCGGCACGCCGTTCTGCCCGAGCTCCTCCTTCGTCGACGCGGGACCGCCCTCGACGATCTTCAGCTCGAGAAGACCAGTAGAGCGGATGATCTCTTTCGCGTGCTGAACGTCGGTGACGCCTGGCAGCTGCACCAGGATCTCGTCCCCATTCTGCCCCTGCTCCGCAATCTGCGGCTCGGCGACGCCAAGCTCGTTCACCCGCCGCTCGATCGTTTGCAGCGCCTGCGTCACGGACTCGTTGCGCAGGGTGTTCTGCACGTTCGGCTTCATGTTGAACGTGTAGCTGCCGTTGGTGCCGGGGCTGCGATCGAAATTCGTGGACAAGTCGGTGGACGCGTCGCGGAACGCCGCATCCTGTGCGGGCGGGATTCCCTCAACTCGAATCTGGGAGATCGACGGCGTGTTGATGCTGGTGAACGGGATGTTGCGCATGCGCAGCGTATCGCGCAGCCGTTCCGCCTCGGTTTCCGATTCAAGTCGGATCGCATCGTCGCGCTGCACGCGCAACACGAGGTGCACGCCGCCCTTCAGGTCAAGCCCGAGCTTCAGCTGCTTCTGCTGCAGCCAGGACGGCGATGGCCAGTGATACATCTCCGCGAGAATCGGATAGACGCCGACGCCTGCGAACATGACGAGCACTGCGACGATGGTGATCAGTTTCCAGCGGATGTTTTTCATGACGTGCTGCTAGTGCCATCCGTCGCGACCGGGTCCTGACCCTGATACCCGACGATGGCATTCCGTGAAACATCGATGCGCACGCGCTCCGCTATCTGCAGCTGCAGCGCCTGCTCGCCGACGCGTGTAACCGTTCCGTAGATGCCTCCGGACGTGACAACCCTGTCGCCTTCCTTCAGACCCGAGAGAAAAGTCTGGACTTTCTGTTGACGACGCTTCATCGGCAGCAGAATGATGAAATAAAAAATGGCCAAGACGAGGGCGAAGGGCAGCAACTGCACCCACGCACTCGGTGCGCCCTGCGACGGCGCAGCCATGGCAACCAGGAACGTCTCGTTCATGAATCGAGCGACAGGCGGGAAGCCGAGCGTAAGAACTCCTGCCTGAATATGTCGAAGGTCCGAAGCGATATAGCGTCCCTGATCCTCCGCATGGTGTCAAGGTAGAAGCTGAGATTATGCAAGGTGTTAAGGGCACCCGCGGTCATCTCCCCCGCCAGATAGAGGTGACGTAAATACGCGCGCGAATGCGTGCGGCACGTGTAGCAGCGGCACTCCGGATCGACCGGTCCGTCATCTTCCGCATAGCGGGCGTTCTTGATGTTCAGACGGCCCTGGCTCGTGAACAGCTGGCCGTTGCGCGCGTTGCGCGTCGGCAGCACGCAATCGAACATGTCTATGCCGCGGGCAACGCATTCCACGAGGTCTTCGGGCGTGCCGGTACCCATCAAGTAGCGAGGTTGGCCGTCGGGAAGACGGCGTGCGGTGTCGCCGACGACTGTGTACATAAGACCAATCGGCTCGCCTACACTCAGGCCGCCGATTGCATATCCCTCGAAGCCGATCTCAACCGTTGCGTCGACGCTCGCGGCGCGCAGTTCCTGGAACACTCCCCCCTGGACGATGCCGAATTGCGCCTGGCCGGGGTTGGTGGCACCCACGTCGCGTGCGGCGCCGCTGCAGATGTCGATGAGCCGCTTGCGGCATCGAGCGGCCCAGCGAACGGAGCGCTCCATTGAGTGCGCGGCCGCCTCTCGCGCCGCGGGATAGGCGAGACATTCGTCGAGCACCATCGCGATGTCCGAGCCGAGCCGGGCCTGGATGTCGGTCGCGCTCTCTGGCGTGAGCAGGTGGAGCGAGCCATCAAGGTGTGAACGGAACTCCGCCCCCTGCTCGTCGATCTTGCGGCGCTCCGCCAGGCTGAACACCTGATAGCCGCCGCTGTCGGTCAGAATCGGATGCGGCCAGCCGATAAATCGATGCAGGCCGCCACGCCGCGCGATCAGCTCGTCGCCCGGTCGCAAATAGAGGTGATAGGTGTTGCCGAGGATTATCTGCGCGCCAGCCTCTTCGATATCGCGGTGGCGCATCGCCTTGACGCTGCCCTGGGTGCCGACGGGCATGAAGGCAGGCGTCTGCACCGTGCCGTGCGGCGTGCGAAATTCGCCGAGGCGCGCGCCGCAATCTGTTGATACAAGCGAGAAGGTGAAGCCGGAGCTCACGTTACTATTAGGTTCAATTGGTTCATTGGGTTCAATGGGTACACAAGGTTCGCCGAACCGCTTGCGCCCTTTGAATCTTATGAACTCAACGAACCCATGAAGAAACTCCGAGTAGGGGTCATCTACGGCGGGCGATCGGGCGAGCACGAGGTCTCGGTCGCGTCGGCCGCATCGATTATCAAGCACCTGGACCGAAGCCGCTACGAACCCGTACCGATCCGCATCGAGAAGGACGGCCGGTGGACGCTGGCGGACAAGGCGCCCGCGTCCATTTCCGCGGCGGATGTGATCGAACATGCCAGGCTCGAGGCGGCCCGCCCAGTGCGGCCGGGGCGCGAGGCGCACCTGGTCGCGCATCCCGGGGAAGACACCGTGCTGGCGATCGAACGGCGCCCCGCCAGCTCGGCGCTCGATCCAACCGGCACCGCTACGGTGACCGGGGTCGGCCTCGATGTCGTATTTCCCGTGCTGCACGGCCCGTACGGTGAGGACGGAACCGTCCAGGGCCTGCTCGAGCTCGCCAATGTCCCCTACGTCGGCGCCGGAGTCCTCGGCTCGGCGGTCGGCATGGACAAAGCCGTGATGAAGACGCTCTTCATCGCACACGGCTTGCCGGTCGGCCCGTACGTCGTGGTGCTTCGCCGGGAGTGGAACGCCGACTCGGCCGCCGCAACCGCCAGGGTGACGAAGAAGCTCGGCTACCCGGTGTTCGTCAAACCCGCGAATCTCGGGTCGAGCGTCGGCATTTCGAAGGCCAAGTCGGAATCGGACCTGGCAGGCGCCATGGACCTCGCGCTGCAGTTCGACCGGAAGATCGTGATCGAAGGTGCGGTGCCGAACGCGAGGGAGATCGAATGCGCGGTGCTGGGCAACGACGAGCCGCAGGCATCGGTGCTCGGTGAAGTGATCCCGTCGCGCGAGTTCTACGACTACGAGGCGAAGTACCTGGACGACGCGTCGCAGACGATTGTGCCGGCTGATGTGCCGGATAGCCAGGCGCGCGAGGTTCAGCGGCTGGCCGTTGCGGCGTTCCGGGCGGTCGATGGCGCCGGGATGGCGCGCGTCGACTTTTTCATCGATCGCGAAAGCGGCCGCATCTACCTCAATGAAGTGAACACGATTCCCGGGTTCACGACGATCAGCATGTATCCCAAGATGTGGGAGGCGTCGGGCCTTCCCTACGCCGCGCTGATCGATCGGCTCATCACGCTCGCGCTCGAGCGCCACGCCGAGAAGCAGCAGCTGCGCACCAGCGTCACGTGATTGGCACGCTGCAGCGCGCGACGAACGAGCGGGGCAGGCGCGCACGCTTGCGCGCTGCGGGACTCATGCTGCTGCTCGCCTCGCCGGCCAGCGCCGCAGGCCTGACCGGCGAATCAGAGCTCCTGCGCGTCTACGACGCCATCTTCGATGCACGGTTCGAGGCGGTGCCCCAGCTGCTGAGGACCACGTGTCCGCCGGCGCCCGCCGAAGCGTGTCAGGTGCTCGACGCAGTTGCTGTCTGGTGGGAAATCCAGCTCGATCCGGCCAGCGTGGCGCGCGATCCGCAGTTTCAGGCGAAGGTCGAAGCGGCGATCGGCGCGGCCGAAGCGTGGACGAGACGCGAGCCGCAGCGTGCCGAGGCCTGGTTCTACCTCGGCGGCGCATACGGCGCGCGCGCGCAATGGCGCGTGCTTCGCAGCGAACGGCTGGCGGCGGCGCGCGACGGCAAGCGCATCAAGGACTCGCTGGAGCGGGCGTTAATGCTCGACCCGCAGCTGCAGGAGGCGTACTTCGGCATCGGCCTCTACCACTATTACGCCGATGTCGCGCCGACGGCCGCCAAGATCTTGCGGTGGTTGCTGCTGCTGCCCGGCGGCAACCGTACGGAGGGCATGCAGGAGATGCTGCGCGCGCGCGCGCACGGCGCGCTCCTGCGCGACGAGGCGGACTACCAGCTGCACGTCATCGATCTCTGGTACGAGAAGCAGCCGCAGCGTGCGCTCGACCTGCTCACCGCGCTTCGCGATCGACATCCGCGCAATCCGCTCTTCCTCCAACTCATCGCGCAGGTGCAGGACGTCTACTTCCACGACCTGCCGGGCAGCCTTCGCACGTGGCGAACGCTGCTCGACGCGGCACACGCGCGTCGCCTCGCCTACCCGGAGCTCGCGGAAACGCGCGCCCGTCTCGGCATGGCCGGCGTACTGGAGCGCATGAACGACATCGACGCCTCGATCGAGCAGCTGCGCGCGGTGATCGCCGCGCGACCACTCGCACCGTTCGGTTCCTACGCGCAGGCGCAGCGCGATCTCGCGCGTCTCATCGCGCGCTCACGCGTCGCGCACTGAAGTTCACAACGTTTCCAACCGACACTTGACTTCAAGCGCGCGGGTGAGCGCGTGGAAGGCGCGCGGTTTTTGACAAGCCGCGTGCTTTTATGCTTGACAGAAAAAAAATCTCACCCATAATCTACATCTGGTATGAGGGTGGATGGCTCAGCCCACCCGTAGTGACGACCAAGTGGTTCGTCGGAGGCTGAGTCACAACAACCTGAGGAGAAAAAAATGGCGAA
>DATJJE010000039.1:0-63412 GCA_035492455.1 Vicinamibacterales bacterium | reverse complement strand
CCATCGGCACTGAGCTGAGTCAAACCCTCAAGGCTCAGAGCCTGCGACAACTGGCGCGCGCCTAACTCGCCAGTCGCTATGCCTTCTGGTACCCCAATGGTGAGAGTTGTTCTGGTGGGTGCCGAATTGCGTGGTTCTTGTGTGCAGCCTTGTGCACTCAGAACGACCAAAAATAAAACGCCGCACCAAAACCGGGTGGTGGTGCGGCGTTTTCTAATCAGACGAATGGCGGTAGAAGCCCGCTGCAGGCTTCCTAATTCTTTTTCTCTGTGATCTCGTCCATGATCCACGGGCAGAAATTCTGCGGCTTCCGCGTCGTCGTCGCCTTCTTGATTATCGTGATTTTCATGAGTTTACTCCAGTTGGGGTGAATGGCCGACTGGCCCTCTAACCATTGGCAGCAGCCGCAGTGCGCTGTGCCAAGCTCACTAACGCCGACTCCATCGCGCCGCGGTGACAAGTCGGCGCATGCATGTCACCTACTTCCGTGTGCGAGGCGACCGAACATCCGCCGCCGCACACAGGGATGTACGAACAGTCCCCGCACTTCTCTTTGTATGGAGAGAGCCGCTCGAAGCGTTCGGCAATCGCCTGCCGCCACGTCTCCTCGCGACCGTCGATGTGTCCCGTTGATTGCGCGTTGTCGCCGGTGAAGCCCGGGCACGAATAGAGCGAACCGTCGGGACCAATCGTATAGGCGTGCCGCCGATGGATCTCGCACGGGCCCATGTGCACACCGTCGGGCGTCGGGAAGCCTCGCCTGCGCGTCTCGTCGCGCAGGAACTGCATCTTCTCATCGACGAAGTGGCAGGAGTCGCACGCGCTTGAGCCGTTCGACAGCTTGCCGGCGCCGGCGCTCGTCATGCACGTTCCATTGAGCGGTTTGCCGTCGCCCGCCAGCACCGTCAGCGGGATGATGCCGGTGGGCCTCGCCGGTTCCGGCGACTTGATGATCGGCTTGAAGTTGATCTTCGAGATCTTGTCCGCGAATTCCTGCTCCTTCAGAAAATCAAGCAGGTCTGGATAGCTGTCGACAGACGACTCGTCGAAGTTGCCGCCGATCGTGATCGGGACAAGATCGGCGACCTTGCGGACATTGTCGATGATGCGATCGAATGTCCCCTGTCGTCCGCGCAGCGGCCGCATCCGGTTGTGGGTGTCGCGGTCGCCGTCGAGCGTGATCTTCACGCCGTTCAACCCGTACGGCGCGAGCTGTTCGACCACCTCCCGCGTCAACAGCAGTCCATTGGTGATGATGTTGACAAGCTGCCGAACGCCGCGTTCCTCGCACAGCGCCGCGCACCGTTCCGCCAGGTAATACATCACCGGCAGATTCAAGAGCGGCTCGCCGCCGAAGAAGGTCAACACGAATTTCTCCGGCCTGACTTCGTCGAGCCGCTGCTCGACCCAGCGTGCGACCCCGCGGGCCTGTTCGAGCGTCATCTTCGCTGCGAACTTGTTGTAGTCGCCGTGGTCGCCCTGGAAACAGTAGTCGCACGCGAAGTTGCACTGCAGCGTCGTCAGCACGGTGACGCGCAGCTGGTCGGTGTCCTCGCGGAGATTGGTGAAGTACTGGCGAAGCGCCTGCCGCTCGTCTTCGCGGCTGTCGACGATGAAACCGTTCTCGACGAGCGATTCGATCGTCTCGCGCTCTTCAGCCTGGAAGGCGCTGTGGCCGTCCTTGATTCGATCCAGCAGACCGGCGACGTCGGGGGATACCAGCAGCTGGGCGTCGGTGAAGGTGTTCATCAGGAACACTTCATTCCGCTCAGGAAGTGGCACCTGCACGTTGAACATGGACGGCTGCATAGAGCTACCCCGGACGCCGCGGCATCCTGGCTGCGGCTACGATCGTCTTGCTCGTTTGGATTTAAGCGGACGGTGAGCGTTCACCGCGGCTTGCTGCCGCGTCTGATGAGCAACGGGCTTGCCACTATTTCGCGTGCAGACGCTGCACACAGAAACCCTTGAAAATGCGAACGTTCGAGACGATCGGGCAAGCAACTCGCATGGCGGCGTCGCTCGTCTCGCGGCCAATCGATTCACGCGCGCAGGCGTGAATCATCGAACGCCATCTCTTCTTGCTGATTTCGCGCGGAAAAACGCTGATCACGGCCGGCTGTGACACCGGCCAATTTCTTAGCCGCCCGGGCTAGTCGGTTGGTCGATTAGCTGCCGCGAATCTTCTTCGCCAGCTCGCGGATTTCAAGGCGATCCATCTTGAACTTCAGCGTGCTGAGTGGAATGCCCAGCGCTCGAGCGGTCGCCGTGACGTTCCAGCCCGATTTCTCGAGCGCGCGAATCAGGAAATTCCGCTCGAACGTCGTGACCGCCCGTTCGAGCAGGTTGCCCGAGGAAGGGCCCTCGCTATCCAGTTGCGCCACGTGGAGCTCGTACGGCAAGTCCTCGTCCGTGATCCAGTCCTTGTCCGACACCGCGACGATGCGTTCGATCAGATTCTCGAGCTCGCGGATGTTACCGGGCCACCAGTACGAGCCGAGAATCTGCAGGGTCGAGTCGGCAATCCCCTGGATGTTCTTGCGGAATTTCTTGTTGTAGCGGCGGATAAAGAAGCGCGCCAGCTCCGGCAGGTCGTCGAGGCGATCGCGGAGCGCAGGCATGCGGATGGGGATGACGTTCAGCCGCCAGTAAAGATCCTCGCGGAACGTTCCCTCTTTGACCGCCTTATCGAGATCGACATTGGTGGCGGCAATCAGGCGGAACTCGGTCTTGATTGGGTGTGTGCCGCCGACGCGTTCGATCTCCCCCTCCTGAATCGCGCGCAGCAGCTTCGCCTGAAGTTCGATCCGCAGGTCACCGACCTCATCAAGAAAGAGCGTCCCGCCGCCGGCGAGCTCGAACTTCCCGAGCTGCTGCCGGATGGCGCCGGTGAATGACCCTTTCTCGTGTCCGAACAGCGTGCTCTCGACGAGCTCCTTGGGGATGGCAGCCAGGTTCACCGGCACAAAGGGGCTCGCTGCGTCGCTCGATTCTCGGTGAATCAGACGGGCGAGCAGCTCTTTACCCGTGCCGCTTTCGCCGAGAATCAGCACAGTCGCCGAAAGCTTCGCGATCTTGTGGACCAAATCGACGATGTCGCGGGTTGCGCGGCTGGGGCCGACGATGAACTCGCGGTCGTTCTGCTCGGCGACTTCCGCACTGAGGCGCATCACGTGGCGGCTCAAGTCCTGCCGCTCGCTTGCGTTGGCGACCAGCGTCCGCACGCCCTCCAGCTCGAAGTCTTTGGAAATGTAATGGTAGGCGCCGTGCCGCATCGCCTCGACGGCGGTCTCGAGCTCTTTGAGGGCGGAGATGACGATCACCTCCACGTACGAGTAGTTCTCCTTGACGATCTTCAGAACTTCGAAGCCGCTGATGCCCGGCAGCCGCACGTCGAGCATCATCAGGTCGACGTCCTCTTTCTCCATGATTTGCAGCGCGGCTTCGCCGGTCGCCGCCTTCAGCACGCGGAAGTCGCGGCGGAGAACGGCTGTCAACGTATCGCGCATTCCTTCGTCGTCATCGACGATGAGGACCGTTTTTCTGCGCTCGGGCATCGGAGGCGCGAGTATAACGCGGCTCCTTGACCTCATTAAGCTCCAAGTTCCAAGATCCAAGATCCAAGCTCCAATGAAATTTTGGAACTTGGAGCTTGGAGCCTGGAGCTTTGGCCAATATCTACGACGTCGTGATTATCGGCGCCGGTACCGGCGGCTACGTTGCCGCGATCCGCTGCGCTCAGCTCGGAAAGAAGGTCGCCGTTGTCGAGAAACAAAAGGCGCTTGGCGGCACGTGCCTCATCTGGGGCTGCATCCCGACAAAGGCGCTGCTCGAGCACGCGCACGCGCTCAAGGTGATCAGTGCGGCGAAGGAGTGGGGCGTAACGATTCCACCCGCGAGTCCGTCCATCGACATGAGCCAGGTGCAGTCACGGAAGGATCGAATTGTCACTGGCCTGACGAAGGGAGTCGAGTTCCTCTTCAAGAAGAACAAGATCGATTGGATCAAGGGAACCGCGCGGCTTGCCGGCAGGGGGAAGGTTGAAATCGTGGAAGGGGAGAAGCAAACCCTCGAAGCGAAAGAGATCATCATCGCCACCGGATCATCGGCGCGCAGCGTTCCTGGAATCGACATCGACCACAAACGGATCATCACGAGCGACGAAGCGATCGGCTTGAAGGAAGTGCCGAGGACGCTCGTCATCATGGGCAGCGGCGCGGTCGGTGTCGAGTTCGCCTCGATCTATCGTCGCTTCGGCAGCGACGTAACCATCATCGAGCTGCTGCCGCGCCTCGTCCCGGTCGAGGATGAAGCGATATCCGCCGAACTCGAAAAGTCTTTCAGGAAACAGGGCATCAAAGCGCTGACCGGAACGAAGGTGACCAAAGCCGTCGCGGGTGCAAACGGCGTTGACGTTGAAGCGCAGATGCCTGATGGCAAGACGCAGACATTGACCGCGGACCTCCTGCTCGTCGCTACCGGACGTGGCCCGGTGACGTCCGGATTAGGGATCGAGGAACTTGGCATCACCATGGAGCGCGGCTACGTCAAAGTGGACGAGATGTACCGCACGTCGGTGCCGAACATCTCGGCGATTGGTGATGTCATCACGCTCGGCAGCGGCGCACATCCGCAGCTTGCGCACGTGTCGTCGGCCGAGGGAATTCTCGTGGCCGAACGGTTCGCCGGCCTCGAGGTGCGGGCCATCAATTACGACCACGTGCCAAGCTGTACGTATTGCGACCCGGAGATCGGCAGCGTCGGCCTCACCGAGACCGAAGCGAAGCAGAAGGGGTACGATGTGCGCGTCGGCTCGTTCCCGTTCGGCGTGCTTGGACGCGCGAAGATGGCGGGCGAGAACGAAGGGTTCGTCAAGATCGTCGCGGAAAAGAAATACGACGAGATACTTGGTGTCCACATGATCGGGCCGCGTTCGACCGAGCTGGTTGCGGAAGCGGTGCTGGCGCTGCGTCTCGAGTGCACGGTGGAGGAGCTCATCAAGACGATTCACGCTCATCCTACATTCTCCGAGGCGATGGGCGAGGCCGCGCACGCCACCCACGGCGCCGCCATTCACCTGTAGGATCGGAGTCGAGGTAGACGATGCCGACGCCGGTCGTGATGCCCCAGATGGGGGAATCGATAGCGGAAGGGACGATCGTCCGGTGGATCAAGAAGGTCGGCGACCAGGTCGAGCGCGACGAGCCGCTATTTGAGATTTCGACCGATAAGGTGGACGCCGAGATTCCCTCACCTGCTGCGGGCGTCCTCACCGACATCAAAGTGCGCGAAGGGGAAACGGTCGGCGTCAATACCGTTGTCGCCACGATCGGTCAACCAGGCGACGTTGCCGAGGCGGCACCCGTAAAGCAGCAGCCCGATGGGCAGACGACGCCCGCCCCGACGCCTGCCGACAAGACGGTCACGGCGATCAAGTCCGAGCAGCCTGCCCGGAGCACAGTCGAGGGGTCATCGGGCAACGGTCGTCGTCGATCGTCACCGCTTGTGCGTCGCATCGCCAAGGAGCACAACGTCGACATCGCGCAGATCAACGGATCGGGTGTCGGAGGTCGCGTCACAAAGCACGACATCCTCGGGTATCTAGAGGGAGGCGGGCTAAAGCCGGCCTCTACGCACGCTTTTACGCCGGCTCCGACACCATCCCCGACGCCAACTCCAGCAACGCGAATCGCCAGACCCACGGGTGCCGATCGCGTCGAGAAGATGTCGGTGATGCGGAAGAAGATTGCCGAGCACATGGTGCTCAGCAAACAGACCTCCGCGCATGTCTACTCGGTTTTCCACGTCAACTTCTCGCAGGTCGAAAAGCTGCGCCAGCAGAAGAAAGCCGAGTACGAAGCGATTGGCGCGAAGCTGACCTACATGGCCTTCATCGCGCGCGTCATCGTCGAGGCTCTGCATCATCATCCGACGATCAATGCATCGATCGACGGTGAGAACGTCGTCTACAAGAAGGACATCAACCTCGGTATCGCCGTGGCTCTCGACGACGGATTGATCGTGCCGGTGATCAAGAACGCCGACGAGAAGAACGTGCTCGGATTGAGCCGCTCCATTGCGGATGTCGCGGACCGCGCCCGCGCGAAGCGCCTCAATCCCGACGAAGTACATGGCGGGACGTTCACCATCACCAATCCCGGACAATTCGGCGCGCAGTTCGGCATGCCGATCATCAATCAACCGCAGGTCGCGATCCTGGGCGTCGGGACCATTGAGAAGCGGCCGGTCGTCGTTGACGATGCAGTCGGCATCAGGACGATGGCCTACCTTACGCTCGGATACGACCACCGGCTGGTCGATGGCGCCGTCGCGGATCAGTTCATGGCCGACGTGAAGCAGCGGCTGGAGTGCTTTGACGTCAACGACTGCTAGCGCCTGCCCGCCGAAGCCTTCGGCGAAGACGGGCGCAACCCTCGAGGTGCGGCGACTTGGCGTCGTTCCCTACGGCGCGGCGGTTGAGATGCAGAAGGCGCTCGTCGAAGAGCGCCGCGGCGGCCGCGTCCCAGATCTCCTTCTGCTGCTGCAGCATCCCCCGGTGATCACGCTCGGCGTGCGTCGGGACAGCCGCTCGCATGTTGTCGCCAGCGACGCGCTGCTGGCCGAGCGTGGCGTCGAGGTCCACGATGCCGGGCGCGGTGGTGACGTGACCTATCACGGTCCCGGGCAGATCGTCGGCTATCCGATTCTCGACCTGCGGCCGGATCGATGCGATGTTCATCGCTACGTCCGCGACCTCGAAGAAGTGATGATCCGTGTGTGCGCCGATTACGGCGTTGCGGCCGGGCGTGTTGATGGCATGTCGGGCACGTGGGTCGGGGCGGAAAAGATCGGGGCGATAGGCGTGCGCATCTCGCGCTGGATCACCAGCCATGGCTTTGCATACAACGTGAACACGCGGCTGGACGACTTTGATTTGATCGTGCCATGCGGCATCGTCGACCGTGGCGTCACGTCGTTGCAGAAGCTGGTTGGACACGCGTTGCGCATCGAAGAGGTCGAGGAGCGCGTCATTGCTCGCTTCGCGGAGGTGTTCGATATGTAAGCGCCGCGTCGAGGACGCCGCGGCCCGCCACGGCGGCCACCTCGATTCGCACGTTGTTCCAGGTCACCACATCACCGACGACTGCCGGGCGTCCCAGCAGCGAGAGAACGAGACCGCTGATCGTCTGAACGTCCGGATGCTCGAGCGATCGGCCGATGGCGTCACCAGCATCCTTCAGCCTTACCGTTCCCCGGACCAGCAACCGTCCCGTCGGCTCGCGCCAGATGGGCGTGCGGCCACGGCCTTCGTCGATGTCGCCGACGACCTCTTCGAACAGGTCCTCGATGGTGACGATGCCGGCGGTGCCGCCATGTTCGTCCATCACCACCGCCATCTGTGCGCGTGTGCGCCGCATGGCGCCGAGCACTTCGTCGAGCGGCATCGTGTTCGGGATGTACGGGACCGGCCGCGCATCTGCAGGGGTGATTGGCTGATTGGAGACGATATGGCGGAGCAGGTCCTTGATGTGGACGCTGCCCAGGATGTCATCGGGATCGCCGGTGTGGACAGGGAAGCGCGTGTGCGGTCGCATCCGCACGATCTCACGCAGCCTGTCGGCGGTCGTACCCACGCCAATTGAGACGAGGCGAACGCGCGGCACCATCACCTGGCCAGCCGTGAGGTCGCCGAACTCGAATAGTTCGCTGAGAATGCGACCCGATTCGCCGCGCAGGAGACCTTCTTCCTTGCTCTCCTCGATGATTAACTGCAGCTCCTCCGTGCTGTGGTACCGCTCTTCCTCGGCCACCTCCCCTTCGATGCCGATCGCGCGGACGACCATGGCGCGCAGTGCATCGAGCGAGACGACAAGCGGCAGAATCGCCTTTTCGATTGTTTCGATGAGGGGCGACACCCACATTGCCGTGCGCTCGGCGCTCTGCAGCGCCAGCGCCTTCGGTACCATCTCTCCGACCACCAGGTGCGCATAGGTGAGGATGGCGACGGCAACGATGCTGCCCACGGTGTGAGCGGCAATAAATCTGGCGATGGTCATCGGCTCGAGCCAGTTGCCGATCCATTCGGCGATGACGTGCTCACCGTACATACCGAGTCCAAGGCTTGCGAGCGACACGCCGATCTGCGTTGTCGCCAGGTATCGATCGCGACGTTTGGCGTGTTCGAGGATGCGCAGCACGCGGCGGGCCAGCGCGTTGCCGTGCGATGCCAGGCGCTCGACGCTCGTGCGTGGCACGCCGACGATGGCGAATTCCGCCGCCACGAACAAGGCATTTGCCAGCAGTAGAACGACAATCACGCCGAGCGTGAACAGAACGGCGCTCACGCCTGCTCCTCCTCATCCGCGTCCGCGGTGCGGACACGGCGTGCAAGCGCGGAGACGAGCGCGCGCCGTCGGACGTCCTCGACCTCGAACTCGAAGTCGCCGATCACCACGCGCTCATGCGGAATTGGAAGGTGGCCCAGCGCTTCCATGATCAATCCGTTCAGCGTCGTCGCGTCCGTATCCCACTTCGTATTCAGATAGGTTGCGGCATCATCGGCGGCCATCTGGCCAGGTAGACGGACTCTGCCGTCGGCCAGAGTTTCAGCCACCGGCTCGCCCGCCTTGAACTCGTCGCCGATATCGCCCAGCAGTTCAGACAGAACGTCTTCGAGTGTGATCAGGCCCGAGGTGCCGCCGAATTCATCGACGACGAGCGCCTGATGTGTCCGGCGTTCGCGAAGGTGGCGGAGAACGCGATCGGCGGTCACGCTCTCGTGCACGCTGGCTATCGGACGGATGATTGCGTCGAGCGTCCCGCCTGACTGGCCGCTCACCAGCCATCGTACGAGATCTTTGGTGTGCAGCATTCCGACGATGTTGTCGATCGAGTCGCGGTAGACGGGCAGTCGCGAGTAGGGGCTCTGCGCGACGAGGCGAATCACGTCGTTGAGCGGGGTGTTGATGTCGATCGCGGAGATCTCGGGTCGCGGCACCATCAGTTGCTTGGCCTGGCGGAGGTTCAGGCGGAGTGCGCGGCGCAGTCGTCGATGCTCGTCAGGTTCGAGCAGGCCGCCGTCGCGGCTTTCGGCGATCAGCAGCTCGATTTCTTCGGGCGAGTGGATGTGGCGGTGGGCTTTCGGCGGCGCGCCGATGAGGCGGCGCAGCAGGAGGCCGGTCGCATTCAGCCACGTGATGAATGGCCGATACAGCCACATCGACGGCGCCATAGGCACCACGGCATAGAGCGCGGCCGGCGTCGGGTATCGAAGGGCCAGTGAGCGCGGTACCAGCTCCGAGAAGATCACCTGGGCAACGGTCAGCAGCAGCAGGACGAGGCCGACGGAAACCTTGGCGGCGGTTCCTTCCTGAAGACCCGCCCACGCCACCCATGGCGTCAGGGCGCGCGCGATTGTCGCCTGCGCGTAGGCGCCGAGCACGAGACCGGATA
The DNA here is from genome assembly GCA_035492455.1 of Vicinamibacterales bacterium. Taxonomy (GTDB): domain Bacteria; phylum Acidobacteriota; class Vicinamibacteria; order Vicinamibacterales; family UBA2999; genus Gp6-AA40. The sequence continues at coordinate 53,959 of DATJJE010000039.1, read as the reverse complement.
CGGTGATGCCGATCTGGCAGGCGGCAATGTATCGCTCCAGGAGGATGGGGTGGTCGAGGACCGGCATCAGCCAGCAGGCGAGGCGATTCTTCTCCTCGGCCAGCTGACGGATCCGGCTGCGGCGGGCGCTGACGGCGGCGAATTCGGCGGCCACGTACACGGCGTTGACGAAGATCAGCGCCGCGACGACGAAGATGGCTGCTACGACCAACGGCCTCTGTATTTTGCACGGACTGCCAAGTTGAGTCGCCTTATATCCGAGTCGGAGTACGGTACGACGCGTCACCCGACTCTGACTCGGGTGACGGGGCGTCACCCGACTCTGACTCGCAGGGGCGGGAATAAGACCGAATCGGTCGGTGTTCTAGTTATCGACGAGGATAAACATGAACAGGACCGAGGATCGCCTGCTGGTTGCCAGGCTGCAGGCGCGCGACGAGACCGCCGTGCATGAGCTGGCAGAGCGTTTCGGGTCAAGGATTTACCAGCTGGCGCTCAGACAGATGAAGAACCGCGAGGACGCGGAGGAAGTCACCCAGGACGTGCTGATGAAGGTGTACCGCAAGATTGGCGCATTCCGTGGCGACTCGGCGCTCTCGTCGTGGATCTACCGCATTACCTTCAATACCGCGATGTCCAAGCTGCGCTCGGCCAGGCTGACGCGTGCAGCTCAGCAGTCCGAGACCGTCCGCGAACGGGAAAACGATGGGCAGCGGACGTTGCGCGAACCGGCGGATTGGTCGAGCATGCCTGACGAGGAGCTGCTCCGCGCTCAGCTGCGCCGCGCCGTCGTTGTGGCGATTGCCGAGCTGCCGGAGATTTACCGCGTGCCGGTCGTGCTAAGAGACATCGAGGGCCTGAGCACCGAGGAAGCGAGCACGCGTCTCAAGGTGAAGGACCAGACGCTGAAGTCGCGCCTTCACCGCGGGCGCCTGATGCTGCGCGAGCGGCTGCAGGCGTTCACTACCGGCCTGAACATGCACCGCCCAACGCCAGCCTTCAGCGCGTAAGTCGATCGTCGGCCGCCAGCCGCGCCGCGAACTCGAGCGCCAGGGCGGCTACGCGCGCTGTTCCCGCTTTGTCGATCTTCTGCCAGTCGTCCGTCGGACGGTGATAGTCGGGATGAAAACCGGTGAAGAAGTTGACGGCGGGAACGCGCGCCGCCAGAAACGACGAGTCGTCACTGCGCCCGGCGCCGGGCCCTTCCTGCTTGATGTCGATGCTGCCGGCCGCCTGCGCGGCTCCCATCAGATCGCCCTTGATGGTCGCGTTATCCAAGCCGCTGACATCCACGGACCCATGTGAGCGGCCGACCATGTCGAGATTCAGCATGGCGATCGTGTCACCCATCGATACTGGCGGCGATGCGACGTAGTGCATCGAGCCGAGCAGTCCGCGCTCTTCGCCCGCGAATGTAACGAAGATCAGCGTCCGCGGAAAACGTGCGCGCTCGGCCATCGCGGCGCGCGCCACCTCAATAATCGATGCGGTGCCGGACGCGTTGTCGTCGGCGCCGTTGTGTACCTCTCCCGCGCGTTCCGGAGTCATCGACAGCCGACCGCCCAGGCCGACGTGATCGTAGTGAGCGCCGATGACGATCGCCTCGCGGGCCTTCACCGGATCCGATCCGGGCAATACGCCAACGACATTGCGAACGGTCTTCCGATCGCGCGCGAGGAATTCCATGTAATCGATGGTCGCGTCCTTGAGCAGCCGCGATCGCGGCCGTAGATCGAGGTCGATCTGACGCGCGAGCGCGTCGAGACCCCACGCGTCCAGCAGCGGCTGCATCTCGGCGCGCCGCACGCGCAGCACTGGCATCCCAGCTTCATCGAGGTCTGGAACTTCGTGAAACGTGTGATACAGGCCCTGATCCATCGAGTGCGTTGCATCGCCGACGACGATCAGTACGCGCGCGCCAAGCCCGTGCGCGACCGCCGCCTTCTGATACAACGTCGTCTGCGGCATCGGCCGGTTGCCGTTCAGCGGGCTGTTGGCGTCGTTTTCCTGCGGCTCGTGGCTGAAGATGAGGACGGCTTTCCCGTTGACGTTGATGCCGGCGTAATCGTCATAGTTCCGCTCGGGCGCGACGAGCCCGTAGCCGGCGAACACGAGCGGAACTTTGTCTTCCTGATCGGACGGAACGTTCGGGGACTCGTTCGGGATCGCCGACAACGGGTAATACGTCGAGCCGATAGAGAACTTCACCGATCGGCCTTTATCCGAGATGACCAGTGAGTTGCCCGCACCGACGTTGACGCCAGCGATTAGTTCGAACGGCTGGAACCATGAGCCGTCGTCGCCTCCGGGTCTGAGACCGATGGCTCTGAACTGTTGCGCGATGTACTCCGCCGCTCGCTCGAGCTCGGGGCTTCCGGATGCCCGACCTTTCAAGTCGTCTGACGCCAGGAATTTAATGTGATCGAGCAGGCGATCGGCGTCGATGTCGCCCGGCGCCGCGTGGACAGCGGCGGCGCCGATCAGAAGAACGGTGATTAAGATTCTACGCATCAGACACCCAGCGCCGTTTCGAGCTGGACCCGCTCGCGCGTGTTCAGCGCTGGCACGCGCGTGTGCACAATACCAGACGACGAGAGAAGCGCGGGCACCGTCCCGACGCGGTTCCGGACGCCGAACTCCCCTCCGAGCATCGTCAACACATTGTAGGAACGCCGCGATGCCCCGACCACCGCTTCGACGATGCGAGCCGCCGCGGTGCCGAGCGCATAAGGTCCAAGCGGCCACAGCTTCCCGACTCGTGCCTCGATGCGCCGCAGCTGCACCTGCGAGAGGACCCGTTCGAGAGCGTAGCCGCCGATTGACGCGTCACTCCACGGCAATACGAACGATGCGGGAGGAGTGCCCAATACCGCAACCGACACTTCGTCGGCCGCGCAGCCTGCTTCCATAGCCACGATACCCGCCACGGCTGCGGCAAGCGCCTCTGTCGCCGAGCCGATCAATCGGCGGGCGGCAATGCGTGCCTCTTGAGACGAAGCTTCGATCAGATCAGACTGCCTCGCACCTGCGAACACGATCGATGCATCCGCTGCGAACGCCGCGATGCGCTTGATGAGTGCGAGCCCCTCTTCGCCCTGCCATTCCGGCGAGCCGCCCTGCCATTCCGGCGACCCGGCAGCAAATCGATCCGCGACTACCACGACCGCGGCGCCGACCACGCGCGACTCGTCAGCGGTCGCATCCAGCCGCGTGTGAAACCCCGCGATCGCGCCCGCCTGCTGGATGTCGAGCGCCTTGCCGGCCGCGGCGTTCACCGCCGCATCGATCGCAAGAATGCGACTGACGCGATCGCGCGACGCCAGCGCCTGTGCACACGCGCCGCCGATGTCGCCGGCGCCAACGATCGCAACAGTGGTCATGAACCGGTGGAGTATTCTACCGGTTGTCATGGCGACACTCAGTGGGAAGACGGCGATTGTCACCGGCGGATCGCGAGGCATCGGCCTGGCCATCGCGCGTGCGCTCGTTAAGAGCGATGCCAACGTCGTGATTACAGGCACGAAGCAGAAGCCGCTCGACGAGGCTGCACGCGAGCTCGGCGCGAAGGCCATGGGGAGCATCGCGAACGTTCGCGAGTACGCAGACGTCGAGCGCATGTTCAACGCTGCTGCGTCACGCTTCGGCGGCATCGATATTCTGATCAACAACGCAGGCGTCGGTGTATTCACGCCGGTGGCGGAGATGTCGGTCGAACAGTGGCACGACGTCATCGACACCAACCTGACCGGCGTCTTTTACTGTTGCCGCGCGGCGCTGGCGCATCTCAGGAAGCGTGGCGGCTGGATCATCAACATCAGCAGTCTTGCTGGAAAGAACGCGTTCCCGGAGGCGGCCGCGTATTGCGCCTCAAAGTCCGGGCTCAACGCCTTCAGCGAGGCGTTGATGCAGGAGGTCCGTCATGACGGCATCCGCGTGGCGTACGTGATGCCCGGATCCGTCAACACAAACTTCGGCGGACATCAGACCGCAGGCGCCGATTGGAAACTGTCGCCCGATGATGTCGCCGAGGTCGTGGTGGATCTGCTCCAACATCCGTCGCGCAGCCTGCCGAGCCGCGTCGAAATCCGTCCGGCGAAGCCGCCGAAGAAAGGGTGAGATGGGGGCCCTCGAAAAGCACCGCGACGCGCTCGAAGTTCACGAAACGATGATGGGCATCGGCCGCGGTCGCCTCGCGGTGGCGATGGACCTGCTGACCGACGCGCTGGCAATGATCGGACAGCACAGCGTCTATTGTCAGAGCACCCGCATGCCTGGGCGGCCGACGCTCGACATTGCGCTGGTCATCGAGCAGATCGGTGACGCCAAGGAGCTGGTGCAGACGGTCATCGAGCAGAAGACAGAATGACGACATCGGTTCCAGGGCCCATCGCCGTCATCGACCACTACAACCTTCTCGAACATCTGGAGCCGGCAGGACCCGGAGACCTGTTCCGCGCTCGCGACACCAGAAAAGGACGCACGGTTGTCGTGCGCGTGCTGCCGGCCGACTACGTCGCCGCTGCCAAACGCGACACCTTCATCGACCGCGCACGCGGTCTCGTCGCGCTGTCGCATCCAAACATCATCACGGTGTTTGATGTCGGCGAGCACGACGGTCGGATCTACATCGTTTTCGAGTTCCTGAAAGGCCAGTCGCTTCGCCACGAAATGGCTGGCCGGCCGCTCAATGTCCGCCGCGCCATCGATGTGGCGATACAGATGGCCGACGCCTTGGCGGATGCGCACGCGTGCGGCTACGTGCACGGCGGATTGAGCCCGGATTCAGTCGTCATCACGGCCAGGGGACACGCGAAGATTCCCGCATTTGCGCTTGCATCGCGCGACGGGTTCGCAACGCCCGGCGACGCCACGCTGCACGATTACGATTCGCCGGAAGAAGCGCGCGGTCTGCCTTCGGACGAGCGCTCCGACATCTACTCGGTCGGCGCTGTGCTGTTCGAGTTGCTGACAGGCCGGCGGCCGCTGCATCGAGGCGCGGCTGCGCCGAGCGCCACAAACAGTCACGTGCCGCCGGAGCTCGACGCGGTCGTGCTGAAAGCGGTGGCACCGAACCCGGACAGTCGGCACCAAAGCGCCGCGGCGTTCGCGGCGGAGCTGAGAAGCGTCGCGGCCGTCCTCGATTCGCGTGGATTAGTGGGAGACGAAGAGGACCTTCCCGAGGTGGTACAGCACGGAAGTCGAGGCGTGCTGGCACTCGCCCTCGTTGTGCTGCTCATTGCCGTCGCCATCGTCTGGTGGTTGTGGCGATGATCATCCCCGCAGGATCTCGCCCAGCCGATCGCTGAAAGCGGAGCGGGCCAGCACTTCGTCGATCCCCGCCTGACGCGCGGCAGCGATCACGTCGGCATGCACGTGCGAGACGAAGCCAAGCGTCCGGATGCCGCGCGTCGCGGCATCCGCCTTCAATTCCGCAATCGCCGCAAGCGGATTGAGCTTGGCACTGTTGAGGTCAAAGATGACGAGAGACGGCTGTTTCTCCTTCACACGGGCGACCGCCATCCCGGGAGTACGCTCGAAGTACACGTCTGTGCCCAGCGATTTCGCGGCGGTGGAGATCTTCACGGAGAACAGCAGGTCGTCGAGGACGCACACGATCATGTGTACGATTGTAGTGAATGATTGTCGAAGTTCGGGCTGAAGCCCCGTTCTACAAGAACGGCTTCGTCGTGGGGTGCGAGCGTACGCGCGAAGGCATCATCATCGATCCGGGCGACGAGGTGGACCTGTTGCTTGCCGCCGTGCGCGATCACGACTTGGATATTCGGCACATCCTGTTGACGCATGCGCACATCGATCACATTACCGGCGTACGCGCCGCAAAGGATGCTTTCGATGCGCCGGTCTATCTGCACCACGACGATCTGTTTCTCTACGATGCTGCGCCGCAGCAGGGTGCGATGTTCGGCTTCAAGGTCCAGCGGCAGCCGCCGATCGACGTGTTCTACGACATGAGCCCCATCTACTTCGGCGACTACGAAGTGCGGCTGCATCACACGCCCGGTCACTGCCCGGGCGGTGTCTGCCTGCAGATCGGCAAGAAGGGTACTGCCGGTAAAGATCTCTTCGTCGGCGACACGCTGTTCGCCGGATCGATCGGCCGCACCGATCTGCCGGGCGGCGATTATGAGACGCTGCTGCAATCCATCGTCGGCGTGTTGTTTCCGCTCGGAGACGATGCGGTGGTCCACTCGGGCCATGGGGCCGACACGACCATCGGAACGGAGAGGACGACGAACCCGTTCATCCTGGAATACCTCTCCGCGCGACGCTAATCCGCGTCTTTCAACGCTACGAGTTCGACTCGTCCAATCTGGATCCGGTCGCCGGACTCCAGCTGCGCCGTCTCGACGCGTTTGCCGTTCACGAACGTACCGTTCGTGCTGTCCAGGTCCCGCACTTCAAGGCCGCCGCCGGCTGTCGCAATCAGACGACAATGGACGCGCGATACGAGTGCCCCGTCGACGCTGAAGTCCGCTCCTGTGGCGCGGCCGATCGTCCGCACGCCGCCTGGCAGGATTCGGAATGTTTTTTCCGGTTCGCCCTCATTGACCGTTCGCAGAATCCACATAAGCTGGGTTGAAACCCTTGGGTCTCCTCGTCCGTAGAACTACATGCCTGTCACGCCGAAGGTTCGGCGGAGTCGGATTATGAAGAAGTCGCGCAAAACCCTGATCGTCAGCGTTCTTGTCCTGCTTGTCGTGGCGGGTGTCTGGGGGTTTACCGCCCTTACCGGCGCCTCGACCACCATTGACCCCGCGAAGATCACGGTCGTCGAACGCGGCACGATGCGTCGATCCGTTGTCGCCACCGGCAAGGTCGAGCCGATCACCAAGGTCGAAATCAAGTCGAAGGCGAACGGCATCATCGAAAAACTGTACGTCGACGTCGATCAGTTGGTGCAGCCTGGCCAGGTGCTGGCGGAGCTCGATCGCGAAAATCTTACCGCACGACTTCGGCAGGCTCGTGCCAATCTGCAGGCGGCGGAAGCGGCGCACGAGGGCACCGCCGCGCAGTTGAAAAAAGACGAGATACAGGCGCAATCGCCGGACGTCGCATTCGCGAAGCGAAACGCGGAGCGCGCGCAGCAGCTGTTCGATCAGAAGCTCGTGTCGCAGTCGAACCTTGATGATGCGAAGAGTGCGTTGGAGCAGGCTGTGAACCGTCAGCAGGCAGCGCAGGGGCAGCTCGTCATCAGCCGCGCGAAGGTGTCAGAGGCCGTCGCCAACGTGGCGCAGGCTCGCGCCGCGCTTGAAAACGCGGAAGAGGACCTCGCCAACGCGACCATCCGGGCGCCGATCCGCGCGACCGTGCTGACGCGCGATGTCGAAATCGGCAGTCCGGTGTCGTCGATCCTGAATCTCGGCGCAAACGGCACGCTCGTCTTCACGCTGGGCGACATCGATCGCGTGTTCGTGCGCGGCAAGGTGGATGAAGCGGACATCGGCCGCGTGCGCCTCGACCAGGCTGCCAGCATCACGACGGAGAGTTTCCGCGACAGAACGTTCAAGGGGAAGGTCACGCAGATCTCGCCCATTGGCGTCGACAAGGACAACGTGACGACATTCGAGGTGAAGGTCTCAATCGATAATCCAGGGAAGGAACTGAAAGCCAACATGACGGCGAACGCCGAGATCATCCTGGAGGAATTCCCCAACTCTGTACTCGTGCCCGAGGCGGCGGTTTTCTACGACGACCGTCACAATGCGTCCGTCGATGTTCTTGATGCCTCGTCACGTAGCGGCCGCAGGCGAGTGCCGGTGCAGGTCGGCGTCGGAAACGGGACGCGGATGCAGATCGTCCGCGGCGTCAACGCCGGCGATAAGGTCGTGCTCCCGAACTGAGATGCTTGAAGTCTTCCGTCAGGTAGTGGCGAACCTGCGCGCGAACAAACTGCGCAGCTTCCTCACGATGTTCGGCATCTTGTGGGGCGTCATCTCCGTCATCATCCTGCAGGCGACGGGCGAAGGCTTTCGCCGCGGCAACAACAAGGTGCTGATGGAGTTGGGAAAGAACATCGCCATCGTGTGGGGTGCACGTACCGGCCTGCAGGCCGGTGGTGAGCGTGCCGGACGTCAGATCCTGCTCACCATGGACGATGTGCACGCGCTGCAGACCGAATCGCGCATGATCGCCGTCGTCAGCGCGGAACTGCAGCGCGGCGCGATGAGCGTGAAGAGCGCGTATAACGCCGCTGCCATCCTCGTCGACGGCATCGAGCCGCAGTATCAGGACATTCGCACGGTGGAAGTCGATCGCGGTCGCCTGTTCAACGATGCCGACGAACGTGAAGCCCGCCGCGTCGCCATCGTCGGTTTCGACGCGACTACTCAGTTGTTCTCGACGCGCCGGAGCATCGGCGAGTCCATTCAGTTGAATGGGATTCCGTACACCGTCATCGGCCGTATTAGAAAGAAGAATCAGGACAGCGCGTACAACGGTCGTGACAATGACAAAGTGTTCGTGCCGTTCAGTGCGATGGCGCGCGACTTTCCGCGCGCCGATGCGCCCGATGGCGTCCTGTCCCAAATCATCGTCGCGCCGAAAGACGACGTCGTTGCCGATCTGCCGGCGATTCTAAATGCGCGGACGGGACGCATCGAGGACATCGACTGGCCGCTGGCGCGCGAGGTCCGCCGAGTGCTCGCCAACCACCACAACTTCGATGCGAACGATCGCGACGCGATTCGCGTCTGGGACACGTCGCTCGAATCCATCATGTTCGGCCGGATGATTCAGGCGATGAAGGACTTCTTCAGCGTCGTCGGATTGGTGACGTTGAGCTTGGGCGGACTGGGTGTGATGAACATCATGCTGGTTGCGGTGCGCGAGCGCACCCGTGAGATCGGCATCCGCAAGGCGCTCGGTGCGACGACAGGACACATTCAACGGCAGTTCTTCCTCGAGGGGTTCGCGCTGACGTTGCTGAGCGGTGCCGCAGGCTTCGTCATCGCGCTCGGATTGTGCGCGCTCGTCAACCTGGCGCCGATGCCACCGCGGTTCGACGGAATGATTCTGACGTGGCAATCGGGCGCAGCCGCGGTGCTGGCGCTGGTGTTCGTCGGAGTCGTGACGTCGACGTACCCTGCGCGGCGCGCCGCGCAGCTGCCGCCTGTCGAGGCGCTGCGGTTTGAAGCATGAGCCGCCGCGTTCTCAAGCAGATCGTGCGCGAGGCGATGGTAGGTCTCTTCCGCAACCGGATGCGCGCTGCCTTGTCGATGCTCGGCATTTCGTGGGGCATCGTCTCCGTCGTCATGCTGCTCGCCTACGGCAATGGGTTCGATGCTGCTCTCCTCCGCGGGTTCGAGGGTGCATTCGGTGACGGGGTTTCGATCGTCATGGGCGGACAAACGAGCATGCAGGCCGGCGGCGAGCGCGCCGGCCAGCGTGTCCGACTCCGTCTCGCCGACGCCGAAGCCATCGGCCAGGTGCCGTTCGTCAAGCAGTGGAGTCCCGAGTTCACGCAGATGACGCTGGTGGCCTGGCGGGAGAAGCAATCGACCTACCTGACACGCGGCGTGGCACCGACGTATGCCTCGATGCGCAGCGAGCAGGCGGCGGTCGGACGATTCATCGACGCCGAGGATGTCCGCCTGCAGCGCCGCGTCGTCTTTCTCGGCAGCGAAGTCGCACGCAAGATGTTTGGCGCGACGCCAGCCGTCGGGCAGAGCATCCGCATCAAGGGCGTTCGTTTCGACGTTGTCGGCGTGCAGCACGAAAAGGTGCAGCTGTCGAACTACACAGCCCCTGACAAGGAATCGTTGTTCATTCCGTATACGACGGCCGGCCAGCTGTGGAATACCGAGTACGTGAACTTCACCGTGATGCAGGCGATCACGCCTACAGTGAATGCCAAGGCCATCGCCGACGTCAGAAGCACGCTCGCCGGCCGGCTGCGGTTCAACCCGAGTGACGAGCGGGCGATCATGGTCTGGGGTTTCGAGGATACGCAGAAGATCGTCGGTCCCATTGTGTTCGGATTGAAGCTTGTCCTCACGTTCATCGGCGTGCTGACGCTCGCTATCGGCGGGGTCGGCGTGATGAACATCATGTTCGTCTCAGTGACCGAGCGTACGCGCGAAATCGGCCTGCGCAAGGCGCTCGGCGCGCGGCGCGGCGCCATCCTGCTTCAGTTTCTGCTCGAGGGCCTGGTCACGACGTTTGCGGGAGGCGCGGCGGGAGTGCTGCTGTCCTACATCCTCGTCTGGGCGTTGAGCCCGCGTCCCTTTTTGTCGGAGCTGCTCGATGATGCGACGCGATCCGCGGACATTTACCTGGTGCTCGATGTCCAGCTCCTCGGAATCTGCACCGCTATCCTGATGTTCGTCGGTCTCGTCAGCTCATTCGTCCCCGCCATGCGAGCCGCGCGTCTCGATCCGATTGAGGCGCTTCGCTACGAATAGTCAATAACCGATCAACAAACGCGCGGCGCGTTCGATCTGCTCTTCTGATGGAAGGAAGAACTCTTCGAGCGGCGGTGAGTACGGCACCGGCGTGTCGAGCGCGCCGACGATGCGGACGGGAGCGTCGAGCGACTCGAACGCTTCTTCCTGAATAATCGCGGCGAGGCTTTCGCCCACGCCGCCGGTGCGTGTGTCTTCGTGGATGATGAGCACCTTGCTGCAGTGCCGCGCGACGGCAAGGACCGCCTCCTTATCGAGCGGCGCCAGTGAGCGCAGGTCGAGCACGCTTGCCTGAATACCGTCGGCCGCAAGCGTCTCCGCCACGCGCATACCGACGTGCACGTACGCACCGTAAGAAATGATGGCGAGGTCGCCGCCTGAGCGCCGCAGTGCTGCCTTGCCGATCGCCATGGGCGCCGGCGGCCCCGCCGGGAGCACCTGTTTCACGCGCGGATCGCGATAGAGCGCGATGTGCTCGAAGTAGAGGACCGGATCCGGATCCGCGACGGCGGCGGCCATCAACGCGCGTGCGTCCTGCGGCGTCGACGGCACCACGATCTTCAGGCCGGGCGTGCGGTAGAACCACGCCTCGGTGTTCTGGCTGTGATACGGCCCCGCGTGTCGCAACCCGCCCCAGGGCATCCGGAGCACCATCGGAATCGACGCGCCCCAACGGTAGCGCTGCTTCGCCGCATTGTTCACCAGTTGATTGAATCCGGTCGCGGCAAAATCGTTGAACTGCACTTCGGCAATCGGGCGCTGACCGGCGATTGCGGCGCCTACGGCAATGCCGAAGATCGCGTTCTCGGCAATGGGCGAGTTGATGATGCGGTCGCCGAACTCCTTCAGCAGCGGGCGCAGCAGGAGGAACGCGCCGCCATAGAGCCCACCGACGTCTTCGCCGTACACAAACACACGCGCATCTGCTCGCAGCGCGTCAGCGACACCAGCCGTTACCGCCTCGAGGAACGTCATGCCTTTGCGATCGAACGGCAGGCCTGCCTCGAGCGCCGGCAGCGCAGGATCGAGGTCAACACTCAACCGCGTTGACGGGGCGAGCGGCTCGATGTGCACGCGCGGCGGCTCGTTGGCGAGCACGCCGAGGCCAGCGCTCTCCGGTTGTGGCCATGGCGCGCCGATGACGGCGCGCGCCTCCTTTTCGACGATCGCTTCCGCTTCGCGCTTGAAGGTCTCGAGATCGCCCGATCGCATCAGGCCTTCGTCGAGCAGCTTGGCAGCGTAGCTGGCAATCGGATCCTTCTCCGACCAGTACTCGTACTGCTCGCGATCGACGTAAGCGCCCTCGGCCACGGGCGCGCACTCCCAGGACACCGGCGGTTCCTTGCCGAGATACAGCATGTCGTCGTGATGGGCGTGGCCGCACATCCGCATCGACACCAGCTCGACGAGCGTCGGGCCCAGTCCGGCACGCGCACGATCCGCCGCCCACGTGAATGCGGCGGCAATTGCCTCTGGATCCGTACCGTCGATCGTGATTCCCGGGACACCGTAGCCGGCGGCGCGGTCGGCAAATACGCGCACCGCGGACTGCTCGTTCACGGGAGTGGAAAGTGCCGTCTGGTTATTCTGAAGGCAGAAGATGGCCGGCAGCTTTCTTACCGCGCAGGCGTTAATCGCCTCATGCCACTCGCCGAGCGACGCCCCGCCTTCGCCGATGAGCGACACGGCGACGCGGTCCGATCCCTCGCGCGCAAATGCCATCGCCACGCCGGCGATGTTGACGGCGTTGATGCCGAGCGGCGCGGTCGGCGGCAGGATGCCCCAGTCCCACGCAGCGACGTGGATGTCGCGCCCCTCCATGGGCGGACCGGCCTTGCCGATCTGCGCGTTGAGAATCATGCGGATCGTCCATGCATCGTTGTGCATTGCCAGGACGAGCGCGTTGTCGCGAATGAGCGGGCAGACCACATCCCCCTGCCACGCTCCGCTGCTATGGCGGTACTTCTCGCCTCGGTGCAGACGGATCCCGGCGCCGTAGATTGCTTCCTGACCGAGCGATCGGAATCCTTTGCCCTGAACGCCGAGGCTGCCGTACTTGACGTCGCCCTGCAGATAGAACTGCTTCAGGCGGTTGTCGAGCGCACGCATCAGAATCATGCCGCGCATCATTTCGAGCTTTTCGTCTGCGCTCAGGGATGCGGCAATCGACTCGCGCGCAAGAAAGCCGTCCACCGCGTCGAGCAGCTCGGTGACGGCTACCTTCCAACGCTCCTCAGCCGTAACTCCTGGCGTCGTCTCCAGAAGGTCCGCGACGTCGACGTTGCGGAGCTGGCGTTGGATTTCGCTGCCCAGCGTGTCCGAAGAAGAGTCGAGTCGGTCGCGCTGGAAAACCTCGACGGCACGCTGAACCGCGCCGAGCGCGAAAGGAAATCGTTCGAGTACAAACGCCGCGAGGCGGGCGTGAACGCCGGTGGACGCGTGTGCAGGAGCCGATCGCGCCATAGCTAATGTTAACGTGATGATTCGTGATTAGTGATTTGTGACCGGATTTCAACAACAATTCGCAAATCACCAAGCATCATGGAATCCCATTTCAAGGGGTGGGCGAAGCCAGGTGTTATTCCGCCGGGCGCACACTCGACGCCTGAGGTAGGTCCCGACGAAACGCTCGACGCGATCAGCGGTCACTTCCGCCTCTTGCAGCCGCGCGACGGTCATCGCTATTCGACCGACGACGTGTTGACGGCGTGGTACGGCACGACGTGGGCTCCGTCGGCGTCGAGCGTCCTCGATCTCGGATCCGGCATTGGCTCGGTCGGAATGATCGCCGCGTGGCGTTTGCCGGGCGCGCGCTTCGTGACGATCGAGGCGCAGGCAGAGAGCGTGCGCCTGGCGCGGAGGTCCGCCGCGTACAACGGCCTGGCAGGGCGCTACGACATCCGGCTCGGTGATTTCCGCCACGACGAAGCGCTCGCACCGGACGAGCAGTTCGATCTGGTGCTCGGCAGCCCACCGTACTTTCCGCCTGGCACCGGCATCGAAGGCGATACTCCACAGAAGATCGCCTGCCGATTCGAGATGCGTGGCGACATTCGCGACTACGCACGCGTGGCGGCTGCGCATCTTGCGCCCGGCGGTCTGTTCGCCTGCGTGTTTCCGGATGCGGATCGTCGCATCGAAGAAGCCGCGCATGTGGCGGAGCTGACAATCCTGCGACGACGGCCCGTTGTGTTCCGTGAAGCAGAGCGGCCGCTGATTGGACTGTTCGCGATGATGCGGCGCGTCGACTTGCCGGCCCACATGCGAGACCGTACGTGGCGCGAGCCGTCGCTCATCATCCGATGCGCGGACGGCTCCGTGCATCCGGAGTACGCGGCCGTCAAGCTGGCTGTCGGCTTTCCGCCGTAACCGCCTGAGCGATCGCTTCGCCTACTTCCTTCGTTGTCGACTTGCCGCCAAGGTCGGGTGTCTTCACCTGGCCGTCCGCGAACACGCGCCCAATCGCCGAGACGATGCGCTCGTGCGCCGCATGCTCGCCAAGGTGATCGAGCATCATCGCCCCGGCCCAGATCGCGCCCACGGGATTGGCGATCCCCTTGCCCGCGATATCCGGCGCGGAGCCGTGAATCGGCTCGAACATCGACGGCGCCGTGCCTTCGGGATTGATGTTCCCGCTCGGTGCAATGCCCAGGCTGCCGGAGATGGCAGAGCCGATATCGGTGAGGATGTCGCCGAACAAATTCGAGCACAGGATCGTGTCGAGCGTCTGCGGATGTGTGACCAGCCGCGCGGCGATCGCATCGACGTAATACTTCTTGTAGTCGACTTGCGGAAATTCCCTGGCGACCTGGGCGACGACTTCATCCCACAGCATCATCGAATGCTGCAGCGCGTTTGATTTGGTCGCGCTGGCGAGCAGCTTCCGCGGCCGCGATGCCGCCAGCTTGAAACCGTAGCGCGCGATCCGCTCGATGCCACGGCGCGTGAAGATGCCGGTCTGCTCGGCGAGTTCGTCCGCTGTGCCCGCATGCACGCGCCCACCGACACCGCAGTACTCGCCTTCCGAGTTTTCGCGTACGCAGACGATGTCAATGTCGGCGGCGGTACGGCCGGCGAGCGGCGAGGTAATGCCGGGCAGCAAACGCACCGGTCGCAGGTTGACGTACTGCACGAGCCGGCGGCGCAGCGGCAGCAGCAGTTCGCCGGCAGAAATATGATCGGGAACTTTCGGATCGCCGATGGCGCCGAGATAGATCGCGTCGAACTTCGTCAGCTGATCCACGGCGTCGACGTCCATCATGCGGCCGTTCTTCAGATAGAAATCGCATCCCCACGGGAACGCCGTGAACTCCAGCGTGAAGCCTTCGCGCACCGCTGCCGCTTTCAATACCTCCATTCCCGCCGGAATGACTTCCTTGCCGATGCCGTCGCCGGCCAGCACTGCTATGCGATGTGTTGTCATGGGCGATCAGATCGTATCGCGGACGCGACGGGCGCGCGCGGCGCAGAAGTTCGCGCTGCGTAGACGACAACGAACGCCGCGACAGATGCGAGCAATCCAGCGATGGTGGGGTCGATCCAGGCGAGGCTCGCAGGCAACGCGAAGCGCGCCACGAGCAGCGTGATATTGCCTGCCGCGATCGCAGCGAGCGCCTCGGGTGCGCCGGCACGCGGTAGGTACAGACCGCCCACCACAGGCGCGAGCAGGCTTACGCCGAGCAGCGCGTAGAAGATTGCCAGCGCACTCTGCACGGTTTCAAGCAGCAGCGCGAGCACGACGGCGCCCGCGCCACCGGCGAGCGATGCGAGGCGGGCGATGAACAGCACTTCACGGTCGTCAGCCTCGGGCTGCAGAAAGCGCTTGTAGAGATCCTGCGACAGCGACGTTGCGAGCATGAAGAGAATCGCGTCGCACGCGCTCACCTCCGCCGAGAAAATTGCCGCCAGCGCCAGTGCGCCGAACCAGGGAGGAAGCTGCTCCACGAGCAGCGTCGGCAGCACGATATTCGGATTGGTGAGGCCCGGGTGAGTGGCGCGCGCGGCCATCCCGAGCAGCGCCGGCACGAACGCAAACAGCGCCAATGCCGCTGCCTGAATGCCGATGCCAACTCTCACCGCCCGGTCGCTCGCCGCGCCGTACGCTTTCTGCACAAGGCCCGGCGAGATCACGAACGCCGGCGCGAACACCAGCAGGCGCCAGCCTGACAGCGCGCCGCCGGAATAAAACATGTTCGTGAATGTCGGCGGCACATCGGCTGCCGTGATGATCCCTTGCAGCCCACCTGCCTTCGCAAGCACGATCGGGATCGCCACCGCGAATCCGGCCATCAGTACTGACAGCTGCACGACGTTCACCCATACAGTCCCGAGCAGACCTCCGGCCATGAACGTGACGGTCACGACGAAGGCACTGATGATCGTCCCCTCCCATCGCGGCACACCGGCGACGACGCTGAGAACTGCGGCGCCGGCGATGAGCTGGCCCGCGAAGATCGAGAGCGTGCCAAGCCAGATCAGCGAGGTGACGATGCCGCGCACGGGCGCGCCGAATCGCAGTTCGAGAAAATCGCCGGTCGTGAACAGGTTGTGTGCTTTTGCGGCGCGCCAGATTCTCGGCCCGACAAAGAAGGCGAGGAAGACCGAACCGAGCGCCGACGATCCGTTCCACCACCACGCACTGATGCCGTCGAAGTAGCCGCGGCCGGTTGCGCCAATCGTCGCCCCCGCACCAATGTTCGACGCGAGAATCGTGGTGAACAGCAGCGACGGCGTCAGCGCTCGCCCGGCGACGAAGAAGTCGGCGCTCCGCCGCACGAACCGGGAGATCCACATCCCGATCGAGACGAGCGCGACGGAGTAGACGATAAGGAGGGTGAGGTAGAGATTCAGGTTATTTGAATCTCGCCGGCACGGTGCCGAGATCCGAGGCGGACGGCAGGCCTCCCGAGCTCTTCGCCATCACCGCGGCGCGAACGATCGCTTCCGACATGACGTCGGCAGCCAGCCCGCCAACGATGGTGAGATCGGCAGTTCCGCTCCAGTTCCCGGTCGCCAGCGCAAACACGGTATCGCCGTCGGCCTGCGTGTGCGCCGGATAAATTGCGCGCGCCAGGCCGTCATCCGCCATCGACGCCAAGCGGCTTACCTGAATCTTTGTCAAGCGTGCATTGGTCGCAACGATTCCGAGCGTCGTGTTCTCGATCGGTTTGACGCTGCCGGGAACGCCGGCGCGCAGCACCTTACGTGCGTCCGCGAGCTTTCCGTCGGCGTTGCGCATGCCCGCCACGACCTGTCCGGTTACGGGATCGATGATGTCGCCGAGCGCGTTGACGACCGCGATGGCAGAGACGATGAGCCCGTTCGACAGGACGATGCTCGCCGAGCCGACGCCGGCTTTCATCGGCTTGATGTTCGCGTTGTTCGAGTTGAAGAAGGCGCCCAGCTTGCCGACCGTTGCGCCCGCGCCGGCGCCGACGTTGCCTTCTTGCACCGCGCCATTCGCTGCGGCCACGGCGGCCTTGTAACCGCAATCGGCGGTGGGACGCGTCTTCGATGCGCCACTGAACGGCAGGTCGAAGATCACCGCGCCAGGAACGATCGGGACGACGCCGGCGCCGGTTTTGAAGCCGACGCCCTTCTCTTCCAGGTAACGCATCACTCCTTGTGCGCTGTCGAGGCCAAAGGCGCTGCCGCCGCTCAGAACGATCGCGTTGACGCGCTCGACCATATTGAGCGGGTTGAGGAGATCCGTTTCGCGGGTTCCCGGTGCGGGTCCGCGCTGCGCGACGCCGCCGACTGCGCCCTCGCCGTCCGCGAGCACGACGGTGCAACCGGTGAGGCCGCCGGGCAGTGTGAAGTGTCCCACCCTGATGCCCGGTACCTGCGTGAGGCCCTTCTGCTCCGGGCGGCGTGTCTGGGCGTCGACTGTCATTGTCAGCACCGCGAAGATCGCGAGGAGTGCCGCCTTCCTCATGAGACGCTTGATTATCGTGGAACGCAGATCACGTTGTCGATGAGCCGCGTCGACCCGACCCAGATAGCACCGGCCGCGATGACCGGTCCGTCGATGCGGTCGACCGGCTGCATCTCTCGCGGCTCGACAATCTGCAGATATTCGAGCCGGACCGCATGCTCGTCTTCGATAACCTGCCGCGCCGCTGCCTCGACCTGTGCGACATCGCCGTCTCCGCTCCTAATCAGCTGCTCCGCGACCTTCAGTGCGCGGTACAGGACCGGCGCCGCACGCCGTTCGTCGGCAGACAACCGCTGATTGCGCGAGCTGAGCGCGAGGCCATCCGGTTCGCGCACGGTTGGGACGCCAACGATCGCGATCGGCACGTTGAAGTCTTCGACCAGGCGTCGAACCACAGCCAGTTGCTGCGCGTCCTTCTCGCCAAAGTAGGCCTGGTCCGCTTGCGTGATCTCCATCAGCTTCATAACAACAGTGGCGACGCCGCGGAAATGACCGGGCCGAAAGCGCCCGCAGAGATGATCTGCGACCCGTCCGACCTCAATTACGCACACTGGATCTGACGGATACATCTCCGACATCGACGGGGCGAACACCATGTCCACGCCTCCAGCGGCGCAGACGTCGACATCGTTTTCGAGTGTGCGCGGGTATTGTTCGAGGTCGTCCGGTCGATCGAACTGCAGCGGATTGACGAAGACGCTGACGATGAGGACATCGCACTCGCCGCGTGCGACGTCCATCAATCGTCTGTGGCCCGCGTGCAGCGCGCCCATCGTCGGCACGAATCCGACGCGGCGCTCCGCAAGGCGTGCGCGTCTCACGCGATCCCGAAGCTGCGGGATCGTCGTGATCACTTCCGGAGCCATGTCAGGTCGTCGGCGTGGGCGTCTTTGGTATGGCTGACCGCGCGTAGCGGCCCGACTTCACATCGTCGACGTACGAGTGCACCGATGCGCTAACCATGTCGGCGACGCGAGCGTACTGCTTGACGAATGACGGCACTGGACCGTCGAACAGCCCGATCATGTCGTTGGTAACGAGGACCTGACCATCGCAGTCGGGGCCGGCGCCGATACCGATCGTGGGCACGACGAGCGCCTCGCTGACCGTGCGGGCGACATGGGACGGAATTGATTCAAGCACGATGGCGAATGCGCCGGCCTCTTCGAGGGCTAAGGCGTCGGCCAGGAGACTGTCCGCGTCCTGCGGATTGGTCGCCTGACGCAGGAAGCCCCCGACCTGGTGAACGGACTGAGGCAGCAGTCCGAGATGCCCCATCACCGGCACGCCGACGTCGACGAGCCGTTTGACCACCTCGAGGATCGCGCCGCCGCCTTCAAGCTTCACCGCCTCCGCGCCGCCTTCCTGCAGCAGGCGGCCGGCGTTACGCACCGCATCGGCGGGTGTCGTCTGATACGTGAGGAAGGGCATATCGGCGACAACGAGCGCGTGCTCCGTCCCGCGAACGACCGCCGCGGTGTGATGAATCATGGCGTCGAGCGTCACGGGCACAGTGTTGTCGTAGCCGAGTACCACCATGCCTACTGAGTCGCCGACCAGCAGCGCGTCGACGCCGGCTTTGTCGAGAAGACGTGCCATGTTGGCGTCGTACGCCGTCAGCATCGCAATCTTCTCGCCGCGACGCTTCTTCTCACGGAAATCGCGCGTTCGAACTTTCGTCATCGTCTTGCTGCAGGGAACGTCTTCGTCAGCCACGTCTGCACCGCGCCGGTAATGTCTTTGCTGACGGTCAGGTCGTTGAGCGACGCGTATTCATCCGGTTCGCCCGTAATCGCCGGTACGAGCAGATGGTTGACCCCGCGGACCGTCACCGCTTCAACCGACTTCGACTTGCTCTCGTTGCGCGCGAGCTGGACGAGGCGATCGACGTGCGAGACGGGAATCTGGCGATCGAGGTCCGCGTGGACGAACAGCATCGGCTGCCGTACATCTTCGACGACCTGAGCGGGATTGAACGAAAGGACGCTTTGTGTCCAAGGGGTATCCGCCTGTTTCCGGAGATCCGGCGGCAGACCTTCCCATCCTTTTCCCGTCAGCACTGCGTCCTGCACCTTCTTCTGCAGTTCAACCTTCTCGGCGCGTTCGGCCGGCGACGCCTTCAGACGATCCAGCGCATGCTGCTGTTGCTCGAGCGCGAGTTGTGCGCCGGTCGTGGATGGCGCGTCGATCGAGACCACACCTGCAATGCCTTTGTCGCGCGATGCCGCCAGCAGCGCCACCCAGGCTCCTTCCCCGTGGCCGAGCACCACAATGCGCTTGTCGTCCACGTCCTTGCGCTTCGAGAGCCATCTGACGACGGAGCGCAGGTCGTCGGAGAGGTCCGAGATCGTCGCGGATTCTCGTCGGCCGCCGCTTTGGCCAGAGCCGCGTTTGTCGTAACGAACGGCGAGAAAGCCGGCCTGCGAAACGGCGCCGGCGAGATTCGCGAGAATCGGAACATTGAATAGCGTTCCATCGCGGTCATCCGAATCGGCGCCGCCAACGAGGACCACCGCGGGCGTCTTCGCCGCCGCGTTGGCGGGGCGTGTGATCGTTGCGCCGAGATTGAACCCGGTTGATGGAATGATTACCGCTTCGTCACCTGGATTCGACGTCACACGCGTGCGCGAGATCGAACCGGCGATGTCGTCGCGCACGAACTCGATCCCCTGTCCGGGCACCGACAGGCGGACGAGCGCGCCGATGTTGTCGCCGTACAAGTGCATCGCCAGCGGTGAGCCGCTGTTGTCGAAGACGAGCTCGTAGTGATGCACGTCGAACGTAGACGTGCCGAACTGCATCTGCTCCGTCGTCTCGCTGCGCAGGCGAAACGTCACCTGGGCGCCGTTGCCGGGGCCGACGAACGCGCGGAACTCGGCGCCGGGGGCCATGCCTGCGAGCCGGCGCGCGAGCACGGCGTGCGCGCCGAAGAAGACGTTCGGCAGCATCACGGTTTGCGGTGACACCATGTCGGTTGCGTCGATTGCGGTGGTGCCCTGCATGCCTTTCGAAGTCGCGATACCGTTCGCGAACGTCGTGTTGAGCGCGACGTCCATACCGGCGATGCGCGCTTCGAGCACGAGCGACTCGGCGGTCTGGTCCGGCCGGTACTTCAGCTCTATACGACGCGTGATGACGTCGACGGGCGGGGCGATCTGTCCCTGACCGCTGATCACGAGTCCTTGCGCATTTGCACGGACGGTGACTTCCTGATGTCCGATCGGCGAGCCGCGCAGGAAGATGGTGTAGCCGACGGCGTCTGGTGCCGCAGGTGCGGCGACTGCCGCCTGCGCCCCACCCGTCGCGCCGCTCTGCGCGAAAGCAGGGACCGCGAGGATCAGGAGCAGCGTCCAAGTACAATGAAAAGCGCGCATTACTTCTCGAATCCTATCAGCTAGACGCGCCTGCGACCATCGCGGATGACCTCGCCTGACGACTACGCAGCTCTTCGTGAAGGGGCCGCAATCGGTGAAATTGCCCCACGTGGGCAGATTGCTGTCGCCGGGCCCGATCGCCTGACGTTTCTCCACGGCCTGCTGACGAACGACACGGCATCGCTGGCCCCCGGCCGAGGCTGCTACGCGGCGTGGCTGACGCCGCAGGGTCGCATGCTGTGCGACCTGCACGTCCTCGAATCGGGCGACATGGTCCTGCTCGATGTGCCCACCGCCGAAACCGGCGCGATCGCCGCTCGTCTCGAGCAGTTTCATTTCAGCGAGGATGTGGAGATATCGGTTCTGACGTCTCTCACCGCGATATGGCTTCACGGCCCGGCGGCGCCGCGTACGATCGGCGAGAGTTACGACGCGTGGATGCAGTATCAGAATGCGCGGGTCGAGCTGGCCGGCATTCCCGTCGTCATCGCGCGGATCGATCAGCTCGCGGTCCCTGGCTTCGTCATCTACGCTGACAATCAGCACAGAGACGAGGTGACTGCTGCACTGAGCGCATCCGGCGCAGTGCGCGCGACACCCGCTTCGCTCGAAGCCGCGCGGCTCGAGGCGGCATATCCGCTCTTCGGCATCGACATGACCAGCGACACCATTCCGCTCGAAGCGGGCATCGAGGATCGTGCTGTTTCGATGACGAAAGGGTGCTACGTCGGGCAGGAAGTGATCATCCGCGTGCTGCATCGCGGGCATGGCCGCGTGGCGCGGAAGCTCGTGCTGCTGCAACTCGCGGGTGACGCGCCGCCTCACAACGCGAAGGCGTTCAGCGGCGATCGCGAAGTTGGCTTTGTTACCAGCGCCGCGAGATCACCGCGCCTGGGTACGCTGGCGCTTGCGTATCTGCATCGCGACTTTGTCGAACCGGGAACGGCAGTCGATGTGCAGGTCGGCGACGTTCGCCTGCGCGCGCATGTCACCCGGCCATCAGCATTTTGATTAGCTCCTCGTCTGCGGGCGGAAAGAGGAGCGACGACAGCGCGGGCCGCGCAATCCACTCCATGTGCTGCCCGAGCATCGGCTTCGGCATGCCAACAAGATCGCAGCGATAGAAAAACAACGTCACGGCCCGATCTGGGTACTGATGCGTTGTCTCGAACACCAGTTCATGAACGACGACGTCGGTGTCGAGTTCTTCGATGATTTCGCGTCGCAGCGCGGCGGCGTGCGATTCGGAGGCGCCGACCTTGCCTCCGGGAAACTCCCAGTGTCCAGCCAGGTGCACGCCGTCCTGTCTACGGGTGAGAAGAAATCGATCGTTGTGCTCGATTACCGCGGCAACGACGCGTACGGGGTCGGGACTCATTACATGAATCGTAATGAGTCCCGACCCCTTATTGATCCAGCGCCATGCGGACGCGCTCTGCCAGCTGTGACGGCGTGAACGGCTTCTGCAGCAGCGGCACGCCACCCCAGAACGTGCCGTGCACTTCCGTCGCATCGTCCGTGTAGCCGGACATGTAGAGGACGCGCAGCTTCGGGTTCTGCTGCATCAGGCGTGCGGCGAGGTTCGGTCCGCTCAGGCCGGGCATGATGACGTCGGTGATCAGCATGTCCGCGCGGCGCTCCGCTTTCGCCGCCCAGTCGATCGCTTCTTCCGCGTTGCGCGCTTCGTAGACCGTGTAGCCGCGCCGCCGCAGCGCGCGCGCAGAAATCTCGCGAATCGCATCGTTGTCTTCGACGAGCAGGAGCGTTTCAGTGCCGGCGGTCGCACGCGGTCCCGCCTGCGGACGCTCCGGGATCGTTGGCAGCGCGTTGGTGACGGGCAGGTAGATGCGCACCGATGTGCCGCGGCCGGGCGCCGAATCCATCGTGATGCCGCCGCCACTCTGATCGATGATGCCGTAAACCGTTGCCAGTCCGAGGCCCGTGCCTTTTCCTTTCGGCTTCGTCGTGAAGAAGGGCTCGAAGGCGTGGGCACGGGTCTGTTCGTCCATGCCCATGCCCGTGTCGGTGATGGCGAGCATCACGTAGTTGCCCGGCGGCAGCGCCAGTCCTTCGTCAGCGAGCTGGTCGTAGTCGAGCGCGACGTTTGCCGTTTGGATGGTGATGTGGCCGCCGGTCGGCATTGCATCGCGAGCGTTCAGCACCAGATTGACGATTACCTGCTCGATCTGACTCGCGTCCGCCTTCACGAAACCGAGGCCGGTGCCGAGACGTGCGTCGGTGTGGATGTGATCGCCAATCAGACGCGGCAACATGTGCAGCAGGCCGGCGACGCTCTCGTTGATGTTGATGACTGTCGGATTGAGGAACTGCTTGCGGCTGAACGCAAGCAGCTGACGCGTGAGCGCGGCGCCGCGATCCGCCGCGCCGCGGATTTCGCCCACCTCGCGAGCGGTTGCGGGATCGACGTCGGCGCGCTCGGCGATCATGTCCGTGTAGCCGATGATCGCGGTCAGCAGGTTGTTGAAGTCGTGCGCGACGCCTCCCGCCAGGCGGCCGATCGCTTCCATCTTCTGCGACTGTCGCAGCTGCTCTTCGCGATCGTGCAGCGCGCGGCTCGCCTGCCAGTTGCGCAGCGCATAGCGGATTGAGCGTTCGAGATGGGCGCCGACGAGATGCTTTTCGACGTAGTCGGCCGCACCTTCACGCAGTGCCGCCTCGTCGAGAGCGCCACTGCCGTAGCCGGTCATGAGGATAAAAGGCTTGTCGGTGCCGAGATTTTTCGCCGCTCGAATCAATTCCAAACCGGTGCCGTCAGGCAGCCGCTGATCGACGAGATAGATGTCGTGGTGATTTGCCTTGATGCGCTCGAGGCCCGCGGCCGCGGTGGTGGCCACATCGATCTCTCTCTCGAAATGCGCGTCCATGAGCGCCATTTCGATGAGCGCCTGCGCCTGTGGATCGTCATCGATCAGCAAAATGCTGACGTGGCGGATGTCGTGCTGCGGGCGCGTCGGACCAGCGACGCGCGAAGAACTCTCCCGCCTGTCGAGCTTCTCCAACACAACTCGGCGTTCCATACCTGTATCCCAGGGTCGCGAAAGCTACCCTAGCACGCGTCGCCTCGCGATTAAGCTCGACCGTAAGAAGAATTCGGCGATTTGCCCTCAGCGCGCAGCACCTTTTTCACGCATTGGATACGAACTGCACAAGCCCGTCATCGGACAGCGCTCGCATCTGGGCTTGCGAGCGATGCAGACGGTCGCCCCGAGATCCATCAGCGCCTGATTGAAGTCGAACACATGCTTCTGCGGCACGAGCGTTTCGGAAAGTGCCCAGAGATGTCGTTTCATTGCGTGCGCTTTCGGATCGCCACGACGCACGAAGACGCGAAAGAGCACGCGCGCGACGTTGGTGTCGAGAATCGCGGCGCGTTCGCGGAACGCGAAGCTGCGGATGGCGCCAGCCGTGTACTCGCCGATGCCTTTGAACGACAGCAGCGTCTCGTGATCGGATGGCAGCTGTCCGCCGTATCGCGCCACCGATTCGCGCGCGATCGCATGCAGCCGCCGCGGACGGATGTTGTAGCCAAGCGGCCGCCACGTCGCGGCGACATCGTCTTCGGGAGCGGCGGCGAGCGCTTCGAGCGACGGGTACTTGCCGAGCCACTCGTGATACTTCGGCAGCACACGATCGACCTGTGTCTGCTGCAGCATCATTTCGGACACCAGGATGTGATACGGGTCGCTTGTGCGGCGCCATGGAAGATCGCGTCCGTTCTTGCGGTACCAGCCAAGCAGCGTGCGCCGGAAGCGTTGACGCGCCGGCGGCAGTGGCAGCGATGGTGTGCGCATGCGCTCCTATAATGTCATGCGCATGCGGCTTGTTCTCGGCGAGCAGGGCGCGCGGATCGACCGATGAAGATCTACACAAAGACGGGGGACTCGGGCGAGACATCGCTGTTCGGCAACATACGCGTATCGAAGGCCGATGCGCGGGTCGACGCCTATGGCGAGGTCGATGAACTGAACGCATGTCTCGGTGCGGCGCGTGCGGCGGGAATCGATGCGGATGTCTCGGCGCTGATCGAGTCGCTGCAGAAAGACCTGTTTGCGCTGGGCGCGCGTCTGGCCGATCCGTCTGGGCGCATCGCGCCGCGAGTCGGCAAAGTGGCCATCGACGCTGCGACGGTTCAGCGTCTCGAGCAGGCGATCGATCGGCTCGAAGAAACCCTGCCGCCGCTGCGTCACTTCATTCTGCCGGGCGGCTCGCCGGCCGGTGCGCTGCTGCACCTTGCGCGCACTGTCTGCCGCCGCGCCGAGCGACGGGTCATCGCACTCGGAACCGACGCCGTCGATCCCATGCTCATCGTTTACCTGAATCGGCTTTCGGATCTGCTGTTCGTCATCGCCCGAGCGGTCAACCATCGGTCCGGAAATCCAGAAACCGAGTGGTAAGTGTCGGCGATGCTTACGAGGCGTGCGAGCGGATCGCGCGCGCGCATTACGAGAACTTCCCGGTTGCGTCGTGGCTGCTGCCGCGTCACATGCGTCCGCACGTCGCCGTCGTGTATGCCTTCGCGCGCACGGCCGACGACTTCGCCGACGAAGGAGATGTCCCGGCGGCAACGCGACTGCAACTGCTCGACGGATGGGAACGGCGTCTGCTCCACGCGGCACACTCCGCTGAACCGCCGTGGCCGGCCGAGCCTGGCGAGCCTCGTCAGAGCGGCGAGATCTTCATAGCGCTGCGCGAATCGATTCGTGCCCGGTCGCTGCCGGTGCAACATTTTCAGGCGCTGCTCAGCGCGTTTCGACAGGACGTCACCACCACACGCTACCGGACGTGGGACGAGATGATGCAGTACTGCCAGCGCTCGGCGAACCCGGTCGGCCGGCTCGTACTGCGTATTGCCGGCTATGACGATCGCAACCTCGATGCGGCATCGGATGCGATATGCGCGGCGCTGCAGCTGACCAACTTCTGGCAGGATCTCAAGATCGATTTCGAGCGCGACCGCGTCTATCTGCCCGCGGACGAACGTCAGCGCCATGGCGCACTCGAGCGTGATCTTGCGGATGGGCACATCACCGTGGAATGGCAGCGCGCCCTCTCCACGGCCGTCGCTCGAACGCGGCTGCTGTTTGACGAGGGGCGATATGTGTGCGACGGCGTACGCGGTCGCTTGCGCTACGAGCTGCGCGCGACCTGGCTTGGCGGCGTGCGCATCCTCGATCGGCTCGAGGCCGTCCACTTCGACGTCGTCCGGCGACGGCCGACACTCGGCTTCGCCGACGCCTTGCTCATTGCGCCACGAGTGATCGCGTGGCGACCGACCGCCGCGTTGTCATGAGCCGCGACACCAGTTTCTACTACTCGTTTCTCGTCCTGCCGCCTCGGAAGCGGAGCGCCATCATTGCGGTGTGGGACTTCTGCCGCGCCGTCGATGACGCGGTCGACGAGGCTCCTGACGGAGACGCCGCGCAGGCACGGCTGGCGCTGTGGCGCGACGAGCTTGCCGCCCTCTACGCATCTGGCAGGTCGCCTCAGACAACGCAGGGGAGTGCGCTGCAGCCGTATGTTGCCGAATTCAATCTTCCGCGTGGTCCGTTTGAAGATCTGATCGATGGCGTTGAAATGGATCTGACCCACGTCCGCTATCAGACGTTCACGCAGCTGAGCGACTACTGCCGTCGTGTGGCATCGGCCGTGGGCTTGGTCTGTGTGGAGATCTTCGGTTACCGAGATCCCGCGTCGCGAACCTACGCCATCGATCTGGGAATGGCATTGCAGCTGACGAACATCATTCGTGACGTCGGCGCCGATCTTCGCAGCGGTCGCGTCTACCTTCCGGCCGAAGACCTGGCTCACTTTCACGTCACCGAGGATGACCTTCGAGCCGGACGCGTGACGACCGCCGTGCGCGACTTGATGCGATTCGAATGCGAACGGGCCCGGTTCTACTACGCTAAGGCCGCGCTTGTGCTTCCCGCAATCGATCGGCGCAGCCTGCTGGCGGCCGAAATCATGGGCGCAATTTATTTCGCAATTCTGCGGCGCATCGAGCGCTCCGGCTACGACGTGTTCAGCCGCAGGATACGGGTGCCGCGTCCGCATCGCGCGCTGATCGCGCTGCGTCTATGGACGCGCGCCATCTCCTCGCGTGCATAGCCCCGACGTGATTGTGGTCGGCGCCGGATGCGCGGGACTCGCGGCCGCGACACGCCTCGCCGAACAAGGCGCACAGGTGCTGGTGTTCGAGGCGCGGCCGACGGTCGGGGGCCGCGCCACGGCATTTACCGATCCCGCCACTGGAGAGCGCGTCGACAACGGCCAGCACGTGCTGCTCGGCTGCTATCGCGACACGTTCACCTTTCTCGATCGGATTGGCGCACGCGATCGTGTTCAGCTGCAGGATCGGCTCGGGGTCGACATGATCGACGACGACGGTCGCGCGTCGCGCCTGTCGTGCCCGTCCATTGCACCACCGTTCAATCTGCTGGCGGGACTGATGACGTGGAGCGCACTGACATGGCGCGACAAGCTGGCCGCGGTCCGTCTCGGGCGCCGCTTTACGGCGCGCCACGACGAAACCGTCCGCCAATGGCTCGTTCGTCGTCATCAGACCCCCCGCCTCATCGAGATGCTGTGGCAGCCTCTCGCGATCGCTGCGCTCAATCAGTCCATCGATGTTGCTGCGGCCGCTCCGTTCGCGCGCGTGTTAACGGAGATGCTCGGCGGCGATCCCCATGATGCGTCCATCGCAGTGCCACTGACACCACTCGATCAGATGTATGCGCTGCCGGCCTGTGACTACATCGCACGGCATGGCGGTGAGGTGAGGACGAACTCTCCGGCAACCATCGCCTGTGGTGGGGCCTCTTCACAGCGCGGCGCCGACCTTTCAGGCCCGCGAGTCACCGTGCGCGACGAAACGTACACCGCGCGACACGTAATTTGTGCGGTGCCATGGTTTGCGTTGCCCGACGTACTCGTCGAGCCACCCACGGCGCTGCACCCGGTCGTTGACGCCGCGCGCCGGACGGCTGCATCACCAATCGTCACCGTGAATGTCTGGTTGGATCGGGTTGTCACCGAACAGGCGCTGGTCGGACTACCGGGTCGTACCATGCAGTGGGTGTTTGATAAGCGGCGTGTGTTCGGCGAGCAGGCATCCCACTTGTCGCTGGTGTCCAGTGGAGCGGAGAAGGTCGTCGCCAAAGGGAACGACGAGCTGATCGATCTCGCGCTGCGAGAGATTAAGGAGGCGATTCCGGCGGCGCGCGCCGCGGTTCTTCGTCGTGCCGTTGTGGTCCGCGAAAAACACGCCACGTTCTCCCTAGCGCCCGGCCAGCCGCCTCGACCCACGACGCGGACGGCCGTTGCCGGCCTCCTTCTGGCGGGCGACTGGATCGACACCGGTCTCCCAGCTACCATCGAAAGCGCCGTCCGCAGCGGACATATGGCAGCTTCGCTGGCTGTAAATCCGTAAATGGAATCCATCGTCGTCCATTACCAGGAGATCGCGCTGAAGGGGAAGAACCGCCCGTGGTTTCTGGGTCGGCTCGTACGCAATCTGAAACGCGCGCTTTCCGACCTCGACGTCATCGCGGTGCGCGCGTTGATGGGTCGAATAGAGATCCAGCTCGGTCCAGGCACGACGCGTGAAGCGGCACGCGAGCGCGTGCGTCGCACGTTTGGCATTGCCAACTACTCGTTCGCGAAGCGAACCGCGCTCGACCTCGACATCATCGCGCGCGCGATTCTCGACGATCTCGGTGATCGGACCTGCAACAGCTTTCGCGTGAGCGTCAAACGGGCCGATAAACGCTTTCCGATGACGTCGCCGCAGGTCGAAGGCGAAATCGGCGGACGCGTCAAGCAGGCCCGAGGTTGGAAGGTCGATCTGGACGAGGCCGAGCTCACCATTCACGTCGAGCTGCTTACCAACGAGGCGTTCTACTTCTTCGGCAAGGAGCGCGGCGCCGGAGGACTGCCAACCGGGACTGCCGGTCGCGTCACATGCTTGCTCTCGGGCGGGATCGATTCGCCGGTCGCGGCGCATCGGATGCTGAAGCGCGGATGCGCGGCCACGTTCGTCCATTTCCACAGTTACCCGATCCTGTCGCGCGCCTCCATCGAAAAGGCACGTGAGCTCGTGCGCCTGCTGACGATGTGGCAGCAGCGATCGCGTTTGTATCTGGTCGCCTTCGGCGACATTCAGCAGCAGGTCGTTCTGGCTGTGCCCGGGCCGATGCGGGTGATCGTTTATCGCAGGTTGATGCTGCGCATCGCCGAGACGATCGCACGCGCACGTGGCGCGAAAGCGCTGGTGACCGGGGAAGTTGTAGGGCAGGTTGCGTCGCAGACCCTCGAGAATCTGCAGGTCATCGGCAGCGTGGCCACGTTACCGGTGTTCCGACCGTTAATCGGCATGGACAAGGAAGAAATCATGGACGAGGCGCGGCGCCTCGGCACCTATCCAATTTCGATCGTTCCCGATCAGGATTGCTGCACGTTGTTTACGCCACGCAATCCGCAGACACGCGGGCGTCTCGAGCAGGTCGAGGCCGCGGAGCGCGCGCTGCCGATCGACGATATCGTCAGCCGCGCGGCTGCCGAAGCCCTCATGGAAGACTTTGAATTCCCCGTAGTAGGATCGCCGGTTGGAGGTGGGACGTGACACCAGCAAGTGGAGTGGCAACCGCGGAAGGAATCGGTCGGATCGAACAACTGCTCGGCGACAATGCATCGCTGTTGACGCATCAGTGCAAGACCATCGCGAAAGAGAACCTCCACCTTCCAGGTCCTGATTTCGTCGACCGTATTTTTGCGGCCTCCGATCGTTCGCCTCGTGTTCTCGCCGGCTTACAGCGGCTGTTCAACCACGGCCGCCTGGCCGGCACCGGCTACGTCTCGATCCTTCCCGTCGACCAGGGAATCGAACACTCGGGTGGCGCGTCGTTCGCGCCGAATCCGTCGTACTTCGACTCCGAGAACATCGTGAAGCTTGCCATTGAAGGGGGTTGCAACGCCGTTGCGTCAACGCTCGGTGTGCTCGGATCCGTAGCGCGCCGCTACGCGCACAAGATTCCGTTCATCGTCAAGCTCAATCACAACGAGTTCATCTCCTATCCAAACAGCTTCGATCAGATAAGGTTTGGCAGCGTGAAGCAGGCGTGGGACATGGGCGCGTCAGCGGTCGGGGCGACCATCTACTTCGGCTCGGAAGAGTCGAAGCGCCAGATTCAGGAAGTCACCGAAATGTTCCAGCAGGCGCACGAGCTCGGGATGTTCACGGTACTCTGGTGCTATCTGCGCAACGCGGCCTTCAAGACGAAAGACGCGGACTATCACCTTGCCGCCGACCTGACGGGGCAGGCGAATCACCTCGGCGTGACACTCGAAGCCGACATCATCAAGCAGAAGCTTCCCGAGACCAACGGCGGCTACAACGCGCTGAACTTCGGCAAGACGCACAAGGCGGTCTACTCGCAGTTGACGAGCGACAACCCGATTGATCTGACGCGGTATCAGCTTGCGAACTGCTACATGGGCCGCTCGCCGTTGATTAACTCCGGCGGTGCTTCGTCTGGCGAAACGGACTTGAAGGAAGCGGTACGGACTGCGGTGATCAACAAACGGGCCGGCGGCGCCGGCCTGATTTCGGGCCGTAAGGCATTTCAGCGGCCGATGAAGGAAGGCGTCGGCCTGCTGAATGCCATTCAGGACGTGTATCTGACAACGGAGATCACTATCGCGTAGGCGCGGGCGGGTCTAAAGACCCGCCCCTACGCCACGAAGGTACTCCTCGAGGGCTTGCCTCGTGCTCCTGAAGGCGAGCTCCTCCCACGGAATCCGATCGGGCTCGAACAGCTGCGCTTCGAGCCCCTCATCGTCACAGCCCAGGCATCCGCCAATCATCGTTGCGGCATACGCGATGATGATCACGGCGTTCCCTGGATACGAGTAGATGTTCACCAGACGTTCGAGGCGGATGGTGAGGCCGCACTCCTCGCGCGCCTCGCGTATTGCCGCCGCTTCGACGGTCTCGCCGCGATCGATGAAGCCGCCGGGAAACACCCACTTGCCATAGCCGGGCTCGATGGCGCGCTTGACGAGGACGATGCGTCCGTCACGGTCGGTAATGATTGTGCCGACCGCAATCTTCGGATCGATGTAGTGGACGAACGCGCAGCGTGTGCAGACGAGCCGTTCGGGCTCTGTCGCCTTCAACAATCTGGATTCAAGCGGACCGCCGCAGCGGACGCAGAACCGGATCGTCTCGTTGAACACCGTATAATCTTCCTTCATGTCGATTCTGAAAGTCGCGCGCATGGGACATCCTGTCCTTCGCGAGCGCGCGCGGCCCCTCGACAACGCGGACATCAAGAGCGCGGCCATTCAGCAGCTGATCGACGACATGCTCGACACCATGCACGAGTATCACGGCGTCGGTCTGGCGGCGCCGCAGGTGCATGAGGGCGTGCGTCTCTTCGTCGCGCTGCTCGACGACGATCCGGACGCGAAAAGCGAGGCGGCGGTCGTTATCAATCCCGAGATCGTCGCCAACACCTCCGGCATAGAGGAGGGATGGGAAGGCTGTCTGAGCATTCCCGACATCCGCGGCATGGTGCCGCGCTATACCGACATCCGCGTGAAAGCGTTGGATCGCACCGGCCGTTCGATTGAACTGAATCTGAAGAATTTTCCCGCACGCGTCGCGCAGCACGAGACCGATCACCTCGAAGGCGTGCTCTTCTTCGATCGCATGACCTCCTTCAAGTCACTCACGTTCCTCGAAGAGTATTCGCGCTTTCATTCCAAGGACGAGGACTAGCGTTTCGATCGGGGATTCGTGCTTCAGGTCGAAGAATTCTCCGGCGCGCGCCGCCGATGCTGATTGGCCCCGGGGTAGGGGCAGGGTCAATCGCGGTCTGCCGCGTTAGTGTAGGGCATCTCCCGTAGCCCGACGTCGTGTATTCCATCCCCTATAATCGTTCGACTCCTTTGCTCGAAACGGCTTCACCGAAAGTTACGCTGCGCAACGCACCAGGTGTGCCGTTCGATGGCGCGATCGCGGCGGCAAGAACGTGTTACTCACCGCGCGTCATCGGCACGCACGAGGTCACCGATAAACAGCGGGACACGATTGGCGCGCTGACGTTCGACGCCGGCCATCACACGGTCTATCAGCACGCGAACTTCGAATTCGGCCTCGAGAACATTTCCCGGCAGCTCGTCTGGACATTCCTTCATTCGTATCCGTTCTATAACTCCGAGCAATCGAGCCAGCGATACGTCAAGCTGAAGGAACCGCGCGCGTTCGTACCGCCGCTCTCGGGTGAAGCACTCGCGGTGTACGAAACGGCGATCGTGCGTGCATGGGATCGCTACGCGGAGCTTTCAGCCCTTCTCAAAGATGATGCCCTCGCCATTCTGAAGGAGCTGCGCTACGTCCGGCCGACGACGTCACCGGATCGATTGAAGCAGATCGAGCGCGATGCGGAGAAGCGGGCGATCGAGACCGCGCGGTATGTGATTCCGATCGCTGCCTTCACCTCGATGGTGCACACCATCTCGGGGATCGTGCTGCATCGCCTGTATCGAATGGTGAACAGCGGCGACGCGCCTTACGAAACTCGCATCGTCATCGGCGAGATGGTGCGGCAGGTCCGTGACTGGGACCCGCTGCTCTTCGAAAAGGTGGGGCTCGGGCCCATTGATGGCGATGCCCTGCCGGAGACGCGATTCCCCAATCCGCATGTAGATGGCGATCGGTATGCCGCGGCATTCGATGCGCGTTTGCAGGGTCGCTGGTCGCGGCTCCGCGATGCGTCGCCGCAGGCGGAGGAGATCGTCGCCGAGGCGGTGCGGTCGGTCTTCGGTCTCACCGCGGACGAGATGAGCGATGACGAAGCGATCGATCGCGCGATGAACCCCGCGCAGAATCGCTATCGCCTCGACGTCCTCAACGTCTCGTATCACTCGCCGCTGATGCGCGCGCTGCATCACGCAACCTACGTGTTCGAGAAACGCCTCAGTCATACGGCGGACTCGCAGGATCAACGCCACCGCATGGTCCCGGCCTCGCGTCCGTTGATGACATTCGCAGATACTACGGCGCCCGACTTCATTACCCCCCGGCTTATCGCCGCGAGCCCCCGCGCGAAGGCGGTCTACGACTGCGCCATGCGTGAAGCCTGGGCGGCAAAGAACCGGCTGCTCGCGCTCGACGTGCCGCTCGAGTTCGCGCTCTACGTGTTGCCGAACGCCAAGACGCTTCGCTTTCTCGAGTCGGGATCGCTGCTGGCGCTGCTCCACAAATGGACGCTGCGCACCTGCTTCAACGCGCAGGAGGAAATCTTCCTTGCGTCGATGGACGAAATCGAACAGGTGCGCACGGTGCATCCGCGCATCGGCCGGCACATCGGCCCGCCGTGCGTCATCCGCAACGGCCTCGTGTCGCCGCGCTGCACGGAAGGCTCGCATTTCTGCGGCGTCCCCGTGTGGCGCGATTTTCCCGCCGTGGTCCGGCGCCTCTGATGGCGGGCCGCCAAGGCCCGTTCCATCTCGCCGCTGCGTGGCTGGTACACCTCTACACCGCAAGCAGCGCCCTCATCGCGCTTCTCGCCACGCGCGCCATCTTCGAATACCGCTTCCGGGACGCGTTCTTCTGGCTGGCCGCCGCCATCATCGTCGACTCGTCGGACGGGGTGTTCGCACGCGCCGCCGATGTGAAAGGCCGCATCCCGTGGTTCAACGGCGCGAAGCTCGACGATGTTGTTGATTACCTGACGTATGTATTCGTGCCCGCGCTGTTCATCTGGCGTGCCCTGCTCGTGCCGGATGCGTGGGCAATCCCTGTTGCGAGTGCCGTCCTGCTATCGAGCGCCTACGGATTCAATCGCGAGGATGCGAAGACGACAGATCACTTCTTCACGGGGTTTCCGTCGTACTGGAACATCGTGGTGTTCTACTTGTTCGTGCTGCACGCCACGCAGATGGTCAATGCCGTCGTCGTGCTCATTCTGGCCGCGCTCGTGTTCGTACCGATGCACTACGTGTATCCAAGCCGCACGCCCCACTGGCGTGCGCTCACGCTCACGCTCGGTGTCGCCTGGGGCATCGCGCTGCTGCTGATGATCTGGCAGCTCCCCGACGTGTCGCGCGCGCTGCTCTGGGGATCGCTGGCGTTCCCGTTGTATTACGTCGCTCTCTCGCTCGCCGTTGGATGGCACCGGTGAAAACGATTCCCGTGTTTGCGTTCAACCCGAGCCCGCTCACCGGCCGCGGCAACACGACATGGCTGCTGCCTGGCCACGTACCGACGTTAATCGATGCGGGCACTGGCGAGCCGCAGCACCTGCAGGCGCTGGAAAAGGCCCTCGACGGCGGGCGACTCTCGCAGGTACTGGTCACGCACACGCACATCGATCACGCGTCGGGCGCAGCGGCAATCGCGCAGCGGATGCCGCACGTCCGGTTTCTGAAAATGCCGTGGCCCGAGCAGGACGCTCAGTGGCACGTTCGATGGGAGCCGTTGAAGGACGGCGAATCGATTGCGGCCGGCGATTCGGTCGTGACCGCGGTTCACACGCCGGGGCACTCGCCGGATCATCTGTGCTTCTGGGACGGCGACGCGCGACAGCTGTTCTGCGGCGATCTCGCCTGGAAGGGATCGACGGTGGTCATTCCGCCGACGCATGGCGGCGACGTCGCCGCATACCTCGAGTCGCTCGAACGCGTAATCGATCTGTCGCCGGCGGTGATGCTGCCGGCGCACGGGGACGTGATCGATCGTCCGGTGGAGTTGCTGCGCGAATACATCGACCACCGCACGATGCGCGAGCGCCAGGTGATCGACGCACTTCGGGCGGGCATCGCCGACCCTACGCAGATGGTGGCGCGAATCTATCCGTCGCTGGCGCCACCGCTTGTCCCCGTCGCGCGCGAGAGTGTGCTCGCGCATCTGCTGAAGCTGGAGCACGAAGGCCGCGCCCGCCACGACGGAGATGCGTGGCATATCATTGAACCATGAACGACGTCGTCGACTTCATCAACGTCAACCGCGATCGCTACGTTGACGAACTGAAACAGTACCTCGCCATTCCGAGCATCAGCGCACTGCCGGAGCACGCGAACGATGTGCGACGCGCCGCCGAATGGACCGCGGACGCGCTCAAGAGCGCGGGCATGGACCACGTGCGGTTGATCGACACGCCGGGGAATCCGGTTGTGTATGGCGACTGGCTGAACGCGCCCGGCAAGCCGACGATTCTGTTCTACGGTCACTATGACGTGCAGCCCGTCGATCCGCTGAATCTCTGGACGACGCCGCCATTCGAAGCGACAGTGCGCGACGGTGAAATCTACGCGCGCGGTTCGGCCGACGACAAAGGCCAGGTCTTCATGCACATCAAGGCCGTGGAGGCGCACATGAAGAAGGCCGGTCGCCTGCCGCTGAATATCAAGTTCTTCATCGAAGGCGAGGAAGAAGTTGGCAGCGTGCATCTGGACGAGTTCGTTCACACGCATAAGAGTGAACTCGCCGCCGATGTCGTCGTTATTTCGGATTCGCCGATGTTCGATCGCGGCATTCCTTCGATCTGCTACGGCCTGCGAGGCCTGACGTACTTCCAGATCGACTTACGCGGCACCAACTCGGATCTGCATTCCGGTTCGTTTGGCGGCGCCGTCGCCAATCCCGCGTTCGTTCTCGCGCAGATCCTGACGCAGATGAAGGACAAGAGCGGCCGCATCAAGATTCCTGGTTTCTACGATGACGTGCGGCCGTTGAGCGAGGCAGAGCGCGCGGAGTGGAAGAAGCTGCCGTTCAATGAGACGCGCTATCGCAAGGACCTTGGCGCGCCGCGGTTATTCGGAGAGACCGGCTATTCGACGCTGGAGCGGGTATGGGCGCGGCCGACTTTCGAAGTGAATGGTCTGCTGTCGGGTTTCACCGGCGAGGGCGCAAAGACGGTACTGCCTGCCATCGCCATGGCGAAGGTCAGCATGCGGCTGGTGCCGGATCAGGATCCGAAGAAGATCGGCGATCTGTTCGAGGCGTACCTCAACAAGATCGCGCCGAAGACCGTCCAGTTGAAGGTGACGCGCATGCACGGCGGCAAGCCGTGGATGACGGAATTCGACAACAAGTACGTGCGCGCCGCCGGCCGGGCGATTGAGAAGGGCTTCGGCAAGGCGCCGGTGTTCAACCGCGAAGGCGGTTCAATACCAGTGGTATCGACGTTTCAGGAGGAGCTCGGGCTGCCGAGCGTTCTGTTCGGCGTTGGACTGCCCGACGAAAACGCGCACGCGCCCAACGAGAAGCTCGATCTGTCGAACTTCCACAACGGCATCATCGCGTCGGCGTATCTCTACGACGAGATCGCCAACCTGGAGTAACCACGAAGGCGCTCAGGCGCAACCACGAAGCGGTCTATTTCGTCGACTGGCTCTCCGACGCTTCGAATGCCAGCAGCACGTTTCCGCCGCGGCCGTTGCCCAGACCCGTGTAGCCCGAGCCGACGAATAACATTCCGCCGGCAATCGTTGGCCCTGGAGCGCCCATCGCGCCGCCCTTCGCTGCAACCTTGTTCGTCGGCATGAAGTCGCGCAGCGTGTCGAACTCCCAGACCTGCTTGCCGTCGCCGGTGGAGAACGCGCGCAGCACGCCGTCCTGACCGCCTGAGAACAGCACGCCCGGAATAACAGTCAGAGCTGCCGTCTGGCCAGCCTGGCGCTGCGGCATCTGCGCGATCGGCGTCTTCCACTTGACAGCCCCCGACTTCAGGTCGAGTCCGAAGACGTTGCCGCTGCGCGTGCCGAAGTAGGCCTTCTGATCGTCAGCGGCGCCGCCGAAGGTGATCTCACCGCGCGCGAGACGATCGACGAGCGTCGCTTTCCAGAGAATCTTGCCGTCGCGCACGTCCTGGGCGAACACCTCGCCGCTCTTCTGGCCCGTGACGACGATAGTGCGGCCGTCGTCCAGCGTGCGCATCATCGGCGACATGCCGAAATCCCAATCGGGGCCGATGTCGGCCGGACAGTTCTCCGACGGATTGTTCGTTTCGCAGCCAACGAGCCACGCATCGTTCGGCGTGTGCTGCACTGCCCATCGCGGTTTGCCCGTCGCAAGATCGAGCGCCATGATGGCGTCGGTGTTCATCGAGTTGACGGGCCTGCTGTAGGCATCGCCGGTGCCGATGTACATCACTCCCCGCGCCTCGTCGATGGTCGGCGTGTCCCAGATGCCCGCGCCCGACGGGGCGTACAGCTGCACGCCGCGCGAGTTCTTCTTCGTCGGCTTCGGCTCGTCGGGGATGATGAAAGTCTTCCAGACCTGCTTGCCCGTATTCGCGTCGAGCGCGACGACGCTGCCGCGGAACGTGCAGCAGGGGTAGTCGGGTCCCCCGCCCGCCGCTTCTTCGCGCGACGCGAGCGGCACGTACAGGCGGCCCTTGTACAGAATCGGCGAGCCGGTGACCGCGGCGAGCGGATGCGGATCGACGCTGACGATCCAGAGCGCTTTGCCTGTCGCGGCATCGAGGGCGTACACATTGCCGCGCAAATCGCCGAAGTAGGCGGCGTACTGGGTGCCGTTGTGACCCTTTACTGCGCCGACGCTGACGGCATTGCGCACGCCGGAGGCGGCCTGAAAACCCCACGCGAGGCAGCCGGTCTTCGCATCGACCGAGTAGACGTATCCGGTATCGGCGCCGAAGAACACACGTCCGCCGGCGACGGTCGGTTGGCTGTACATCGACGCGGCGTTCGGCAGGCCGAAGCTCCATTTCAATTTGAGGTTCGGCACGTCGGCGGCGCTGATGCCCGCGCCTTTCGCCGCCTGGAAGCGCGCGTTCGTCGCGTCGGGGCCCCAGCCGTTCCACGACGGCGTGCGCGACGGATCGGTCAACTTGCTGCTGGCGGCGCACTGATTCGGCATCGCCCTCGGATCGCCGGCGGGAATGCTGCCGATCTTTCTGCCGCCGACAAACTCCGCGTATCCGCGCTTCACGATGTCGTTCGCATCGGCGACCGCCTGCGTATGCGCCGGCGTCGGGCTCATCGTGATTGCGGCGTAGACGGTGTCCGGCGAGAGCTTGCGCAGCGCGTCCATGTCGGGCGCCTGCTCCGCGCCCGCGGCGCGGGCGACGCCGGGGTTGCGGTGACAGGTGGCGCAATGCTCCTCGAAGCTTCGAATCGTGCCGGAGGCCGTCTGCGCGCTCGCAGCCGCAGGGAAAATGAACAGGGCGGCAACATAGCCGAACGGCAGCAGGTGTTTTTTCATGGCCAGATATCTTACGTCCGCCGCCGAATCGTTACACCGATCAGCGTAACGATTACGCCAATCAGCGTAACGGTCAACTACGGACGGTAGCTATTGGGAGGGGTGCCGCGACTTAATTCAGAGCGGCTACTCGACGTCTCAGCGTCTTGATGTGTTCCCAGATCTGGTCGTGCTCTTCGCGCGCTTCCTTGTCCATCTCGCTCATGCTCGACAGCTTCAGGTAGGTCTGGAGATCGCGCAGCGCGCCGGTGACGTCGTTGAGGTGATAGGCAAGGAGGCCGCGGTCGCGCAGCTCGCTCAGAGCCGACGGCGTGAGCGCCACGAGCAGTTCGGTGACGGTGCGTGCCTGCGGGAACGAGCGCATGTTCACGTAGATGCGCTTCAGGTTGAGCAGCATCCGGACGATGATTTCCTTGCGCGTCGCCGGAGCGAGCAGCGACTTGCTGAACGCGATCTCGCTGCCCACGTGCTTCTGCAGCAGCACGCGGCAGTCGTGCTCCGACAGCAGCGCGCCGCCGTGGAACGGATCGATCAGCAGCCCGCTCGTCACCCGCTTGCCGACGTCGGGACACCGCACAAGAAAGTGTCCCGGAAAATTTACTCCGTCGATGTGCAGACCGGCACGGCGCGCGACCTCCATGTAGACGATCGACAGCGTGATCGGAATGCCGGTGCGGTGCTCGAGCACCTCGTTGAGGCAGCTGTTTCGCGGATCCTCGTAGCGTTCGGTTCCGGTGAAGCCCTGCTCCTGAAAGAGATAGGCGTTGAGCGCGCGCACGCACGACAGCGTCGAGCCGTCGGCAGATTCGTGCACGTGCTCGCGCACGACCGTCGCCGCCGCCGCACCGAGTGCGTCGAGCTGCCGCAGATACCCTTCGGGATTGATGCGTGGATACTCGATGCTGGCGATGATCAGCGCCGCGCTGGCCAGCGCAGTACCAGGGGCATTGGACGCCGCCGTGAGCGCGTCGACAAGGTCTCTCCTCATCGCAGGGTCTCGAACATTCTCATGCCACCAGCCGCTCGAGCATCGGAATCGTCAGCGACTTCAAGCTGTCGACGACCAGTTCGGCACCGGCGAGATCCCCGGCGCCGTAGCTTGTCGTGACTCCCACACAGCGTAACCCGGCTCCCCGTGCCGATTCGAGTCCCCAGATCGAATCCTCGATCGCGATGCACCGCCTCCGGTCGAGCACCCGCCCCGTGGTCTGCTGAAGCTGCTCGAACGCCAGTAAATAGGGGCCGGGAGACGGTTTGCTCTCCGGCGTGTCGCCCGATGCGACGATGGTGGCGAAAAGCCCTCCGAGGCCTGCCGACTCGACGATTTGCACGATTTCGTGGCGCAGCGCACCGGACGCGATAGCGATCGGCACCTCCGCCGCGGCCGCGCGGATGAACGCCGCGGCGCCGGGAAACAGCACTTCGTCGCCTTCGATCATCGCCTGCAGCTTCATTCCCTTGCGCGCCACGAGCGCGGTGATATGGCGGTCGGTCCACGCCAGACCTCGATGGCTTCCCAGCGCCTGAAACATCCCGACATCGTCATAGCCGAGATAACGGGCGAAGTAGTCGTCGCGTTCGAGCGCGATCCCTTCCTCGGCCAGCGCCTGCTGAAACGCTTTCAGATGCAGCGGCTCGCTGTCGGCAATGACACCATCGAAATCGAAGACGATGGCCTGGAGCGCGCCGCTCACGCGGCTGGCGCCTTGACGTCGTGTGTCTCGGGCGGCGCCTTCTCTCCGGCGCGAATCTCTACCTTCAGCCGATTTGCCGGCGGCGGGTAGGGACACTCCCACGTCGGGTTGTATGCGCACGTCGGGTTGTAGGCCAGGTTGAAATCGATCACGTAGAAACCAGTCGCTGTCGGCTTCAGATCGAGATAACGGCCCGCGGCGTACGTCTCCTTTCCCGTCGTCAAATCCGCGAACGGAACGAACAGCGAGGTGATCTGCTGCGTGCCCGCTTCGACAAACGATTCGAGCGACATCTGCTTGCCCTGCAGCGTGAACTCCAGCACGCCGACGCGCTGCATTCTGCGATTGGTGCCGGTCGATGTCGGCATGTCGAAGAGCGGGCGGTTCTCGGACAGCTTGAGCGACGCCGGAACTTTGTAGGCGGGGTCGACAGGGAAGTACTTCAGCGGAAGAAGCGCCGCGCGCTTGGCGATCGGAATCAACTCAGGATCGGAACCGTAGACTCGATCCTTTTCCGCGCGGCTCTCCTGGATTTGCTTGATATAGCTCGCGGCGTCTTCGTCAGGCGGGGGCGGACCCGATGTACACGCCACGAGGAGGGCGCAGGCGACAACGGGAACAATTCGAATCACTAACTAACAATATAGCGTTCGCGCGCCACGGTCGCATCCGCCAGCGTCCGGCGCAGGGCAACCGTATTCACGGGGGTCACCTTCAGTACGCGCCGCAGCGCCGCCATCAGCGTGCGCAGCGTGTCGCCGTCGGCCATGCCGGCGAGCGCATTGGTCGCCGTCGCCTGCACTCGCTGCGCGGCGTCGTTGACGAAGGTCCGTGCGGCGGCCTCATGCAACCTGCCGTCGGGGCGGCCGGCAGCTTCGCGCGCGCGCAGCACGGCGCTTTCGGCCGCGTAGGTGTCGATCAGGATATCGGCGGCGGCGCACAGGATTTCCTGTTCGTCGGTCAGCTTCTGCCCGTAGGTCTGCATTGCGGTGCCGAGCACCATCAGCGCGACTTTCTTGAATGCGCCGACCGTCTTCAGGTCCGCATCCAGGCCCTCCTCGCCGAGCGCGGATGCGCCGGTCGGCGACAGCAATTCGTCCTGCAGTTTCTTGGCAGCCGGGATGACGCCAATCTCTCCCTTCAGCGCGCGGCGAATCAGCATGCCCGGAATGAGCATGCGATTGATCTCGTTGGTCCCTTCGAAGATGCGGTTCACCCTGGCATCGCGGTAATAGCGCTCGGCAGGGTAGTCCTTCACGAACCCGTTGCCGCCGTGAATCTGCACGTTCTCGTCGAGGACGTAGTCGAGCACCTCGCTGCCCATCACCTTCGCAATCGACGCTTCAACGGCAAACTCCTCGAGCGCCGCCGCGATCGCTGAGCCGCCATGCTCGCCGGCTTCGGCAACGGTCGCATCAATCAGGCCCGCAGTGCGGTACATCAGGCTCTCGAGCGCGTAGGTGCGCGCCGTCATCTCACCGAGCTTGTATTTGATCGCGCCGAAGTCCGAGATCGCATGGCCGAACTGCTTCCGCTGCTTCGCGTACTTTGCGGCCTCGCCGATGACGGATCGGCAGCCGCCGCTGCACATCGCACCAAGCTTGAACCGGCCGAAGTTCAGCGTATTCAACGCGACCTTCGCGCCCTTACCAACCTCGCCAAGCAGGTTCTCCGCTGGCACCGTGACGTCCTGCAGCAGGATCGGCGTCGTCGATGATCCATGCAGCCCCATCTTGTGCTCTTCGTTGCCCGACTTCACGCCGAAGGCGCGCTCAACGATGAACGCGGTGAATTGATCGCCGTCGGCTTGCGCAAAGACGATGAACACGTCGGCGAACCCGCCATTGGTGATCCACATCTTTTCGCCGTTGAGAATCCAGCTGCCGTCGGCCTGCTTCGTTGCGCGCGTGCGCGCGGCGAGCGCGTCGGAGCCCGAACCTGATTCGCTGAGGCAGTAGGCACCGACCATGTCGCCAGACACGAGGCCAGGCAGGTACTTCGCCTTCTGCGCGTCGGTGCCGAAGAGGACGATGGGAATGATCGTCAGGTTTGCCTGTGCGCCGTAGGCCGCGCCCATCGACGCGGAGCGCGCCATGCGCTCGGAGACGACCAGTGCCGACGCCTTGTCGAGATCGAGGCCGCCGTACTGCTCGGGCACGCTGATGCCGAGCAGCCCGAGTTCGCCCGCGCGTTTCACGAGCGAGCGCGCCAGCTTCCAGTCCTTTGTTTCGAGCTGGTCGAGGTTCGGCATCACCTCGTTGTCGACGAACTCTTCGACAGTCTGCGCCATCAGGCGATGTTCTTCGGAGAGCTTCTCCGGCGTGAACATCGACGTCTGGTCCGACTCTTCGAGCAGCCACGAGGCGCCTTTGCGCGCGGTTGTCGTCACGGCCATCGGTTAGATCCTCTCAAAGATTCCCGCGGCGCCCATGCCGCCGCCCACACACATCGTCACCATTCCGTACCGGCTCTGCCGCCGCTTCATCTCGTGAAGCAGCGTCGTCGTGAGCTTCGCGCCCGTGCAGCCAAGCGGATGGCCGAGCGCGATCGCCCCGCCATTAACATTGAGACGTTCCGGATCAATCGCCAGTTCGCGCAGACAGGCCAGCACCTGCGCGGCGAAGGCTTCGTTGAGTTCGATGAGGTCGATTTGATCGAGCGAAAGCCCGGCGATCTTCAGCACCTTGCGGACGGCCGGCACCGGTCCCACGCCGAAGCGCTCGGGCTCAACGCCGGCGGTGGCATACGCCACGAACCGCGCAAGCGGCTGCAGACCGCGTTCCTGCGCAAAGGACGCGGACGTGACGATCAGGGCTGATGCGCCGTCGCTCGTTTGTGACGAATTGCCGGCGGTGACTGTGCCTGCGGCGTGAAATGCCGGCCG
Source organism: Vicinamibacterales bacterium (assembly GCA_035492455.1). Classification (GTDB taxonomy): domain Bacteria; phylum Acidobacteriota; class Vicinamibacteria; order Vicinamibacterales; family UBA2999; genus Gp6-AA40. The sequence continues at coordinate 11,401 of DATJJE010000039.1, read as the reverse complement.
CAGCGACGCCAATGCCTGGGCCGACGTGTCGCGCCGCGGTCCTTCGTCAACGTTGAAGGTCACATCGCGCAACGCCGGTTTACCGTTCCCATTGGGCAAAGCCAGCTGGTACTTCAGCGGCGTGATTTCATCCGCGAAGCGCCCCGCATCAATTGCGGCAATCGCACGCTGATGGCTGCGCAGCGCGAACGTATCCTGCTCCTCGCGCGAGATGCTGCTCTCGCGCGCATGGTTCTCGGCGACGAGGCCAGTGGTCAGGTAGACGTCAGGGTAACTGTCGACGAGCGCGGGATTGGGCGATACCTTGTTCCCGCCCATTGGCACCATGCTCATCGACTCGGTCCCGCCCGCAACCGCGGCGTTGCCGAAACCGCACATGATGCGCTCGGCGGCATAGGCGATCGCCTGCAAGCCAGACGAACAGAAGCGATTGACGGTGACGGCCGATGCGGTGACCGGGATTCCCGCGCGCAGGCTCGCGATACGCGCGACGTTCAGTCCCTGCTCGGCCTCCGGCATCGCGCAGCCGAGAATCACGTCCTCGATGTCGGACGGCTCGATGCCTGGCGCGCGCCGCAGCGCCTCGCCGATCACCGCGGCCGCCATCTCGTCCGGCCGTACCGTCTTGAGCGCGCCATTCGGGGCGCGTCCAACCGCCGTCCGCGTTGCTGAAACGATTACTGCGTCCTGCATGAGAAATCCGCCAGCAGATCTTCGAGCGCGTCCGCCACCTCGCCGACCTGACCGTCGAACAGGTGATTGGCGCGATCGATCTCCACCAGCTCCTTTGGCTCGGCAAGCTGCGCGTAGAACTCGCGCACCTGCCGTAATGGAATCAACTCGTCGGCCTCGCCGTGAATGATGAACTTCGGTTTGGTCGACCTCTTCACGATGGCAAAGTCGTAGCGATCTACAGGAGGAGCGATGCCGATCAACGTGCAGATTCGATCGTCCTGTGCTCCCGTCGTCAACGCGACATACGACCCGAACGAGAAGCCGGCGGCCCACAACTCCTTGCCTGGACATTGCGCGGCCATGAAGTCGATGGCGGCCGTGAAATCGTCACATTCCCCGCGTCCTTCGTCCCATGCGCCGGCGCTTCGCCCGACGCCACGAAAGTTGAAACGCAGGACGGCGCAACCGATGCGCGCCAGCGCCTTCGCTCCCTGGAACACGACCTTCGTATGCATCGTGCCGCCATGAGTTGGCAACGGGTGTGCGAAGACGACCGCGGCGCGCACGTCGCCCGCCGGTTGCTCGAGCAGCACTTCGATGGGCCCGGCAGGCCCGGCGATTTCGCGAAGAGGATCAGGCAATCTTCTTTTCCGATTCGGATACGAAACGCGCAATCAACACCGCGAATTCGCGCGGCCTCGTAATCAGACCGAGATGACCGGTACGCGCCAGCGTCTCCACCCTCGCGTGCGGCCAGATGTTCAGGTACTCGCGTGTGACGCGCGGCGGCACCACGCTCTCGAGCGACTCCTCTCCCGTGACAATCATCGTCGGTACTTTGACGCGCGAAAGCTCTGCGTCGATCCGGCCCATCGAGCCCAGCAGATGCACACGCCGCGCCATACGGCCGGGATGGAACATGTGAATCAGAACGTTCACGCCGGCGCCGCACGATGCGGCTATTGCGCGCCACCAGGTGTCGTTTGCCGCCGCAATTTCGCCGTAGAACCGCAGCGAGCCAAGACAAAAGGCAGGGGTCAGCAGCCACGGATGCCGAAGGTAGCCGGACAATCGTGCGTTGGGGCGCCAAGACGGGGGGAGCGCGGAGACGAGAATCAACGACGACACCCGGGCGGGGTAACGCGCGGCAAACGCGCTCGCGATCAGTCCGCCAAACGAAACGCCGCAGACAGTGGCTCGATCCAATCCCGAGGCATCGAACACTTCCCGCACCTGCTCCACGTAGTTGGAGAAGCCTGCCGCTGTAGCGAAGTGCGTATGTGCGCTCGGCTCGTCCGCGAGCGAGAACGTGATGGCACGAACGTGTCGCGACAAGGCGTCAATACCTGGCCGCATCCACTCCCAGCGACCCTGCACGCCGGGGATGACGACGACGGGAACGCCGGTACCTCGATCGATAATTTTCACGAACCTCCGAACCCGCTCAATTCCGCAACGGCTTGCCAGTCTTCAATGTGTGCTGGATGCGCTCCTGCGTCTTGCGCTCGGCGACGAGGCCGAGGAACGCCTCGCGCTCCAAATCGAGCAGCTGCTGTTCCGTCACGGTCGAAGGATGGGGAAGTGAGCCTCCTGCCATGATCGTCGCCAGCTTTCTGCCGATCAGCGCGTCGTGGTCGCTGATGCGGCCGGCTCGCCAGGCGAGATGAATACCGAGCTTGAGCGGCGCGAGCACGGCGTCGCCGCCGACGGGTATCGTGGTACGCGGCGCGGGCGGCTGGTATCCCTCGGCGACACGTCGCAGCGCCGTCGCTTTTGCATCTGCGATCAACCTGTCGCGGTTCATAGTCCACGCATCGACAGCACGCAGATACCCGAGGCGCTGCGCGTCAGGTGCGCTCGCAGACACCTTGCCGAAGCCGACCGTTTCAAACGCACGCTGAATGGACGGCAGGAAATCTGTCGAACCCGGCGGCATCGACTCCGCTGCGCGCGCGACCATCTCTTTCGTCCCGCCGCCGGCGGGAATCAGGCCAACGCCGACTTCGACCAGACCGACATAACTTTCAGCCGCCGCCTGGACGCGATCTGCATGCATGGTGATCTCGCAGCCACCGCCGAGCGCCAGGCCGGCCGGCGCCACGATGACGGGCACGCCGGCATATCGGAGCGCCATCGTCGCGCCCTGGAACGCTCGCACCATCAAGTCCACTTCGTCCCAGTTCTCTTCCTGTGCCTCGAGCAGGAGCAGCATGATGTTCGCGCCGGCGGAGAAGTGCTCACCCTCGTTGCCCACGACAAGCGCCTGGAAATTCGCTGACGCCTCTTTCAGGCCCGCGTGCAGCATCTGGATGGTGTCGCCGCCGATGGCGTTCATCTTCGAATGGAACTCGACACACAGGACGCCGCCGCCGAGATCAACCAGGCTGGCGCCCGCGTTCTTCTTCACGACCCGACTACGGTCTTTCGCGGACTTGAGAAGCTGGAGATCCGGGGCTGCTGACGCGACCTCCCGCAACTTCCCCTCGATGGCATCAAGCAATTCGAACGGCCCGAGCTCCCAGCCGAAACCCCAGCGCATCACGCGATCGACATCGTCCGGTGAATACGCGATCTCCGGCGCTACCTTGCGCGTGTACTCGAGCGTGGGCATCAGCGTTGCCCGCAGGAACTCGCCGACCCGGTCTTTGCCGTTATAGAGGGTGCGAATGCGCTCGCGCACGTCGGTAATGGGCGCTGCCGCCTCCAGCGAACCGAGCTTTGGGGATTTGCGCGGCCGGTATTCGAGCGTGGTCGGGTCGAGTGTGAGGATTTCCGATCCGCCATCGGGTGTCCTCACGCGTTTGTAGAAACCCTGGCCAGCCTTCTCGCCGACCATCTTTCGCTCGACCATCTTCTCGACGAAAGTCGGCAGGACGAACTCACGGCGCGCCGCTTCGTCGGGCAGCCGCTCGTACAGGTTATGAACGACGTGCGCGAGGATGTCGATGCCGGCAAGGTCGAGTGTGCGGAACGTCGCGCTTTTGGGGCGGCCAAGCGCCGGACCGGTGATCGCATCCACTTCTTCGATGGTGAACGCACCCGATTCAACCTGTTTGAGGATCTGGACGACGCCGTAGAGCGCAATATGATTGCCGATGAAATTGGGCGAGTCCTTGGCGATGACGACGCCTTTGCCGAGATGACGGTCCGCGAAAGACGACACCGCTTCGACGACATCCTTCGCCGTCTCGGCTGTTGGTATCACCTCGAGCAGATGTAGGTAGCGCGGCGGATTGAAGAAATGCGTTCCGAGCCAGTGCCGGCGGAAGTCGACGCTGCGTCCTTCGGCGAGGGCGGAAATCGGGATGCCTGATGTGTTCGAGCTGACGATCGAACCCTGACGGCGCGCGGCGTCCACCTTCTCGAGCAGCGATCGTTTTATGTCGAGCTGCTCGACGATGGCTTCGATGATCCAGTCGCTCTCCTGGATGCGAGCGAGCTCGTCGAAGCTGCCTGTTGAAATCAGCTTCGCCGTGTCGGACGTAAAGAAGGGATCCGGTTTGAGCGATCGCGCGCGCTTCAAGCCGTCGCGGGCCGCATCGGCGGTGACGTCAAGCAGCAGCGCCGGTACGCCCGCGTTGGCGAAGTGCGCGGCGATCTGCGCGCCCATCACGCCAGCACCGAGCACCGCTACCGATCGGACCACCATTCATGCGATTGTACTGGGCTAGTGGATACAGCCTTCGAAATCCTGGCGGCCCTCAGCTTCTGTCATCTGCTCAACGACATGATGCAGTCGCTGATTCCGGCCATCTATCCCATCCTCAAGCAGAACTTCCAGCTCGATTTCACGCAGGTTGGCCTTATTACATTCGTGCTGCAGCTGACCGGAGCGCTGCTGCAGCCGGTCGTCGGCTTCTATTCGGATCGACATCCGAAGCCGTACGCGCTTGCCACCGGGATGGGATTCACGCTGCTCGGAATGCTGCTGCTGTCACGCGCCGGAAGCTTCGCCATGGTGCTCGCGGCGACATCATTCGTCGGCCTCGGATCGTCGATCTTTCATCCCGAGTCGTCGCGCATGGCGCGAGCGGCGTCCGGTGGGCGCCATGGATTCGCGCAGTCGTTCTTCCAGGTCGGCGGCAACTTCGGCTCGGCGCTCGGGCCTTTGCTCGCCGCCTTCATCGTCCTGCGCAATGGCCAGACGAGCATTGCCTGGTTTTCAATCGCCGCGCTCGTGGCGATGCTGTTCCTGTTCCGCGTCGGCGGCTGGTACAAGCACAGCGGCGCGATGCACGCTGCCAAGCGCGCGCATGCCACCCGCCACGACGCCGTATCACAGCGTCAGGTCATGTCCGCCGTGATGATTCTGCTTGCGCTGCTGTTTTCGAAGTTCGTCTATCTCGCGAGCCTCGGCAGCTACTACACCTTCTATTTGATCAGCCGCTTCGGACTGTCGGTGCAGAGCGCCCAGATTCACCTGTTCGTGTTTCTCGGCAGCGTCGCTGCGGGAACGATCATTGGTGGTCCGGTCGGCGATCGCATCGGCCGGCGGCAGGTGATTCTCGCATCGATTCTGGGTGTGCTGCCGTTCACGCTCGCGTTGCCGTACGCGAACCTGTTCTGGACGCGCATCCTCACCGTCATCATCGGGCTGGTGCTGTCCTCGGCGTTCTCAGTGATCGTTGTCTATGCGCAGGAGTTGATGCCGGGACGAGTCGGAATGATCGCGGGGCTGTTCTTCGGTGTGGCGTTCGGCATCAGCGGCATCGGCGCTGCCGCGCTCGGAGCGCTGGCCGACAAGACCGACATCTACTACGTCTATCGTCTCTGTTCGTACCTACCGGCGATTGGCGTGCTCGCGTTCTGGCTGCCGCACGTCGATCACCTGATGCACCGGCACGAGCAGGTCAGCGCGGTGGTGCCTGAACTCGAGCCAGCGGCCGAGTAAGACACGTCGGTCCGCCGGCGCCCCGTACGCTGATCTCCGTACCGACGTACTCGATGACGTGCGCGCCCGCTCGCTCCAGCGCTGCACGCGTCTTCGGGTTGCCCGCGAGCATGACACATTCACGCGGTCCGAGCGCGAGGACATTCGTTCCCATCGATTCGAATTCGTCGTCCGCGACCTCTACGAGCGCGTAACCGCGATCGAGCAGCGATTCGCGAAACGGCACCGGCAGCAACGGTGAATAGACCACCGCCAGGTCGCGATCGACGGGGCTGACGAGCGACATCAGGTGCAGCACATCGCCCGGGCCGCGCCAGTGTGGAAGCGGTACGACGATCAGGTCGTCAACCGATCCGCCGAGCACCGCCCGCAACTGCAGGATGCCTTCCGCATTGGTTCGATAGCCGCGTCCGACGGCGATGGTGCGGTCGTCCAGCCAGACCACATCGCCCCCCTCGAGACAGCCCGGCTCGGTAATCTCGCCGACGATGGGAATACCGAGCTGCCGGTAGGCTGACTTCTGCGCTGCCGGCTCGCTGCGGCGAAGTGGCTTGCCCATCCTGCAGAGAACGACGCCGCGTGAAGAGACGACGGAGGCGTCACGCACGTAGACCGAATCCAGATTGGTTGTGCCGCTGGCCGGGAGGAAGTCGGTCTTCGCGCCTGCCGTGCGCAGAATGTCGACGAACGCATCGTACTCATCGATGGCGGCGGCGAGCGATGGTGGTGCCGTGAACGCCAGCGAGCGCCACTGCGCTGCAATTGTCTCGTCGCTGACAAACGCCTCGCGTGGATGCTTGAGGAGCACGCGCGTGAGGCGCCCCACCTCGGTCAGGGTCCTATCCCGCACGCCGCTTCAGCATGTTCATGCCCTTCACGGTCATGACGATCTCCCCACGTTGATTCCGCACCTCGAAGAGCGTTCGCACGAGGCCGCGGTCCGGCTTCGAGGTGGAGGGTCGCGCCTCGAGGACGGTGGCGCGCACCGACAGCTCGTCGCCCGGCCTGACCGGCTGTGTCCACCTCAACTCGTCGACACCGGGAGAGGCGAGGCTGGCCGCGTCCGACAGATAGCGTTCGACCGCTAGACGCATCATCAGGCCGGCCGTTTGCCATCCGCTGGCGATGAGGCCACCGAATTGCGTACGCCGTGCCGCCTCCGCGTCGATGTGAAAGGCCTGCGGATCGTACCGCCGCGCGAATTCAACGATGTCCGACTCGCTGATGGAGATCGTCCCGAGGTCGTGCACGCTGCCGGGCACATAATCTTCGAAGTAGCGGTCTGTCATCTATTTCCACCGCGTGAGGATCGACTCGCGATCGAACAGCCGGATGCCAATCGTCATCAACGCCAGGTTGAGCGCCGCGAGGGCGGCGCAGATCTGAAGAATCACGGCGCTGGTGAGCTGGAAATTGTTGGTGAACTCCGCGACGAGCAGCGCGCTGATCGGCAGGATGACGAGCGCGCCGATTTGCTGCGCGCTGCGCGCGTCGTTGACGCGCGACGACACGCAGACGGCCATCTGCAACGCGGCGAGCGCCGCCAGCGGGCCAAGCAGGAAGATCGTCAGCAGCGCACGCGGAAAGAAGAGCGTCCGGTAGACGCCGGCATGTGCGAAGACGATGGCACCGGCAACGTACAGCGCGAAGCAGCCGGCGACAAGGATGATGCCGGGGATCAACGCCCCGAGCACTTTGGCGGCGAGCAGTTCGAACGTCGTGATCGGTGTGGCCAGCAGCGGTTCAAGCGTTCGCGCCTGCTTCTCCCCGACGACGGCGTAGGCCGCGACCGACATCGCACCGGCCACCGGCGTGAGCACGAGCAGGATGAGGAACTGCTGGAAGATCATGGCCTGAATCGCGCCCTCGGCATCGAGCTGTCTGGTGGCGGGCTGCTCGCGGTACATCTCCAGCGCGATGCGGAAATCGCTCGAGTCCGACAGTCGTTCGCCTGTCACGTACGGAACGGCGACGGCGATGAGAAACGGCATCACGATCGAGACGACGCCGGTGATGACCGCGGGTACGAACAGCGCCGGGTTCGCTCGAACATCTGAGAGTTCCTTGCCCAGCAGCGCCGCGATGCGTTTCATGGCTCATCACCCGCGAGGAGCCGCAGATAGACGTCTTCGAGCGGCGCTTCTTCCGGAAGCACAGAGACGACGCTCGCTCCGGCTTCGACGAGCAAGCGAACGATAACAGGAGCCGTGTGCTCGACGTCCGTCACGCCGATAGACAACGTGCGGCCATTCGCGCGAATGTCGCTGACGGTGGAGCGGAGCGTGTCGGAAAAGCGCGCCGCATCTCCGCTCAGCGTAATGAGCAGCCGCGACCCGAACAAACGCGTGCGCAGCGCGGCCGGCGTGTCGAGCGCGACGAGGCGCGAGCGCAGCACCGCGACGCGATCGGCGACGCGCTGTACTTCGTCAAGATTGTGCGTGGAGATGAGCACCGCGCGATTCTCGTGTCGGAGATGAAGAATCAGCTCGCGTACTTCGCGGGCGCTCTCAGGATCGAGGCCCGAGGTCGGTTCATCGAGCAGGACGATGTCGGGGCGATGCAGCAGGGTGCGCGCCAGCGCCACGCGCTGCTTGAGGCCTTTCGAGAGCTGCGCCGCGCGATCGTTCTTGCGCGCAGCAATGTCGAACAGGTCCAGGGCCTCGTCAACGGCACGCGCCGGGTTGTCCAGCCCGTGCAGCTTCGCATAGACGAGAAGGTTCTGCTTCACGGTCAGGCGATCCCACAAACCGGGCGCCTCCGTGAGAAAGCCGATGTGGCCGTCGACCTGCACGCTGCCAGATGTCGGCCGAATCAAATGCGCCAGCATGCGCAGCGTCGTCGTCTTGCCGGCGCCGTTCGGTCCGAGGAGCGCGAAGATTTCGCCGCGCGCCAGCTCGAACGAAAGATCGTCAACGGCAACACGCGAATCGAATCGGCGCGTGAGATGTGACGCGACGAGGGCCGCCACGTGTGCTTAGCTGACCCGTAGCGGGTCGTACTCGTAGCAGCCGGGCGTTACGAGGATGTGGCCGTTGCGTGTGAAGAACAGGCTTGTCGGCGTGATGATGCCGGTGGCGCTGAACTGAACCGTCCGCGTCTTGTCGCCTTCCTTGTCGTAAACGTAGGTGAACGGCACGACGAGGGACACCCAGAGCTGTCCCTGCGCATCGACGGCGGCGGCGCGGACAATCGGCTGCACGAACGGCACCTCGCGATCCTCGACCCGGCGCGTCGGCCACATCGTCGGCATCGACGACACGAGGTCGTCGATCTCGCGTCCTTCGATGTGACGTTCGAACAGCAGCTTGCCGGTTGCATCGTACTTGCGGAACATCGGCTGTCCGGTGAGGAAGACGTAGTAGAACCCGCCCGTCGGATCGACGAGCGGCAGCCCCGCATTGAGCGCGAGATTCAGGTCGCGCTCCTGCTCGTGGCCGGTGTCGCGCAGCCGTCCGATCGTACGCTGCGGTACGCCGCCAACGGAGTATTCGGTAATCAACGAGCCGCGCTCGGGCTCGCTGAGGAAAATCGAATTGCTGGAGAACTGCAGCGAGGAGATACCGGTGACCGCATCGTTACCGACGATGACCTGCGGCATCGAGCGGCCGGCGATGAAGAAGCCGCCGCTTCTCAACGCGCCGGGGCCGAAGATCTGCAAGCGCTCCTGGCCGCGCGGCACGTCAGCGACGACAAACGATCCTTCGGCCGTCGTATCGAAGCCGCCGGGCGAGATGATGCGCCCCGACTCCTCGCCGATTTCCACCACCTTCCGCGCCGTCGTTCGCTCGGGATCGATCATGTAGATGGCGTGCCCGCGGCGATCGAACACGAAGTAATAGCCATTGGCGACCTGCTGGAACGCGACCGGCTCTTCGAACAGGCCCGTCAGATGCGGTGGCAGCGCGCCCACCGGACGCAGAACGTCAACGCGAACTGCAGCGTAGGCGGTGATGCTGTAGCGGCCGACCTTGAGGTCGGACCCGGCGCATGCGAATGCGAGAAGCAGACAGAGTGCGGCGGCGAGCTTAATAGGCGGCAACGGAGCGGATCGCTTTCAGCACATCCGCCGATCCCGGAAGGATCGCTTCCTCCAGCACCGGCGCATAGGCGACGGGGCAATCGAGCGAGGCGACGCGCGTTACCGGTGCATCGAGCTCGTCGAACAATTCCTGGCCGATGCGCGCCGCGATGTGGCCGCCGAAGCCCGCGGTCATCTGATCCTCGTGCGCAACGATCACGCGGTTCGTCTTCCTGGTGTACGCCGCAATCGTGTCCCAGTCGAGCGGCACGATCGTGCGTAGATCGACGATGGCCACGCTGATGTTGTCGTGCTCGGCCTGCTGCGCGGCGACGATAGCGCGCTGCACGAGCGCGCCCCAGGTAAAGATGACCACATCCGTCCCTTCGCGCACCACCGACGCTTTGCCGAACGGAATCATGTAGTCCGGTCCCGCATAGGCGGCCTTGTTGTACGTCTGCCGGTAGAGATGCTTGTGCTCGAGGAACATCACGGGATCGTCGCAGCGGATTGCCGTGCGCAGCAGACCCGCGGCATCGCGCGCGTTCGACGGAAACACGATGCGGATGCCGGGGCAATGCGCGAAGATGGCGACACCCGACTGGCTGTGGTACGGCGCGCCGCCACGCAGGTATCCGCCGATCGGCACGCGCACCACCATCGGGCAGCTCCAATGGTTGTCCGATCGATAGCGCATCATCGCCATCTCGTCGCGCAGCTGCATGTAGCCCGGCCAGATGTAATCGAAGAACTGGATCTCGACGACCGGCTTGATGCCGCGCAGCGCCATGCCGACGGCGCGGCCGATGATGTTCGCTTCGGCGAGCGGCGAGTTGAAGACGCGGTCGCCGCCGTACAACTTTTGCAGGCCGTGTGTCACCTTGAACACGCCACCTTTGCCCGGCACCTTGCCGAGCGAGCTTTCGCGGCTCGCATCGGCGACGTCCTGTCCAAAGACGACGACGCGCGGGTTGTGCGCCATCTCGTCGCGCAGCGTCGAGTTGATCGCCGCAACCATCGTATCGGGTGCGCCGTTTGGAGCGGGCTCGGTCTCGAATTCGGAGGACGTGGGATCGACAGTTGGAGAGAAGACGTAGCGGCTGGCGGTTTCGGGTTCGGGCTTGGGAGCGGCGAGTGCCTGTTCGGCCGCCGCATTGACCTCCCGCTCGACATCGCGAGCCAGCTCGGCGAGCTGCTCGGCGGATGCGAGCTCCTCCGATAGGATCAGGTCGCGTAACCTCACGATCGGATCGCGCCGCGCCTCGCTCTCCCGCTCGTCTTTCGTCTTGTACAGCTTCTCGTCGTCGGACAACGAGTGCGAGTACGGGCGAATGACTTTTGCGTGCACCAGTGCCGGCGACCTGCGCGATCGCACATACGCGACGGCCTCGCCCAGGGTGTCGAGGCTGGCCTGGTAGTCGGTGCCGTCACACTTGTAGGTCTGCAGGCCATCGAAGCCGGCGACCACGCGTGACAGATCGCCGCCCGGTGTCTGCACTTCAACGGGGGTGGAGATGGCGTAGCCGTTGTCTTCGACCAGGAATAGAACGGGCAAGCTGCGCGTGCAGGCCGTGCTCAGCGATTCCCAGAACTCGCCTTCGCTCGTGGAGCCCTCGCCGATCGTGATCAGGGTGATCTCGTCGCGCTCGAAATGTTCGTCGCGCTCGGGAATGTCCTTCAGACGCTCGTAGAGACGCCCCGCTTCGGCGACGCCGATGCCGTGCAGGCACTGTGTCGCAACGGCGCTGCTGGCAGACGGAAGGTGCAGACGGGGATTCGACCAGTGCGACGGCATCTGCCGGCCGCCCGACGCCGGA
>DATJJE010000038.1:0-39271 GCA_035492455.1 Vicinamibacterales bacterium | reverse complement strand
GCGACTACCACATCCTTGGATGTGGCGAAGCAGTTTCTGCACAGGCATCCGCCCGCGCTCGTCGTCACGGAATTGAATCTCCAAGGTGGCGACGGCGTCGAAATCTGCCGCGAAGCGAAGAAGCTTGCGCACCCTACGCCTGTGCTGGTGACCACGAGCGATGCGGAGCGGGTACCCGACGCGCTCGCCGCCGGGTGTAACGGCGTACTGCTGAAGCCGTTTGCCCCCAACCTCCTGTTTGCGAGAATCGGTCGGCTGCTGCGCGCGCGCAGCGAGATGTTGCGCGCCCAGTCGCGGCATCAACAGCTCAAGGCGACCCATCTCGTCGATCGATCCGACGACCTGCAGGCCGGCACCAACCGCGTGTGGCCGAATACACATTGCCCGTACTGCAATCACGGTGGAGTGACAAGCTTCGAGTTCTGCAGCCACCGCCGTTCCTGGTATGCGTGCCTCGAGTGCAAGAAGGTGTGGATCGCGAAGAGATTGGAATAAGCTCCAAGATCCAAGCTCCAAGATCCAAGCTCCAAGAGTTCAGGTTCGGGGCTTGGATGGCGCGTGGCGCGACGGATGCTCTTATATGGAGCATCCAAATTCGTCCGGCCAGACCAAATCTCAAAAACCCTACGACATTCGCGAGCGGGCCTTTCTGTTCGTGTGCGACGTCATCCGGGCCGCGCAGAAAGCGAATTAAAGAGAGCCGGTTGCGTCTGCGTGTCCTTCGGGCAACCGGCTACTTGGACGCACAGCACGACCCGCTCATTCGCGAAGCGTACGAGTTGGTAAATATCGTCGCTGCGATGATTCGTAACTCCACCGTGAACGAAGCCCGCAAGCGGCTGCGTGAACCTCGAACCTAAGTTGGAGCTTGGATCTTGGAGCTTGGAGCTTGGAGCTTAATACCTTCCCAGCGTGCAATGACAACAGTAGCCAGGCAGTTGCCGAGCACGTTCGTCGCCGTGCGCGCCATGTCCATCAATGCGTCGATGCCGAGAATGATGAACACCGGTTCGGCCGGCAGGTTGAAGCTGCTCACCGTGCCGAGCAGAATGACGAGCGCGGCGCGTGGGACGCCGGCCACGCCCTTGCTCGTGAGCATCAGCGTCAACAGCAGGAGGAATTGCTGTCCGAGCGGCATCTCGATGCCCGCCGCCTGCGCGACAAAGATCGCGGCGAGCGACAGATACAGCGTCGAGCCGTCGAGATTGAACGAATAGCCGGTCGGAATCACGAACGCCACGACGCGCCGGGGCACGCCGAACGCCTCCATGTTCTCCATGGCGCGCGGCAGCGCGGCTTCCGAGCTGGCGGTCGCAAACGCGATTGACGTCGGTTCTGCGGCAGCGGCGATGAATCGTCGAATCGGGACGCGCGCGATGAGCGCCACCGGCAGCAGAACGGCCACGACGAACACCGCGACCGCGGCGTACATCGTCAGCAGGAGTTTGATCAGGTTGACGAGGACGCCGATGCCGAGGTGGCCGACGGTATAGGCGATGGCCGCGCCGACGCCGATTGGCGCGAACAGCATCACGATGTTCGTGAACTTGAACATCGTTTCTGCCAGCGACTCGGCGACCGCGAGCAGCGGACGCCGTTTCGTCTCGGGCACGAGCGCAAGCGCCGCGCCGAAGATGATGCTGAAGACCACCACCTGCAGCACTTCCCCATCGGCGACCGCTTTCGCGATGTTCTCCGGAAAGATGTGCAGCACGATGTCCTGCCATGACTGTGCGGCGGGCGCCGCGGTCTGCACGCCAGGCTCCGGCGGCGGAAGGGTGATGCCCACACCCGCGCGGCTGATGGTGATCGCCGCCCACCCGATGAGCAGCGCCAGCGTCGTCACGACCTCGAAGTAGACGATCGCCTTGACGCCCATGCGGCCGACCGCCTTCAGATCGCTGTGCGACGCGATGCCGACGACGAGCGTGGCGAAGAGCAGCGGCGCGACGATCGTGCGAATCAGGCGGATGAAGATGGTGCTGAGGATGCGCAGCTCTGTGGCGGCGGCGGGAAAGAAATAGCCGAACGCCCCGCCGACGACGATGGCGATCAGGATCCACGTTGTGAGCGAGATACGACGCAAGCGCTCTGATGTTAGACGAAATGCGAATCGCGAGCGGCGAGTGCGTGCGCTCTCTGCTGTGTCGTGAACGACAAGCAGCTCGGAGTGATTTATCTCGTAGCGCCGGAAAGCGGCGGGATCGCGCGTGCCGGGCCCGGCGTCACCTCGAATGCGAACCGGAGCGCGGGAATCTTGTTACCGGGATGGTCCTCGGCGTAGGTGAGCTGCGGAAGACGATAGAGCTGCTGCGCCTGATCCTGAGGGCCCTGGTAAATGCCCGGGTACAGATCGATCAGATGCACGCCGGCCGCGCCGGCGGCCGTGAAATGGATGACGACGTCGCCGCCGGTATTGAAGCCGCAGGCGTATCCCATGTAAGCGTTGTCGTAGGTCGCGACGTAGATGTTGTCGTACTCCGTCCAGCCGACGCCTTTCAGATGGATGGTCACCGGCGTCCCTGCGGGACCCGAAGTCGGCGTCATGCTGACGATGCTGGTTTCGATGACGAAGTAGGTGGTCGCAAGCGTCTTGTCGCCCGAGCGCACCTCGATCGCATGGCGCCCGCCGAGATCCTCGGGGATCGAGATCGGCATTGCGATACGTCCATCGGCGGTCGTTGTGACTTTCGTCAGTTCGTTCTCAATCGGCTCGAAGCCGTTGCCGCTGACGCGATTGCCTTCATAGCTTCCCCACACAAGCGACACCGGCGTGTTGGCGGGCAGGCCGGTCACGTTCAGCGAGGCTTTCGTGGCGACGGCACCTTGCGTCGGCGTGATCTTCGCCATTGCGCCGTTCACGCCGGTTGAGGCGGGCACCGGCTGCGGCTGATACGGCTCCGCATAAAACGATGGCGTCGCTGCCCGACCCGGCATCACGCGGAACGCGAACTGCGGCACGGGCAGATACGCGTTCGGCGCCTGCTCGTGATTCAGATAGGCCTGCCCCATGTAGCCGGTCATCACGTTGATCGTGTGATCGCCGACAACTCCGCTGGCACGGAAGCGCGCGGTCGCAGACCCATGCGAGCCTGCCGCCGAGACGTAGCCCGCCTGCTGGTTGTCCCAGTTCACCACCCACGTGCTTTCCATCGTCCGCCAGCCAAGGCCCTTCACGCGCAACTCGATTGGAGTGCCGACAGGTCCCTGCTTCGGAGACATCTCGAAGCTCTGCCCGACCTCGATGCCGCCTTGCGCGAGGGTGGTGTTGCCGTCGCGCACGAAGATCTCGTGGACGCCGCCGAAGTCTTCCGGCACGGCGAAGCGCGTCTTCAGCAGGCCGTTCGCGTCGGTCGTCACCTGCGACAGCGTGCGCATCGTCTCCGTGTATTTCTTGCCTTTGAAGTGGAAGTAGTCTTCGATCACCCAACCGCCTTCAACCGTGCCCCAAACGAAATCGAGCTTTTTGTTTGGCGGAAGACCTTCAGCGGTCGCTTCGATGCTGGTTCCGACGATGGGTTTGGGATTCTGCGTTCTGTCGTAGGTGAGCGTCAGACGCTTCGGCGCCGCCGATGACGCGGACGCCGATTCGGAACCTGCAGGGCGGATCTTTTCAGACCCGCCAGATTGTTCGGTTGCGGATTGGCTGCCGCGCTCGCATGCAGCGCCTGCAAGCGCGAGCGCAAAGGCGGCGCCGAGAATGGTCACGGCGCGCATCGAATTCCGCTTAGTTGCTCGACGGTCCGTCCGCGACGATCGTCAGCTGCGAGGCTTCGACGTCGAACGGCTTGAACTCGCCGGTGCGGCCGTACTTGTCCTGTGCGGTCACGGTGAAGCGCACGATGCCGGTTGGCGCATCCTGCGGCACGATCCACTTGGCGACCCAGAACTGCCGCTCCGGCTGCTGCGCGGTTGCGCGCCAGCGCATCGGGATGTCTTTGGTCTGGCCGGCGTAGGTGATGTGCACAACCAGCTTGGCTTCGGGCTCGACGTGCTGTCCGGTCTCCGGGTCGACGGCTTCAATCCGCCAGCCGACCGGCTCGCCCCGCTTGTAGACGTTACTCAGGTTGCAGTTCTTCGGCTTGCCCGGTCCGAAGAAGTACGTCATGTCGCCGCGAAGAATCAGAGTGCCGCTCTTCTTCTCCTGCGCCGCGAGGTGCAGCGACGCGAGGGCGAGGCCGGCAACGATCACGGCCGATGACAGGACGATGGTCAGCGTTCTGCGCATTGCGATCCTCCGCTGCTACTTGGTTGACGGGGCGTCGTCGACGATCGTCAACTGCGACGCCTCGACGTCGAACGGTTTGTACTCGCCGGTGCGGCCGTACTTATCCTTCGCCGTCACCGTGAAGTGCACGATCCCCGTCGGCGCGTCGTCGGGCACCATCCACTTCGCGACCCAGAACTGATAGGTCGGATTCTTGTCGTTGGCGCGCCAGCGCATCGGGATGTCTTTCGTGGTGCCACCGTAATTCAGGTGCACGACAAGTTGGGCTTCGGGTTCAACGTGCTGGCCGGTCTGTGGATCCACTGCTTCGATGCGCCAGCCCACCGGATCGCCGCGGCGATACACGTTGCTCAGCGTGCAGTTCTTTGGCTTGCCGGGTCCCAGGAAATACGCCATGTCGCCGCGCAAAATCAGGCTGCCTGTCTTCTTCTTCTCGGCGGATGCCTGGCCGGCAAAGGCGTAGAGCGCGAGGCCCATAAGAATGGCGAGCGAGCACGCAAAGGTGGTGGCTATCCTGCGCACGGCAGATTCCTCCGAACGGAGAGTTTACCCGAAGTGGCTGCACGCGGGGGGCAGTGCGCCACCTCATGAGCGAATTTTTTCCCGCTCCGCTTCCACCCGTCGGTCGGCTGACGCGTCGGCCGAACGCCTGGTGCGGAAGCGGGCGATTTCGTTCGAGATATTCGCCTTTTTCGGGCGAGTCCGTCGAAAAAAGGTCGGACGGTTCGCGGATCGTCGCCGTTACTGTTTGAGATCGACGGTTCTCGCTGGCAAGGTCGCGAAGGCGCGGATTTCGCTGTCGGAGTAAAGGAATTCTCTTCCGTCCATTCCCTTGTTGAAAAACCACACCGCGATCGGCGGCGACGCCCCATTCAGCGTGCGACGGAACGTCACGTCATCACCGCTGCTTGCTCGGCTGATAGGTTTGGATCGGAACTGCGCCAATAACCTGGTGGGCGGCACCGTTGAGACCTGGATCAGGCCCACTCGGTCGCTCGCTCCTCCCATCTGGCGGAACACATATGTACCTGCCGGCAGCGTGGCGCCGGGGACCTGAACGGGGGAACTGAACGTCAGCGTGGAGACTCGGTTGGCGTTCGATTGCGCGCCAATTGTTGCGGCGGTAAGCAACACAAACACGCAGACAAGAGACACGTGGAGCGCGCGGGAAACGGGTATTGTCAAATGACCTCCTGGATATCTTCGATGGGAGAAATTGAT
Source organism: Vicinamibacterales bacterium (assembly GCA_035492455.1). Taxonomy (GTDB): domain Bacteria; phylum Acidobacteriota; class Vicinamibacteria; order Vicinamibacterales; family UBA2999; genus Gp6-AA40. The sequence continues at coordinate 33,822 of DATJJE010000038.1, read as the reverse complement.
TCGGCGCGAGACCTGAATGGGAGCGAGAGAATCCCGCTGCAGACGCAGTGCCCGCGTGCAAACGCGACTCTAGGCTGGATGGATCACAGATGCAAGGTTATTCGTGTGAGGTGCGGCTCACCACGCCACCGTATGCGATGCGGCACCGGACGCGTTCGCACCCTACGGCTGAGATTTGCGGAGACACAACCGGCCCCATAATGGCGGCGCCCCGACAATGCCAGTTCGAACACCGTGCAAGTACTGCGGCAAGATCGGATTCGTCCGACGCGAACGGGTGATCAAAGGTGGACGAGCGATTGAGTCGTTCTACTGCGGATCGTGTGATCGCTCATGGGAAGTCGCGCAGAACGCAGAACGGGGCGACGTCGAAAATCGATCCCGCGACGAGAAGCCCGGACGGTCGTAGCTACGCCGCGCTCATGAGGCGTCGCGCTTCCTCGTGAAAGGAAACTTCAGGCGTGACGCCAGACCGCTAGCACGATGTTCGCGTGGTTCGTCGCCCGCGGCGTAGGCGAAGAACTTTCCGCAGGCGCCACACGAGTAGCGATGAATACCGTGCTCCGTGTGTTCGAGAGAAGTGTTGTCGTGTTTGCAAAAAGGACATCTGACCGACCGCGCCATCAAGAATCTCTATCGGTCGCTGCAATGAGGGGCTGCGTCATTTTGACGGCAATATTTCGAGAGCTTGGTGCGGAAGCGGGGACTCGAACCCCGATGGCCTTGCGGCCACTAGCTCCTGAGGCTAGCGCGTCTGCCAATTCCGCCACTTCCGCAATGCGAGGCGACCGCGAAGGCAGAAAGATCTCAGTATAACCTGCTCGAGGACGTGCGACGGTGCGAACCGTGCGAGGGTGCGAGGGTGCGTCCGATGGTGCGATGAGTGCGATGGTTCGATCGCGTTGGCACGTCGCACCGAAGCACCTTCGGAGGCACCGTCGCACCACCGCACCTTCGGACGCACGCTCGCACCCTCGCACCTTCGTCACCGTCGCACACCCTCATGGTTCCTCCGCGGCAACCACCGCGCGGGCCATGGAATCGGCGAGCACGATCGCCGGCAGATGTCGCCCGGCCAAGATCGACGGTTCGACTGTGTGTTTGGCGCACCCTCGCACCACCGCACCTTCGGACGCACCGCCGCACCCTCGCACCTTCGTCACCGTCGCACAACCTCACGGTTCTCCGCCCCAACCACCGCCCGGGCAATGAAATCGGCGAGCAGACGATTGCCGGCCACGGTGTAGTGGCAACAATCGTCGAGGTAGACCGGCGTGCGCTCCGTGTCGAAGATGTGCACGCCGTTGAGCGCGCCGGGTTCGAGCATCTTCTCCAGATGCGGATAGCCGGCCTGCGCCCCCGCCTTGAACGGCGATGCGTCGTTGAACGCGACCTTCCGCTCGGCTTCGCTGAAGACGCGCGTCGAGTAGTACTGGTTCGGCTGCAGCACGTGAAAGTACCGCACATTGCGCGCGGCGAGCAGCTGCCGCATCGCCACCGATGACGCCTGCCAGTTCGCCGCGATGTCGGCAAAGACGGCATCGCCGGCGCGCGGCCGCACCTTCGGCGTGACGTGGACGAGCGAGGCGGACGGCGGATTCGACGGCAGCCGATCGAAGTTCACCAACTCCTGCTGATACCGGCGCTGCACGTATTCGTAGTAATGCCGCAGCACGAATTCGACGGACGCGAAGTGCGTCCCGTTGCTCCGATCGGCAATCGCGTTCAGCTGCTCCCTGTCATGCGTGATGCGATACAGCGCATCGAGCTTGGCCGGCGTCAGTGTCGTCTGATTCGCCAGATTGATCAGCGGATCGAGATGCTCGTGGCTCGGCATCGACACATCCCACCCGTAGGTGTCGTTGATGTTGCCGAGCGCCACCTCGTTGAAGCCGTCGATGTTGATGACCATATCGAACGGCTGCCCGATCGACAGAAAGTACGCGAGCACGAGCAGCTGCTGTGGCTGTTTGTACCCCTCGTGGCTGAAACAGAGGGTGACGATCTCGCGATTCTTGAAGAAGGCGTTCTGCCGCAGCTCCGCTTCGAGCCGCGACACACCTATGCGGCAGAAATATCCACCGACCGAGCCGCCGAAGATGCCGACAATGAACTGGCGATTATTGGTCTTCAGGAACGGATAGTCGTAGCGCGACGGAAAACCGAAGTTGTTCGTCGAGACGGGCGGACCCGCCTCCGTAGTCTGCAGCGCGGGCGGCAGATCGAACGGAATGCCCGGCTTATGCGTCGGTCCGAAGTACGGATGCAGGCCCACGGCGGTCAGCCCCTGGCCCGGCGTGTCCTGAAGGCGTTGAAGCGTCGGGCGATACGGATCCAGGTAGAACAGCCAGCCGTGCTGATAGTAAAAGATGCCGAGCGCCACCAGCTCCGCAACGACGCAGAAGACCGCGATGTTGACCGCGCCGAGGATCAGCGCGCGCTTCACGGCAACCGATCGACGGGTGCGCCAACATCCACCAGCCGCATCGCGATGTCGTTGGCACGCAGCACCTGCCGCTCCATCGGTTCAAACCCTTCGTACTGATACGGAAGAAACTGCAGCGGATGCCGGAAGCGGATCACCTCGACAAGCGATGATGGCAGCGGAGGTCTTGGTGCGCGCGGATGATACAGATGCTGCGCGTTGAACAACACCCACTGCGACTCGACGTGCTCGTGTGATTCGGGCGGCCCCTGAATGGTGTTGTCGAAGTCGATCGGCCCGTACTTCGACGTTATCTCCGCGATCACGTCGCGGGGAAACCGCTGCTGCAGCGGCACGCGGAAATTCCACGCCGCCTGCAGCACAAGCGCCGCAATGCACACCGCAGCTACGCGCGGCGACCATCGCGGGCGGTCGTGCAATTCCATCAACACGGCGCCGGTCGCGAGGCAGAAGAACGGCACCATCTGCCGCGCCTGCCGACCCATGACGACGAACGCATGCAGTATTGCCGACATAACTCCCAGGGCCACGTAGATGAAGAGCGCTGCCAGCACCCACGTCATCGCAGTGCGCCGGCGCGTGCTCGCCCGGTCGCGCGCGAGCACGACGAACAGAACGGCGCCGATCCACACGCATAGCAGGCCGTGCTCGGCGTGCCACAGGTACGCCCACGGCAACGTGAAGCCTTCAGGCGCATAACCGTCGGTCACCGTCGCCGCCAACCTACTCATGCCGCCGACTAGTAGCGGCGCACCGGTCGCGACCTCTACCAGCATGATGATCGCTGGAACGATGACGAATCCCACCGCAGCATACAGCGCACGCCAGAGCGCGGCACTGACGGTGGTCCGGCCCTGCTGCGCGATATGCAGCAGCAGCACGACGCCGGCGATCAGCCAGTACCCGTTGTAGGTGATGAACGCAGCCGCCGCTGCCGCGCCGCAGGCCAGCGAGTTGCGCCGCGTCGCCCCGACGCCGAACCAGAGTGCCAGCAGCGCCAGCATCATGGCGCTGTCATAGGGGAGCAGATGCCGCGCGTAATAGAACATCGTCGTTGCCGATGCCATGAGCGCGGCGGCCAGCGACGCTTCAACGCGATCGCCGCCCGTGCGGCGCGCAATCGCGTAGACCAGCGCGATCGAGACGACCGACGCCTGCGCCAGCAGCAGCCCCGGCAACATCAGCAGGCCGTCCGCCGATCGGTTCAGCGCCTGGCTCATCGAAAACTGAAACGCAGCGAGCGGCGCGCTGATCAGCGCAAACCCGAGATGATCCTGCGTCGCGAAGAGCGCCCTGGTGATGGCAAACCAGTCTCCGCGATGCAGGTCGAAGGTGTCGAGCACCTCGGTATACAAGCGCTCGTCGGGCCAGTACAACTGGCCGCCCTGCACGACGAGTATGACCCGCAGCAGCGAGGCGAACGCCAGCAGCAACACGAGAGGACGCTGCGCTGAATTCAAGGGGAGCCGAAGGCTACCACGGCGCACGGAAGCCCCGTGTCCTCGTCGATGCGCGAAGCGTCCGCGGATTTCGGCAGCCACACGGTGACGCGCTCTTCGGCACGGCCGGCCTGATGCTCCTCGAAACCGCGCGCGCGGAACCACGTCGCGAGCTGCGGCCAGGAGTCCTCGAACGCGCGCGATCCTTCGAGAAGCACCGCTGCCGATACATCCTCTGCGTCGAGCCGGCGCTGCGCACGCGCGGTGTCGGCAGGCGTTTCGTAATAGCCGGGAATCCATGACGGCAGACCGCCGGCGAACGGCCGATGCGCCAGAAATGGAATCTGCGGTGCGAAGCCGGCGACGAGCACCCGCTGTTGCGGCATCGTGCAGCGCGAGAGATAGCTGACGATCGCCGGGTATCGTGGGCTCGGCTGAATCTCCGGAGATACGTGGGCAAGCCTGTCTGCGACGCGGACCGTCTGACGGCCGACGGCCGCGGGTGTGGGCACACGATATCCGGCGCGTGCGAGTGCGGTGACGAAGACGATGAGCGTGGCTGCCACCATCGCCAACGCGCCGACACGAAGCGCGCGTGGTGAAAACGTCTGGCCGAGCAGCGCCGCTGTCAGCACCGCCGTCGGCGCGATGACGTCCGGCAGCCGTGCCAGCAGCACGTCGCGCAGAAACACCGCGTTCATCAACAGCACAAGCACCGATGCCGACGCCAGGTGCGCGGCCGTGAGCGTCCTCATGCGTGTATACGCCAGCACAAGGCCGCACACTGGAAGCAGCGCGACCAGGTAATACAGCGTCTGTGGTCCGCCGCCGCCCGTGCGCCTCCCTTCGGACTGCACGAAGCGAAGCGCCGCGCTCGTGTACTCGACGAGCCCCTCGTTCCATTGCACGTAGAGGAGCCACGGGGAAACGCACGCAAGCGCAACACCAGCGTACAGAGCAGTTCGTCTCAACCCAAACGCCGCGTCGGAGCGATGAAGCACCGCGATGAGCACCAGCGTCGACACGACGACGTAGACCGCGTAGTCGTGGCGAAGAAGAAAAGCGATTGCCGTCCACAGCGCCAGCGCGACGAGGCGCGCGCGCGTCGGCAGGTCCGCATAGCGCCATTGCAGCACCATGGCAATGACCGGCACGATGACCTTCGTCGTGTTGTAAAGACGCGGCGAGCTGACCATCGCCACGAGCGCAGCGGCAAAGCCCACGGCGGTGCTCCCCGATGCGCGTCGCGCCAGGACGAAGGTGCAGGCCACGGCGATCGATTGCAACACGAGACACAGGATCACGTTTGTCGCCAGCACGTGGCCGAAGATCGACGCGAGCGCGCTCGTCAGCAGATAGAACAGCGGCTGTCCCGGATCCTCGAACTGGCGCACCGGCCAATCGCCGAACAGCACCTGCTGCGCACGCGCCAGCATGACGAAGTGATCGTTTTCGATCGGGCTCAGGGTGAGGTAGCGGAATGCGAAGGCGAGGAGGCCAATCAACGACGCGCGGCGCACAGGTATCCTATCGAGCACCATGTATATCGCAGATAGCAAACGCCTCACGAACGCCGGTGCGAGGAAGATGATCGAAGCTGCAACGGCAAAGGCCGCCGCCAACGGCGCCGCCGTCACCATCGCCGTAGTCGATGCGGGTGGTCACGTGATCCTGCTCGAGCGCATGGATGGCGGCAAGTTTCACACAGTGCATTCGGCGACCACCAAGGCGGTATGTGCTGCGTCGAACCGGCGAGCCACGACGTCTCAAGGCGCTGTGGGACAGACGCTCGATACGGCGCATGCGCTCGGCCTTGCGCTCGCCGCCGGTCCCGAGCGGTGGACGGCCATGGAAGGTGGCTGTCCAGTCATGGTCAACGGAGAATGCGTCGGCGGCGTCGGTGTGGCCGGCGCCGACTGGAAGACCGACGAGACGCTCGCGCAGGAAGCGGTCATGGCGATTGGAGCGAAGTGGGCATGAACGCCGCACCGATGCGGACGATCGCGCCCTGATACAGCCGGTCACCCGGCGAGAATCCGTCGGTCTTGAACCCGCCTTGCGCGACGATGGCGAGCGCGTGCGTGCCGCGTCGCACGATCCGTCGCTCCGCCGTGACGGCGAATTGCCCGCCCCAGTCAGTCTGACGCCAGACGGTCGCCTGACCGTCGAGCACCCATTGCCTGATGGAGGCCAGTCGCGTGCCTTGCAGGCCGATGCTCCACGTCCGCGTGCCGACGGTCTCGCCGAGACCGAGCGTCACGTCCGTGAAGCGGCCGTTTCGCACGAAGGCGTTGTCGATGACGAACTCGGTGCCGAATGAGGTGAGGTGGAAACGCGCCATCGGCAGGTAGCGCGTGTCACCGAACCGAATCATCGGGATGGGCGTAGCGGTACGTCCCTGCCACACGTACGAAATCAACGTGGCGTAGTACGAATAGGCGATGAGTGGATTGGCGAACGACGCAAGCGCGCGGCGCCGCAGCGTACGCGCCGACAGCGTCTTCTCGCCCACCTTCGTCGCCAGCTCGTTGTAGACGCTCCGGAAGTCGCCCACATCGTGTCCCGCTTTCTCCAGATCGTCCGTGCCGAGGATGTAGCGGATCGTGTCGTACTCCGCGTAGAGATAGCGTCTCGCGTCGCGGTAGTGCCACTGCCCCGCGGTCATCGCGTCCTTCGCGAGAGCGCGCGCCAGGACGTAATTGGCTTCCATGCCGCCGGCGCTTACCGCGAGCACCTCTTCGAACGTTGGCGGACGATCGAACTCGAAAAATGTCGCACCCCCACCGCGTCCGTAGGGCGGTGGCGGCGGCAGGTCGTAGCCGATGTGACCGTTGAACAGGTCGCGAAGTCGGCCGCCGTGGCCAAAAACCTCGTGATTCGCGACACGGAACCAGTTCTCCTGCGGTTCGTCAAAGAGAACGAGTTTGCCGAGCCGGTATGTCGCGTTGACGCTACGGCGAAGTCTGCTGCGCTCGTCGAACAACCGGATTGGCACATACCGATCCTCAACGTTGGCGACGAGGCGGGCCGCGGCGTTTGTAAGGGTGGCGCCGGCGCCGGCAGTCATCACTTCGTCGACGAGCAGCGGCGTTGCCACCGGCACGGCAGGTTGCGCCGACGATGGCGCAACGCCACCCAGCAGCAATCCAAGCACGAATAGAATGTCGCGAATGTTCTGCTGGACTGCGGCGCGTAGTGGCGCCGCCGCCTTCATCGCTTCGGCTGCTTTCATCAACATCGCGTCGGCTTCGGAGACTACCCTGGCGGCCCTGCTGCGCCCGTAGCGCCGGCATTCGAGCCACGCGCCTCGATCGACGCATGCGGATCGACAGCCGTTCGATGAAGAAGTGTATGTGAGCGTGGTGCTGCGGCCGTGGGGCGATTTCGTCTCGCGCCACCTGACCACGCGCACAATCGACACACCGGCCCGCGCATGCTCATCAGCAGATTCCCCCACTCGGCCGCGGCATTCCCGACCGGCTCAACCGGTCCTTCGCGGTCAAGATCACCCGCCCTCTGCGGTTCTAGGGCTTGGAGGAGGCGTTTGCTAACACCCGCCCTACACTACGGCACCGCATTTGATACGGCCGCGTGACGGAGGACACGCATCATGCGTCATTTCATTTCGGCGCTCGCCATCGCCACGCTCTGTGCGTCAGGCGTGGCGTTCGCTCAGGACACGGCGAAGGGCGAAACCAAGAAGGCCGGTCAAGCGACGAAGGAAGCCGGCAAGGACACCGCAGACGCGGCCAAGCACATCGGCAAGGCAGGCGCGAAGGCGACGAAAAAGGGGGCAAAGGCGACGGCCAGCGCCACCAAGGACGCCGTCCAGCGCACGTATACCTGCACCGACGGCACAACCGACCAAGCGACGTTGAAAGCCAACGCGTGCAAGGAGCACGGCGGCGTCAAAGTGGCGCCCGCAAAGGCCAAATCGTAGGTTGCGCGCACTCACGGTGCGTCCAGGTGTCGCCGATTCGGCGCGCCTGGACGACGTTCCCGACCCGCCAGCGGCCGACGGAACGGTCCTGGTGCGGACGCGCGCGGTTGGCGTCTGCGGTACCGACATCGAGATCATCGAAGGAAAGTACGGCTGGCCGCCGCCAGGCCGCGATCGCCTCGTCCTGGGCCACGAGTCGCTCGGCATCGTCGAACAGGCGCCCGCGGATGCAGGAATCCGTGCCGGCGATCTCGTCGTCGGCATCGTCCGGCGTCCCGATCCCGTTCCGTGTCGCTTCTGCGCCGTTGGCGAATGGGATATGTGCGCGAACGGCCGTTACACGGAACGCGGCATCAAGGCGCATGACGGCTATTGCGCCGAGCGCTTCCGCATCGAACCATCGTTCGCCGTGAAAGTGGATGCCGCGCTTGGCGATCTCGGCGTGCTGCTCGAACCGGCAAGCGTCGTCGCCAAGGCGTGGGACCACGCCGAGAAGATCGGGCGACGGTCGCGGGCGTGGGACCCGAGAACGGCGCTCGTGACCGGCGCCGGACCTATCGGTCTGCTGGCATCGTTGATGGCGAGACAGCGGGGTCTCGACCTGCACGTCTATGACCGCGCAACCGCGGGGCCGAAGCCAGAACTGGTGCGCGATCTTGGCGCGACATATCACTGCGGAGATATCTCTGTTCTCGACGCGCTCGAACCGGATGTCGTCATCGAGTGCACCGGCGCGCCCGTGGTGATTGCCGCCGTGCTGACGCGCAGCGCGGCATCGGGGGTGACGTGCCTGGCCGGCGTTTCCTCGGGAGGCTACACGATCGATCTCGATGTCGGCAGCGTCAACCGCGAGATGGTGCTCGAGAACGACGCCATCTTCGGATCCGTCAACGCCAATCGCGCGCATTACGAGATGGCCGCCGACGCGCTGGCGAAGGCCGACCGAGGCTGGCTGACCCGGCTGATTTCGCGCCGGGTACCACTGGCCCGTTGGCAGGACGCCATAACGCGCCAGCCGGACGACGTCAAAGTGGTGATTACGTTTTGAGCCGCATCGAAGACTACGCGCTGATCGGCGACTGTGAAACCGCGGCGCTCGTCGGCCGGGACGGATCGATCGACTGGCTCTGCTGGCCGCGTTTCGATTCGCCCGCCTGTTTCGCCGCACTGCTCGGCGGGACCGAGCACGGGCGATGGCGGCTGCATCCAGCCGAGGAGACGCGGCGCAGCTCGCGCTGCTACCGAAATCATTCCCTCGTCCTGGAAACGCGCTTCGAGACGCAAAGCGGGGTCGTCACGCTGATCGACTTCATGCCTCCGCGCGGCAACAACTCCGACGTCGTCCGCGTCGTGCGCGGCGAATCAGGTCGCGTACGCATGGCGATGCATCTGGTGCTGCGATTCGACTATGGATCGATTGTGCCGTGGGTGAGTCGCCTCGCGGATGGCACCTGGCGCGCCATTGCCGGTCCAGACATGGTTGTCCTGCATACGCCGGTGAAGGTGCAAGGCAAGGACCTCACCACGGTTGCGGAGTTCGAGGTGAGCGCCGGTGAAACCATCCCGTTCGTTCTCACCTACGGAGCGTCGCACATGGATCCGCCGAAGCCGATCGACGCGACTGACTCGCTGCGCGGCACAGAGGCGTTCTGGAAGGAGTGGAGCGATCGCGCCGCGACGGACGGCCCTTGGTGCGATGCGGTGAAACGGTCGCTGATGCTGCTCAAGGCGCTCACCTATGCACCGACCGGCGGCATCGTTGCTGCGCCGACTACGTCGCTGCCGGAGCAGATCGGCGGCGAGCGCAACTGGGATTATCGGTACTGCTGGCTGCGTGACGCAACGCTGACGCTGCTCGCGCTGATGAATGCGGATTACCACGAGGAAGCGCGCGCCTGGCGCGACTGGCTGCTGCGGGCAAGTGCCGGCGCTCCGCGGCAGCTGCAGATCATGTACGGACTCGCCGGCGAGCGCCAGCTGCGCGAATGGGAGCTGCCGTGGCTGCCGGGCTACGAGCAGTCCAGACCCGTGCGCGTCGGCAACGCCGCGCACGGCCAACTGCAGCTCGACGTGTTCGGCGAAGTGATGGATGCACTGCACCAGGCGCGGCGCGGCGGGATCAAGGCGGACAAGTCGGAATGGGCTTTTCAGAAAGCCCTGCTCCACCATCTCGAAAACATCTGGCAACAACCGGACGAGGGGATGTGGGAAGTACGCGGGCCGCGGCAGCATTTCACCTATTCGAAGGTGATGTCGTGGGTCGCCTTCGATCGCGCGGTGAAGACCGCGGAGCTGTTCGGGCTCGAAGGACCGGTGGACAAGTGGCGCGCTCTGCAGAACCACATCCATGCCGAAGTCTGCGAGCACGGGTTCGACCGGGCGCGTGGCTGCTTCGTTCAGGCCTACGGTTCAACGCTGCTGGATGCAAGTCTCCTTCTGCTTCCCTCAACCGGTTTTCTTCCGCCGACCGATCCGCGCATAAAGAACACCGTCGAGGCGATCGAGCGGGAGCTGATGGCCGACGGCTTCGTCATGCGTTACAACACGGCGGCAACGGAAGACGGCCTGCCGGCGGGCGAGGGAGCATTCCTCGCGTGCAGCTTCTGGCTCGCCGATGCCTACGTCATGCTCGGACGCGTCGATGAAGCGCGCGCGCTGTTCGAGCGCCTCCTGTCGCTGCGCAACGATGTCGGGCTGCTCTCCGAGGAGTACGACACCAGACTGCAGCGGCAGGTCGGCAACTTTCCGCAGGCCTTTTCGCATGTCGGGCTGGTGAACACGGCGCATAATCTGAGTCGGGCCACGAAACCCGTCCATCAACGATCTCGATAAGCCTTGGAATTCGACCCCACGCTCCTGATGCTTTCGCTCATACCGAGCGGCATCGGATTGGTGCTGTTCGTCTACGGCAAAAAGCAGGAGCGCTGGGCACACCTCGGCGCGGGGCTGGCGCTGATGGTGTATCCCTACTTCGTGAACACCGTGCTGCAGATGCTGCTCGGGGGGGCGGCCGTTGGCGGGCTGTTCTGGTGGGCTCTGCAAAACGGTTGGTAGTTGACAGTTGGTAGTCGGCTTGCACGCGTACTCAGCGGCTCTTATATGGCTGAGAGTGACCGACGCCTCTCGCTGACAATTCCCTGGTCAACCCTGCTGAAAGTGATTGCCGCGGCGGCGCTTGTCGCGGTGCTGCTCCACATCTGGTACATCCTCACGCTCATTCTCATCGCCATCATCGTTGCCGTCGGTCTGTATCCTGCCGTCTGCTGGCTGGAAGCGCGCGGCTGGTCGCGATCGATGTCCGCCACCGTCGTCGTGTTCGGCATGTTCGCGTTGATCGTCGGGTTCTTTGCCGTCATGTGGTCATCGATGACGGGGCAGGCGCAGGACGTGATGACGCATGTGCAGCGGACCGCGCACGAGCTCGCGGCGAGAATGCCCGAGCCATTGGCCCGCGTCATTCAACAGTGGAGCGGCCCGAACACATCCGCGGTGGCGTCGTGGGCGTTCTGGCTCGGTGAATCGTTCCTGACCGCAACGGCCGCGTTCGTGCTCGCGTCGATACTCGTTCTCTATTTGCTGATTGAAGCAGCGGCGACCTATCGGTGGGTGCGCGGGTTTCTGCCAGCGGAGCTGCGACCGCGGTTCGATCGCACCGCCTGCGAAGCACGTGATGTCGCCTCCGCGTACATCGTCGCGAACTTCGTGACGTCGCTGCTCGCCTTCCTCTACACGTTCATCTGGCTTGCCGCGCTCGGCGTTCCCGCCACCCTCGTGCTCGCAACGCTCGCGTTCGTTTGCGATTTCGTTCCGGTCGTCGGCTTCTTCATCGCCTGCGCGCCGGCCATGGTGATGGCGGCGACGCAATCACCGGCGCTCGCGCTCCTGATGATCCCGATCTACGGCTTCTATCACTTCCTCGAAAATTACCTGATCGGTCCGAAGATCTACGGTGGACGGCTGCGTCTGAGCAACGTGGCCGTGCTCGTGGCATTTGCCATCGGCGCGGAGCTGGGAGGCGTGGTCGGCGCGCTGCTCGCCATGCCCATCGCGGCAACGTATCCGACTATCGAGAAGTTGTGGCTGCGCGATCAACTCGGCGACGATGTGGTCGCGGAGCACGAGGCCGTCAGGCGCAAAGCCTCATAGCGGCGCGGACCTTGTCAGGTCCGCGTTATGAATCCTCGTCGATCTGCCACTCGGCAGGAGGCTGCGGTCCGATCTTGATGCCGGCTATATCGGGATCGACGCCGTCGTCGGAGCGCGGCTGCGATGCTTTGCGCTCTTTCTCGGCCCGCCGCCGGGCGGCCTTCTGCTCGCGCCTTTCGATGAGTCCTTTCTCGCGCTCACGTTTCGCCGCAGTTGGTCTTGAATTTCGGGCCATGCTCCGTCAGCATACACCCACCTCAACCTTGTAGAAAGCTCCGGGCTCCAAGATCAAAGATCCAAGATCCAAGCTCCAAGCTCCAAGCTCAAACATCATTGTTAGATTTTGGAACTTGGAACTTGGCTCTTGGAACTTGGAACTTGCAGCTTCGCCCAGCGTGCTAGCATTTTCGTTTTTGGCGCGACCCGATGATTCATCTGCCCGATCGCATCTCACGACTGAACGAACTCGCCTACGACCTGTGGTGGAGCTGGACCACGGACGCGAGGAATGTTTTTCGCCGACTCGACTATCCACTGTGGCGGTTGACCGCGCACAACCCGGTGAAGATGCTGCAGACGATCGCGCCGGAGACGATCGAGCGCGCGATTAACGACGCCGAATGGCTGACACTCTACGATCGCGCGCTGGCGCGGCTCGATGCGGCGCGCGCCGCACAGAACACGTGGGTGGAAGGTCATTGTCCGGAGATCGGCTCCCGATCGATCGCCTACTTCTCCGCTGAATTCGCGCTGCACCAGTCGCTGCCGATTTACGCCGGCGGCCTTGGCGTACTGGCGGGCGATCACTGCAAGGAAGCGAGCGACCTCGGCGTACCGCTCATCGGCGTCGGCTTCATGTATCCGCAGGGCTACTTCCGTCAGAGCGTGACGTTTGACGGGTGGCAGGAAGAGGTGTACGAGAAGCTGAATTGGACCGACGCGCCGATCGAGCCGGCGATGACGCCCGATGGCAAGCCGTGCATCACAGCGGTGCCGCTCGGCAATCGCACCGTCCTCGTCGCCGTCTGGCGCGTGCGTCTCGGCCGCGTGAAGCTTTATCTTCTCGATACCGATCTCGAGGAGAACGCACCGTGGGATCGCGAGCTGTCGGCTCGCCTCTACGGCGGCGACCGCGAGACGCGCGTACAGCAGGAGATCGTCCTCGGCATCGGCGGCGTCCGCGCGCTGAAGGCAATGGGGTCGGACCCCGCCGTCTATCACCTCAACGAGGGACATGCGGCCTTCGTCGTGCTGCAGCGCATTCGCGATCTGTGTGAGAAGGGCTGGAGCTTCGACGCGGCGCTCGAAGAAGTACGCCGCACGACAGTCTTCACCACACACACACCAGTGCCCGCGGGGCACGACGCGTTCCCCTTCCATCTCGTCGAAACGCATCTCGCCGGCGCCTGGGGCGACCTCGGCAGCCACCGCGAGCGCTTCCTCGGCCTGGGCCACTACGATAACGGCGGCGGCCCGATGTTCAACATGACGGCGCTGGCGCTGCGCACGTCAGGATCCGTCAACGGTGTGAGCAAGCTGCATGGTGAAGTCACCAAGCAGATGTGGCAATCCATCTGGCCCGGCACGCCGTACGACAAGCTGCCGGTCAAGTCCGTGACCAACGGCGTCCACGTGCCGACGTGGATCTCCTCCGAAATCGAAAAGCTGTTCGAGGAATACCTGGGCGACGATTGGATCGAACATCAGGACGACGCCGAGTTCGTCGATCGGGTGCTGCTGATTCCTGACGACAAGCTGTGGGCCGCACGCCAGCAGCTGCGTTCGTATCTCTTCAACTTCGTTCGAGAGAGAGCACGCCAGAAGTGGAGCACGCAGGCCGCTGCCTCGCGCGTCGTCGCGTCGGGGACGATGTTCGATCACAATACGCTGACGATCGGCTTCGCGCGGCGCTTCACGAGCTACAAACGCCCGGAGCTGATCTTCTCCGATCGAGACCGTCTCGCGCGCATCCTCAACGCCACCGGCCGACCGGTGCAGATCGTGTTTGCGGGCAAGGCGCATCCGGCAGATGAAGTGGGCAAGCACCACCTGCAGCGTATCTACCGCAGCGCGCTCGATCCGAAGTTCGGCGGCCGCGTCGCCTTCGTCGACGACTACGACCTGCACGTCGCGCATTTCCTCGTGCAGGGGTGCGACGTCTGGTTGAACAACCCGCGCAAGCCGCTCGAGGCGAGCGGCACGAGCGGTATGAAAGCCGCCATCAACGGCACGCCCCACTTTTCCATCGGCGACGGCTGGTGGGCCGAAGGCTACAACGGCAGCAACGGGTGGCTGATTGAAGGCGCGGCCGACCCGGGCGATCAGGGCGCGCAGGACTGGGCCGATGCTCAGGCGCTGTATACCATCCTCGAGCAACAGATCGTCCCGGCGTTCTACGAGCGCGATCGCGACGGCCTGCCGCGGCGGTGGCTGCAGATCATCAAGGAGTCGATGCGCAGCGTGCTGCCGCAGTTCAGCGCGCGGCGGATGGTGAAGGAATACGTGCGCGACATGTATCTGCCGGCTCTCAAGGACCAAACGGTGACGAAATAGGCGCACCAACGACCCTGGAAGCGGCAAACCAACCCCAGAGCCTGCTTTTCCGTCCAACCTTCCAGCCATGCAACGAAGGTTTTTCGCAGCATTTCTCGCCGCGTGCGTGTTGGCGGCGGTATCGGCTCAGCTCCAGGCCGAATCCCGAATCCCGGAACCCGAATCCCGGGACGACGCCACGATGACGCACCTACTCAATCGCCTGACGTTCGGGCCGCGCGCGGGCGACGTCGAGCGCATCCGCGCGACGGGCATAGACAAATGGCTGGACGATCAACTGCATCCCGGGCGTATCGACGACCACGTCGCCGAAGCGATGCTGCCGCAGCTCGAAACAGCGCCCGGCGGATCGGATCAGAAGGAGCTGCGCCAATTCGCGCGTCGGCAGGTCGTCACGCTCGCATCCGAGAAGCTGCTGCGGGCGATGTATAGCGAGCGGCAGCTGCAGGAAGTCCTCGTTGATTTCTGGTTCAACCACTTCAACGTCTACGCCGGCAAGGGCCGCACATCGATGTTCCTGCCGGACTACGAACACGACGTCATTCGCCCGCACGTATTCGATCGCTTCCGCGATCTGCTCGAGGCCGACGCGAAGAGCGGCGCGATGCTCTTCTACCTGGATAACTGGATGAGCACTGCCGCCGATACAAACCAGGACGCGGGATTGGGGATTCGGGACTCGCGCGTTCGGCGCCGTTTCGGCCGGTTTGGCCGAATCCCGAACCCCGCACCCCGCATCCCGGCCACGCGGCCCGCTGCGAAGAAACGGGCGCGCGGTCTCAACGAAAACTACGGCCGCGAGCTGCTCGAGCTCCATACGCTCGGCGTCGACGGCGGCTATACGCAGCAGGATGTAATCAACGTCGCCCGCGCGTTCACGGGCTGGACCATCGATCGCGACGGCAACTTCCGATTCGTCGCGGCGCTGCACGATACGGGCGAGAAGACCGTCCTCGGCCACAAGATCAAAGCCGGCGGCGGCATCGAAGACGGCGAGCAGGTGCTCGACATCGTCGCCTCACACCCAGCCACGGCACGTCACATCGCTTTCGAGCTTGCGCAGCGGCTGGTGAGCGATGAGCCGCCGAAGGCACTCGTCGATCGCGCCGCGAAGCGGTTCCTCGATACGAAGGGCGACCTCCGGGAAGTAGTGAAGGCGATAGTTACCTCGCCGGAGTTCCTTTCGGCCGACGTCCGCAACGCGAAATTCAAGACACCTTTTGAGCTCGTCGTCAGCGCCGTGCGCACGACCGGTGCGTCCGTGAGCGATGCACGGCCATTCGTGCAGACGCTGCAGCAGCTCGGCGAACCGCTTTACATGTGCCAGCCGCCGACCGGTTATCACGACACGGCGGATGCGTGGGTGTCGGCCGGCGGCCTCGTCACGCGCATGAACTTCGCGACACGGCTCGCGTCGGGCAATATGCCGGGCGTCGAGCTTCCGAGCACGGTGAGAGATTCGAAAGCGCTGGCGCTGCAGATTGGATCTCCGGAATTTCAGAGGCATTAGTCACATGAATCGCAGAGTGTTTCTCAAATCGGGGGCGATGGCGATGCTGTCGCTCGGCTTTGCGCCGTCGTTTCTCGGCCGCGCGGCTGCGGCAGCATCAGCACGGCGCAAGCTGCTGATAGCGATCTTCCAGCGCGGCGCGGTGGACGGCTTGAACATGGTCGTCCCCTACGGCGAAGCGGACTACTACCGGATGCGTCCGACCATCGCCATCCCGCGAGACGCGGTTGTCGATCTCGATGGCTTCTTCGGTCTGCATCCGTCGATGGCGCCGCTCAAGCCGTTGTGGGACAACCATTCGCTCGCCATCGTGCACGCGTGCGGATCGCCCGACAACACGCGATCCCACTTCGATGCGCAGGATTACATGGAATCGGCGACCCCTGGCGTCAAGGCCACGCGTGACGGCTGGCTGAATCGGTATCTGCAGGTGTCGTCCGAAGAACGCAATCCCCTTCGCGGCGTCGCGCTGGCGCGAACCATGCCGCGCTCGCTCGAAGGGTCGGCACCCGCACTCGCCATCGGCAGCGTGGACGAATTTGGCGTGCGCGGCCCCGCCGCCGCGTTTCAGGATGAATACGCCGGCTCCTCCGACCGGGTGTTGAGCGCCGCGAGCAACGATGCGTTTGCCGCGATGCGCACGCTGCGGCAGGCAGCGGGCGTGCCGTATCGGCCCGCCACGGGTGTCGAGTATCCGAACGGCCCGTTCGGCAAGGCGCTGCAGGAGATCGCGCGGCTGGCGAAAGCGGACGTCGGTCTGGAGGTCGCGTTCACGGAACTCGGCAACTGGGATCATCACGTCAACGAGGGATCGGTCACCGGTCAGATCGCTACACGGCTTGACGAGTTCTCCCGCGGCCTTGCGGCGCTGGCAATGGATCTTGGCGATCGCCTCGCGGATACCGTCATCGTCACCATGTCGGAGTTCGGCCGCGCCGTGGCGGAAAATGGCAACGGCGGCACCGATCACGGACACGGTAACGCGATGATGGTGATTGGCGGCAACGTAGGCGGCGGGGTGCACGGCCGATGGCCGGGACTCGGCGAGCCACACCGGTTCGAGGGACGCGACCTGGCGGTTACGACGGACTTTCGCGACGTCTTCGGTGAAATCGTCACCGCCCACATGGGCGTCTCGAGCGATGCGTTGTCGCGAGTCTTCCCCGGCCATCGCGCGGCTTCGGACCCGGCGGTGATTCGCGGTTGACGCGGCGCCGCCGTCCCCTGGCCATATAATTTCGGTGGTGGCCACGCGTAAATCGAATCTCACCAAAACCAAGTGCGCGCTCTGCGGGGCGAAGGAAGTGTCCGAGCCTCGCGGCGAGGAGCGCTATTGCCGCGACTGCTGGGAAAAGAAGATTGCAGTTGAGGAGATCGTCGCGCGCGAGTTCGCGCTCAAGCGATACATCCGCGCGCACAGCGCCGAGAAGTATCTGATCTACCACTCAACCATCAAGCGCCCCTGCGGGCAGATCATCGTCGTCGACGACGGCTACGACCTGTTTCTGACGATGGTGCTGTATCCGAATTTCGGCTGGGACGAGCCGGCCTACCACCTCGATGGCGATCCGGAAGGGCGGACGTTCGCCGAAATTCTCGTCGACGTGGTCGCGACGGAAGTCATCGAGCCCTGGGGCGGCGGCAAGTGGCACCTCGAAATCTTCCGAGCGCTGAACCCGGAGGCCGAGGATTGGAACGGCGAAATGTAAGCCGTATAATGCGCGTGTCTTTCCTGGGGGAGATCACATCATGAGAATGAAGTTCAACACCCTGCTGGCCCTTGGTGCCGCTGTTCTGTTCGCCACGAGCGCGCTCGCGGGGCAGGCCAAACCGGCGGCGCCCCAGGCTGCTGCGCCGGCCGCGCCGGCGAAGTTCGTTCCGCCGATCCGCGGTGAAGCGCAGGTCAGCATGACCAAGCCGGTCACCAGCCGCACCAAGGACGAGATCGTCACCAAGTTCAAGGTGAAGAACCCGTCGGCGACGGGATCGATCGCCGGACTGAAGATCAGCGAGTTCTGGTACGACAAGGGCGGCAATCCGGTGAGCGGCGACGAATTCCGTTACCGCAAGCCGTTGATGCCTGGTGAGGTGATCGACGTCGAGCTGCGTTCGCCGGTCAACGCGAAGATGGCGAGCAGCCAGTACAAGTTCGAGCAGTCCAACGGCTCGATCAAGCCGAACGTCGTCCCGAAACTGTAAGCCTCACAACCACGGAGACGGCGGAGGCGCGGAGCCTCCGTGGTTCGTTTACCGAATTCTGATCTGCACATCGCGCGCGACGGCAGGGACATTGCCGTCGCGGCGCTTCCCTTCAACGTGCACCACGTATAGACCTGGTGCGACATCCCGCAACGGAATCTGCGCGGTATAGCCGTAGCCGCCGCGCCCACCCTGCAAGTCAGTCGATGAACGCGTTTCGCTGTTTCTGAACACGACCTGACCGCCTTCGGCGCGCACTTCCGCGCTGATGTCAATCATGTGGGGCTGCGCGTTGGCCTGGTTTTCGTACACCTCGGTGAAGATCACGAGCTGATCGTCGCGCGTGAATTCCCGTGCGGTCGTCGCCGGGCGCATCAGCAGCAGTCCGATTGGATCATCCTTCACGCGCGCCGTAGGCGCGAGCATGCCGGACGCCGACAGCAGCGTGACGCCGCCCATGGCGAGCGGCTGCTTGTAGAAATCAGGGACGATCAGCGTACGCACCACGCTGCCGGCGACGCCGGCGGAATCGGCCGCTGAGACACGCAGCTGATAACGCCCGGGGGGCAAGTTGACGGCGGACGTGACGCGGAAGCCGCGCTCGCGCGCGCGCGTGTACGTCTGCGGCATCAACGTCAGATCTACCGAAGCCTTCTCGTTGATCCGCGTCTTGCCGGCGTCATCGGTAACAAAGGTGACGAGATTCAGCGCGTCGTTGTAGGTACCGTTCTTCTGTGTGAACTTCAACGCCGCGATGTCGAGTTCGACCGCGAGCGCGATGGCTGCGTTCGGCGCTGTGCCTTTATAGGGCGCCGCGAACAGACGCATCGGGATGCCCGTCGTCGGCAACGGACTTTCAACCGCCGCTTTCAACGCTGCTTCCGATTCGCTGCCGGCTTTCACATCCGCTGCGGCCCGGCCGCGCGGCGCCACGTAGCCGCGACGCGCGCGAACGGTGATGCCCGGCCGCGTCACGCGCAGTTCGATCTTGCGGAAGCGGCCGTCACGCCTGTCATTCGTCGGAACGTAGCCGAGCACGTAGTAGCTGCTGTTGTCGGCCACGAGACGATCGAGCGCTTCGTCCACGTTATTGCGGTTGACCGCTGCCACGCCGCCCGTTTCATCCGCCAGCTCACGCAGGCTGTCTTGCGAGAGCCGCAGCTCGTTCATCGCCGATTCGACGCCGAGCCCCAGATTCGGTTCGTTCGCCGCGGCCCCGGCGCCGGACGACTCAATCAGGTCGGCGCCCGGTGCTTCCAGACCGCGCGGGTCGATGGCATAGATGCTGACGTTGCCTCGCGTCGCGGCGGCAATCGTATCGCGCGTGGCGTCGATAATCGTCGACGAAGCGCCGGCGTTGTCGAAGAGGTTGTAGATGTCGTAGTCGATCCCCTCGCTGACGAGCACCAGCGTCTTGCGGCGGCCGTGCAGGCCGGCCATGAACTCCGACAGCTTCTGCAGCGACTGCAGCATGTTGCGCGCGTTCTGCGCGCGCTCGAAGGCAACGGGATCGTTCACCGAATCACCCGCATTGCGCAGGCCGGCCATCTGCTGCCGGTTGTATTCGTCGAGCCGCTCGAGCGTCGGCGATCGGAGCTTTCGGCCGGCGAACTTGTCCACCGCGGCGAGCAGCAGCCGCGGATTGTTGGTGAAGTCCTGGCCGTCCTGCGAGCGGCCGCCGGTGAAGACGACAGCGGCCATATCGTTGGCGCCGAAGTCCCGCTCGAAGAATCGGTGCAGCGCCTGCTTTACGCGCGGGGTGCGCGTGATGTCGACATGGAGATCGTCGAGGACGAACACGTAGACACGGCCGTCTACGCCGACGTTGGTGTCAACGTCGGGTTCGATCGCGGTCGGCGAGAACAGCGGACGATCGGAACGGGCAATCGGAATGTTGACGTACGAGAACGCAGTGACCTGCTGCGGCTTGCCATCTTCCAGCACCTGAAAATCGCCCGCCTTCAGATCGCTGACGGGCTTGCCGCCGGCATCGCTGACGAACGCGTCGACTTCGACGAAGTTCGCCTCGACGCGGAACGTCAACGGCGGCTGTTCCGCCTGCGCCGAAGAGGCGGCTTGCTGCGCAGCACTCAAAGCTCCGGCGAAAGCGACCGCCAGAAACACGGACGTCAGAAGCCGGCGTCTCATACCGGGATTATCGCTCCTCCCTCCAACCATTGAGCCAACCCATGCGTCATACCGATACAAAGGGCAAGATCCAAGTGACAGCCGTATACTCAGACGTCATGCCACTCGACGTGGCCGCCATCCAGGAGAGCCTCCGCGCGGACGGCCTGGATGCATGGCTGCTCTACGACTTTCACGGCTCCAATCCGATTGCCGCACGTCTGGCTGGTCTCGCCAACGGAGGCCACATGACGACGCGCCGGTGGTACTACCTGATTCCCGCGACCGGGTCGCCGCGAGCACTCGTGCATGCGATCGAGCGGCACAATCTCGACGCGCTTCCGGGCACGAAGCAGGTTTATGCCGGGCGCGAACAGCTCGCTGCGGGTCTCGACGATCTGCTGCGCGGCGTCACACGCGTCGCCATGGAATATTCGCCGCAGGGCGCGATCCCTTACCTCTCCCGTGTGGATGCCGGCACGCTGGAAACGATTCGTACGCGCGGTGTCGACATCGTCTCGTCGGGCGATCTCGTGCAGCAGTTCGAGGCATCGTGGACACCTGCGCAGCTCGAGGCACATCGCCGTGCATCCGACGCGCTGTATCGCATCAAGGATCGAGCGTTCGAGCGGGCACGCCTCGCGCTGAAGAGTGGCGAGCGGATGACCGAATACCAACTGCAGCAGGAGATGGCGGGGTGGTTCAAGGAAGAGGGCCTCGTGAGCGATTCCGACCCGGTCGTTGCGGTCGGCGCCAATGCGGGAAATCCTCACTATTTGCCGTCACGCGAACAGAGCGCCGTCATCACCGCCAACCAAGTTCTGCTGCTGGACCTGTGGGGCAAGATGACGGCTCCGGGCGCGGTGTTTGCTGACATTACCTGGGTCGGCTTTACGGGCTCGCGTGTTCCGGACGAGGCCGCACGAGCGTTCGACGCAATTGTGCGCGCGCGCGACACCGCGGTCGCGCTGGTGGAAGAGGCCGCAATGACGGGACGCGACGTACACGGCTGGGAAGTGGACCGGGCGGCGCGTACGGTGCTGGAGCAGTCGGGCTACGGCAATCACATCCTGCATCGGACGGGGCATAGCCTCGGCGAAAGCGTGCATGGAAACGGCGTGCATCTGGACGATTACGAGACGCACGACGATCGCCGCATCCTGCCCGGCGCGGGATTCACGGTCGAGCCGGGCCTGTACTTCGACGACTTTGGGGTGCGCACGGAAATCAACGTATTTCGCAACAATCGAGACGTGGTCGTCAGCGGGCCGCGGCAAATGGCACTGCTCACGCTGAGCACTTGAGGCATCGACGGGCAAGTTTTCACAATTTCGTCAAACGTGACTTCGTAGAGTTTTAAAGAAAGGCCCGGCGCGCGACAATAAATCGAGCAGCGGCTGGGAACGACGATTAAACGAGGATTTGAAGCATGTCCAATCGCAGAACGACTCTCTTTTACGCATTGCTCATCGCTATTGCGTCGCTTGCGGTCGGGATGGTCATTGCGTCGCGCCTGGACCTGACCCCCCAGTCAGCGGCCCAGTCAGTCGGCGCGGCGCAACCGTACAACAACGCGCCGATTACGGGCTCGATCTCAGCGACGACTTTCCGTGACGTGGCCAAGACGGTAACGCCGGCTGTCGTCAACATCCGCACCGAATCGCGTCAGCGTACGCAGGACCTGAGCGACTTCTTCGGTGGCGGTGGCGGAGATGACCTGTTCGATCGCTTCTTCGGCGGCGGCGGCGGCGGCGGCCAGGGCCAGGCGCCGCAGCGGCAGCGTCAGCGCGACCAGGTGGTGCAGGCCGCAGGCAGCGGTTTCATCATTGACAAGTCGGGCTTGATCCTGACGAACAACCACGTCGTCGAGGGCGCCAACAAGATCGAGGTTTCGCTCTACGGCGAAGACGAAGATCAGGAGTACGCGGCGAAGGTCATCGGTCGCGACCCGCTGACCGACAGCGCACTGATCGAGCTCACGGAAAAGCCGAACCACACGCTGCCTGAAGTGAAGTTCGGCGACTCGAGCCAGATGCAGCCGGGCGACTGGGTGATGGCTATCGGCAACCCGTTCGGCCTGGCCCACACCGTCAGCGTCGGCGTCATCAGCGCGACTTCGCGTCCGTTCCCGACAACGGAAGGGCGCAGCACGCAGGTGCTGCAGACCGACGCAGCGATCAATCCCGGCAACTCCGGTGGTCCGCTGCTCAACGTGCGCGGTGAAGTGATCGGGATCAACTCCGCCATCTACACGGACGCGCGCCAGGCCGGCAACATCGGCATCGGCTTCGCCATTCCGATCAACACCGTGCGCGAGCTGCTGCCGCAGCTGCGCAGCGGCAAGATCACGCGCGGCATGATTGGCGTGTCAATCGGCGCCATCCCGCAGAACGCCACCGAGGCACTTGGCCTGAAGAACCGACAGGGCGCGCTCGTCTCCTCGGTCGTCCCGGGTGGACCGTCCGAGAAGGCCGGCATCGAGCCCGGCGACGTGATCGTGCAGTTCAACGGCAAGCCGGTGAAGGATCGCGACGCGCTGGTCTCGATGGTCGTGGCGACCCCGCCGAACACAACGGTGCCCGTGCGCGTCGTGCGTGACAAGGAAGAAAAGACGATCAACGTAAAGGTCGGCGAGCTCGATCTCGAGGCCGAGCAAACGGCACTCAACGGCGGGCGCGGCGGCCGCGGCGACAACGGCACGCCGCAGCAGGAAACGAGCAGCGGCTTCGGTATGTCGCTGAGCAACATCACGCCGGACGTCGCGCGCAGGCTCCGGCTTGACGATAACGTCCGCGGCGCCGTGGTCGTCGACGTGGATCCGGGCAGCCCCGCGGCACGTGCGGGCATCATGCAGGGCGACGTGATCACGCGCGTCGGCCGCGCGGCCGTCGGCAGTGTGGCGGACGCCAGCCGCGAGCTCGGTCGCGTTCCGTCCGGCGGCACGGCCATCCTCCGTATCGTGCGCAACGGAACGGACATGGCGGTGGTGATTACAAAAGAATAGGCCGGGGGCGAGTCTAAAGACTCGCGGCTACACCGTCCATCTGCAGTGTAGGGCGGGTCTTCGGACCCGCCCTTTTCTTTTTGTGATAGAACTTGCGCTTCTCTCACGGAGGCGCGACGTGACGCTGATGATCGAGCGTGAAGTCAAACTCCGGTTCGCGAACCCGGACGAAGCACGTACCGCCATCCTGGCGACGGGTGCCACCCCGCTCCGCTCGCGCCGGCTGCAGGAGGACGCACTGCTCGACAGCGAAGAGGAATCGCTGCGGCGGCGGCGCTGCGTGCTGCGCATCCGCACCGAAGCGGGCAAGAGTCTGTTGACGTTCAAGGGCCCGGTGCTGCCCGGATCGATGAAGGTCCGCGACGAACACGAAACCGTGATTGGCGACGGCGAAGTTCTCCAGCGTGTGCTCGAGGAGCTCGGCCTGCACGTGTGGTTCCGTTATGAGAAGTATCGCGAGGAGTACGCCGCCGAGGACGTCACCATCGCTATCGATGAAACACCGGTGGGCACATTCGTCGAAATCGAAGGCGGCGAGGAAGGCATCCTGAAGATGGCACTCGCGCTCGGACGCACGCCGTCGGATTTCGTGCTCGATTCCTACCGAGGTCTGTTTGTGAAGCATCGCGAGGAGTTCGGCCTCACGGGCCAGAACATGGTCTTCAGCGAGGAATGATCCCGGCGCTGGTCCTGACCGCGGGTCTGGCCACCCGCCTCCGTCCCCTGTCCTTCGTTCGCGCCAAGGCGGCGCTTCCGGTCGGCGATCAGGCTGTCGTGCAGCGCATCCTGCGGTGGCTCGCAGCCTGCGGCGTAACCGACGCTGTCCTCAACCTGCATCATCTTCCGCACACCATCACGACGATTGTCGGGGACGGCAGTGCTGACGGCGTGCGCGTCCGCTACTCATGGGAAATGCCGGTGCTTGGGTCCGCAGGAGGGCCGCGCCGCGCCCTGCCTCTGCTCGGCACCTCGCCGTTCTTGATCGTTAACGGCGACACGCTGACCAACGTCGATGCGCGCGCTCTGGTAGACGCGCACCGCACGTCAGACGCAATGGTCACGATGGCCGTGATTCCAAACAGCGAACCTGACAAGTACGGCGGAGTCCTTGTTGAGGGCAATATTGTGCGCGGCTTTACAAGGCCGGGGTCGCGCGAGCCAAGCTACCACTTCATCGGGGTGCAGGTCGCCAACGCCGAAGTGTTCTTGCACCTGCGAGACGATGTTCCGTCGGAATCGGTGAAGGAGGTCTATCCCGCGCTGATGTCCGCACGCCCCGCCAGCATCCATGCGCTTGTAACCGAAGCGGAATTCTTCGATATCGGCACGCCGCTCGACTACCTGAATACGTGCCTGCATTTCGGACCCCGCATCCCGGATCCCGGATGCCGCTTTGATGAATGCGTCATATGGGACGATGTAGAGGTGCATGAGACGGCGCGGCTGCGCCGGTGCATCGTCACAGACGGTGTGCGTGTACCCGCGGGATCGTCCTGGGAGAACAGAACCATTCGTGTCGCACGCGGCGAGTTGATGCGGACAGAAGAACTGGTAGATGAACTGGCCATAGGACCGATCGATGGACCGGCGCGCGCCTGACGACATTCGCTCGCGTATCGACACGTATCTGACGTCGGCGGGCCTGGCGGGCGCGAAAGTCGTCCCGCTGACCGGCGATGCGTCTGATCGCCGTTATTTCCGCATCATGACCCACGACGGATCGCCGCAAGTGCTGGCGGTACATCCGGGGTCGATCGAATTCGACAAGCTGCCGTTCGTGAACGTCGCGAGGCTGTTGAGCGAGATGCCCGTGCCCGTGCCGCGGATTCTTGGCCACTCGGACGAGCTCGGGATCATTGCACTGCAGGACCTGGGGGATGTGACACTACAGGCGCATCTGGGGGCCGCTTCGCCGGCCCAGCATGCTGCCCTCTATCGTCAGGCGGTGTCGTTCATCGACACCTTGCAGCGCAGGGGCGCAGAGCTTGCCTCGCGCCAGTACATTCCTTACGGCATCGCGTTCGACGTCGAGAAGCTCACGTGGGAGCTGCAGTTCTTCACGAAGCATTTCCTCGAGGCCTACCGCGGCGCGCAGCTGACCTCCGCCGAGCGCGAGGCGCTCGCCGCCGAATATGCGGCCATCGTCGAGGAGCTCGCCGCGGAGCCGCGCGTGTTGTGCCACCGCGATTACCACAGCCGGAATCTGATGCTGCACGAGGGAAGCCTCTACATCATCGATTTCCAGGATGCGCGCATGGGACCGGACACCTACGATCTGGTTTCACTGTTGCGCGACTCGTACGTCGATTTCACCGAGGCGCAGTTCGAGGGATTAATCGCGTTCTTTCTCGCGCTGCGCGACGGCCGGCTGCCGACGCCAAGTGATCCGGAGGAGTTCCGGCGGCGCTTTGATTTGATGGCGCTGCAGCGCAACCTGAAGGCGCTCGGCACGTTCGGCTTCCAGACCACGACGCGCCAGAACACCGTGTACATCCAGTACATCCCGCGCACGCTCAATTTCGCGCGGATGAATCTGGTCCGCTATCCGCGGTTTGCCCGCTTGCGCCAGCTGCTGGCGGAACATTTGGAGGAACTGAACGACGCGCCACGATAGAATTAACGGTTGTCTGATCACCGCTTCGGCGTCTCCACACATCTCTTTCACGAATCGCGCTTAAGCCGCGAGCACCTCGCCGACATCGCCGGACACGGCTTTGAAGCCGTCGAGGTATTCGCCACACGCGCGCACTTCGATTATCACCACCTCGATGCCGCACGGCAGCTGGCCGAGTGGCTGTCTGACCTGCGGCTGTCGTTTCATTCGATGCACGCGCCGATCGTCGATGCGATGCGCGGCGGCAAGTGGATCGGCTCCTACTCGATCGCCTCCGGCGACGAAACGCGACGCAAGGCGGCCGTCACGGAGATCGCCGCAACGCTGAAAATCGCCTCGGTTGCGCCGTTCACGTATCTGGTCGTGCATCTGGGCATCCCTGACGGCCAAACGGCGCCGAGCAACGACAACCAGCCCGACGCAGCGCGCCGCAGCGTCGAAGAAATCGTGTCGCTCGCCAGCGACACGGGCGTACGTGTCGCGCTCGAAGTGATGCCCAACAAGCTGTCGACGGCGGTGAGCATCTGCCACATGATCGAAGAACAGCTCGAGGGACTCGACGTCGGCATCTGCCTCGATTACGGCCACGCGAACCTGATGGGCGATCTGAGCGACGCCATCGAGGCGGTGAGCGGTCACCTGTGGACCACACACGTGCACGATAACGACGGCCGGAAAGACGATCACCGCGTGCCGTTTGCCGGACGCATCGACTGGGATGCGGCCATCATGGAGACGCAGAAGATCGGCTACGACGGCGTGCTGATGTTCGAGGTCGAGAACACCGGCGATCCGATTGACGTGCTGAAGCGCACGGTCAAGGCACGCGAGCGTCTCGAGCACATGTTTGTGGTCTTTTAGAAGGCTGCGTTCCCCGGCGTGCGGGGAAACGGAATGACGTCGCGGATGTTCGCCATTCCTGTCGCATAGATGATCGTGCGCTCCAGGCCGAGGCCGAAGCCGGCGTGCGGCACGGTGCCGTAGCGCCGCAGATCGCGATACCACCAGTAATGCTGCGGATTGAGACCACGCTCGGCCAGCCGCCGATCGAGGTATTCCAGCCGCTCTTCACGCTGTGAGCCGCCGATGATCTCGCCGATGCCGGGCGCGAGGACGTCCATTGCCGCCACGGTCTTCTCGTCGTCATTCATCCGCATGTAGAACGCTTTGATCTCCTTCGGATAGTTCATGACGACGACGGGAGCCTTGACGTGGTCTTCGGTGAGCCAGCGCTCGTGTTCGGACTGCATATCCATTCCCCAATGCACCGGGAACTCGAACTTCTTTCCGCTCTTCTCCAGCGCGGCAATTGCATCCGTGTACGTCATCCGCTGGAACGGTGACGACACGAACTTCTCGAGCCGGTCGATGCATTCCTTGTCGATGCGCTCGACAAAGAACTTCAGATCGTCGCCGCGCTCGTTGAGCACCGCCGTCAAGATGTACTTGAGAAACGATTCCGCCAGCTCGGCATCGTCCGAGAGATCCGCAAAGGCAATCTCCGGCTCGATCATCCAGAACTCCGCCAGGTGCCGCGAGGTGTTGCTGTTCTCGGCGCGGAAGGTCGGCCCGAACGTGTAGACCTTCGACAGCGCGCAGCAGTAGGTCTCCACGTTCAGCTGCCCGCTCACCGTGAGAAACGCTTCCTTCCCGAAGAAGTCCTGCGTGAAGTCGGTTCTGCCCTCGGGCGTGCACGGCAGCGCGCGGCAGTTGACGATGTCCAGCGTGCTGACACGGAACATCTCACCCGCGCCTTCGGCATCGCTCGCCGTGACAATCGGCGTGTGCACCCAGAAGAAGCCGTGCTCGTGGAAGTAGCGGTGGATGGCCGTGCTCAGCGTGTGACGGACGCGCGCAATTGCGCCGATGGTGTTGGTGCGCGGCCGCAGGTGTGCGACTTCGCGGAGGTACTCGAAGGAGCTCTTCTTCGGCTGGATCGGATAGGTCTCCGGGTCCTCGACCCAGCCCACCACCTGAATTGAATCGGCCTGCACTTCCACCGACTGTCCCTGCCCCTGACTCGGCGTCAAGGTCCCTGTCGCGATCACCGAGCATCCCGACGTCAGCCGTTTCACGTCGCTCTCGTAATTCGGCAGAGCGGCGGGCGCAACGATCTGGAGGGGATCGAAGCAGGAACCGTCGTGCACGTGAATGAACGACAGGCCGGCTTTGGAGTCCCGGCGTGTCCTCACCCACCCTTTCACCGTTACCTGGCTGCCGGGCGGGACCTTCCCTTTCAATATCGACGCGACATCCACGTCCGTGATTATCGCTTGCCCCGCCGCGGCCCTGGCGTAGGCGGCCGTCGGGTATTCTTAGATCTTCGCAATGAAGATTGGAATGGTCTCCCTCGGCTGCCCGAAGAATCTCGTCGACTCGGAGGTGATGCTCGGGCTTGCCCAGCAGAGCGGCCATCAGTTGACTCGCGACGCCGCCGATGCCGACGTGCTCGTCGTCAATACGTGCGCGTTCATCGACAAGGCGAAACAGGAGTCGATCGACACGATCCTCGAGATGGCCGAGCTGAAGAACACCGGCAACTGCAAGCGGCTGGTCGTCACGGGCTGCATGGCGGAGCGCTATCGCGACGAGCTGATGGCGCAGATTCCGGAAATCGACGCCGTGCTTGGCACGGGTGAAGTGCCACAGATTGTGGATGCGATCGGCGGGTCCGCGTTGCCGGGCAACGGTGCTTCGCGGAACCTGTACGTTCCGCTATTGCGCTCAAACGGCGAACCGATCGAGGCCCGAGTTCCGAATCCCGGATCCCGTGACCTTCCGACCTACATTTACGACGCAGAGACTCCTCGCCTGCTCGCCACGCCCCGGCATTACGCCTACGTGAAGATCGCCGAGGGCTGCGACTACAAATGCGCCTTCTGCATCATCCCCAAGCTGCGCGGCAACTACCGCAGCCGGCCGGCGGATTCGATCGTCCGGGAGGCGCGCACGCTCGCGGCACGAGGTGTCAAGGAGCTGCTCCTCATCTCGCAGGACACGAGCTTTTACGGCGTCGACCGTGGGGAACGGGGTGCGCTCGGCCGTTTGCTGCGCGGGTTGAACGAAGTCGACGGCATCGAATGGATCCGGATGCTCTACCTGTATCCGACCACCATCGGCGACGATGTCCTCGACGCAATGGCGGAATGCGAGAAGGTCTGCAACTACATCGACCTGCCGCTGCAACATGCGTCAGACGACGTCCTGAAGCGGATGAAGCGTCCGGGCACCCGCGCCGGTTATGAGCGCTTGCTGCGTCGGATCCGCACTCGCATTCCGGCCGTCGCCTTGAGGACGACCTTCATCGTCGGGTTCCCCGGCGAGACCGACGCGGACTTCGCCGAGCTGAAGGATTTCGTGAAGGCGGTCGGCTTCGACCACGTGGGCGTATTCACCTATTCGCACGAAGAGGGAACGAGTGCTCACGGCCTTGAAGACAACGTTCCGGCGAAGGTCAAGAAGCAGCGGCAGGCCGCGTTGATGGCGCTGCAGAAGAAGATCGTCGCCAAAGCTCAGCAACTCCGTGTCGGTCAAAGGGTTCGGCTGCTTGTTGACGGGCCGTCGTCCGAGCACGAGCTCGTGTTGCGGGCGCGGCTGGAAGGTCAAGCGCCGGATATCGATCCGGTCGTCTATCTCACCGACTGCGATCCGACGCAGCTGAGCAGCGGACAGTTCATCGATGCGCAAGTGGTCGGAAGCCGCGACTACGACCTGCTGGCGTCGCCCTTAACTGTTTCCGTGTGATATTCTTAGGGGCTGCTACGCGGAGAAAGTCTCCAAGTGGGCTCGTGCCCACTTTTTTTATTTGCGCCGACGGATATGGAGCCGTTGGATCAGGTGCGCGCCATTGCTGAGCGCGTCGCGACGTCGCACGGGCTCGAAGTCTGGGATGTCGTGAAGCGTCGCGAGACTACTGGTCACGTCGTGCGGGTGTTCATCGACCGCCCCGGACCAGCGGCAACGCCCGAAGAAAGCGTCAGCATCGAAGATTGCGAGCTGGTGAGCCGCGAAATCGCGACGATTCTCGACGTCGAGGATCCGCTGCCGTTCGCGTACACGCTCGAGGTTTCGTCACCCGGACTGGATCGGCCACTCCGCGGTGAGGACGATTACCGGCGGTTCGCGGGCCGGCTGGCGAAGATTGTCGTGAGCGAGGCCGTGGACAACCAGAAAGCATTCGAGGGGCGGCTGCGCGGCGTCGAAGACAACGCCGTCCTGCTCGAGGGACCCAAAGGGCGTACGCATCGGCTGCCGTTGCGCCTGATTACCCGGGGACGTTTAGAGGTGGAGTTTTAAGAACGACGATGCAAAACCCGTTGATGCAGACGATCGAGGCGCTCGCCAAGGAAAAAGGGATCGAGGCCGACACGATCATTACTGCCATCGAAGACGCGGTCCTCACGGCCTCGCGCAAGTACTACAAGACGAACGAGAACCTGAAGACGCGCTTCAACCAGGAGACCGGACAGGTCGACCTGTTCGCCATCAAGCACATCGTCCAGGATGTCGAAGATTCGGCCACGCAGATCTCGCTGAAGGAAGCGCAGGAGCTCTACGGCGACGAGGCGGAAGTCGACATGGAGATCGAGTTCCCCAAGCGCACGGACGTGCTCGGCCGCATCGCGGCGCAGACCGCGAAGCAGGTGATCTTTCAGAAGGTGCGCGAGGCGGAGCGCGAGAACATCTTTGCCGAGTACAACCAGCGCATCGGCGAAGTCATCAACAGCACCGTCAAGCGCTTCGAGAGCGGCGATCTGATCGTCGAAATCGGGCGCGTCGAAGCCGTGCTGCCGCGCAAGGAACAGTCGCGCGCCGAGAGCTACACGCCCGGCGAGCGCATTCGCGCAGTCATCAAGGGCGTGAACCGCAGTGCGAAGGGGCCGCAGATCGTGCTCTCGCGCACGGACCCGGCGCTCCTCATCAAGCTGTTCGAGCAGGAAGTGCCTGAGATCTATGACGGCACGGTGATGATTCGCGGTGCGGTCCGTGAAGCCGGCGACCGCGCGAAGGTTGCCGTCTACTCGCGCGAGCGCGACGTGGATCCCGTGGGCGCCTGCGTGGGCATGAAGGGAACGCGTGTCCAGGCGATCATCCGCGAGCTCCGCGGCGAGAAGATCGACATCGTCGAGTGGTCGGAAGATCCCATCGTGTTTGTGACCAACGCGCTCAGCCCGGCGAAGGTGCAGCGCGTATCGATCGTCGATGACAAGGAACGCGTGATGGAGGTCGTTGTCGAGGACAAGCAGCTGTCGCTCGCTATCGGCAAGAAGGGACAGAACGTCCGTCTTGCGGCGAAGCTGACCGGCTGGCGCATCGACATCAAGAGCGAGGAAGAGAAGCGCAAGGAAGTGGAAGCGCAGTTCGGGGCGCTGGAAGCGGGCGACGCACAGGCGCAGATGGACGCGCTCTTCCCAGATACACCGTCGAACACGGAAACCGCAGAGTTGTCCGCCGAAGCTGCCGAGGGCGAAACTAGCGAGGCAGCGAAGGCGGAGACCGAACCGCAAGAGAGTTAGTTAAGGGAAACGATTGGCAACAGTCCGGATCTACAAGGTCGCCGAGCTGCTCGGCTCCACCAGCCAGGAAGTGCTCGCGCTGTTGAAGCGCGATCACGGGATCGAGCTGAAGAGCGCGTCGAGCACGATTGAAGAAGTGGTCGCACGCTCGTTTGTCGAGCGCATCGCACGGCAGCGCGGCATCTCGCTGCCAGGCGGCGACATGTTCGCGGAAACGCCGGCGCCGCCGAAGGCCAGCGCCAAGAAGGCCACGGCGCAGAAGAAGGCGGAGCCACCGAAGCCGACCGCGCCCGTGCTCGGACCACCGCGTCTGGTGAAGACGGTAAAGCCCGTGCAGCCGGCAGCGGAACCCGCTGCTCCGGTCGCCGCACCGCCTCCTCCGCCAGCAGTTGCGGAAGCGCCGCCGCCCGCGGCTCCGGTCGAAGCGCCGCCGCCGCCCGAGCCTCCGCGCGTCGAGGCGCCTCCAGCGGTTGAAGCACCGCCAGTCGCCGCAGCGCCACCGGTCGAAGAAGCACCAGTGGTAGAAGCACCCGGCGCCCCTGAACCACCGCCCGCACCACCGCGCGTCGTACCGCCGACGATCCGGTTGCGCATCGAGGAACCGGGCAAGCCGACGCAGCCAGCGCGGCCGCTGACGCCCGCGAAACGTCCTGTCGTCTCCCAGGCGAAGATGGTGCGTCCGCCCGCGGCAGCACCGCCCGCGAAGCCGACGCAGCCGCCGGCCGGTGCGCGCGCAACGACGCCGGCGCCGCGCCCGGGGACGCCGGGTGGGCAGCGCCCCGCATATCCGCCGCCGCCGCGTCCGACGACGCCGAGCATGCTCGGAGGACCGCGGCCGCTGCCGTCTCAACCCGTTCGCACGCAGCCAAGCGGTGTGCAGGCGCGTCCGGGGATGCCCGGAAGCCGTCCGCCGACCGGCCCATCGCGTCCGCCCATGGGGCAACAGCAGTACCGCCCCGGTCAGCGACCCGCAACGACGCGGCGAGAGCGGCCGGCAGCGCCGGCGGTCGCCGCACCGGCACCGCCTCCGCCGGTCACCCGCACCATTACGCTCGCCGAAGGCATGACGGTAAAAGACCTCGCCGACAAGCTCGACGTCCGCGTGAAGGACGTGCTCGGCAAGCTGTTGATGAAGCGCATGATGATGACCATCAACAGCACGCTCGACATGGATACCGCGCGCGACATCGCGCGGGAGTTCGGCGCCGAGATCGAGATGCGGAGCTTCGAAGAGGAGCTCGTCGCCGAGCAGGAAGAAACGAAGCCCGAAGATCTGCAGACCCGCGCTCCGGTCGTCACCGTAATGGGCCACGTCGATCACGGCAAGACGTCGCTGCTCGACGCGATCCGCGAAACGAAAGTTGCCGAGCGCGAGGCCGGCGGCATTACGCAGCACATCGGCGCGTATCACGTCGATGTGGGCGACGGCCGCACGGTGGTCTTCCTCGACACACCGGGCCACGAGGCGTTCACGATGATGCGCGCCCGCGGCGCGAAGGTCACCGACGTCGTCGTGCTCGTCGTCGCCGCGGACGACGGCGTCATGCCGCAGACACGGGAGGCGATCGATCACGCGAAGGCCGCGAACGTGCCGATCGTCGTGGCCATCAACAAGATCGACAAGGCGGGCTCGAATCCGGACAACGTGAAGCGGGAGCTGGCGGAGCTCAATCTCGTGCCGGAAGACTGGGGCGGCCAGACAGTCATGGTGCCGGTCTCGGCGAAGAAGAAGCAGAACCTCGATCAGCTGCTCGAGATGATTCTGCTTTCCACCGACATCCTCGAGCTCAAAGCCAACCCGAAGCGCAGCGCGTCGGGCACGGTGCTGGAAGCGAAACTCGATCGCGGCCGCGGCCCTGTCGCGACCGTGCTCGTGCAGGACGGAACGCTGACCGTCGGCGACAATTTCATCGCCGGACCCGTCGTCGGGCGCGTGCGCGCGCTCATCGACGATCGCGGCCGCTCGACGAAAGCCGCCGGCCCCTCCACGCCGGTCGAAGTGCTGGGCCTGACGAGCCTTCCGCAGCCCGGCGATCCGTTCCAGACCGTCGCGGACGCGGCGAAAGCGCGGCAGATTGCCACCTTCCGCCAGACGCAGGAGAAGGAACGCGCGCTCGGCGCGCGCGGCGGCCGCCTGACGCTTGAATCGCTGAAGGAACAGATTGCCGAAGGCGGCGTGAAGGAGCTGCCGATCATCGTCAAGGCAGACGTGCAGGGCTCGGCGGAGGTGCTGGCCGATACGTTGACGAAGCTGTCCGACGAGAAGGTGAAGATCCGCATCATCCGCTCGGGCGTCGGCGCCATCAACGAGTCGGACGTGCTGCTCGC
>DATJJE010000037.1:0-173649 GCA_035492455.1 Vicinamibacterales bacterium | reverse complement strand
AGTCGGCCGCAGGTGTGATTTGATCGGTATCGATGGCGTCGAGCTTGCGACCGTAGCGGGTGCCGGCCAGCTTCGGGTCCCAGAAGATCAGGGCGCGCCCTCGAATCGGGTGCGCCTCGGGACCGGAAACCGACGGAGGTCGGGGCAGGTCCTCCACACGGGCACCAGGCTGGAGCTCGGCTAGGCGGATTATGTGCATTCGTGACTAGATCTTAGCGTCATCACAGGCTCTGATATACTCACCTGTTCACGCCGATAAGTAGCCCGATTCATGGATACCACCCGCGATTCAGTTGCGACCGATGCCCGTTCGGCAACCGAGCGTCGGACGCAGCGGCAAGCCCGTCCGGCACCGGCGCCCGCAGCCACTGGTGCGCGCACCGATCCGGCGGATCTCAAGAATCCGGCTCTGTATATCAACCGTGAGCTGAGCTGGCTGGAATTCAACGAGCGGGTGCTCGCACAGGCGCGCGACGTCTCCCATCCCCTGCTCGAGCGCGTCAAGTTCCTCGCGATCACCGGCACCAACCTCGACGAGTTCTTCATGATTCGCGTGGCCACCACGCTGAAGAAGCTGCGCGAGGAGATCGAGGACGTCGCGCCAGACGGCTACAACACCGAGCAGCAGCTCGAAGCGATGCGCGCACGCGCGCGCCGCATGCTGAGCGATCAGGCGGCGACCTGGGTGGAGTTGCGGACGCTGCTCGAGAAGGAGCTCATCTGCTTTCTCGACGAGGATGCATGGACGCCGGCCGCACGCGAGTATCTGAGCGGCTACTTCTCGCGCGAGATCTGCCCGGTCCTGACACCGCTCGCGTTCGATCCGGGACATCCGTTCCCGTTCATCTCGAATCTCAGCAAGAACTTCGCCGTCGTCGTCCGGCACGGTGGGCGCACCAAATTCGCCAGGGTCAAGGTCCCCGACGTGCTCCCCCGGTTCATCGCGCTGCCGCAAGCCATCAGCCCCGGACCTGGGACGACATACGTGTTCATCGAGGACGTGATCCGCGTCAACATCCAGGAGCTGTTCACGGGAACGCAAGTCAAAGGCGCCTATCTGTTTCGCATCATCCGTGACACCGATCTGGAGATCGAGGAAGACGAGGCCGACGACCTGCTCGAGAGCATCGATCGCAGTCTTCGCCAGTTACGGCGTGGCGCGATCTCACTGTTGCATGTCGAAGCCGGCATGCCGACGCGCGTCCTGAACATCCTGGCCGAGAACTTCGAAGTCAGCGACGAAGTCGTTCTTCGCACGCAGGATCGTCTGGGCTTTGGCGACTGGTCACAGCTCGCGCGGCTGCATCGTCCCGAGCTCAAAGATGCGCCGTTCTCATCACACAGCATCTGGCGGACCGACGAGGATCCCGAAGTGATCTTCGATCAGATCCGCTATCAGGACATCCTGGTCCACCATCCGTTCCAGTCGTTCGCCTCGGTCGAGGCGTTCCTGCGCGCGGCGGTGGAAGACGCGCACGTGACGGCGATCAAGATGACGCTCTACCGGATCGGCTCGAACTCGCCGCTGATTCCGCTGCTCATCGCCGCTGCTGAAGCCGGCAAGCAGGTGGCCGTGCTCGTGGAGCTCAAGGCGCGATTCGACGAGCGCAACAACATTCAGTGGGCCAAGCGGCTGGAGTCGCACGGCATCCACGTCGTGTACGGATTCACCAACCTGAAAACCCACGCCAAGCTCTGTCTGGTCGTTCGCCAGGAGGCCGGCGGCATTCAACGCTACGTGCACACGGGCACCGGCAACTACAACCCAGACACGGCGAAGATGTACACCGACCTCGGGCTCTTCACCGCCGATCCGGACATCGTCAACGACGTGTCGGATGTGTTCAATTACCTGACCGGCTACTCGAATCAGAAGGAGTTCCGCGCCATGATCGTGGCGCCAGTGCAGCTCCGGCAGCGGTTGAAGGAGTTGATCGAGCGCGAGATCGAGCACGCGCAGGCCGGGCGGCCGTCACGGATGATGATCAAGGTCAACGCCATCACCGACGATCAGGTGATCCGGTTGCTGTACCGCGCGGCGCAGGCTGGTGTCTCGATGGATCTGATGGTCCGCGGCATCTGCTGTTTGCGTCCGGGCGTGCCGGGCGTCAGCGATAACATACGCGTGCGATCGATCGTCGGCCGTTTCCTCGAGCACTCCCGTATTTACTGGTTCCACAACAACGGGCAAGAGGAGATGTACATCGGGAGCGCGGACCTGATGGAGCGCAATCTCGATCGCCGCGTCGAGACGCTGTCGCCGGTGAAAGACATCGAAATCCTCGAGCATCTGCGCGACGTCGTCCTGCATTCGTATCTGCAGGACACCGAACGCGCCATGGTGCTGGATTCAGCTGGTCATTACTCGAAGCCGGAATCCGCGACGGGACCATTCAACTCACAGCAATTCCTCCTGCAGCATTACACGGAGACTGTCGAGTAGCTCCAAGCTCCAAGTTCCAAGCTGCTTCGCGTTTTTCGTGTTCTTCGCGGTGAATATCGGGTTTCGTGACCTTCGTGTTACCGAAGGAGCCACCACGAAGCTGCGACGAGGCCGGCGAGGATCACGCCAAAGACAGGAAACGCAATCGCGGCGACGACCAGCAGTCCTGCGACCGTGATGGCGAATGCCAGCGGGCCTAGTGGCCAGAGGAGGGCGAGCCCCAGGCGCGTCGATACCCCGCCCTGGCTGGCAAGCAGCCCGACTAGGACACCAGCCAAATAGATCCAGCCGATCAGCATAGGCAGGTGACCGTCCAACAGGTGCTGCTATTCGGGACAGCCGGGGGTATCTTAGCTCCAGAACTAGACAGCGTGCAGATTTGGGCAGCCAGCGTGCACGAGCGTCAACGCAACGACGGACACCGACTGACGACCACACGAGGGCGGCCGATAAACGGGAACGCACGGGATTTCCGCGGTGTTCATGAACCACCGCCGTTCCCGCGGAGGAACTCTGATGAAGACATGCGTCCGGCTGTGGGCCGCTGCCGTTGTGGTGGCGCTGGCAGCCGTCCCCGCGATCGCGCAGCAGACCACGGGTTCAATTACCGGCCTGGTAATGGACCCGCAAGGGAAGGCTGTGCCAGGCGTGACGGTCACCGCGGTGAATGCCGCGACCGGCTTTTCCCGTACTGACGTCAGCGACGGCGACGGCCTGTATCACCTCAACGCGATGCCGGTCGGCAACTACGACGTCGCCGCGGAGCTGCCGGGGTTCACGCGTCTCGAACGCCAGGACATCCTCGTCGACGTTTCAGAAACGACGAACCTGAATCTAACGCTGCGGTTGGCGCAGGTTGCGGAGACGGTGACCGTCGTCGGAAACACTCCGGTGATTGCCACCACGTCCTCGTCGGTCGGACAGGTGGTCGATTTGACGCGCATCGAGCGGCTGCCGCTCAACGGACGGCAGTTCGCCAACCTGGCCGCCACGGTTCCCGGTGTCGGCATCGGCTTCCACTCCGATCCGACCAAGGCGACGGAGTACGCGCCGCAGATCAGCGGCGGCAACGGCCGCAACGTGAATTTCGTGGTGGATGGCGGCGACAACAACGACGACACGATCGGCGGCTTGACGCAGCTGTTTCCGCTCGAGGGCATTCAGCAGTTCAACGTGATGACGCAGCGTTTCGACGCGCAGTACGGCCGCGGCGCCTCCGTGCTGAACGTGGTGACCAAGAGTGGAACCAACGACATTCGCGGAAGCGGCTTCACGATGTTCCGCGACACATCGATGAACGCGAAGACGGAGAGCGAGCAGCTCAATCACATGCCGAAGCAGGACTATCGCCGCTACCAGTACGGCGGCAGCATCGGCGGGCCGATCGCGACCAACAGGCTGTTCTACTTCGCGGCGCTCGAGCGGACGCAGCAGGACACCAAGCAGACGGTCAACACGCTGGGCCTCTTTCCGTCAGACGATGGGGTGTTCGCAATTCCTGTACGCGAGAACCTGTTCACCGGCAAAGTAACCGCGAACCTGCGCGCCGGTCACTACTTCGCCGTCCGCTACGGGTACGACGGCAACTCATCGCCGAGCGGCGCGGGACCGCGCGCGGCGCATTCGACGTGGTCCACGAGCACCAACACCTTTCACTCGCTCAATGTCGGCGACAGCTGGTTGTTCGCCGGCACCAAGCTGAACGACTTCATCTTCCAGGTTTCCACCTTCGACAACGAGATTCCCGGCAGCACGACGCAGCCGGTGCTCATGTTCCCCAACGGCGTCACCGGTGGCGCAAATGCGTCGGCACCGCAGACGACCGAGCAAACGAAATGGCAGCTGCGGGACGATGTGAGCTGGAGCGCCCACCGATTCGGTGGCCTCGAGCACAACCTGAAGGCCGGCGGCAACTGGCTGCACGAGCCGCGCCTCTTCATCAGCGCGCAGTCGGGCCTCGCCGGCTTCTTCACGATGGGCGCAAACGATCTGAACGCGCCGGTGCAGACGGTGCAGGTCATTGGCGGCACGGTCGAGGTGAACATCCCGCTCGACTTCTACTCCGCCTACATTCAGGACGACTGGCGCGCGACGAGCAGACTGACATTCAACCTCGGCGTCCGCTATGACTACGTATCAGGCATGCCGCTCGACCAGAGCAGGAATCCGAACTTCCAGGTGATGCAGGCGGCCGGCGCTGCCGGTCGCTTCGCGGGGACCGTGCTCGACGATTTTGGCAAGTCGGCGAAGGCGGACACGAACAACATTCAGCCGCGCCTCGGCGTGGTCTACGACCTGCGGGGCGACGGCCACGACGTGGTGCGCGGCGGCTGGGGTGTCTATACCGACTTCGCCTATACGAACCAGAACGCGCTCAATGCGGCGATCGACGCGCAGGGCGGCGGCGGCATCGTTTTCCTCGCCAACAATCCGTCGGGCATCCGGAAAGCCGATGGCACGTTCTTCCGCGCCTCCGATCCGCTGTCGACGATCGCCAATCAGAATCTGGTGAATCCGAACCTGCCGCCGCTCGCTGGACAGGTGCAGTCGCCGCGCCTCCAACAGCCGTATACGCGGCAAGCGAATGTCGGCTGGGTTCATCAGCTCGACTCCTCCACGGCGCTTAGCGTGGACGTGGTGCGTGCGGACGGCCGCAACGTGAACACGCGACTGCGCATCAATCAGATCGTGAACGGCCGCCGCTATCTCGCGGACCTTCCGATTCAGCCGAACTCCAACGCATTTCGCGTTGCGCTGAGCGAGGGCACGAGCCTTTACCAGGCGCTCGTCGTCGGCTTGAACCGCCGCATGTCGAGGCATCTGGACGTCAGCGGGTCCTACACCCTGGCCAACGCCACGAGCGTGATCGGCAGCGCGGCCGACGAGACCGATGCGAACCTGGTGCAGGACGTGCGGGATCCATTCGGTGACGTGCAGAACGCACCGCTGACGCGCACCGATGCGCGCCATCGGATCTCGGCCAGCGCCATCGTCGAAGTTCCGTTTGGAATCAACATTGCGCCGATCTTCCTGTACCAGTCGGCGCTGCCGACGCACTCGTTCGAGGGCCTCGACCTCAATGCCGACGGCAACAACAACGACAAGACGGCACGCGCATACCGGTATACGGGCCTGAATGCGGATGGCACGGCGACCTTCAAGGAAGCCGGCGATTGTCAGACTGTTAACTGCAGCTGGCGGGCACCGTACTCGCAGATGAACCTGCGCGTCAGCAAGAGCTTCGCGCTCGGCGGCGCATCGCGCGTGGAAGCGATCGCCGAGGTGTTCAATCTGTTCAACGCGAAGAATCCGTCGATTCCTCTGACGACGCGGCGGCTCGGCGCAACCGGCGCGCCGCTCGCATCGTTCATGCAACCGACCGCGTACGCCGGCGACTTCGGTCAGCCCGAGCAGCGCGTCGGCCAGATTGGCTTCCGCATTACTTTCTGAAGTTTGAAGTTGGAAGTGGGAGGTTGGAAGTAAGTTCCAACTTACTTCACACTTCCAACTTCGCACTTCAAGCTTGTCTGAACTCCGACCTCTTCTCCGCCTCGCCGGCCCAGTCATCCTCGCCGAGATCGGCTGGATGAGCATGGGGCTCGTCGACACCGCCATGGTCGGACCACTTGGGCCGGCGGCGATTGCCGCCACCGGCATGGGCAACGGCGTTTTCACCGCCATCATGATCTTCGGCGCGGGGCTGATGCTCGGCGTCGACGCACTCGTCTCACGCGCGATGGGTGCGGGGCGTCTCGACGACGGCGTGCGGTGGCTGCACCAGGCGGTCATCCTTGCACTGATCGTCGCGCCGATCATCATGGCGGTCACGTGGATCGCGTTTCTGACGATCGGCGCCTGGGGGCTCAATCCGCAGATTGCGGTTCTGGCAAAGCCGTATCTTGCAGTCATCGCGCTCGGCGCGCCGCCGCTGATGCTCTACTCGGCGTTCAGGCGCTATCTCCAGGGCATTCATGTGGTGCGGCCGATGATTTACGCGCTTATCACGGCGAACCTGGTGAACGCCGGCGCGAATGCGGTTCTCATCTACGGCTTGTACGGCATGCCGGCGCTGGGCGTGGTCGGCTCCGCCTGGTCCACGTGTATCGCCCGCGTTTATCTGGCGGGGTTCTACTATGTGGTGATCCGTCGCGAGCATCGCAGGCGTGGCGCCGCGCATCCGTACGTGCCGTTTGCGATCGACGCTCACCGCCTGCGGCACCTTTTTGCGTTCGGCGCCCCAGCGGCAGGCCAGATTACGGTGGAGGTCAGCGTCTTCGTACTGGCGACCGCACTCGCGGCGCGGCTCGACGCGGTGTCCTCTGCCTCTCACCAGATCGCTTTGAACATCGTCAGTACGGGTTTCATGGTGCCGCTCGGACTCGCGTCCGCCGGCGCGGTGCGCGTCGGACACGCCGTTGGCGCACGCGACATGCGCCGGGCACGGCACGCGGGATGGACGGCGTTGCTGCTCGGCGGCACCATCATGGTGATGCTGGGCGCGGTGTTGTTCGCGTTTCCTGTGCTGATGCTGCGGCCGTTCACCACGGATGCGAGCGTGCTCGCGCTCGGCTCCCGTCTGCTGGCAATTGCCGCGGCATTTCAGCTGTTCGACGGCACGCAGGCTGTCACGACTGGCGTCTTGCGCGGCATCGGCGATACGCGAACGCCGGTGCTGATGAACATCATCGGCCACTGGGTGCTCGGCCTGCCGGTTGGCTATGCTCTGTGCTTCCGGTTTGGCTGGGGTGTACTCGGCCTGTGGATTGGCTTGTCGGTAGGACTTATCTTCTGCGCCGTGGCGTTGACCTTTACGTGGATCGCGAGAACGCGCGGTCTGGATCTCCCGCCCGACGTCCACACGCCCGAACCGGCGGAGTTGCTGTGACGATAAACGACGCGCACTGTCACTTCTTCTCGTCGCAATTCTTCAGCACGCTGGCGCGCCAGCGCGGCACCGTGCAGGTCGCAACTGAGATCTGCCGCGAACTGCAATGGGACGATCCCGGCGCCGCCGAGGCGCTGGCGGATCGCTGGATCGCCGAGCTCGATAAGAACAGCGTGAACCGCGCGGCCATCATTGCCAGCGTAGCGGGCGACGAAGCCTCCGTCGCGGAAGCGGTGGCACATCATCCGACACGGCTGGTCGGATTCTTCATGCTCGATCCGTCTGCTGCGGACGCAACACTTCGCATGCAGCGTGCGATCGACGAACTTCGCCTACGCGCGGTCTGTTTGTTTCCGGCGATGCATCACGTGCCGTTGAGCGACGACCGTGTCACGCAGATCGTGGAGTTCGCCGCAGCCCGTCCAGGAGTCGCTGTGTTCGTGCATTGCGGAATGCTGTCGGTCGGCGTCCGTGCGAAGCTCGGACTGCGCAGCCGCTTCGACATGCGCCTCGGCAATCCGCTCGAGGTAGCGCGGCTGGCGCTCGCCTTCCCGGATGTGCCGTTCATCATTCCGCATTTCGGCGCCGGGATGTTTCGAGAGGCGCTGATGGCGCTGGACGCGTGCAGGAACATCCACCTCGATACGTCGAGCTCGAACGGCTGGACGAAGTACCTGCCCGGCCTGACGCTCGATGCAGTGTTCGAGTCCGCGCTGGCGATTGGGGGCGCCTCGCGTCTGCTGTTCGGGACCGATTCCTCGTTCTTTCCACGAGGGTGGCAGAAAGGAATTTACGACACGCAGCAGAGAATCGTCGAAAGGCTGACGATCAGCGCCGCGGACAAGGAGCTGATCTTCGGTGGCAACTTCGAGCGGTTATTTCCCGCCGCGGGTTAGCTCGTCGTCGATCACCGACTGAAATACTTCAATCGGCTGCGCGCCGTTGATGAGACGGCCATTGACGAAGACCGTCGGTGTCGAGCTGATGCCGAGTTGCCCGCCGACGGCGAGTGCGCCCTGCACCCGCGCTTCGTACTTGGCGCTATCGAGACACTGATTGAACTTCGCGGTATCGAGACCAAGGTCGGCCGCGTACTTCTTCAAGTTCTCCGGCTGCAGCGCCGACTGATTGCCGAACATCTTGTCGTGGAACTCCCAGAACTTTCCCTGCTCGCGCGCGCAGTTGCCCGCCTGCGCCGCGACAAACGCCTGCGGGTGGATCTGTGTCAGCGGGAAGTCCTTCCACACCAGCCGCATCTTGTCGCCGTACTTGCTGCGCAGCTCTTTCAGCGTTGGCATCACGCGCAGGCAGAACGGGCACTGAAAGTCCGAGAACTCGACGACCGTGACCGGCGCATCCGCTTTGCCTTGTGATGGATCGTCGGCGGCGATGCTGACCGGCGTTCGCGGTGCATCCATGACGACACGAATCGCGGGGCCCGCCTTCCTGAGCTCGGCAATAAGGCTTTCCTTCGCGTCGTTCTGCGCCTGATCCGCCAGGTAGCGCTGGATCGCGCCGCTCATCTGCTCGAAGGTGCGCCCTTGCATGCGCTCGCTGTTCTGGACGTAAAAGTTGCGGACATCGGTGTCATTGACAGGCTTCTTGCGCTTGTCAACCTCCGCCTGCACGTAGGCGTCAGCAGTCATGCCCTTGGCCTTCGCCGCCTGTTCCACGAGCATGTCGGCGATGATCGCGTCGAGCGCCGTCTTGCGGCCGTCATAGATCGCCTGTTCGGCCTGCGCTTTCTGCGCCGGCTCCTCTTTCTGCCAGCGTTCGTCCAGCTCCTTCACCGTAATGGCGCGGTCGCCGACCCGCGCCGCGACGTCTCCGGATTGCTGCGCCTGCGACGAGCAGGCCAGCGAAATCAACAGCAGGACGGCCAGAAGGGCTGTTCGCATGTCTGAATGATAAGCTGAATTCATGCGCACCTTTACGACCATCGCGCTGCTCGCTGCCGCCACGCTGACGCTGGGCGCTCAGCAGGAACCAACCTTCAAGGCGACGACGCAGATCGTGTCGGTGCCCGCCACGGTTCTCGATTCCCAGGGACGGCTCGTGCCGAATCTGGAGCAGGACCAGTTCACCATTCTCGACAACGGCAAACCGCAGGAAATCACGTTCTTTCAGAACGAAACGCAGCCGTTCACGGTGGTCGTCATGCTCGACTACAGCGCCAGCATGACCAGCAGCCTCGACCTGCTGCGTGCCGCGG
Organism: Vicinamibacterales bacterium; assembly: GCA_035492455.1. Classification (GTDB taxonomy): domain Bacteria; phylum Acidobacteriota; class Vicinamibacteria; order Vicinamibacterales; family UBA2999; genus Gp6-AA40. The sequence goes on along the minus strand of DATJJE010000037.1, from coordinate 164,109 downwards.
CGGAGCAGTTCCTGCTGCGGATGCTGCCGCAGGACAAAGGACAGGTCGGCGCCTTCAGCGACAAGATCGAGTTCAGCGGCACGTTTACCAACGACCGCGACGATCTCATCTCCGCGCTGCGCGACCTGCAGTACGGCAATCCGACGCGGCTGTGGGATGCCGTCGATTCGAGTATCGACATGCTGAAGCCGATCGATGGCCGCAAGGTCGTGCTCGTGTTCACCGATGGCGACGACACCTACAGCAAGACCGGTTTCGGCACGGTACTGGATCACGCGAAGCAGAATGAAATCATGGTCTACGCGATCGGCCTGCAGTCGCAGTATTTCAACGGCCAGCGGGTGGTGCGCTCGCAGCCGGACCGGTCGCTGCGGAAGATTGCGGAGGAAACGGGAGGCGGCTATTTCGAGCTGAAGAAGACCGACGAGCTCGCACCGACCTTCACGCGTGTCGCGCAGGAGCTGCATTCGCTCTACACGCTCGGCTTCTCGCCGGCGATGCTCGATGGCAAGGAGCACAAGCTCGAACTTCGCATGAAGCAGCAAAGCATGACCGCGCGCGCGCGGAAGACCTACATCGCGTCGGCGAACCGGCTCTCGACGACTAACTAGGCCGACGTGAAGGTCGGCCCTGGCGGCGGGTCCTTACTCGCCTGCCCTCCAGAAATCGCGGGGACGATTTCGACGAGGTCGCCATCCTTGAGCGGGTGCCGATCGACGTCATGCAGCAACATCTCGTCGTTCACTGCAAAGTTGAAGATCGTGTCGCGCATCTGTGCCCCGACGCCGGGCTTCATCCGTTCGAGCACCACGACGAGCTGACCAAGCGTTTCCACCGGATCGGTAATCGCGAAGACTTCGCCTCCCATCATCGCGGGCAGGCGGACGCTAATGGACATTCATTGACGCCTCGAGCTCCCGGCGCCAGGTGTCGATCGGAATGCCTTCGTCGGTGAGATTCGAGATGCGATAGAAGCGCGAGAGGAGTGCGTCGAACTCCGCGCGGTCGATGTGTTCACCCTTGTACTGGCCGTACTGGTTCGGCTCGTCGAACCAGCGATCCGGCAGGGTATCGTCTTTCCGCCTCACGCCCAGGCGATAATTGATCATTCGCTCGACGCCCATGACATTCAGGCCGATGCGATCGAGCTGTTCCGGCGTCAGCTCGAATCCGGTCACGTTGGCGATCTGCGCTGAGAACTCTTCCAGTCCTGGCAGCGACGGGCTGTTGAACAACTTCGTCGTGAAGCGGCACATGCCGACCGAATCCCCGACGGCGTAGATGTTCTCGCACCGCCGCACCGCAAGCTCTTTGTCGGCGTAGATATTGGGCGCGGCGCTGACGACTCCGCCGTATAACTGCCGCTTGAACGCCGGGTCGTCGTTGATCTTTGCGTTGATCTCAAGCGTGACGCGATTGCGCAGATGATCCATGCCGCGCGTGGCAACCGCCAGGCCGAGCGCAAACGCCTTCAGGATGCGCGCGTCATGGGGATCGCTCTGCATCAGCCCTTTCACCGCCATCCGGTAACGCAGCGCCTCTTGCGGGTAGTGTCCCTTCTCCACCGCGCGCGTGCCGTCGGCGAGCACATTGCCGAATCCCTCGCGCTCGCGCGTCATGAACAGCAGCTTCTCGATCAGCGCCGGATCACCCCAGCGAAGTTCGAGGCCCTGGGTGTGGCTCGTGCTGATGATGCCGCGCTGGAACAGCTCCAACGCCCATCCGATCGCCGAGCCCGTTGAGGCGGTGTCGAAGCCCAGGTCGTTGCAGACGTTGTTCAGACGAATGACGCCTTCGATGTCGTCGATTCCGAGATTGGGTCCGAATTTGCCGAGGGTGACGTACTCGGGCCCATCGCCGCGCCCATATCGATCCGACGGATCGCGATGCAGGTCGTTCTGCGGCCGGCAGTTCACAGGGCACCGGAAGCAACCTTCCATTCCCGGCCGATACGGATCGATGTGCTCCGCATCGAGCGCATCCGTCCACGTCGTCTCCTGATTGTTCTTTGTTCCCATCGCGCCGAGCAGGCGGCTGGGTCGATACAGAAACGGCGTGCCCACCGTCGACAGCGCATGCTTCACGACGGACGTGCCAAGCAGCTTCTGTGCGATCTGGCGGTTATACGGCTTGTAGGGATGCGGCGTTGGGAACTCGTGTGTGTGGCCGATCGTCACGATCGCTTTCACATGCAGCGACGCCATCTTCGCGCCCGTTCCGCCGCGTGCAAAGATCGCCTTCGGCCCCCCCATGATGCCGGCCGTCAGCACGCAGTTCTCACCGGCTCGCGTGATGTTCGCCATCGACATGTTGCGTGTCCACACGCCGCCGAGATCGCCAGCGATGCGATCTCGCATGTCGATGTTGTCGAGCCCCACATACGGCGCCGCGTCGCGCCACTCGATCTCCCCCTCGCGAATCACCATCAGGGTCCACTGCGGGGCACGGCCGTAGAGCACGAGATGATCGATGCCGTTCATGCGCAGAAACGACGGGAAGTAGTCGCCGCAGTTCGAATCGAGAATCACGCCAGATTCCGGCGCCCACGATGTGCAGTTGCCGCGCGCGGCGCTCGGGACAATGCCGGTCAGGACACCAGAACCGAAGATCAGGGGAATATCCGGATGCAGCGGATACAGCGACTCATCGAGGAGACGATAGAGGTAGAACATGTTCGCTCCGCGTCCGGACAGCAGGGTTTCGAGGATGCGGCGCGGCGTGTAGCGCGACTGAACACCACGCGTCTCGACGTCGACGAACAGCGTCCGCCCCTGCGCCGGATACTGCGGCTCCTTCGGCAGCTCGGACACGAGACGTGCGACGCGGTCGCGGATGCCCATAAAGTTATTCTAAGCTCCAAGATCCAGGCTCCAAGATCCAAGCTCCAAGATCCAACGGCTGGAACTTGGACCTTGGATCTTGGAACTTGGAGCTTGGAGCTTACATGACGCTCTCCGAACAGGATTTCCGCCTGCAGGCCGACCACGCCCTCGAACGCGCACAGCGCTCGCTGCTGCCGCTCGCCGACGACAAAGGGTTCGAAGTTGAGCTTCAGAACGGCGTGCTGCAGGTGATCTTCGAGGAGCCCGCAGCCGCGAAGTTCGTCGTCAGTCCGAACGCACCGGTACGGCAGGTGTGGGTGTCGGCGATGTCGAAAAGCTACAAGCTGGCCTGGTCGCCCGTCTCGTCAGCATTTCAGCTCGATGGCGAGACGCTCGAGGCGCTGCTGATGCGCCTCGTGCATCAATTCCTGGGATCGTAGGTCCGCCTTCAGGCGGACGGTGCGGCGCGCCGCTGGCGTGTTCGCGCCGCCTTCTTCGCGGCCGCGCTTCGGCTTCTGGCGGAACGCCGGCGTGCCGCGCTCTTCGCCTGCCGGGACAGCGCCTTCCGCGACGCGGCGCGATGCCCCTCGCGCCTCAACGCGTTCGTGACCGCACGGGATCGGCGCGGTGCCGGCTTCGCCTGACGCCGGCCGGCGCGCGCGGCCGATGCTGCGCTGCGCCGCGTGCTCGCCTTTGCGCCTTTCGGTGGCGGCAGTTTCACGCCCGCGCGGCGTGCCTTCGACAAGCCGATGGCGATGGCCTGCTTGGTATTGCGTGCGCCATGTTTGCCTTCACGAACGTGATGCATCTCCTCACGAACGAATTCCCCGGCCTGCGTCGATGTGGACTTGCCGGCGCGTTTGTCCGCACGCGCCCGTCGCAGCGTTTCCTTCTCAGGCATAACTCTCCTCTCCCCCGATCCCGCCACGCAACGCAACCGCGATGCCACCCTCGGGCACGCGCATTGCGAACGGAGCGATACTCGACGCGTACAGTTGAGGCACTGCGTCCATGAGTCACCAGACACGTCTCGCCATCCTCGTTGCCGGAGGCCCGGCGCCAGGCATCAACAGCGTCATTTCCGCCGCGACAATCCGCGGCCAGCTCGAAGGCGTGCAGGTGGTCGGCATCCGTGACGGTTTCGAATGGATCATGCACGGCGATATCGATCACACGACGCCGCTGACCATCGAATCCGTCAGCCGCATTCACTTCCGCGGCGGCTCGCACATCGGCATCTCCCGTGCGAATCCCACCACCGACCCGGCGCACCTCGAGAACGTCGTCGTCTCACTGCTGCGGCTGAACGTCGACATGCTGATCACCATCGGCGGCGACGACACCGCGTTCTCGGCCATGAAGCTCGAGGAGCGGGGCCGTGGCCGCATCCGCGTCGTGCACGTGCCGAAGACGATCGACAACGATCTCGATCTGCCCGCGAACGTCGACACCTTCGGCTATCAGACGGCCCGGCACTACGGCGTGGAAATCGTGAAGAACCTGATGGTCGATGCCAAGACGACATCGCGGTGGTACTTCGTGATTGCCATGGGCCGCAAGGCAGGCCACCTGGCGATCGGCATCGGCAAGGCGGCAGGCGCAACGCTGACCCTCATCCCGGAAGAGTTCACCCATCATCGCATTCCGCTGAAGACCGTCGTCGACACCCTCGTCGGCGCGATCATCAAGCGACTCAGCTACGGCAGGCGCGACGGCGTCGCGATGATTGCGGAAGGCCTGGTACTCGGCGTCGATCCCGCCGACCTCGAGAAGCTCGAGGAGGTCGAGCGAGATTCGCACGGCCACATCCGCCTTGCCGAAGTGAACATCGGCGAAATCCTCAAGACGGAAGTGCAGAAACGGCTCGCACGGTTCGGATTGAAGACGACGATTGCCGCAAAGAACATCGGCTACGAGCTTCGCTGCGCCGATCCGATTCCAGCGGATATGGAATACACGCGCGACCTCGGATACTGCGCGGCGAAATACCTGCTGTCCGGCGGGACCGCGGCAATGATCTCAATGCAGACCGGCAACTTCGTACCGATTCCGTTCGCCGATGTCATCGATCCCGACAGCGGCCGCACGCGCGTGCGCATGGTGAACGTGCATTCGACGCGCTACGGCATCGCGCGACGGTACATGATCCGGCTGCGGCGCGACGACTTCGAAGACCAGCACGAACTGGCGAAGTTCGCAGCCACGGCCGGCGTGTCGCTGCAGCAGTTCCGCGACGAATTCGAATATCTGGTCGCGTTAGAGCCGCCCCACCTGGTTATCGATCCAGGTACGCAGACGCTCATCGAAGCGCCTAGGTAATGCGCTCGACGAGCGTTGCACCGCCCTCTGACATTTCGCCGAGCGCGCGCTCGACGTCGCCGGGCCGTACATCGATGCCGGTGATCGCGTCTTTCAAGACGCGCACCTCGATTCCCGCCTGCAGCGCATCGAGCGCGGTCGCCTTGACGCAGTAGTCGGTCGCGATACCCGCAACGTAGAGCGTCGTCACGTTCCGTTCGCGCAGGTCGCGCAGAAGCGTCTTGCCCGAGCTGGTGTGGCCGTCGAACGCGGAGTAGCCCGGCTTGGCCGGATCGTCGCCCTTGCTGATGACGATCGCGTCCGCGGGAAGCTTCAAGTCCGGATGAAACCGCGCGCCCGCACTGTCCTGCACGCAGTGCGGCGGCCATTCGCCACCGTACTGTTTGAAGTGATTCGTCACCGGCGGATGCCAGTCGCGCGAGGCGTATACCGGAATCTCGCGGTCGCGCGCCTCTCCGAGGTGACGATTGAGCGCCTCGATGATGTCGTTGCCGCCGGGTGCGGGCAGCGCCCCGCCGGGACAGAAATCCTTCTGCACGTCGACAACAATCAGAGCGGCCTTCTCGTCGGGCATGTCAGCGTTTCTTCGCCGTGCGCTTGCGCGCCCTCGCGCGCCGCTGCAGGATGCGCTTGGCGCGTTCGAGTTCCGTACGCCGCGTCGCGCTCAGGTTCTTGCCGCCGCGGTTCAGAAAATACTGAATCATCCGGATGCCGGACCCAAGACCTTTCGGCGACACGTCCTTGCGCGCCATCGTCCGCGCAATTTGCGCAGCCGATCCCTTGAACGCGTTCGGCGGTGGATGCGTCGAATTGGTGCTGACGCGCCGAACCCAGCGGCGCTTACGCCGGGAACTCCGCCGTTTGCTGCCGGAATCCACGGAAGATTGCCATCACAGCGGGGATCGTCGTCGCTGCGCCGATTGAGACGAGCGTCAGTCCGAGGGCGCGCCGCCGCGATTCGGGAACTCTTGTCGATAACAGCAATCCGATTCCGGCGCCGAGCGCTGCTCTGGTGGCAACAACGAAGCCGAACATTGGCCTGCTGAGTATTACTTTTTTCATGGTGAGGAAGCATCGAAGCAAAGCAGAGGCCGCGCAGGGCATGTGCATTGCGAGCCAAGGGCAACAAATGAATTCTGAGCAAGGTGCGCAACAGGTGGTGATGCTTACCGGAGCCTCAGCGGGCGTCGGCCGAGCGGTTGCGTGCGCATTCGCCCGTCGCGGTGCATTGATTGGTCTGCTGGCGCGTGGTCGCGCCGGACTCGAGGGCGCAGCGCGAGAGGTCGCGGACGCCGGCGGCCGTGCGCTGATACTGCAGGCCGACGTCGCCGACGCCAACGCAGTTGAACGTGCTGCGGCGTCGCTCGAAACGACGTTCGGACCGATCGACGTCTGGATCAACAATGCGATGGCGAGCGTCTTCTCGCCGGTCATCGAGATGAGTCCCGACGAATACCGCCGCGTTACCGAGGTCACGTACCTCGGCGTCGTGCATGGGACACTGGCGGCGCTCCGGCGGATGAAACCGCGCAACCGCGGCGTGATTGTCCAGGTCGGCTCCGCGCTGGCGTATCGCGGCATCCCCCTCCAGTCAGCGTACTGCGCAGCAAAGCATGCGGTCGAAGGCTTCTGCGATTCCCTGCGTTCGGAACTGCTGCACGACGGAAGTACCGTGAAAGTGACGATGGTGCAGCTGCCCGCATTGAACACACCGCAGTTCGATTGGGTGAAGAGCCGGCTGCGGGGGCGCGCGCAGCCGGTGCCACCGATCTTTCAGCCGGAGATAGCGGCGGATGCGATCGTCTGGGCGGCGGATCATCCCCGTCGCGAATACTTCGTCGGTTTCCCGACGGTGGAGGCAATTGTCGGCGACCGCATTGCGGCAGGACTGGGTGATCGCTATCTGGCGCGGAACGGATATGCGGCGCAGCAAACCGAGGAACCGGAAGATCCGAATCGGCCGCACAACCTGTGGCATCCGGTTGACGAAGATCGCGACTTCGGTGCTCACGGCCGCTTCGATAACGCCGCCAGATCGACGAGCCTCGAGCTGGCGTTTTCGAAGCATCGTGGCGTCGTTGCCGCCGCGGCGGCTGTCCTTCTTGCGACAAGCCTCTTCCTTATTCGCCGATAGGCCCGCGATATGCACCTGCTGAGCCCATCAAGGAAGGCGTGATGGCTCAGACTGCATCGGACATCCTCATCGACATTCTTCAGGAGTGGGGCGTCGACACGATCTTTGGACTGCCCGGCGACGGCATCAACGGAATCATGGAGGCGCTGCGCAAGCGCGCCGAGCACATTCGATTCGTCCAGGTTCGCCACGAGGAAGCGGCGGCATTCATGGCGTGCGCGTACGCAAAGTTTACTGGGCGCCTTGGCGTCTGCGTCGCCACGTCCGGCCCTGGTGGGATTCACCTGCTTAACGGACTTTACGATGCCAAGCTCGACGGTCAACCGGTACTGGCGATCACCGGCATGCCGTATCACGACCTCATCGGTACGTTCACCCAACAGGATGTCGAGCTCGACAAGTTGTTCATGGATGTTGCGAAGTACAACGCGCGCGTCATGGGGCCGACGCACGTCGAGAATATCGCGCATCTTGCCTGCCGCACGGCGCTGCTCTATCGCGGCGTCTCTCACATCACGTTTCCTGTGGACATCCAGGAGATGCCGGCGAACGGCCAGCGCTCGAAGCGGAACATCGCGCAGCACGCCGAAACCGACATCGCCTCGCAGAGCGCGCGCCTGCCGAACGATACGGACCTGGCGCAGGCTGCTGACATCCTGAACAACGGAAAGAAGGTGGTGATCCTCGCCGGGCGCGGCGCGTTGAACGCCGGCGCCGAGCTCGAGAAGGTAGCCGAGGTCCTCGGCGCGCCGATCGTCAAACCGCTGCTCGGCAAAGCGGCGGTGCCGGACGACAGTCCGTACACGACGGGAGGCATTGGACTGCTCGGCACACGCCCGTCGCAGGAGGCGGTCGAGTCGTGCGACACGCTGCTGATGGTCGGGACTTCGTTCCCTTATGTCGAGTTCCTGCCAAAGCCGGGTCAGGCGCGCGGCGTTCAGATCGAACTCGACCCGATCCGCATCGGACTTCGCTATCCGGTCGAAGTGGGCCTCATTGGCGACAGCCGGCGTACGCTGCAGGCGCTGCTGCCGATGCTGCAGCGGCACGAGGACCGCTCGTTCCTCGAGAAGGCGCAGCAGGGCATGGAGAAGTGGCGCAAGGTGATGGCCGAGTACACCACCGTGGCGGACATGCCGATGAAGCCGCAGGTTGTCGCGAACGAAGTAAATCGCCTGCTGCGCGATGACGCGATCGTGACGTGCGACAGCGGCACGATTGCCACCTGGTGGGCGCGCTACATCAACGTGAAACGTGGTCAGATGCACTCGCTTTCGGGCACGCTCGCGTCGATGGCGAACGGTCTGCCCTACGCGATCGCCGCGCAGGTCGCCTATCCGGAGCGACAGGTCGTGGCCTTTGTCGGCGATGGCGGCTTCACGATGCTGATGGGCGAGTTTGCCACCTGCGTCAAATACCGCCTGCCGATCAAAGTCGTCATCGTCAAGAACAATTCGCTCGGGATGATCAAGTGGGAACAGATGGTGTTCCTCGGCAATCCCGAGTACGGTTGCGAGTTGCAGCCGATCGACTTTGCCGCGTTCGCCCGCGCCTGCGGTGCTACCGGCTTCAGCGTCGCCGATCCGAAGCAGTGCGGCGGCGTGCTCGAGCAGGCGTTCGCCACCCCTGGACCGGTCATCGTCGAAGCGACGGTCGATCCATTCGAACCGCCGATGCCGCCAAAGATCAGCGTCGACCAGGCGACGAAGTTTGCCGAAGCGCTGGCGAAGGGGACGCCCAATCGCAACAAGATCGCGCTCACCGTCCTCGCGGATAAGGTGCGTGAACTCGTGTAGATGAAGGCGCGGACTCTCGGCTCCGCGGCGGGGACAGCTTCCTTCGCGCTGGTGTTCGACAGCGGCGACGAGGTGACGAAGGAGCTCCTCGCCTTTGCCCGGTCACACTCCATCGATGCCGCGTCCTTTACAGGCATCGGCGCATTCCAGCAGGTCACGCTTGGCTACTTCGAAGTGGACAAGCGTGACTACAAGAAGATACCGGTCAACGAACAGGTCGAGGTCGTCTCGCTCGTCGGCAACATCGCGCAAGGCGACGATGGACCGAAGCTGCACGCGCACGTGGTCGTCGCTAAAAGCGACGGCGTGGCCCTCGGCGGGCATCTGATCGACGCGCGGGTGCGGCCCACGCTCGAGATCGTGCTCGTCGAAACACCTGCGCATCTCCGTCGCCGCAGCGATCCGGCGACAGGGCTTGCGCTCATCGATCTCGAGAAGCGTTGATGGACACCAGGACCACAGCCGGCCCGACGATCGAGCAGCTGACGGTCAACGCTTACTCCGTTCCGACCGACGCGCCGGAAGCCGACGGCACCTTTGAGTGGACGCAGACGACGATCGTCGTTGTCGAAGTCAACGCCGGGGGAAAGCGCGGCCTCGGCTACACCTACACGGATGTGGCCGCAGCAACGTTGATTCGGCACACGCTCGCGGAGGTCGTTCGCGGACGGTCGGCGATGGACGTTCCTGCAGCGTGGATCGCGATGGCTCGCGCCGTACGCAACATGGGACGGGCGGGCATCGCCGCCAGCGCAATCGCGGCGATTGACACCGCGTTGTGGGATCTGAAAGCGAAGCTCCTTGAGGTGCCGCTCGTGACGCTGCTGGGCGCTGCGCGGTCCGGCGTCGACGTCTACGGCAGCGGCGGTTTCACGTCGTACGCGCTCGACCGGCTGCAGGATCAATGCGCGGCATGGGTCAGCGACGGCATCTCGCGCGTCAAGATGAAGATCGGTCGCGACGCCGAGCAGGACATTGCCCGCGTCAAGGCGGTACGCGACGCGATTGGCGGTACCGCGGAGCTGCTCGTCGATGCCAACGGCGCATACACGCGCAAAGAGGCGCTGGCCGTCGCCAACGCGATCGCACCGTTTGGCGTGACGTGGTTCGAAGAGCCGGTCAGCTCCGACGATCTCGAAGGCCTGCGGCTGATGCGCGACCGCGCCCCTGATCGCATTGACATTGCGGCCGGTGAATACGGCTACGACGTTTTCTACTTCAGGCGGATGCTGGAAGCGGGTGCGGTTGACGTGCTGCAGGCCGACGCCACGCGCTGTATGGGCATCAGCGGTTTTCTCGAAGTCGCCGCTCTCTGCGACGCGTTCGCCATCCCACTGTCCGCGCATACCGCACCGTCGCTCCACCTTGCGCCCTGCTGCGCCCTCGGCCGCGTGAAGCATATCGAATACTTCTGGGACCACACCCGCATCGAGCAGATGCTGTTCGATGGTGCGCCGCGGCCGCGCGCCGACGGCTGTCTGTATCCGGATCTGTCGCGCCAGGGCCTCGGTCTCGAGTTCAAGCGAGCGGACGCCGCGCGGTTCGAGGTGCACTAGCATGGCCGTCGCCCATCTTCATTCGCGTACCGGACGCAACACGACAGTAGACGCTGACGCCCTTCAACGTGACCTTCGGGCCGCAATAGAAGGGGAGGTTCGCTTCGCAGCCGTCGATCGAGCGCTGTATGCGACGGACGCGTCGAACTACCGTCAGGTGCCCATCGGCGTCGTCATTCCGCGGACCATCGACGATGTCATCGCGGCGATGCAGGTATGCCAACAGCATCAGGCGCCGGTTGTGGCACGCGGCGCGGGTACGAGCATCGCCGGTCAGACCTGCAACGTCGCCGTCGTCATCGACTCGTCGAAGCATCTGCATCGAGTGCTCGGCATCGACCGAGCGGCGGGACGCGCGCGAGTGCAGCCAGGCGTCGTGCTCGATCACCTGAAGCACGAGGCCATCAAACAGGATCTGACTTTCGGCCCTGATCCGGGCACGCACCGCTGGTGCACGCTCGGCGGCATGATCGGCAACAACTCCTGCGGCGTACATTCGATGCTGTCGGAGTTCTACGGGCCTGGGCCGCAGACAGCGCATCACGTCGACACGCTCGACGTCGTGACGTATCGCGGCGCCCGAATGCGGCTCGGTGCGACAAGCGACGAAGACTTCCGCCGAATTGTGTCTTCCGGAGGACCGCAAGCAGAAATCTACGGCCGCTTGAAAGCCTTTCAGGAACGCTACGCCGACGCGATTCGGCGCGAGTTCCCGGAAATACCCAGGCGCATTTCCGGCTACAACCTGCCGGCGCTGCTGCCAGAAAACGGCTTTCACGTCGGGCGCGCTGTTGTCGGCAGCGAGTGCACGCTCGTTTACGTGCTCGAAGCGATGCTGCACCTCGATCGCTACTTCCCGCACACAGTGCTCGTGGTGCTTGGCTATCGCAATATCTTCGAAGCAGCGGATGCAGTGCCCGCCATCATCGACTACCACCCAATCGGCCTCGAAGGTGTCGACGACATCCTGATTCGCACAGGGAAACACAGCGGCATCCACGACGAGGCGCTCGCGTTGCTGCCGCCCGGCCGCGGGTGGTTGTACGCGGAGTTTGCCGGCGACACGCCAGAGGAGGCACGTGACCACGCGAATGTGTTTGTGTCGCACTTGCGCGAGTCGCCCCATCCGCCGGAAATCCGCGTGTGTGAGACGAAGGATCAGCAGAAGCAACTGTGGGACGTGCGCGAAGCCGGCGGACCTGCGGTTCCAGCCATCGATGGCGAACGTGCGATGTGCGCCGGCTGGGACGATTCGGCCGTGGCGCCGGACAAACTCGGTCGCTATCTGCGCGACTTGCACGAGCTCTACTCGAAATACGACTACACCGCCGACCTCTTTGGTCATTTCGGCCAGGGCTGCGTTCACTGCCGGGTCGATTTCGAACTGCACAGCATCGCGGGGGTTGCCAAGTTCCGCTCCTTCATGCAGGAAGCGGCCGATCTCGTGCACCGCTACGGCGGATCGCTGTCAGGTGAACATGGCGATGGACAGGCGCGCGGCGAGCTCCTGTCGCGGATGTACAGCACGGAGATCGTGCAGGCATTTCGCGAGTTCAAGTCCATCTGGGATCCGGACTGGAAGATGAACCCCGGGAAGGTGATCGATGCGAACCCGCTGGATCAGGACCTTCGAGTCGGTCCCGGCTCGCATCACGACGATCCGGATACGCACTTCCATTACCGTGGCGACGGCGACAGCTTCGCAGGAGCGACGCTTCGCTGCGTCGGCATCGGCAAGTGTCGCAAGCAGGATGAGGGCACGATGTGCCCGAGCTACATGGTGACCCGCGAGGAGAAGCACGCGACGCGCGGACGGGCACATCTGCTCTATGAAATGCTGCGCGGCGAGCAGATCAAGGACGGCTGGGCGAGCAAGGACGTCTTCGATGCGCTCGACCTGTGCCTCGCCTGCAAGGGCTGCAAGGGGGAATGTCCGGTGAAAGTGGATATGGCCACTTACAAGGCGGAGTTCCTCTCGCATTACTACCAGCACCACTGGCGGCCGCGCACGGCGTTCGCATTTGGCCTGATTCATACGTGGGCGACGGTAGCTGCGTACGCACCGCGTCTGGTCAATCTTTTCACGCAGACGCCGGGCCTGCGCCAGGTCGCGAAATTCGTGGCTGGGATGTCGCCGCGGCGCCGGGTTCCACCGTTCGCGCCGTTCACCTTCCGACAATGGTTCCTGCAACGACCGGCGCCCGCGAACGCGCCGGAACGACAGCGCGTCATCCTGTGGCCTGACACGTTCAACAACCATTTCCACCCTGAGACGGCGATGGCGGCGGTCGAAGTCCTCGAAAGCAGCGGGTTTTCAGTCGAGATTCCGCGCGCGCACCTATGCTGCGGACGTCCGCTCTACGACTACGGCATGCTCGACGCCGCAGAACAGCGTCTGCGCGACGTCATCGACGCGCTCTATCGAGAAATTGACGAGGGCATTCCGATCGTTGCGTTGGAGCCAAGCTGCGCGGCCGTGTTCCGCGACGAATTGAAAAGCCTGTTCCCTGACGATGCCCGCGCACGGCGGCTGAGCACGCTCGTTCATTCGCTCGCCGAATTCCTGACGACATATGAAGACCGCGTGCCGCTGATGACGCTTCGCCGCAAGGCGATCGTGCACGGCCACTGCCATCAGAAGGCCCTCGCTGGAATGCGCGACGATCTGCGTGTTCTCGACCGCCTCGGCCTCGACTATGAGGTTGTCGACTCTGGTTGCTGCGGGATGGCCGGATCATTTGGCTTCGAGCGCGAACACTACGACGTCGCCCAGGCAATCGGCGAACGGCGTCTGCTCCCGCAGGTGAGGAATGGTGGCGCCGATGTGCTGATCGTGGCGAACGGATTCAGCTGCCGCGAACAGATCGCCGAGTCGACGGATCGTGTGGCGATGCACCTGGCGGACCTGCTCGCACTGGCGCGGCGTGGTGTAACAGACGAATCAGCTGCAGCGCTCGAACGGGCGCAGGTCAGAGACTATTCGGCCGAGCGGTTGCCGCTGTCGCGGATTGCAGGGGTGCTGCTCGTCGCAACAGGCGCTGCCATGGCCAGCAGAGCGATGCGGCAAACACCGCGGCGAAGGCGGCCGTTACCGCCGCCGTGATAATGCCCGCGAAGGAACCCGGCAGCGCGGGCACTACCAGCAGCCAGCATTCAATCCAGAAACCGATGACGACGACGGTCGCCGTTATTGCCAGAAGCAGCGGTCTTCTGCCAAACGATGTGAGGAGAACAACAACCGGCACTGCGCATCGACAGGCGAACACGGTCCAGGCAATCGTCCGCCATCCACCCGACAGCCGCTTGATCACATAGCTCGTGTCCGCCGGCAAGTTGCCGTACCAAATCACGAGAAACTGCGACCAGGTGAAATACATCCAGATCAACGCGAAGCCGACGAGGATCGCGGCCAGGTCGCGCGCTACCGACTTCATTGTCTCCACCGGCAGCGCGAATGCGGCAACGACGGCAAGCGCCGCGATGCCGCCGTACACATTCGCGGTGAACGCATACGCAGGAAACAGTGTGCTCACCCACCCGGGCTCGAGGCGCATCAACACGTCGATGGCAATCACGCTGAAACCAACGGCGTAAACAAGCCCGAACGCGATTGCGTTGCGGATGCGCGGTGCATAAGAAAACGAGACGGCGACCGCATACACCGCGGCGAGCGCCGCGGCGTCACGCCAACGGAACGTGTGCGCATTCCAAAACGCAATGAGATAGACGAGAAGTGAGATGGGCAGGAACGCAGCGAACCGGTCAGCGATGGGGCGGAGCGGCCGTGCCCAGGCCGCGCCGGTCAGTTCGAGCAACGCCGCGAACATGCCGGCGCCGATGGCAATTCCCGACCAGAACAGGAAGTTGACGAGCACCGCCGCCCAGAGCGCCGGGTTCATTGCGCTGCTCCCGCGAACCGCAGGAAATGGACAATCTGCCACCGCTCGTTCGACGTCAGCTCGAACTCATAACGCGGCATCCGTTCGGTTCCGTTCGTAATCGTTTCGTACAGCCAGCCGTCTCCGTGACTCTGCACGCCCGTGGTGGTGAGATCCGGAATCGCTCCGAAGTACTGCGACACGCTGCCGCCACCGTTGGCCGACTCGCCGTGACATGGACTGCAGTACGTGCGATAGAGCACTCGGCCGGCATCAACCGGCGCATCCGCCGGAATCGGATTCTGCAGCCGCGTATCTGCCTCGTCGCGCGACAACGGCAGCTCGCTGCCGATCGCGATCGTGCCCGGTACAGCACCGCGCGTGATGGTCGCCACCGGATACGACGGCTGATTGACCATGTCGTGCTGCCAGGGCCAATCACCGCACCCCACCGCTGCGCCCGCGAGCACACACACCGCAACGCACATCACAGAACGTGGCATTTGATGGCTCCGTGTGCTTCGAAACTCGCAGCGGCCTCGTGCGCTCGGTCCGACGGGCACGCAATCAGTAGCGCCGACGAAGCATCGCTAATCAGCGACCGCGCCGCGTGCAACAATGCGGTCCCTTCCGGGCCGGCCATTCGGCGGCTGCGCCACGTGCCGATGAGGAACGCGCCGATACCAGCCAGCGCGGCGCAGAGCAAGGCGGTCTCGAACGAGATGATCAGAAACGTCGGCCACGACAACAGCGGCTTGCCGCTGACGGTGACGTGCGGCCACTGCTCCACGGTCCATGCGGGGAACAGCAGACCGGCAAGTCCGCCGATGATTGCGCCGACGCACGCGATGCGTCCTGCCCATGAGACCGGCACACCCACGGCCGCGAGCACCTCGTCGTCGTGCGTCGGCACGAGCGCGGTGACGATGGCCAGGTGCTGCCGTTTGGCAGAAGCGATGGCCGCCAGCAGCGCATCCCGCGACTCGAACACGGCCAGCATCCGCGTCATGCCTGCGACTCCTGCTGGGAACCCATCCGCAGGACCTCCTCCTTCCGCTCGGCAATCGGCACTGGTGGAATGTGGCCGACGATCAGGAGGAACCAGAAGAGGAACCAGGCGATGCTGCCGATCACGATCGCCCACTCGATGTAGGTCGGCCGGTACGTACCCCACGAGTAGCTGTCGTACTCGCGCGCCAGCGAAGAGACCACGATCAGAAAACGTTCGATCCACATGCCGATGATGGCGATGGCCGCAACGCCGAGTAGCACGCTCGGATTCCGACGCGCGCGCCCACTGAACAGCACAAGGGGGACGATCGAATTGCATGCAATGGTGATCCAGAACAACGGCGCATAGCCGCCGTTCATCCGGTAGAGGAATTGGCGATGAACGTACTGGTCGGCACCGCGGAATGCGAAGAACATCTCGACACCGTACGAGTAGGTGATGACGAGCGACAGCGTGAGCATCAGCTGCGCCACGCGGTCGAGATGCCGGTCGGTCACGTGCCGTTGAATGCCAAGCAGCTCACGGCCGGGAATCAACAGCACGAGGATCATCGCAAGACCGGAAAACATCGCGCCGGCGACGAAGTACGGCGCGAACAACGTGCTGTGCCAGCCAGGGACGATGGCAACGGAGAAGTCCCACGACACGATGCTGTGCACCGATACGACCAGCACGGCGATGATGCCCGCGAGCACAGCGTAGGTGTTCCTGAACCAGCGCCACTCGTGCGCCGTTCCGGTCCATCCCATCGCCAGCCAGCCGAACACGCGATGGCGCAGCGCGCCGCCGCCGTGATCGCGCAGCGTCGCGAAATCGGGAATCAGGTGCAGCAACCAGAAGAGTACGCTGATGATGAAGTAGGTGCCGATGGCTAGGGCATCCCAGATCAGCGGCGAACTGAAGTTGATCCAGAGATGCCGCTGGTTGGGATAGGGAATCAGCCAGTAGGCACGCCAGGGCCGGCCGAGATGGATGATTGGAAAAAGAAGCGCCGTCATGATCGCCGCTATGGTCATCGTCTCGGCGATGCGAGCGATCGACGCGCGCCAGTGTGCGCGGAAGATGAAGAGGATCGCGGACATCAGCGTCCCCGAATGGGCAATGCCGATCCAGAAGACGAAGGTCGCGATGTAGGTGCCCCACATCACCGGATGCGTCAGTCCGGCGACTGCGAGCCCGTAATAGACCTGGTAAACCCATACCGCGGCGGAGAGCGACCACATGCCGGCGAGCATGCCGAGCACGCTCCAATAGACGACCGCGCCGGGCAACGTCCAGCGTTCCATCGCGACGCTGTCGGCGGTAATGCGATGGAAGGCAGCCTCAGCTCTCATGGCTGGTCGAAGCCGGCGTGTTGCGCCGCAGGTACGTTATGGCGGGATGCGTGTTGAGCTCCTCGAGCACGTGGAAACCACGCGCGTCACGCGCAAGCTGCGAGACGCGGCTGTTCGGGTCGTGCAGATCGCCAAAGACGATCGCCTCGGCGGCACACGTCTGCGCACATGCGGGAGTGATATCACCGTCGCGCAGCGGCCGGCCTTCGCTCTTCGCGTCGATCTTTGCTGCCTGAATCCGCTGCACGCAGAACGTGCACTTCTCCATCACGCCGGCGCTGCGCACAGTCACATCGGGATTGAGCTGCCGGTCCAGAGGCGCGGGCCACGCTGGCTGCTGGAAGTTGAATCGACGCACTTTGTACGGGCAATTGTTCGAGCAGAAGCGCGTCCCGATGCAGCGGTTGTAGACCTGCGCGTTGAGGCCTTCTGGGTTGTGATAGGTGGCGGTGACCGGGCATACCGATTCGCACGGCGCTTGATCGCATTGCTGACACAGCATCGGCACGAATGCACCGTCGCTGCGCTCGATGCGAATCCATGACATCTCCCGTCCCTGCGCGCAGCGCTCCTCCCCCACCACCGGAATGTTGTTCTCGGCATAGCAGGCGACGACGCACGCGTTGCAGCCGGTGCAGGTGTTGAGATCGATGGCCATGCCCCAGCGATGCGTCGGGTGCGAATGTGGCGGATACATGCCTGTCGTCAGGTGGTCGGGTTTGCCCGCGGCGAATTCTGTGGACGCCGCCTCGGAGGCCGCCGCGAGCCTGATGACTCGCGGCTGTCCGGGTGCGCGGCGCAGCTTCACCTGGCCCGAACGCCACGCGAGAGTTGATCGGTCAGCGCCAATGGGCGTCGCGACGGTATCGCTGCGCAAGCGGCGGGAAAGATGCGCCGCCAACGTCGCGCGACCGTAAGACGACTCTATTTCAACGGCGTCGCCGTCCCGGACGCCAAGCTTCCGCGCGAGATCGGGATGAATCTCGAGCCAGCTGCGCCACACGATCGTCGTGACCGGATCGGGCACTTCGCGCAGCCACGGTTCGCTGGCTGTTCGGCCGTCGTAGAAATGCGCGGAGGGATATGCGACGAGCGTGATCGCATCCGCCGCCGGCGCCTCAACCGCGATGCGGTCGAGAGCACCTGAAACGTCGCGCAGCGTCGCTGGCGAGATCGACACGTCCTCGACGCGTCCGCCCGCTCGCACTTCCTCTGGCTGCCATCGTGAGCGAATGTATGTCGCCCAGTCAGTAGCGAGGGCTTGCGTGGTCGAGCCGTCCACCTGTCTCGCCACCCCGATGAGCACGTCACCGGTAGCCCGTGAGTGCAGCATCGGCGCGGCAGCGGGCTGGAGCAGATTCAGCACGCCTGCACGCGGCGTGTAATCGCCCCAGCTCTCGAGGAAATGGTGATCGGGAAGAAGCAGATGCGCATGTTCGCTTGTCTCGTCAGGCCTGTTTGCGAACGTGACGACGAAGGGGACGCGACGAATCGCGTCGTTGAAACCGATGTTCGGCGGCAGCGTCGCTGCGGGATCGGTTTGATGCACCAGCAGCACATCGACCTGACCGGCGGACATCGCGCGCGTCAGCTCGGCAATGTCCTCGCGCGTGGAAAGCCGATCGAACACGTAGCGCGCTCCGTAGGTGACAGTCGTGCCGATATTTCCCGCGAGCACGTTCAGCAGCAGCACCGCAAGCTCGAGATCGACAGCGTGACCCTCTCCCCCGGCGCTGATGCCGCCACCAACGGCAAGCGACGGCATCGCCGACGCGAATTGCCTGGCGACGCGATCGATAGCGGCTCGATCCACACCGGTCTGGTTTTGAACTCGCTCCGCTGAAAACCTCGACACCGTGCGCCGGATAAATGCGACATCATCTGTTGATGGATGCTCGAGGCCCTGCGCGATGATCGAATCCGCGATGGCCAGCGCCGCCAGCGCCTCCGACCCCGCCCGGGCGGCGATCCATTCGTCGCTGTTCATTCCCGTGAGCGACATATGCGGAGCAATCCAGGTAAACGTGCTCGCCTTGTCGGCCGCGGCGCGGCGCCGCAGATCGGCATACGCGGCTGTGAACTCGACATTCGAGATCCAGGTCTCGAGAAAGTCCGCGCCGAACGACAGCACGTACTGCGCCTGCTCGAAGTCATATCGCGGCACCTCGCGCGTCCCGAACGCGAGCTCGCTCGCCGCGCGCAGCGGCTCGTAATCGAACGGTTCGTAGACGATGCGGCGAGTGGTGTGGAGCGCTGCGAGCCATTCGTCGAGGAGCGCATCGAAGGACCCCGTGCTCAGGCCGCCGATCCATGCGATGCGATTTCCGCCGCGCTGCTTCGCCTCGCGCAGCCGTTCGGCAAGCGTTGCTTCCGCCTGCTCCCACGAAATTTGCTTCAGCGTTCCGTCGCCCGAACGCATGCGCGGCATACCGAAGCGATTCGGGTTGTAGAGCGACTGCACCGACGCCTGCCCGCGCGCACACAGATGTCCCCGCGAAATCGGGTTATTCGGATTTCCCTCGGCCTTGATCACACGGCCGTCCATCACCTTTGCCACCATTCCGCAGCCGGCAGGACATTCGCGGCAGGTTGTCGCGTAGTACGCGGGAACTCCTGGCGTGATGTCGTCCGGCGCGATCAGATACGGAATCAGCTTTTCTGACGGCGCGGGCGCGCAGTGATCGAGCATGGCGGCGGAGCCGGTGAGGCCGAGCGTCTTCAGGAATCGCCGGCGATCGATCACAGCTTCGCTCCCGTCAGTAGTGGCATGTCAGGCAGTCGTCCGATGCGCCGCGCTGCCGATGGCACTCCACGCACCACCCCATCGTCAGCTCGCGCACGCGCGCGAGGTGCTCCATCCGCGGCACTTCGCCGTGACATTCGGCGCAGTCAACACCGGCGTGGAAATGAGATTCGTGGCTGAAGTGCACGAAACGCGGAAGGACGTAGACGCGCTGCCACGGAATCGGCTCGTTCGCGTCGAAGTAGGCCCGCACTTTGCCGATCTCCGGATTCGCGGGGTTGATATAGCGATGGCATCCGATACAGCGTTCGACCGGTGCAATGCCGGCAAATGACGACCGTCGTGCTGTGGCGTGACAGAGCTCGCAGCTCAGCTTGTCGTCACCAGCATGGACGACATGGCTGAAATCGATTGGCTGTGCGGGGGTTTCAGCGCGTGACGCCAGAGACCAGCGTGTCGCAGCGAGTAAGAACAGGGCGGCAACCGTGAGCGTCGCTGCCCAGTGCCGCCTGGGACGAGAACGCACGAGGTGGCAACGAAGCAAACGGCGCGCCCGATCGTTCTAAATCTGCAGGCCCTCTCTCAACGGGTCGTCTTCGTCGACGTAGAACGTGTGCTCGCCGGTAATCCAGGCGCTGGCCTCGATCTCCGTCACGATGGCATCGTGATCGCCAACCCGGGTGCGTCGCGCCACGCGGCCGCGGTGCAGCGTGCCGACGACGCTCTCGTGGACGAAGGAATGCCCTTCGAGCAGACCCATCGCATCGAGCACCGCCATGACAGCGGATGTGCCGGTGGCACATGGCGATCGATCGACCGCGCCATCGCCGAACACCGTGACGTTGCGCAGATGCGCCTCCGGATCCTGCGGCGGCCCCGTGAAGATCACGCCGGCGACGCCTGAAAGAGCGTCGTCGTTGGGATGCGCCGTGGTGCCGGCTGCATTGATCGCTGCGCGAATCTCGACGCCCAGACGCCGCAGCTCCGGCAGACGCGCGGGCACCAACGGGATCCCGATCGCTTCGGTATCCGCAATGGCGTAGAACATTCCGCCGAACGCGACGTCCACGCGAAGCTCGCGCGATCCGAGACGTATCGGCTGCCCGCCACTGAGGACGAACGCCGGAACGTTGCTGAAGACCACCGAATCGACGCGTTGACCATCGCCACGGGATTCCACGCGCGCGCGGGCGTGTACGGTGCCGGCGGGCGTATCGAAGACGACATGCGTCTCGGCCGCCGCGGGCCCTGCGGCGAGACGTCCGCCAAAGACGATAAGGCCCATTTCAATTGCGATCGTGGTGGCGGCGATCACGCCGTGACCAGAAATGGTCGGGTAGCCCTCGTTGTGCAGAAAGATGAGACCCGCATCCGATCCGGGTGAAACCGGCTCAGTAAGCAGCGCCGCGCACATGTCGCGATGGCCCCGCGGCTCGAGCACTACGGCCCGCCGAACGTGATCAGCATGACGTTTCAGCCAGTCGCGCTTCTGCGCCATCGTTCTGCCGATGGGGCTGGGCACGCCATCGACTATCAGGCGCAGCGGCTCGCCCGCGACGTGCGCATCGATGGTCTTCAGAACTTGTCTCGTTGGGCCGTCCTCCTTTGCGTCAATTTTCCTCGTAATGCTCTGCACAGAGGACGGCGATCCACTGGGAGGGGACGCTGTGCAGCACAGCATCGACACGCCGTGTCGGGATTCTGCGGGATCGTCGTGGATCGTCGTTTGCAGCCGAGGTAGTTGCCTGCTGCTGTCAGTGACCCATGGTCCGCTTTATCTCACTGTTTGTTCTCTCGCTCGCACTCCTCACAACCGCAGTTCCCGCAGACGCGCAGGGGCGCGGCCGCGGATTGGCCCGCTTCGGGGCCGTTCCGCCAGTACCAGCTGGAGTTGCGGCCGGCCGGGCGGATCAGGAGCCTGCCTATGCACGCGGCTACGCGGACGGCTTGCGGCTCGCGCGGCAGGATCGCAGCGATCGGCGCGGATACGATCCCGTGGCACACAAGGATTACCGCGACGCGGATCAGGGTTTTTATCTCTCCTACGGTTCACGCGAGGCGTACAAGGATAACTACCGCGCGGGCTTCCGCGCCGGATACGACGCTGGCTACCGCGACCAATCGGGCCGCCGACGCTAACGCGTAGCCACCGGTCGGTAGTAATCTATCGGCCCCTCAAAGGAGTCGAGCATGCACGACCGCCTTCGCCTCCTGCTCCTGTTCTTCCTGCTTTCGAACGTTGTGCTCGCACGTACGGCTGCGGCCCAATGGGACCCTTTCAATCCGCTGCATGACCCGAAGCATGTGGATATCAGCGGCTCCGCCGGCCTCCGGCTCTCCACTGACTGGAGCGATCTGATTCTGCTTGGATCGGTATCGCCGTCGACTGGCGCCCTCGAACAAGTGCTCGCACGGGATCTCGTGTTCGTTCCCGGCCCGGTCTACGACGCCACCGTCACGTACTGGGAGGGACGCTATGGTTTCCGTGCGCACGGCGAGTTCTCGCGGAAGTGTCTTGCCGTCGGCCGTCGCTGCGGTACGGTGCTTACGCTCGACGGACCGACGCGCGGATCGGTCAACGCGGATGCCTCGTCCTTCGACATCGGCGGAGCTTTCGGGCTCGTGGACTACACGCGCAATCCGTGGGTGTGGCCATACACGTTCTTCGGACTTGGCGCCGTCATGTACGACATCAAGCAGAGCATCAGCCCGCCGCTGCAGATGTTCATCGAGCAGCGGCCGCCGATCAGCCCGGGCATCACCGTCACCAGAGACCGAGGGCCGCTCCTGATCGCGATCGACGAGCTCGGACTGGAGACGAAGTTGGCCTTCAACTTCGGCATCGGTACCGATCTACGCGTGCCGATGGGTGTGGCGGGCGTCGGCCTTCGACTCGAGCTCTCCGACAACATCCATGAGTCGCCGCTCGACATCGAGCTGGCGGCCGTAAACTCCGCCGCCAACGATGTGGTGCGTGCGAACGCGAAGCTCGTGCACAACATGCGCGCGAGTGCAGGTCTGGTCATCCACTTCGGACACTAGCGATGCGTAGTACGTACTTGTTGCATCCGGTGCTGTGTCTGGCAATCGCCATCGCGACGATCGCTGTGCATGCGCAAACACCGAATAGACGGTTCGCACCGCAGGAATCTCCGATACCGGTACTCCCTTTCGCCCTCGCGCAAATGGTCGGCGAACTGGCTGGTTATCCGGTCGCTGTCCAGCGTGCGCGTCTCTTGTGGGTTGTTGATGCGCACGCGGTGATCATCGAATCAGATTCGTCGATGAGCCCCGAGTGGCGGGATCACGGCCGCGTGCTCGTGCTGACGACGAAGGAGCGTTCGCTGGTGATTCCACGCCCTCCCATCGCCATCGCACCAATCAGCGTCGTCGGCGTGGCACGTACACTGCTCGGTGTTCAGGCAGGACACGATGTGCCGTGGCCCGGACCCCTGACCCGTCGTGTGGTCGACCGTCTCGACATTCGCGCGGCGATTGTCGCCGACTCCGTTCGGACCGCCGACGGCGTCGAGCTCACCTCAATCGCACCGTGATTGGACTGCGCGCTGCCGGAATCGTTGCCGGGCGTCAGTGACGCTGTCGTGGGATGGGCGCGATTACACGGGGCGCCGGCCCGAAGTGGCAGCCGCCTCTGACCGCCTGACGAGAACCCATTCCCGCCCAGGCGTTCTTCGCCGCTCCATCAGCCGTTCGATTCGGACGTTGAATTCCTCGCCGTGCGCGAGAATCTCCACGCCATCAAGACGTGGTGCGAGCTGCTCAAAATCAGAGGCGAGCATCACGCACAGTGCACTGCCATGGCGAGACAGGAAGTCGACTGCGGCATCCCCATCGTCGAGCAGTCGGACGTTGTGATGCGAGTAGTAGACGAGACTCGAAAAACCGTAGCGGCCAAGCAGGCCAATCGGAACGTCGTCGGTCGCCTGGCGCCCCGCCTCTCGTCCCAGTACTGCCATCGGCTTGAACGGCTCGATGGCGCGCGGCACGACAAGGATGCCGATCAACGCGTACGCGAGCGCAAGCGTGAATGCGATCGAATACACCGCGGCAACCACGCGCCTGCCGGCGTTCGGGGCCAACTCATCGAGCCGCTCGACAAACACGCCGATGAACAACGCCGCCGCGGGATAAGCAGGAAGGACGTAATGCACCACCTTCGAGCGTACGAGTGAAAACACGAGGAAGACGCAGCCAAACCAGATGACGGAAAACATGAACGCCCGTTTCGTGGCCGCGTCGAATCTCGACCACCTCCGCCACACCCACACCGCGCCGGCAATGAACAGTAACGACCAGGGCGCAGCGTCGCCGGGCCACACCTTCAGGTAATAAAAAACGCTTCGCGGCGGCTCGAACGAGCCTTCGACGAATGCGCGCTCGACCATTTCGTGCCCGATCGCGAAATCGACGAACGCGCGACCGTGCTGAACGATCATCGCTACGTACCAGGGGAGCGATATCGCCGCCGCCAGCGCCACTCCGCTCAATGGCCGGATACTCGAGAGCGCCGAGCGTCCGCCGCTCAACGGGGCGTACACGACCCAGACGGCAATGGGCAGCAGACCGACTGGCCCTTTCGTCAGGACGCCAAGGCCAACGCACAGCCATCCGATGAATGCCCATGCCGGCGAACCACGCTGCGATGCGCGAACGAATCCGTACAGAGCAGCGACGACAAAGAACACCACGGGCATGTCCGTCAGACCGAGGCGCGCAAACACCACGAATCGAAACATCGTCGCCAGCGAGAACGCCGCGAACAGTGCGGCACGCGGCGAAGCCACTTCGCAGCCGAGCAGATACAGCAGCAACACGGCGCCGATCCCGGCGAGCGCCGACGGGACGCGGACCGCGAGCTCGTTGCTTCCAAAAATCTCCGTGGAAGCGGCCTGGAGCCAGTAGAAGAGAATCGGCTTCTCGTAGCGGGGTGAGCCGTTGAGGTAGGGCGTCAGGAAGTCGCCGCGCTCGAACATCTGGCGCGTCGCTTCTGCAAATCGCGGCTCATCCGGTTCCCACAGGGTCGCCCTGCCGAGGCCAGGAAGAACTACAAGACTCGCGACGAAGAGAATCGCCGCGATATGCCGGCGCGACGAGAGGTCCAAACAGCAATTTTAGAACTCGACGTGCGTCTGCGCCAGCAGCCGGCGATCGAGCAGTTCAGAGTTGGTGGTTCGAAACTCCTGCTCGAGCGATACGACGACACCCAGACGGCCGCGTCCCCACTGACTCCAATGCGCGCCGCCGAACATGTAGCGGCGTGTCGCATCGCTGTCATTCGACGCATCCGGATCGAACAAATCGAGACGTCCGATGCCAGCCCATCCAGTCGGGCCTTTGCGACCTTCACCGAAGAACGACATCCCCCGTCGCTCCACGTCGCGCGCAACGAACGGATTATCCGTCGCTGTCAGATACTGCGCTGTCGTCATGACGTGCGGGCTCTCGTAGCTGCCCATGACGATGGCGACGTTGCGCGGGCGGTCTCGGGCGTACCAACCGTACGAATAGAAGCCCGACAGGTGCACGCTCGTTGCGCTGCTCGCGTCCGCGAAGGGACGGAACGTGACGCGACCCTGCACGCTCTTGTACTTGTCCGCTTCGGCGCGACCGTAGCCTTCGCCGTTGTAGATGCCGACGTGGAACTCCGCCCGCTCGCTGCGCGCCCACATGCTGGCGCCGACGTCGCTCGGCCCCGGAATGAGCCCTTCGCGCTCCGCGAACATCGGTCCCTGTACGCGGTACCGGTTCACTGACTCTTCGTACGTGAGCCACGGCGTCTCGTGCATGCCGAACACCACCGAGGCGCTGTCATTGACCTTCGCTTCCAGATACGCGTACTCGAGGCGCAGCGCGAGATTCGTGTCCAGCGTCGCATCGGTCGTCGGTCGAACATCTGGTGTGAAGCGCGCCCGTACGCGATCCGAGAGCCGTGCGCGCACATCGAAGTAGCCGCGCGTCACGTCGAACGCGTTGTAGCCGTCCTGCTCGTGCAATTCGGCGGAGTACTGCAGAAACGAGAGGATGCCGAAGTTGATGACGGGCGATGTCGTGGCAGGCACGGCCGTGGGAGTCTCAGGCGACTGCGCGAACACTGGAGCCGACAGGCCCAACGCCACGATCGAAACGAGCCACAGACGTTTCATGTTCCTCATGCTCCTCTAGAAAATCGCCGGCGCACCGGCGCGGAAGTCACCATTGAGAATCGGTACGGAGTTCACGCCCAGCCACTGATCGAGCACGCGGGCGTAGACGGATCGGAAGTCCGTTTCGTAGTGAACGTCGCCCGAACTGTTCTCGAGCGTCGGATTGCCGGGCGCGAGCGACGCGGCGGTGCCATACAGTCCGCCGTGCACCATGCCGCCGAAGACCATCATCAGTCCGGCCGCTCCGTGGTCGGTGCCGCCGCTGCCGTTCTCGGAGATCCGTCGGCCGAATTCCGAGAAGAGAATCACGGTTGTGTCGTTGTGCACGCCCTGGTTGCGCACGTCGCTGTAGAAGGCCCACAGTCCGTCGCCGAGCGTGCCCATCAGGTTGCCGTAGGCGCCGCCCGGCCCCCCTTGCTGCGCGTGGGTGTCGTAGCCGCCGGTCTGCACCCAGTAGATGCGCGAGCCGACGCCGCGGACGATGGCGCCCGCGACGGTACGCAGAGCGAGACCGAAGCCATTGTTCGGATACACCACCGTCGGCGTGTAGGACGTCGCCTGTGCCACACGATCGAGCGTCTCGATTGCCCCGCGGCTGGTGCTGTTCACAAACGCCAGGTGTGGACGTCCGGCCGCGAGGTTTGCGGCCATCGCCTGCGCTGCGGCGCGCTCCTGCAACGCCGCGGACCCGCGATTCGGGCTTGCGTAGGTGTAGGTGGTGGAATTTGGAATCGCCGGAACGCCGGTCTGGCTGGATACCAATGCTCGCGGCGTGTCGCTAGTGGTGTTCCACGCCGCAAGCGCATCGATCGGCCGAGGCAGCGTATCAAGGTACCGTCCGAGCCAGCCGGAACCCGTAGAGGATTTTGGATTGGCGGTGCCCCAGATGTCTGTCGCTTCGAAGTGCGAGCGGCTGGAATTCTCGTAACCCGTCCGCTGCACCAGCGCGAGCCGTCCTTCGTTGAAGACGTTCAGCAGGCCGCCGAGGCGCGGATGCAGGCCGAGTGCGCGGCCTGCCGCGTCGGTGCCCACTTGCAGCACCTGTCCCGCAGGAATCGCGATGCTCGGCCTGCGGTTGTAATACGAGGGGTCCTGATAGGAGACCAGCGTGTTGAGCGCGTCGTTGCCGCCGCCGAGATACACGACCACAAGACGGCGTGACGAGGAGAGACCCTGTGCCTGCGCGATCGCTGTGAGAAACGACGGCGCCGTCAGACCGAGGGTGACGGTTGCGACGCCGTCACGAATGAATAGTCGTCTCGAAATGCGCATGCTCGTCTCCCGTCCTTAAATGAGTTGGTATTCCGACGAGCCGACGAGGAGACGTGCCAGACCCGCGGCCCGTGTGTTGAGTTGTGACTCGCTGCCCGTCCATGGGCCGCCGGCGAGCAGGTAGGACATCAGCGCCTGCTGCGGCGCAGCATCGAAAGGCGCTGGTGTAATCCGATCGAGCATCGCGGACATCAGCGCGTCGACCGTCCCGGCCTCGGGCTGAATCTCGACCGCCAGGAATTCCTTCTGGCTCGCCGCTACCGTCGCGGCGAAGTTCGTCCGCGCCAGCATCGTGCCCGTAGAGAACCAGTTCGCCCCAAGCGGCCACCCGCCGACGTTGGGCGGCTCGAACAGCAGCATGCCCATGTTCGCCAGCGGCGACCGCACTCTGTCGAGCGTGAAACCCTGCCATCCCACCTGCTTGATGGCGCGCGCGACAAATTCCGCCGGCCATGAATAGCGCGCGTAACGCACCGACGGATCGGTGAACCACGGTGACGTCAGCACGTAACGGACGACCGGCCTGATCTCGGTACGGTTCTGCAGATACACGGCAGCGGCGCTGTCCACGAACGTCGGATCGGGCGAATGGATTTCGCTGATGAAAAAGTTCCAGAACTTGCGTGCGAGCCGCTTCGCTGTTTCCGGATGGACCGACAGCGCGGTGATCAGGTCGATGCCATCCTGCATGCCGGCCGAGGCGCTGCGGGCGGGAATGGTGTGGCTGCCGGTCGTATCAACCGGAAACGAAAACGTCTTGGCGCTCGTCTCGTGTTCGTCGACGTTGTAGACGAACTCCTGGTAGGCGTTCGGGTCGTCGCGCCGGTAGCCGACCGATTCGCGCAGATTCCAGCCGGTGAACACGCGCGCCGCCGCGTAGACGTCGGGCTCGGTGTAATTGCCGACGCCGACGGTAAAGAGCTCCATCACCTCGCGGCCGAAGTTCTCCTGCGGCCGGGTCGCGGTGTTGAACTGGCCGTCGAGCCATACCAGCATCGCGGGATCCATCGCCACCTGCAGCAGCAGGTCGCGAAAGTTGCCGAGTGCGTACTGGCGAAACAGCTCGATCTGCCCCTGCGGCCCGCGCAGCGTGCCCGGCTTATAGGCCAGCATCTTGGCGGCCTGCAGGTTGCCCGAGTCGGTCGCGAGTTTGCTGTAGGCAGTGGCGAAGTGGTTGTGCCAGAACATCGCCATCTTTTCCTGCAGCGGCCGGCGCGAATGGATCATCCGGAACATCCATCGCTGACGCGCATCGTCGATGTCGATGTCAGGCGCGAACAGATCCTTGGAGGTCACCTGCGCGAGGTCGGCTCGTCCAATCCGCGCGTCAACGTCGTCGGGTCGTCCTTCGTAGTCGACCAGATGCGCAATCGCATCGGACAACGACATGTTGCGGAACGTTTCCACGTCGGCGGGACTTGCGCCGAATCCGGCGCGCCGCAGCAAGTGGTCGATTTCGGGGTTGAGTTGAGACATCAGGCCTCCTGCGCGACGCCTCAGATGGCGATGTTGACGACGCCGTCGGCGAATGTCGTGGGGAACCGACGCAGTGATGCTTTGGCGGGACCGGCGAGCACCTGACCACTACGGCTGTAGCGAGAGCCGTGACACGGACAGACATAGACGTTCCCATCCGATCCGGTGATCGTGCACGACTCGTGGGTGCAGACCGCATCGATCGCCGTGAATGTGCTGGCGTCGGTGCGCGACACCAGGAACACACCGGCGGTCGATTCGACAAGCGCTGCGCCACCGACGTCGTTGAGCGCCGATCCTGCGACCGTAAGCTGCACGGACGAACCCGCAAAGCGGCCTGCCACGACACCGAGCATCGATGCCGGGCCGCTTGGCGAGGTCGGTGACCCGCCGCAGGCAGAGAAGATCGTGGCGATCGTCGCACCCGATGCGACGTGGCACGCGCCGGCGCAGAAACGCCGCCGCGAAACGAGTGTGTTCCGATCTGACATCGCTGATGTGTCCTGAGGAGTCCGGCAGCCAACTCGGCAATATCGAGGCCAGGCGCGAAAAAGGGGCTTTCTCGCCGGTCAGAGGTGCGCCGCCGTCGCGCAACGATCACAGAGTCGCAACAGCGCGAGGAATTTCGTAAGGCGAGGGCGAGTTCAGAAACGAGGCGTGGTGAACGGCGGCTCGGGGCGCGCGAAGAGGAAACCCTGAAGCAGATCGCAACCGAGTGAGATCAGCGCATCGCGTTCGGCGGAGGTCTCGATGCCTTCGCCGACAACGTGCACGCCGAGCTCACGGCACGCGTTGATCATCGCGCCGACCAGCTTCATCTTTGTGTTGGACTGATGAATGCCTTCGACAAGCGAGCGATCGAGTTTCATGAAGTTCGGTTCGAGCGACGCGAAGCTGGTGAGCCCCGCGTAGCCTGCACCGAGATCGTCGATCGCGATGCGGAACCCCATGCTGCGCAGGCGCGCGACGCGGCCTGCCGCATCCGGAATCACCTCCAAGCGGGCGCGCTCCGTAATTTCCAGCACGACGTAATTCGCCATACGCGCCAGGGCCGTGTCCGGTGAGTAGATCACCGTGTCCATCAGATCTTTGGTGTGGACGTTCACGAACAGCAGCGCGTCAGGCGGGCGACCGACGTATTCACCGCATAAGGTCCTGACGCGCCGCCCGATTTCTATGGTGCGATCGAGGCGATCCGCGGCATCGAACAGCGCCCCGGGGTGCGCGATGGTCGGTTCGCTGGATCGTACCAACGCTTCGTAGGCGAACGTCGACTGCGTTGACCACTGCACGATCGGCTGGCACAGCATGTAAGCCTTCGCCAGCGCGCGGTCGAAGCGTTCGCCGAGACCGGCCAAATCGCCGACCTGCAGCGCGCTGTCGCCAGCCAGCTCGACGAGTCGCCGCCGCGCCTGGGCAAACCACCGTGCGCGCAACGCGCGCCGCATCACCTCGTGCAGACGCGGCACGTCGATCGGCTTGGTCAGGTAGTGCGTCGCACCATACTCCAGGGCGGCGAAGGCGGTTTCCATATGCGGGCCGTCCGTGATCATCACGATCGGCACGTCGAGATCGCGGGCACGGATCGCCTTCAGCAGCGCGGTGCGATTGTTGTCAGGCAGGTCGATGTCGGAGAGCACGATATCGAACGGGCGGCCGGCGAGGGCCCGTGCAGCATCCTCGCTGGACGCGGACTGCGCCTCGTAGCCTTCGGCTACGACCGCCTGTTCAAGCGTGTTTTTGAGCGCTAGATCGTCTTCGACGATCAGCACCCGTTCGCGCGTCGACATCGGGATGAGGCAGTCTTAAGAATAACCCGCAGCGTATACTGCCCATCGGTCGGCAACCTTGGAAACTGGCTACGTACGAGAAGACGCGGCGACCACAGGGACCGGGGGCAGCGACCGCTGGACGGATTGGAGAACGTGGTCGATCGCCGCGACCTTGATACTTCTCGTCATCGTCGCGTTCTGGCCGGTTCTGCGCAACGATTTCGTCCTCCTCGACGACCCGAAGACCTTCATCAACAACCCCCATTTTCGCGGGATCGGCGTTGATCAACTGCGCTGGGCATGGACAACTTTTCTGCTTGGCGTCTACCAGCCGTTCGCCTGGATGCTCTTTGAGGCCGAGTACGCAATCTGGGGCCTCGATCCGTTTGGCTATCACCTCGTCAGCCTAGTACTGCATGCTGCCAACACCGTTCTTCTGTACTTCGTCTGCCTTGTTTTGATGGACAGGGCGCGTCCGCCGACTCTGCGCGCATCGAGCTGGCCGCGACTTGCGGGCGCTGCTGCCGCAACGGCGCTGTTTGCGGTGCATCCCCTCCGGACGGAGGCAGTTGCATGGGCATCGTGCCAGCCGTATCTCCCGTGCGCGACGTTTTCCCTCCTCTCCGTCTTTGCGTACGTTAATGCGTATCCCGTTGATCGACCACCGAAGCGCGCGTGGCAGATCGCTGCGTTTGTCGCGTTCGTGGCGTCGCTGCTTGCGAAGGCGGCAAGCGTGACGCTGCCGGCGGTCCTGCTGGTTCTGGACATTTATCCACTGCGAAGGATTTTCGAACCCACCAAGTCTGTACGCAGGTTGTTCGAGTTGTTGGTTGATAAGATTCCCTACGCGGTTACCAGCGCGCTGTTCGTCCGAATCGCGTTCGCCGCCACCGCACACACAACCGCAATCAAACCCGCCGGGGGACCGAACCCACTCGGCGGACTCGTCGCAGAGGCGTCCTACGGATTGTGGTTCCACCTGGACAAGTCGATCAGGCCGTTTGGACTCACCGCGTTCTACGCCGCACCGCCAGCCATTTACTGGAAGAGCCCGCAGTTCCTGACCGCGATTATCGGCGTCGCGATCCTCGGTGTGCTTGTGCTGGCGATGGCGCGACGAGCGCCCGGGTTGTGTGCAGCGTCCACGTCGTACGTGATCTTGATGGCTCCGCACCTCACGCGTGCCGGAAAGCAGATAGCGGGCGATCATCATAGTTATCTGCCTT
Source organism: Vicinamibacterales bacterium (assembly GCA_035492455.1). GTDB lineage: Bacteria > Acidobacteriota > Vicinamibacteria > Vicinamibacterales > UBA2999 > Gp6-AA40. The sequence continues at coordinate 132,605 of DATJJE010000037.1, read as the reverse complement.
TGATGGCGCTGGTGATACCAATCGCCGCGTTGCTCGAACAGGCTGCGAATGCAACGTGGGGAGGGCGTGTTCGAGTGCTCACGGCGAGCGGCGTGGTCACAGCGGCGGTGGTGTTTCTCTCTGTCCTCACCTGGAACCAGTCGCTCACGTGGCGATCATCAGAAGCATTGTGGACACAGGCGTTGCAACACAACCGGCCGGACGTTTCCGAACTTCACAACAACTTTGGAAATGCGCTCGCGAGGGAGGGCGATCTCGATCGAGCGGAAGCCGAACTGCGCGAGGCGGTCAGGCTCGATCCAGCAAACGCGGAGGCCCACAATAACCTCGGCACGCTGCTCGTCGAGCGGGGAGATTACCGCCATGCGGAGGGTGAATTCCGCGAAGCGGTGCGAATCACTCCGCAGCACTCGGAGGCACACAACAACCTGGGAAGCCTGCTGGCTCGTCGACGACAGCCTTACGCCGCCATCAGGGAATATGCCCTGGCGTTGACGGGGAATGTCGATAATGGCACCGCGCGACAGAACCTTGCCTCGATCGCCGAGTCGTTGCCCGTCGACGACGCGGTCGCGACACTCGCCGACGACTTCCTTCGCGATCCGACGAATGTCGACGCGTATGCCGCGCTATCCGGCGAACTACATAGACACGGCGAATAAGTCGTCGCCCTGATGTCCGGCAGAAGAGCGGCGGATCTTCCCGGACGAGATCTCAGGTCTTTTCGAATCGGGCCAGCCGTACACGCTGGCCTTCCTTCAGAAGACAAGCGGCGGGCAGGACAACGGCGCCCTTTGGCAGCTCAATCGTTCGAGATTCAACCCCGGACGCCGGTCCGTCCATCGCCAAACTTCGGCAGGCCTGCCTCTATCGATCTCGTGCTGGTAACGACATCTCTGGTAGACGGATCGTAGGCCCATGCGGTGGGACTGGAGCCGAGATAACCAAAGAAACCCCAGTCAGGGCCAACATCCCACAACAACATGAACCCGACGCCGATTTGCGCGTTCTTCATGTCCTCCACGACGAAGTCCAATTGGAAAGTCGCGCTGTGCAACTTGAGCTCTGTCGACGCCTGCACCCACGCGGGCGGATAGTGCGTGCCCGTGTACGTTGGTTCCTCGATTCCCAGCCGATCGTCTGGCCGTCGTCGGATACGGTGAGCAGGTCGGAGTTATGAAGACGATTCCATTCGCAGAACACCAGCGATTATTCCGACCGTGAGTCGGCCAAGTGTCATGTCCGCACGAGCTCAGAAATCGAACTGCACACCGAGCCGCGCAATGCGGGCCGGCAGAATCGACGCCGGCTGGCGGAAGACGGCAAAGCTGGGATTTTCCGCGAGGACCGGATTGGCATTGAACACGTTGTTGATGTCGAGATTCACTTTCGTTCGCGTGCGGCCAAAACGCAGGATCTTGCCAAGCCGCAAGTCGAACTGATTCCGACGATCACCGTACATTCCGCCGGGGGGAACGACGTCCACGGTGATGTTGTTCGTGCCGCCGGCCAGCGGACGTCCGAGCGACGGCACGATGGCCGCATTGGTCGCGACGAAATTGCCAATCACCTGAGGGCCCGGCACGCTCTGCAGCGCGCCGCTGATGAGGACGTCAATCCTTGGGATTTCGTACGACCCGAGGAACTTCACCTGCGTCAGAAACGGCGACTGCTGATGACAGTACTGGGCTGGAAACTGCGCGCCGGTGTTCACATCATTCAATACGGGAAAGCTGGTAAGCATCTCGGGCAGCTGTGCGGCTACTTCGCAGTTATCGATGGTGGTGCGCCCGCTGCTCAAGCCGCCCTGAAGGTTGACAGCATTGTGTGGACGCGCGGTGAGGATCAGATCGAACCCGTCCCAATGCTCGATCTGCTTTCCATAGTTCTTCGCGAACGTAATGTAGTTGTCGGCGGGCGTGCTGAACATCGCCGGCTTGACGTTGTACAACCCGCCGATGGTGTATCCGCCGCCGTCTGGCAGCCGCGGATCGCCGGGCGCTGTGATGCTGAACACGTCGAAGTCGCTCGCCGAGCGCGCGCGGTCGTCGACGACATTGAAGTTGCCGTAGATGCGGCGAAAGTAACTGAGCTCGACCGACATGCGACGGACAATCTCGTGCTGTACGGCGCCGGAAAACTGCCAGCTGTACATCCGCTTGCCCCAGCCGCTCAGGATGGACGGATCGTAGGTGCTGCCGGGCCGCAGGCTGCCGAAATCGGTGTTGCTCATCGCTCCGCATTCGCCATTGGCGGCAAAGTTCAGCAGATCGCAGTCGGGCCGGAAGTTGACGTTGCGATCGCTCCACGATCGCGTGGCGCTCGTGACGACGCGCTGCGCCGGGTTGAGTCCGTCGCCGAAGATCACGTTCGCGTCGCTGCCGCGAAGTGCTTGCCCCTCGACATACTTTCCGAACGAGCCCTTCACCGCCGTCTTGCCGTTGCCGAACAGGTCGTAGGCGACACCGGCGCGCGGCGAGATGTCGTGCCATGAGACGCCATCGGTCTCGGGCAGCGTGAAATTGCGATTCGGCACCAGCGGCGCCGGTCCGATGCGCTGTTCGGGGAATGAGCTGGCGAAATGGTCGTAACGCAGTCCGTACGACACCGTAGCGCGCCTGATCGTCCACCGGTCCTGAGCGTAGACGCCCATGTCGGCGTCGAGCCGTGCGGACTGCAGGAACGGGGTGGCGTTCATCGTGATCTGATTCGGATCGCCGTTGTTGAAGCGGTACCAGTACGGCGCATCGAAATTCATGACCAGATTCTGCTTGCTGCCGATGTTGTCCGAGAGGCCGAACTTGTAGCTGTGCGCGCCGGTGACGTACGAGAGCGCCACGCGGAACGGCGTGTCGTGGCTCTTGTTCCTCATGTTCGACACGGTGGTCGCATGGTGTGTGATCCCGAGCGCCTGATCCTGCACGCCGATCAGGTTTCTCGCGATCGCGTCGACGTTGTAGGCGAAAACGTCTTCGAGGGTGTCGCCGACATCGGGGAGACCGAAGGGATGCGTCCGCCGGCTGTTGATGAAACGGTGATAGACCACTGCCTCGAGCAACAGGTGCGACGTCAGCGGCGCCGTCCACTCTGCATTCCAACCGCCGTTCGGCCAGTAACGCTGCGGCAAGCCCGATTCTGCGGAGACGATCGCGGTCGTGGCGGTCGAACACTGGCACGTGTACGTGTTCTCGTAGGCGAAGGCCAGCTTGTGAATCGCATTCACCTGCCAAGTCACTCGCCCGGCGCCGTTCCGCGTGAGCACGTCGCTGAATGCTTGCTGGTTGGGGTCGGGATCGTAGGCAAATGACGTCGGACTGAAGGCATTCCGATTCACGAACATCCCCGCAACCCAGTTCTGGGTCCGGTTGTAGAGGCCGGTGCCGAAGAACCAGAGCCGGTTGCGGAGAATCGGACCACCGTAGGCGACATTGACCTCGCCGCTCCGCTTCAAGTTATTCGGCGTACGAAGACCACGCTCCCGCAGTGACTGCGTGAAATTGCTGCCCGCCATTCCCTCGTTGGCGAACGAGCTGATCAGCAGCCCGCTGAACGTGTTGCCGCCTTCGCGCGGAATGAAATTCAGCCGCACACCGGACCCGCGTTCTTCGGTCGATACCGTCGCCGTCTCGACCGCCATCTCCGCAAAGACCGCCATATTCGGCACGCCTTGCGTGTTCGAGCCGGTCTCGACCGTGGAGATCGACACGCCGTTGCGCAGCATCTCGAGATCAGTGGCGCGACTGCCGTGCACGGTCAGCGCGCCACCGCCCGTAGTCGGACTGCCATTGTTGCCGCCGACGTCGACGGTGCTGTTGTTAACACCGGGAATCATCGAGGCCATGAATGACGGATACCGATTAACCGGCGCGTTGTTGATCACTTCCGCGCTGAGGACGCGTTCGCGGTTGGAGCTCTGTACGTCGACGACCGGTGACTCACCGGTGACAGTAACCGTTTCCTCGACCGTCCCGACACGCATCTCGGCGTTGACGGTCGCGACAAACGTCCCGCTCAACTCGATCGCCTCACGCTTGACTGTGGCGAACCCGGAAAGCGTGAAGGTCACGGTATAGACACCCGGCCTGAGATTCTCGATGCGGTACTGGCCCGCCTCGTTGGTCGCGACGGACCGGACTTTTTCGATGAGCGCCGGGCTGGACACCTCGACGCTGACGCCCGGGAGTACCGCTCCCGACGTGTCGCGCACAGCGCCAGTAATCGAGGCCTGCGCGTATAGCAGTGACGGGATGAGAAGGAATCCGAGGAAGGCACCCGCGATCGTCAGCCGCTGCATAAACGACCTCCAGACGCGTGACTCAGGAGGGCGCATCATACTCCAGTAATGCTTCACGTCGATGCAGCCCTGCTGGATCTCACCGAGTGGCTGTGCCGCCGGTTCCAGGTGCTCACCGGCCGCACCAACGTCTGGCTCGCCTTCCAATTGACCAACTTCAGCATCGTCGTGTTCTTTGTGTGGGCCGGAATGCATTTCCGGATTGCCGGCCGGCCATTCCGGATTGCGCTGGCGGCATTCTGCGGCGGCTTGCTCTACCTGCTCACGCAGACACTTTTCAAGGTGCCGGTGGAAACGTACGAAAACAACGAATATCGCCGCGTCTCGCGCGGACTCAGGAATCCCAGACGGGTGCGCGACGCGCAGCTGCGTATCGCGTTCCTCACGTTCTCTCTGATGTTTTTCTTTCCGGTACTGTTCGTCTATCGGTATCCCGAGGTACTCGCGGTCCTCAACCTGGGAGTGAGCAGCTTCATCGTTGCGCACGGACTCACGGTGCTGACGACCGTCATGCTGTATCTGCTGGCGTGCGATCCCCTTCCACCATGTTCGGGGAAGGTGCGCGAGTGGTTGCGCTCGCTTGTTCCCGCGAGAGGGATTACCGCAGTCCCGGAGGACTAGGCGCCCGACTCAGGTCGCGGGAGGCCGCGGAATCGGATCCGCCGGGTCGGGCCAGTACACGCGGGACAAGTAATGCAGCGCGATACCCGCGCCCCAGCGATTGGGGGCCGTCCACAGAAGCAGCGCCACCGCCAGGACCTCCAACGTCACTCCCACCACCGGATGCGAACGGACCACGCCGAAATAAATCAACACGACAATCGCACCGATGGGCAGCCGATCGCCGAGGATCGTGAATGCCCACGTATCACCGGGATTACGTGTAAAGACCAGGCCGCAGATCGAACAGCGCTCGAGCTGGGACCACCCGGAAAACAATGACCCTTCGCCGCAATGCGGACAGCGCTTGCGCAGCCCGCGGCCAAGCGCAGTGCGGATCAATTTCGAGCGTGAATGCGGCATAGCAAGACTGTGTGTGAGCCGTTGCGCCTCGGGGCGCCCTCAACGACCCTTGAGGGCGTTTCGCAGCGTTTCGGCAAACGATCCCAGCGATGTCGGCGACGTGCCACCCTCCCTGTCCGCATACTCGCGCAGATCGGCTCGTTCGCGTTGCTGCGCAACGGCTTTCTTGCTGAGGCGTATGCGGCCACCGGCATCGGCCTCCAGCACCGCCACCTCTATCTCGCTCCCCACAGGAAAGGCCTTCCCCAGATCCGCGTCGCGATCCAGGCCGGTTTCGGACAACGGCATGAGGCCGGTTCGCCCTGGCGACAGGAACACGAACACACCGAACCGTTCGTGACGTTCCACCTTCCCGGTCACGATCGTGCCCGGCGCGAATGCGTCCTGTGCTGTCGCGATGCCAGCGGCCCGTGAGGATCCTTCCGCAACGAGCGCGACGCCGATGCGCTTCTGTGCAAGGTCGACGCTGAGAATCTCGAACGAAGCCGTAGTACCGACGGGTACGGACTCGGCCCAGCCACGAGGCCGACCGGTGGGAGGAAAGGTGGAGGCATGCGCCAGCCCTTCGATGCCAGGCTCCAGCTCCACAAAGGCGCCGAATTCCACCACCCGCGTCACACGGCCGCTCCGCACCTGACCCACCGCGTAGGTCGCGGCCACGGTGCCCCATGGATCGTCTTGCAGCTGCTTCAGCCCGAGCGAAATCTTCCCGGTGCCGTCGTCAACCCGCAGCACCTTGACGGTGATCTGATCGCCGGGGGCGACCACCGCGCCGGGCGTCGTGGCGCGCGACCAGCTCATTTCGGATACGTGAACAAGGCCCTGAATACCGCCACCCAGGTCGACGAACGCGCCGTAGTCGAGCACCGACACCACGCGACCCAGCAGCACGGCGCCCGGCACAATCGACTGCCGTACGGCCTCCGCACTCGCCTGCTGTTCGTCTTCGAGCTGTTTCCGCCTCGACACGACGATGGACTTGCCGCCGTCCTTGTACTCCATGATGCGAAACGTGTAGATCTTGCCAACGTGCACCGCCGGATCGGCCGTGCGAGACGTGTCGATCTGCGAGAGCGGACAGAAGGCACGCGCGCGCGCGATGCGCACCTCGTAGCCGCCCTTGATGGCGCTCTCGACCTTACCCTCCACGGCGAGGCCGGCATGGAATGCGTTCTCCAGCTCGCGCAGTGTCTCGGCGTTTCGCACCCCCTTGCGCGACAGGATGACGCCGCCACTTGTCGAGACGACGACGGCTTGAATGCGATCGCCGATTGACACGTCGATGTCACCGTCCTCGTCCTTTAACTCGGCAAGGTCGATCTGCGCCTCGCTCTTTCCTCCGACGCTGACGAAGGCCACTTCCGGACCGAACGCGACGATGGTCCCCTCGATGGTTTGGCCCTGCTTGAATCGACGCGCCTTGACGGACGCCTCGAACATCGTTGCGAAATCTTCTTCCTGTTCGCTCACTGCCGCTCCGTGACGTTCGGCACCTTACTGGCCAGGCACCGCCGGATTCAATACCAATGTGATGGGCACGTCTTTCTGTTCGACGAACGTATTCATGAGGAACCGCTGACCGTCATTTGAGATGACGTATTCGTGCCGGCTTCCGCCGGTGCGCGTGCTCGAAATGCGCGTGACAAACAGCGCGGTTGGGGCGCCGGGCTTCAACGTCTTTCCGTTGGCCACGTCAATGGCAACGGCCATCAGCTTTCCGTCAGGCGCTACGTAGAACAACTCGCGACCGTCGGGTCGCCATCGTGGCTGTAACCCCCCGCCTGTGGACACGATCGTTTTCGCATCTGGTCTCGGAAACGATTGCACGTAAATCTCGTTCCGCCCCGACTCGTCGGACTCGTACGCGATCCACCGACCATCGGGCGAGAACTGGCTCGACATCTCATTCGCTGGCGTTTTCGTGATCGGGAACGGCTTGCCGTTCGCAGCAGTCGGCAACGCCCCAATGTCCCATTGACCCGACGAGTCGAGCACGAGATAGGACACAAAACGGCCGTCGCGCGACCAGTCTTCGGGAAGCATGTTATCCGGCGCTTCGAACATCGGCACCGGTTCGGTCGTCCCAGCGATCGGTTTTTGAAACAGGTTGAACCCGGCGCCCGTTCTGCCTGTCGTCGCGTAGGCGATCCGGGAGCCGTCGGGCGACCACACGGCATAAATATCTGGACGCGGATCGGACGTGAACCGACTAAACACCCGGCGCCGAAGGTCGTACAACCAGATGTCCATATTGCCCTCGGTCGATCGGTTCAGCGCGAGTTGGCGACCGTCGGGCGACAAGGCCGGATTCAGCGGACTGGCGGCATCGGGTTCTCCGGCGACTCCAACCTCCGCTCCGGATCGATTGAACCATGTGAACTGCCGCTGGCGGTTCGCGGCGCCTACGCGGTACGCGATCGCGCCGGTGGACGAACCAGATATCGCGGCGGCGCCCACGGAATCGATGCTGATACCGTCCGCGAGCGAAACGGCATTCCCTTCCGGCTGCAACCGCGAAGGGTCGAGCTGCTGCGCGTAGAGTTTGCCGGCGCGAACGAATAAGACCCGTGCCGGAGGCACGAACACCGCTGCGGCATCGGCATCAAAAAGGCGCTGCCGCTCGGGACTATCCAACGCCCCGAGATAGACGCCGCGCATCGACGTCTCCGCCACGTAGTACAGAAAATGGCGGCCGTCCGGAAGGAACTGCGGGAAGCGCTGCCCGGGTGCCGGCGTTGGCGTTCGACCCGGTTGTGATGCTGCCAAAAATTCGGGCTTGCCGCCTGAAGCCCGCACGCGGCTCAGCGGAGCGTCAGGAACCATCGTAAAGAGGATTTCGCCGTCGCGACCCCAGCTGCCACCAGCACCGACCGGTGCGATGGTAAGAGCACGCAGTGAGCCGCCGTCCACATCGATGCGGTACATGTTGCCGTTGGCGAAGAAGCCGATCGAACCGCTGTCTGGCGACCAGAACGGGAACGTCGCGCCGTCGGTCCCGGATAGCGGCGTTGCGACGCCCGTCACCAGTGACCGCAGCCACAACCGGGGACGATGGTCGGAAGACGCGACAAATGCGAGCTTCTTTCCATCCGGCGAAAGAGCGAGCGAGACGAGATCGTTTGTGGGAGGCGTGGTGATCTCGACGCGCATTTCTGAAGGGATTGTCGATGTGCGATTGCCGAACCAACTCGTGACAGCCGACACCGCCATCGCCGTAAGGAGGCATGCGGCGACCCAACCAAGACGTTCGCGGGTAACAGCGCCGCTGCGGGAGTGATTCGGCGACGCATCGTCTCCGTCCTCGATTTCGAGTCGCACATCACGCACGTCCGCGAGGCGGCGGTCGGCGTCTTTACGCAGACAGCGTCGAATGACGCGCTGCATAGCAGGGGGCGTCGCCGGCGGAAGACGCGACCAATCGGGCTCCGATTGGATGACTGCGGCAACCGTTTCTGCTGCGTCCGTACCGTGAAACGCCCGACTGCCGGACAGCATCTCGTAGAGGACGCATCCAAGCGCCCAGATGTCGACCCGTTGGTCCACAGGTTTGCCGCGAGCCTGCTCCGGACTCATGTACGCGGCAGTGCCGAGCAACACGCCGGCGGCAGTCATCAGAGCAGGAGAGATGATCGTCGGAGAGACTGTCGGCGACACGGACAACGACGCCGGCTCACGTGACTGACCAGCCCCGCCCGCGTCGCCGAGCTTCGCGAGCCCGAAATCGAGCACCTTGACCTGACCGCTCGGAGTGATCTTGAGGTTCGCGGGTTTCAAATCGCGATGGATGATCCCTTGAGCATGTGCCGCCGCGAGCGCTTGCGCGATCTGGTTTGCAATTGCCAACGTTTCGTCGATTGGAATTGGTCCGCGCGCGATGCGATCTGCGAGCGTCTCCCCTTCCACCAACTCCATTACGATTGCCGGCGCACCAGCGGTATCCTCGACGTGATAGATCGCGGCAATGTTCGGGTGATTCAGCGAGGCCAGCACCTGCGCTTCGCGTTCGAATCGCGCGCGTCGATCAGGATCGCTCGTGAAAGACAGTGGCAGGACTTTGATGGCCACATCGCGACCGAGCTTCGTGTCGCGGGCGCGATAGACTTCGCCCATTCCGCCTGCACCGACGGCGGCCATAATCTCGTACGGTCCGATTCGAGCGCCGGGAGTGAGCAACATCGCTTCTCAGAAAGGCGAAGCGATTGTACCGGGGAGTCGCCCGCTCAGAAAGTTGTACGATGCTCTCATGCGGCGGACGAGCGCATCGGGTCGATGGATGCAGTTCGCACTGGCCTTGGCGCTAGCGCTGGGATTAGCCGTCATCAGTGATGCGGCGCAACGGTCCCCCATCCTGACCAACGGACGGAACCTCCAGATTCCGATCAATCACGGACTCCCCGACGAGCCGCTCGGCTTCACGTTCTGCCGCCTGCGATACGTGAACATCCGCAGGGCAAGAAAGTCCGGCTGGGGCGACGACTACCCGCAAGCGGACTACAACTTCCTGGTGCGTCTCTCCGAGCTCACCAAAACAAGGATCAGCAGGTGGAACAACGGCTACCCGGGCTTTGCGAACGTCACCCCGATGGATCCCGATCTCTTCCAGTGTCCGTACTTGCGCATGCAGAATGCGGCCAACTACGACTTCACACCCGAAGAGACCGTCCGCATGCGGGAGTATCTGTTGAAGGGTGGCTTTCTGTGGATCGACGACAACTGGGATCCGGACTTCTCGTACATCCGTCCGAATCTCATGCGGATCCTGCCCGACGTCAGGATCGTCGATCTGCCGGTTGACCATCCGATGTTCTCGATTCTTCTTCGCGTCAACCCCCTCCCGCAGATTCCGTCGCTCGGCTCGTGGGTGCGCAGCGGTGAGGATTCCGAGATTGGGCCTTCAACCGTTCATTACTACGGGATGTTCGACGACCACGACAGGCTGATTGTCCTCGTCAGCATGAACTCGGACGTTTCAGACAGCTGGGAGCGGGAAGGCGACAACCTGGACTACTTTCACACCTACGGGGCAAAAGGGTATGCGCTGGGCGTGGACGTGGCCGTTTGGATCCTGACCCACTAGGCGGTCTAGCCTCGGTGCTGCGCAGTGCGAACACCTCGCCATACAATTTGACCGGCAGAATGAGGTTGCGCGTACAGGGGTCTTCTACTCTCAATGCAGAGGGGCACATGAGGCGAACACGTTGTTCTGTTGCAGTTCTTTTCGTTGTCCTCGTCACGCTGGGAGCCGGCACGGCATCCGCTCAGGCGGTGGACGCCCGTAAAGCGATTGAGGGGGCCGCCAAAGCCATGGGCACCATGAGCGTGAAATCCATTCAATTTGTTGGCGACGGATATGTCGCCAAGGTGGGCGAGCAGTACAACCTCACCGATGGATGGCCGCAAGTGCAGGTGACGGACTACACGCGCACGATCGATTACGACGCCAAGTACATGCGCGTGGACTACGACGAAAAGCAGGGAGGCAACCACGTCATCAATGTGGTGAACGGAAATTTCGCATGGGACGTCAAGGGCGATACGCCGGTGCCTCTCACACGGATGTATCTCGATGGCATTCCCTACGCCGATCTGCGGCAACTCGAGATCGTGCTCAGTCCGCACGGATTCATCAAGGCGGCGTTGGCCGCCACCGACCTGAAGGCCATTCGGCAACCGATCGTCGGCCCTTCGGACTTCGGCCTCTCGGCGTTTGGTCAGTGGGTGACGATTGTTTCCTTCAGCTACGGAAAGTCTCGAGTCAACGGCACGATCAACGATCAGAATCTCATCGAACTGACCGGCTCGTGGATTCCCAATCCCGTTTACGGCGACATGACGTATGAAATGCGCTACACGCAATACAAGGATTACAACGGCGTGATGTTCCCCGGGTTGATCCACGTCCATCAGGGCGATCCCAGGATCAACCCTGGAGAAAACTATTTTCAGGTCTACACGAAAGACGTGAAGCCCAATCTGGTTGTGAACAAGCTTCCAGTTCCCGAAACGGTGCGCACGGCAAAACTCGATCCGGTAAAGGTGGAAACGCAGAAGCTTGCGGACCACGTCTGGCTGCTGGGCGGCGGGCCGATGAATAGCGTGCTCGTCGAGTTCAAGGACTTCGTGGCGGTCGTCGAGGCGCCGCAGAACGAAGCGCGATCGCTCGCGGTCATCGATGAAGTTCATAGACTCGTTCCGGGCAAGATGATTCGCTACGTGGTGAATACAAATCACCACATGGCGTATGCGGGCGGTCTCCGCACCTACTTCTCGCAGGGAACCACGGTCGTCACCCACGAGTTGAACAAGGACTATTACGTCGACATCCTGTTCAGCCCGTTTCCGAGAACGTTGGACCCGGATCGGATGACGATTTTCAACCCGATGTACTTGATCAGCCGCCGGCCGCCGCCGATTCAGACGGTGGGCGGCACGACGATGATGGGCGGGACCGTCGTCAGCGATGACGAGCGCCAGATGCAGATCTGGCATGTGCAGGACATGGCGTACGAAGTGGGAGAGACGTACCTCAAAATCCCCGGTCCATCATTGGCCAGAGGTAATCACTCTGCTGACATGTTGATGGTCTATCTCCCGAAAGAAAAGATCCTGATCAACGCGGATCTCTATGTGCCACCAGAACCGGGTGCAAAGTCATCTGCGCCAACTGCTGGTATGCGGACGCTATTTCTGAATATGAAGAAGCTGAAGCTCGATGTTGCACAGCATGTCTCCATCGTGGGGCAGCGGGTCGCGTCAAACGACGAGTTCGTCAAGATCGTCGGTAACGCTCAATAGACACGCCGACGCTGTTTGATACCAGCATGAGGACATTCCCCTGAGGGGTAAATCGCATCGGGCGCCGAGGAGCACGCTGCGCTCGTGGCGCAGTTGGATCCAGGCTACGAGTCTACCGAGCACTCACGGGGCTAGACTGCCGCTGGAGGCAGTTTCGCCTTCATCATCGAGTGGAATGGTGAATAAGTTCGCAGGAGCTTCGCTTCGAGCGCAGCCCGTCCGGTCGCCGGCGCTGCCGCAATCCGTGCGCGCAGCTTGTCCCGCTTTTTCGCCCGATGTTGACGCAGATGTATGTCGGTGGGGTGATGGCTTGCACTCATGATGTGCTCCTCCGGGCGAGCCTATCGCGCCGATGCTCGCGTCAGCTGTTCACAAGTGCACACTGAGCCGACCGATTCTCGCAGAGGGTCGATCGTTCGACGTCGCGTTCGGCGCTGACCAGTGCATCGACGAGGCCTCTCGGCGGAACCGAGAACTGAGGCGAACCGCGCGCCGGGCGTCAGCACCGCCGCCGCTGCCGCGAGAAACCTAGCAAAGTACGGGACTCTTGTAGGCGACGAAGATGGTGTGACGCGGCCCGCCTTTGTGTAGGCGGGCGCGCACCCTCGCCACTTCCACGAGAAATCCGTGGAAGCGGAGACGTTGTTCGAACTTCCGGTCGTCCCACGCAGACCAGACGGCCAGCGTTCCGCCTGGACGGAGTGCGGCAAAGGCCGCGGCAACGCCGGCATTGTCGTAGAGTCCGGCGTTGTCGGCGGCCGTGAACGCCGCCGGGCCGTTGTCGGTGTCGAGCAGCACGACGTCAAATCGACCGGGATTCGCCCGCAGCGTAAAACCGACATCCGTAACATGGATCCGAACGCGCCGATCCCGTAATGGGTGCCCGGCAAGTGCGGCGAGCGATGATCGATTCCACTCGATGACAGCCGGGACAAGCTCCGCGACGGTCACGACGGCGTTGGCTGGGAGCACATCGAGCACGGCCCTCAATGTGAATCCCATTCCGAGCCCGCCTACGAGCACTCGAGGCTGCTCCAGCGCTTGCACACGGCTACATCCAAACCTGGCCAAGGCTTCCTCGGAGCCATGGAGGCGGCTCGACATCAACGGCTTTCCGTTCGCCAGAATCAGGTATTCGTCGCCGCAGCGCCTCAGCTGAATATCGGTCCCATCAGGCGCGTATGACCCGCCGAGCAACTCCCATGCTTTCATCCTCCCGTCCTGATCAACGCGAGTGCCCGGACTGCGGGGTATGGTGACGTCGCTCGGGCGCCGAGTCGTCGCTCACGTGACTATGTGGAAGTGCGCCGGACGTTCTCAGCTCGGGGCCCCTTGGGGCCTTCGCCGATGTCGAACTCGACACTATCACCCTCGCGTAAATTCTCAAGTCCCTCACCATAGACGGCACTCTGATGGAAGAAGTATTCCTTCCCCGTATCGTCCTTGATGAACCCGAACCCTTTGTCAACTCGCAACGTCCGAATCTTGCCTGTCACGTTTGGCCTCCTGATCCCGTCGTCATGACGGACGGTGCTGCTGGCCTTACGCCAAGCGGCGGCCGTCGTATCGAAACCTCGTTCCATCATCGTTCATACGAAGGCAATCCGTGCCCACCCAGCCGTGACTTCCTGAACCGGAAAGGGTGTTCCGGGACAAGTCAGCCCAGCTTGGAAGCGGCGTCCTTCGCCATAGAGATCAAAGCGGCGCGCCCTTCCTCCGGCGTGCTGACCGGCTTGCCGAATGCCAGACGGACGGGTCGCGGTCCCTGTAGGGTCATCGCCGACATGTCGAAGCCATACCTGTCGATGCCAGTCATGGTCGCGGACATGACCTCGGTCGTTCTTGAAAAGGCCTTGCAGCAAAACAGCATGGCGTCGGCGTGGTCGGCGTTCATGTGAGCAATCATGTCGGCGGCGGACGGACCGAGGGGATCCGGTTCGGCAGCCTGCCAGTCAGCCTTGCTGATCCACGACATCCGGCCATAGCCCCCAATGTAGCGGACATAATCTGCTTGCAGCTTCCAGAACGCGAAATCGCGGAAGTCAGCGTAGTAGCTCGAGTTCGGATGAGCAGCGAAGAAGGCGGCACGCGCGCTGGCGCAATCCTCTTCAACCCGCGTACACGGTCCGAGGATGGTGACGCGGCCATTGGCGAGCGGATCTGCAGAGCCTCGTTCGGCCACCAGCAGCGACGCGCGAGGATCCCGCTGCAGGTTCTTGGTGTGCTCGGCGAGTGCGCTGATAAGGAAGATTGGGTTTCCGTTGTCAAAGGCGACGGTCACGAACGAACCGTAGGGATAACCCTCCGGCTCCAGGGCCAGGGTGCACAGGGTCCCGGTCGTGATCTGGGCGACCAACGTTCGGGCGCGCTCCGCGTGCGTGGGTGTCGGGATATTTACGTCGTACAGCGGTTCCGGCACGTCGCGCGTCGGGCGAGTGTGTGCATTTTCGCTCATGATTCTCGTCACGGCCTCCTGTCAGCGAACTTCCTGCCACCGAGACTTGAAGCGCCTCGTGCCGACGAAGTAGCTAGTTCGCGAGAATTAATAACGAGTAGTCGCCAACTGTTGACGAACTTCTCGGAATCAATTTCTGGTACCCGTACGGGGTTATCCGAAAGGGTGCTCCGCCCAGAACGTCGAATTTGTCGGCATCGCGGCGTCGGGTGAGGCGGGCCCGGCGACAGCGGCTACGGCGCTTGTGCCCCCCGCCCCTCGCGCTTCGGTGGGGGAAACAAGTTCAGGTAATTGTCGCTGTATCGCACCTCGCGACCATCCGCGTCCAGAAACCGTGGCGACTGCTGAAAGAGCAGTGGTTCAGCGGCGCCCGCCGGAACCGTCGCCTCAAAGATGTACAAGCGGTTCTCGTGCATGTGCATTTGCACGAATGTCCGCGACAGGTCCGCATTCGTCAGGTGGATGTCCCTGCCGTTGATGCGATCGATAGCCGCCCACGCGAAGTAGGTGACCTTCGAGCCGCGTTGAAGAATCTCCTGCGAGGCGTGATCGACCGCGCCGAGCACGTCGTATTTCCAACCGCCGACGCCCTGTGCCACCGTACCGTTGCCGGCACACAGATTCTGCGCCCCGACCTCGCAGCTCTTGGCGCGTTCGGCGTGGGCGGCTTCGGCCACCGTGTAATCGACGACGGTGACGGAATACTTTTCCCGGCCGTGCTCGACGGTGTAAGTCCGTGCCGGCAGCTTCACCGAACGCCAGGAGGTGTACGTGAACTCACTGATCGTCGGAGCTGAGGGAAAGTTGACGGCGAAGCGGTCGTCACGGCTCGTGTAGTCGATCCATTCCTGAGCCGCAGCAGTGGTCGAAATCAGCAGGACGGCCAACCCGATCGCGAGTCGATGCAATCGCATGGTGCTCTCCGTCGAACAAACAGGTGGCCGATTATAGCCGCACACCGGACGCGTCGAAGGCACCAATGCGGTTCAAGATGCCATCGTTTCCACGGTATTGCCCGAACACCGAATAGGAATATGAATTCGCGGACGAGCAACGCTCGAGATTTCTGAGCGGGATTGCGAGTTGGTAAAAAAGTGCTGCTACCGGTACAGGGATTTGCGAAAGGTTGTAACGTCAGATTCTCAGGAATTGCGGCTTGATCATTGTCGTCCCTGACGGGATTCGGAACGTCATTGGTCGAGCGCGTGCCGGTCACCGGCGCAGTCATTGGCGAATTGCGGGCGCATAGCGGTACTTGTGGGAGCATCCCGCGCCCATACGAGTCATCCATCGTCGTCGCGCAATGTAGACGATTTCGATAATGCTCCCTATCCAACCGTGCCTATGAGTTCGTCGGCGCGACCTTCGTTCGGACTTGCGTGCCGGAGCGGACCTCGTCGGTACCGCGAGCGGCAATTTCGTCCCCGGCGTGCAGATCGCCAAACACCTCGACCAGCGGTCCATCCGTCAATCCGGTCATCACGTCAACCCACTCCGTTCGACCGTCGCGTACACGCACGACGAATGTTCGTCCGGTCGTGCTCGCGATGCTACCGGTCGGCACCAACAACGACGGTCGCTGACGACGGATCGGCCACTGCACCTGACAGAAGGCCCCCGGGGAAAGGCGTCCGTCTCTGTTCGGGACCTCCATTTCGACGGCCATCGTTCGCGTCTTGACATCAATCGCTTGGGCGATTCGCGCCACTTTGCCAGTGAAGATCTCACCCGGATACGCGGCGACGCTGAACGGTATCCCCGTTCCTATGGCGGTGCCCGCAACATACGATTCGGGAACGGGTACCACCAGGCGCAGACGGTCCCGATTCACGATGCGCAGCATCGGCGTCGTCGCTGCATCTCGCGCGTTGGGACCGACAAGCGCCCCGTCGTGCACATTGCGCTCGGTGACCACGCCATCGAAGGGTGCAATGATTCGCAGATAACCCTCCATCTGCTTGATCGAGTTCAGCGCCTGGCGGGCGGCATCGATGTTCCGCTCGCCCGCGACGATCTGGCCCTGATCGGCTTCGACGGCCTTCTGCGCGAGCACCACGTCGTTGCCAGCGACGACGCCCGGTGTCGCGGCGGCAGCCTTGAGCTTCTCGAAGGTGCTCGTGTCGGCATCGGCCTTCGACCGCACGACGCCAAGCTGCGCGTCTGCCGCTTGGACCTTCGACTCCGCTTCCGCACGCTGTGCCAGGAGCTCTGGTGCTTCGATCTGCGCCAACAGCTCGCCTGTCCGCACGCGGGAGCCGCGATCGACACGAATGCGCTTGACGTATCCCGTTACACGCGCATAGATCGCGACCTCTTCGTATGGATCCAACTCGCCCGGCATCTCGAGCATCACGTCTATGGGACGCTCGACCACGCGGACCACGTCGATCGTGGGCGACACCGCCTCTGCCTCCGTGCCTCCGTTTGCTGTCGTCGCCGGTGCGGTTCCGCGTCCGCACGCCGTCACCAGCACCGCGATGACGGCGACAATGAACTGGGTCCGCATCGGAAGAAATACCTCCGCTGTGTTCATGGCGTTCTCTTCCGTGCGAACAGAGACTGCGGATCATCGGGATCGAGCGATCGTGATGCCAATGACGCCGACTGTTGCACAAGTGAATAGATGGATGGCAGCACGATCAGCGTCGCAACCGTAGCGGCCGCGAGGCCGCCAATTACGGCGCGGCCTAATGGCGCGGTCGCCTCAGCGCCTTCACCCAGCCCGAATGCCATCGGCACCATGCCCGCAATCATTGCAGCGCTGGTCATCAGGACCGGTCGCATGCGCGCCCGAGCGGCGTCGATCGCTGCTTGCAACGCCGTTCCGGCGTGTGGCCGCAAGTGCTCGGCGAACGTCACGAGCAGGATTGCATTTGCAACGGCGACGCCGATCGCCATGATGGCACCCATGAACGACTCCACGTTCAACGTCGTTCGGGTGAAGGCCAGCATCAAGACCACACCCATCAACACCGCCGGCACGGTCGACACCACGACGAAGGCAAGCCGCAATGACTGGAAATTCGCCGACAGCAGCAGAAAGATGACGACGACCGCAACCGCGAGGCCCACACCGATGTTGGTCAGCGTCACACGCATCGAGGAAATCTGCCCTCGCACAGTCACGCTTGCCCCGCGGGGTGGTGCGCCCGCCCGCGCGATCGCCTCGTCGATGCGCGTCGCGGCACGGCCGAGATCGTTGCCGCTGACATTCGCCGACAACGTGACCATCCGTTGACCATTAATACGGTCGTACTCACCGACGATGGTGCCGTTACGGATGTGCGCCACGTCGCCAAGCAACGGATGCAGCGTTCGATTCTCCGTCACCGGCACGACGCGCAAATCGTCGACCGTGGTCATCCGCGGCTGCGGCACTTCGACTTGCACCTGAAACGCGATGCCTGTCTGCGGATCCGCCCAATAGTTCGGCGCGACGAAGCGGCTCGACGAGGTGGCTGCTGCGAAGGAACGCCCCACCTGCTCGACGGTGACACCCAGTTGCCCGGCCAGCTGCCGATCAACGTCCACTTGAATGGCCGGATAGTCGAGTGCCTGCTCTACCTGGACATCGCGCAGCGAACCAATGGTCTCAAGCTGCGCCTGCACCGTGCGTGCATACGCGCGCGTGGCGGGAAAGTCCGGCCCTGCAATAGCGATTTCTACGGGTGTGGGTGCCCCGAAGTTCATGATGCGGCTGACCAGATCGCCGGGTTCAAAGGAGAACTGTGCCGTGGGAAAGCGTTTGGCGAACCGGCGACGCAGTTGCTCTTCGAACGTCGCCAGTGTGATCGGTGCGTCACGTTTCAGAGCGACCTGCATCACGCCTTCGTGTGAGCCGCCCGTCCACAGGAAGATCGTGTTGATCGGATACGACGACGGTTGGACGCCGACGTAGCCAAGCGTGATGTCGACGTTGTTTGCACCGGCCGCCTGCTTGATCTCGTCGAGCACGTCGCTGGCGAGACGCTCCGTATTCTCGAACATCGTCCCCGCCGGCGCTCGGAATCGCAGTTGGAACAGGTGACCGCCTGATGTCGGAAAGATCTCGCGACCGAGCGTTAGGCCCACCGCAACCACAAGACCCATTGTTACAACGACGTAGGCGCCGACGATCAGCCCGCGCGCGGGCGCGACGCGCTTCAGCACGCGAGCAAGACGGTCGCGAAGCCGCTCGACCCAGTCCTCGCCATGCGCCGGCACGCCGTCGGCGTGCCGGCGCCCGACCCACCAGACAGAGAGCACCGGCACTAACGAGCTCGAGAGCAGGAACGACGCCACCATCGCAAAGCCGACGGCAAGCGACAACGGGACGAACAGCGAGCGAGAGACGCCAGTCATGAAGAATGACGGGATGAACACGGCGATGACGGACACCATCGCCAGGAACCGTGGCACGACCACCTCGGCGCTTCCATCGAGCACTGCCTCCGCAATGGGCGCTCCGCGTCCGCGGTGCGAGTGAATGTTTTCGATCGCGACCGTCGCTTCGTCGACCAGAATGCCCACGGCCAGCGCCAGGCCACCGAGCGTCATGATGTTGATCGTCTGTCCGGCACTCCACAAGGCCACCACTGCCGCGAGCAGCGCGAAGGGAATCGTCGTGACCACGATGGCGGAGCTGCGCCAATCGCGGAGGAACAGCAGCACCATCACACCCGTGAGCACGGCGCCGAGAATCGCCTCCCGGAGAACGGCATTGAGGGATCCTGCGACGGTTCCCGACTGGTCCAGCTCGTAGGACACGGCAATGTCGTCTGGAACGAGTGCCTGAAACCTCGGCACGTTCCGCTTCACCTCGTCGACAACTGCCAGCGTGGATGCGTCGGGTCGCTTCGTGACAGGGATGTACACGGCACGTCGCCCGTTCACGAGAGCGTAGGCGGTCGGAATGTCCGTGCTGTCGCTGACCGAACCGACGTCGCGGACGTAGACCGTTGCCCCGGAGCCAGTGCGAATCGGCAGCTCGAGGAGATCGTTAATCGCCGACACGACCGAGTTGACCGGCGTGATCCGCGTTTCGCCCGCAATGTTGACGCTGCCCGACGGCATGATGATGTTGCCGGTGCTGACCGCCCGAATGACTTCGTCAGGCGACATGCCGTAGGCGCGCAGGCGATCGGGGTCGACGCGGACTACGACTGTGCGCTGGCTGCCGCCGAATGGGGGCGGCGAGGTGAGGCCTGGCAGCGTGGCGAACTGCGGGCGCACGCGATTGAGCGCGAGATCCTGAATCTCGCCGAGGCTACGCTGCTCACTGGAGAACACCAAATAGCCCACCGGCACAGTGCCCGCGTCGAAGCGCATGACAAACGGACCGACGGTCCCCGGCGGCATGAACGCGCGCGCCCGGTTTACATAGCCGATGGTTTGCGCCATCGCGTCGGCCATGTCCGTGCCAGCGTGGAATGTGAGCTTCAGCAATGCTGTGTTCTGAATTGATTTGGATTCGACGCTCTCGATTCCATTGACGTAGAGGAAGTGGTACTCGTAGTAGTAGGTGATGTACCCCTCCATCTGCGCCGGACTCATGCCCCCATACGGCTGCGCCACATAGATGACGGGGAGATCGAGGTCGGGAAAGATGTCGATCCGCATGCGGCTGACGGCAAACACGGCGGTGAGCGCCATCGCGATCACGGCGACGAGAATGGTGATGGGGCGCTGCAGCGCCGCGCGAATGAGCCACATACCAGGTCTCCCTATGGTTGCGGAAGCAAAGCGACGAAGCGGCTGATGTCGCCTTGCGCAATCGCCGTGGCAAGCAGCGCGCGCCAGACGTCGACACGCGCCAGTTGATCCTGCACCTCGGCTTGCGCCAGCAGGCTCTGCGCATCTGCCACTTCGATGATCGTCGCGAGCCCCGCGTCGTAGCGGGTGCGCGACTGGCTTTCGGTCTGCTGCGCCGCCGCCAGCTGCACGGGCGTATTGGCGGCAATTGCACGAGCGGCGTTCAGCTGCGCCGTCGCCGCCTGCTGCTGATTCGTGATGGTCAAGAGGGCCTCGTCGTACAGCGCGGCCTCAGCGCGCGTCGATGCTGCCGCCGCTGCCTTGCGAGCGCGCAGGCTTGACCAGTCGAACATGTTCGGAAACGTAACCTGCACGCCGGCAGCCCAGTTCACCCGCTCGAGGCCGAGGCCGTCGATGCCCCCACTGAGCGTACCGTTCGCATTCGCGCCGCTGCCGCGAGCGAAGACGCTGGATTGCAGGTACACATGCGGTTCGTCTGTACGCGCAAGGACCGCTTCGATCGCACGCGACTGATCGACCGTTGCTTCATGTAGCTGTGCGAGCGGATGCGCGGACGCGGGAGCCGTGCCGAGATCGCCGCTTGGAAGTTGGGTCAGGGTGTCGCCCGTGATCACAACGGAACCAGACGTCATGCCCAATACCCGGAGCAGTAGCGCCTGCGCCAGCGCGAGGGTCTGTTGCGCCTGAATCAGCCGCGTTTGCGCCGCGGCACGCTCCGCCTCCGCACGCGAGGCCTCGGCACCAGGACGGAGCTGATTGTCGACGAGCGTTTGCACGGCCCGGCGCAGCACGTCCCGTCGATCGACGTCCGCCTGCGCCGCCGCGACCGCGCGCTGCGCGGCGATGACGCCCAGAAATGCGTCGGCAACGGCACCCTCGACTTCGAGACCCGTCAACGCCCGATCCGCCATCGTGCGCGTCAGCCCTGCCTCCGCATTCGCCACGCTCGCATGCCGCAATCCGAAGTCGAACAACTCCCATGAGAACAACGCGCCTGTGGCGCTGCTCCACATGCTGTCGCTCGACGAGGGAAGCACCGGGCCCGAAATGGCCGGCAGCACCGATTGCGGCAGCAGCTGACCGAAGATGTTGTTCGCCGTCGCACGGTGGGACTGCCACAGCGAGTCCAGACGTGGCAGGTAGGCCGAGCGGGCGACGTCCACCCCGGCGGCCGAGGCGTTGACCTGCTCGAGCGCCGCCCTGACGGTCGGGTAATGGTCGCGCGCGTACCGGATCGCCTGTTCGATCGTGAGCGCCTGCGGTGGCCTAGGTTGGAGGGGCAGCGATTGCGCGGCACCGACCGCCGCACGCATGGTCCCGACGATCACAATGAATAGGACGTACCAACGGGGACGAGTAGCGGCGATGTGGGACCGGCGAGGCATCTTGTATCGAATTCGTCTACGGAATTCGTAGATGCTAGGCGGTATCGATGACCTCCGTCAATTGCGTACCGCGGCCTAGATGCGACGTGAAGTTTTCGAAGTTCTCCTTCGCTGTATTCGCTGCGGCGTCGGTTGCGCTGCAATGCGTCGCTGCGCCAAGAGGCGGCGAGCGCCGGCTTCACCGTAGAGTTCGTCGAGCGCGGTGCGTAGGCGCGCCAGGACGGCGTCTCCTTGCGGCGTCAGGCGGTATACACGAGGGTCCCGTGACCGCTTTGGCTCCGTCGCGCAAAGCCACCCACGGTCCGCCATGCGAGCCAGAATTGGATAGAGCGTGCCGGGACTGATTCGATAGCCATGCCGATGGAGCTCCTGGAGCATCCATTGTCCATACACCCCGCGCTCCTCTGCCGCATGGTGGAGGATGTGAATCTTCCAGAAAGCCAACAGGAACTCGCGCTCAACAGGATCACGCATGATCGATTTGGCGCCCGATCATACCGGAATGCACACCAGCGAGGAGTTCAGCGGCTACCGGACCGCTATTTCAGAGTCTAGACGTCGAGCGTCGGAGGCAGCTTCTCCTTCATCATCCTATGGGATGGTGAATAAGTACGCTGCACTTTGACTTCGAGCGCAGCCCGGCCGGTCGCCGGTGCCGCAGCAATCCGCGCGCGCAGCTTGTTCCGTTTTATCGCCCGATGTTGACGCAGATGTATATCGGTGGAGTGATGGCTTGCACTCATGATCATGCTCCTGCGAGCGTCCGCAGTTCACAAGTGCACACAGAACCTACCGGTGCTCTGGGACGGTTGATTGTTTGAGAGTCTGGCGAGACGCCGCACCGGGGACCGCCGAAAACGGCGACCAGTGCACTTCCTAAACGGGAAGTGCTCGAGATCAGTTTTTGGTACCGGTACGGGGATTCGAACCCCGGTCCCGTGGCTGAGAACCACGTGTCCTGACCCCTAGACGATACCGGCTCCTGCGGGGACGCTAACCTGAAAATGTTATCACGCAGGCCGTCGTAGACGCGGACCCTCGGACGCCGTTCGTCGAGCGGACTTCCAAGCCGGCCTGTATGATCGGACTGTGCGTGGCTTCGTAAAGTTCCTATTCTTCCTCCTGGTCCTGGCCGTCATCGGCGGTGGTGGCGCATGGCTGTGGGCTGGACGCCAGCCGGCGCCGACCGTTCAGTTCCGCCAGCCGGACAAATTCATCGGCCAGAACAGCACGCTCGAGCTGATGGTGGAGACGCCGCAGGGTCAGCTCTCGCGGCTCGACGTCGCCGTCGAGCAGGGCGGCAAATCGTTTCCGGTGTTCACGCTGAATCAGCCGGCGCAGGCGACGACGCGTCAGGAAACAGCGGATCGCTTGTTCATCATGCGGCCGATCGGCAAGCGCGCGATTCCCGAGCTGCAGCCGGGTCCCGCGCGCATCGTCGTTCACGCGGCACGACCGGTGCTGCGCGGCATGCGCCAGGTCGCAACCGAGACCACGCGCGACGTGCAGGTACGGCTCGAACCGCCGCAGGCGTCGGTTGTCTCTACGTTTCACTACGTCAATCTCGGCGGCGCCGAGTTCGTCGTCTACCGCGCGACGCCGGCGGATGTGGAGTCCGGCGTGCGCGTCGGCGATCGAATCTATCCAGGGTTCCCGGGCAGTGCGGTCGGCATCCGGAACGATCCGGCAATTCATGTCGCCTTCTTCGCGCTTGCGTACGACCAGGACTTGAACACGCCGATCACGGTGTTCGCAAAAGATCCCGCCGGCAACATCGCGGCAACGGTGGTCGATCACATGCCGTTCGTGAAGTCGTTCTCGAAAAGCACAATTCCGATCGACAGCTGGGTGGCGCGTGTGGTGCCGCCTATCGTGGCGAATACGCCCGCACTGCAGGCTGAGTCAACCGCGCCGCAGGATCTGCCAAACACCTTCGTCAAGATCAACAGCGACCTGCGGCGGCAGAACGCGCAAACCATTGCGGACCTGGCGAAGAAGACAGCACCCGAGATGATGTGGAACACGCCGTTCGAGCCGCTGACCAACGCCGCGGTCGAAGCGAAATTCGCCGATTTCCGCACCTATACCTATATGGGCAAGGAGATCGATCGCCAGGTGCACCTCGGGTTCGACCTCGCAGTCACCCAGCAGGTGCCGATCAAAGCGGCGCAGCGTGGTGTGGTTGTCCACGCGGCCTATCTCGGCATCTACGGCAACTGCGTCATCATCGACCACGGGCTGGGCGTGCAGACGCTCTACGGGCATCTGTCGTCAATCGGCGTGAAGGTCGGTGACAAGGTCGAGAAAGGCCAGGTCATCGGTCGCAGTGGCATGACGGGGCTGGCAGCCGGCGATCACCTGCATTTCACCGTCCTGGTCAACGGCACGCCGGTCAATCCAGTCGAGTGGTGGGACCAGAAATGGATGCAGGACCGCGTCTTCCGCAAGATCATGGAAGCCGGCGGCAGCGTGACATAATCAGGAGTTTGGAGTTCTACGGAATGACACGACTTTCTCTGGCTGCGTGCGCCGCGGCCGCGCTCGTCATCGGCTGCGGAGGCGGCAATCAGAATCAGCAGCAGAGCTCAGTGCCTGCAAGCTCCGGCGCCACAGCGCCTGCCGCTGCCGCTGCTGCCGTCGACCCCGCAACCGCCGCGACGGTTACGGGCAAGGTGAAGTTCGAAGGCACTCCGCCGACGCCGCAGCCCATTAAATTGAGCTCTGACCCGTACTGCCAGAAGGCGAATCCCGGGTTGACGACGGAGACCGAAATCGTTGGTAAGGACGGCGCGATCGAAAACGTGTTCGTCTACGTGAAAGACGGCCTCGGCAACCGCACGTTCCCGACGCCCTCGCAGCCGGTCGTGCTCGATCAGAAGGGGTGCCACTACACGCCGCATGTATTCGGCATCCAGGTCGGCCAGCCGCTGCAGATCGTCAACAGCGACGACACGCTGCACAACGTGCACGGCCTGGCAAAGGCCAACAAGGAGTTCAACCAGGGCCAGCCCATCCAGGGGATGAAGATGACGCACACCTTCAGCACGAAGGAAGTGATGATCCCCTTCAAATGCGACGTGCACGGCTGGATGAACGCGTGGATCGGCGTGCTCGATCATCCGTATTACGCCGTGACATCGGCTGACGGCTCGTTCTCACTGAAGGGCCTGCCGCCGGGCACCTACACGATTGAAGCGTGGCACGAGAAGCTCGGCACGCAGACGCAGACCGTAACGGTCGGCGAAAAAGAAACCAAGGACGTCGCGTTCACCTTTAAAGCGTAGGCAATGCTTCCTGTCTTCGCCGCGCTTGTTGCGGCGTCCACGGCTCTCCTGATCTTCGCGGGCGGCCTCGTCACGAGCACCGCATCCGGCCTGTCGGTACCGGACTGGCCGAACACCTACGGCTGGTTCATGTGGGCGTTTCCAATCAGCAAGATGGTCGGCGGCATCTTCTACGAACACCTGCATCGGCTGATTGCGAGCACGGTCGGCTTCCTGATCGTCGTGCTGGCTATCTGGCTCTGGAAGGCCGAGCCGCGCGGGTGGGTGCGGAAGCTTGGATACGTCGCTCTTGCCGCGGTAGTCACGCAAGGTGTCCTCGGCGGTATCACCGTGCTGTGGTACCTGCCGGATGCCATCTCCATCGCGCATGCGAGCCTTGCGCAGATCGTCTTCTGTCTCACGACGACCATCGCGCTGGTGACATCACGGGGCTGGCAGCAAAGCTACGTCGTGTCCCGAATTTCGCTTCCTGAATCCCGGCGCGACATCACGCTCGAGCGTATAGCTGTCGTCACCACCGCAGTGATTTATCTCCAGATCGTGATTGGCGCGACGATGAGGCACACGGGAGCGGGCCTCGCGATTCCGGATTTCCCGTTTGCATTCGGTCGCCTGATTCCGCCGGTGTGGGACTCGAAGATCGCCATCCACTTCGCGCATCGCGTCGGCGCCCTGACGGTTACGCTGCTGATACTTGCGACAATCGGCCATGTGTTCTTCCACCACCGCCGCCGCCGCGAGCTGCGCAATCCCGCTATTCTGCTCCTCATCCTGTTGACGCTGCAGATCACCCTCGGTGCGCTGACGGTGCTCAGTCAGAAGCAATTCATCATCAACTCGCTGCATGTCGTCAACGGTGCGCTCGTGCTGGTCACATCGCTGGTGCTGACGCTGCGGGCGCATCGCGCCCGATTCGCGGTCTCCGCGGCCGGCACCGGGTCCGCTGTCGGTTTCGCGGAGCGAAACCCGGCCTACGTACCACGGGGCGCGAACGCATGAAGGCCTCCGCCGCAGTTGTCGTCGGTGGGGCGGGTGCCGCGCCCGCGCAGGCCGAGCGGACCCGCCAGCAGACTCGCACAGCCGACTTCCTCACGCTGACGAAGCCACGCCTCAACTTCCTCGTGCTCATCACGACGCTCGGCGGAATGTATCTCGCCGCGCCAGAGGGCATCGCGCTGCCCATCCTCCTGCATGCACTCGTCGGCACCGCGCTGGTGGCCGGCGGCGCCTCCGCGCTGAACCAGGTGTGGGAACGCGAGACCGACGGGTTGATGCGGCGAACGCGGCTGCGTCCGATCCCGGCGCATCGGCTGCGCGCGGCTGACGGTACGTGGTTCGGGACGCTGCTTTCCGTGGCGGGACTCATCGAGCTCACGTGGAAGGTGAATCCGCTCGCCGCGACCGTTGCCACGGCGACGCTTGTCAGCTATGTGTTCGTCTACACGCCGCTCAAACGTCGGACACCACTGTCGACGCTGGTCGGCGCGGTCCCGGGCGCGCTGCCGCCGGTCATCGGCTGGGCCGCCGCAACTGGCACGATCTCAATGCCTGCGATCGTGCTGTTCGGGATCGTGTTCCTGTGGCAGATGCCGCATTTCCTGGCGATCGCTTGGATCTATCGTGAAGACTACGAGCGCGCGGGGATTCCGCTGCTGCCCGTGCTCGAGCCCGACGGACGCCGCACGGGACAGCAGGCGCTGATCTATGCGGCGGTTCTCTGGCCGGTCAGCCTGCTCCCCGCGGTGGTCGGCATCGCCAGTGCGCCTTACAGCATCGTCGCAACGCTTCTCGGGTTCGGATTGATTGCGCTCGCCGTGCTGTTCGCGCGCGAGCGGACGAAGCAGACCGCGCGGAGCCTCTTTCTCTACTCGATTCTGTACCTGCCTCTGCTCTGGTCGGCGCTCGTGATCGACCGTCTGTGGCTCTGACGCTCGCGGATCTGCCCGCGCTGAACGCGGCGCTCAACGGCACGTCGGCAATCTTCCTCACCATCGGCTATGTCCTGATCCGGCAGGGGCGCATCACGCTGCACAAGCGCTGCATGCTCGCCGCGCTCGTGACGTCGACGCTGTTCCTCACGTCGTACGTCATCTATCACGCCAACACCGGTTCACGTCCGTTTGGAGGAACGGGCCCAATTCGCTACGTGTATTTTTCGATTTTGATTTCGCACGTTCTGCTGGCGATGACCATCCTGCCGCTGGCGCTGGTCACTGCCGCACGCGGGCTTCGTGCGCAGTACGACCGCCACGTGAAGATTGCGCGCTGGACGCTGCCGCTTTGGCTGTATGTGTCGGTGACTGGCGTGGTGATCTATTTGATGCTGTATCAGCTCTACTAACGCTGATCGAGTCCGGTTGCCCAGTTCACGACCACGCGAATTGGAGGCGTCGAGGTCGTGGCCTGATGCCAGTGCGTGCCAATCCGAAATCGAGCAGTTTGGCACCCGATTTCGTAATCATGATGTTTCCTGACTTCACATCACGATGAACGATCCCGGCCCGATGCGCTTTGTCGAGCGCGTCGGCGATCTGCATACCGTATCCCAGCGCCTCGTCGACGCGGAGCGCACCTCGAGCCAAACGATCCGCAAGCGTCTCGCCCTCGAGATATTGCATGACGAGGAACGAGATGTTCTGCTCGGTGCCGACGTCGTGAAGCGCGCAGATGTGCGGGTGATCAAGCTGGGAAATCGCTCGCGCTTCCTGCTCGAAACGCTCGCGAAATTGCACATCTTGCGCGGCATGCGCGGGCAGGACCTTGATTGCGACGACGCGGTCAAGCCTCGTGTCGCGCGCTTCGTAGACCTCGCCCATGCCGCCCGCGCCGATGGCAGACCTGATCTCGTACGGGCCCAGGCGCGTGCCGCGCTCCAGGGGCATGGCCAGAAGTCGCCGGATTATTAAGCCAGCCCCTGCTCGGTGCAGGGCGCTGCGCGAAAAGGACCGCCGTTGCACCACGGCGGTCCGGATGTTGCTCCGGCATGCCTCTCTGTCCAGTCAGATGAGGTCCATCGTTACGTATTCGATGGGCCCTGACCGTGATTCATAGCTGATGATGAACTCCCCCTGGCGGCGGGTCCTCTGGCTGCTGGCAGCGCTCTTCGTGTGTGCGCCGGCCGTGGCGGCCCTTGCGCTGCAGACGCCGGCCGAACTTCTGTCCGGCGCGCTGCGCAGCATTCCCGCGCCGCCTTCCGTCGAGATCCGTCCACGACTGTTCATCGCCTACGGTGCGCTCATCGCGACGTGCACGCTGGGCATCCTCTATCTCTATCGCGGTCGTGCCTTCGTCGTGTACTGGATCGTCAGCTGGTCGATGCTCGCCGCTTCGTACACGCTGAACGCACGCGGCTACGTCGACGTGCGGCTGGGCAGCGCGATGATCGGGATTTCACAGCTCCTGACGGTCTGGTCGGCGGCGCTGCTGCTGCTCAGCGTTGACGAGTTCTCGAAGAAGACTCCACACCGGTGGGACATCCCGGTGCAGGCGGGCGCAGCCTCCGCCATCTGGTTTCTCGCCGCGCCCTTCGCGCTGCCGTTATCCACTGTGTTCTACACGGGCCTTGCCGGCACGGCCGTCCTCAAAGGATGGGCGTCCGTCCGCTTTGCGCGCCTGGCGAAGAAGACGCCGATTATTGGCGCGTTCATGATGAGCGCGGCGCTCGGCGTGATGTGCGTGCTCGATGCGGCGGGCGCGATCGTGACATACAGGCTGGACTGGGCCGCGACATACACAAACCCGTTGCTCGCCTTCAACACCGTGACGAGCATCTTCATCGCGCTGGGCATGCACCTGCTCGTGTTCGAGGACATGACGGACGAGATCAGACGTACCAACCTCGCACTGTTCGCCGCGAACGAGCAGATCAAGCAGATGGCGATCACCGATCCGCTGACCGGCTGCTACAACCGCCGGTTCTTCGACGAGATCGGCCGGCGTGAAATCGAGCGCCATCGCCGCTACGACAAGCCGCTGACCGTGATGTTCGTCGACGTCAATCGATTCAAGCACCTGAACGATCGCTTCGGGCACGATACCGGCGACCACGTGCTGCGCACCCTCGGCGCCATGCTGCGCCGCCAGGTGCGCGGATCGGACTACGTCATTCGCTGGGGCGGCGACGAATTCCTGCTGCTCTTGACGTGCACCACCGCCGAAGCAGAGGCGAAAGCGCAGGAGCTCAAAGAAGCGTTTGGCCTGGAACGCCGGGCGGCCGATTTGCCGGCAGATACCGGATTGAGCATCGGCATCGCCGAGGTGGAAAGCACGTCGGAGACGCTGGTCAATGCCGTCCGTCTCGCTGACACCCAGATGTACCGTGACAAGCTGCTCGAACGCCCCATGTAGGGGCGCGTCTTAAGACCCGCCCTTGCTGTAAGATCCGCCCATGCGGCGAATCTGCATCCTCGCGACCCTGACGCTTGCGCTCGCGGCCGCCGCGTCGGCGCAAACGGCCGGCAGAATCATCGGCACCATCAAGGATCCTGATGGAAAAGCGATCAAAGGGGCGACCGTGCGCGCGACCAACGAGGCGGTCAACGCACGCATCACCTCCACCACCGACGACAAAGGCCGGTTCGCAATGATTGGCGTCCGCTCGGGACGATGGATCATCGTCGCGGAGGCGCCGAACTTCCTGCCGCTGCAGGGCACCGCGGATGTCAGCTCCAGCAATATGCCGGTGCTTTCGCTGACGCTGCAGCGCGATCCCGGACCGATGCCCGGCGCGCTGGTCAAAACGATCGGCGAGGATGTCGCCGCCGCCGAGGCACTGCATAGGGCGGGAAAGCTCGACGACGCGATTTCGGCGTACCAGACAATCCAGTCCAAGAACGCGCGGCTGACGACAGTTAACCTCGTTCTCGCGTCGTTGTACCGCGAGAAAGCGGAGCAGGAGAAGAACCCGGCCGCGAAGCAGACGCTCCTGAACCGCGCGGCTGACGCGGACAACGAATTCAAGAAGTCAGAGACGAAGTGACGCGCCACGTGCCTGCGGCGCGCAAGCGCTGGCAGGCGACCTTGATCATCACGCTGTTCATCCTCGCGGTGGCTGGCGCCGCGTTCACGGGCTGGCGGTTTGCCCGCGAATCGCCGCCGCATCAAGGCCCCATCGTCCTCATCACCGTCGATCGGCTCCGCGCAGATCGGCTGCCTGCGTACGGCGGTGCCACCGGCGCCACGCCGAACATCGACACGCTTGCAGGCCGCGGCATCGTATTCGAGCGCGCCTACACGCATTCGCCGCAGACGCTGCCCGCGCACGCGGCGCTGCTCTCGGGCCAGCTGCCGTTCGATAACGGCGTGCGCGACGACGGCGGTTTCATCCTGAAGGATCAGGCACGGACGATTGCGGCGCTGCTGCGGAATCGCGGTTTCAATACGGGCGCGGCGGTTTCTTCGTTCCTGCTGCGACGGTCCACCGGGCTCGCGCAGGGCTTCTCGTTCTACGACGCGGAGCTTCCCGAGGAGCCGCTCGAGGAAGGCGTGCTCCCCCAGCGCGATGGCGTGGCGACGTTCGAGGCCGCCGATCAGTGGATGAAGTCGCAGTCAGGCCAGCGCTACTTCCTGTTCCTGCAGGTTGATGCGCGCTCGGCCGATGCCGTCGTCGGCCGTCTGGTCGACGAGCTGAAGCGGACCCGCCGCTACAACGACTCGACCATCATCTTCACGGCAGACTTCGGCGATCCGAGCAACGGTGCCGAGCTTCTCGACGCATCGCTGCACGTGCCCCTCATCGTGAAGCTGCCGGGGGAGGCTGGTGCCGGCCGCCGCGTGCCGCTGCCCGTGCAGCATATCGATTTGCTGCCGACGCTGCTCGATGTCGTGCGCGCACCGATGCCTTCCGGACTTCGTGGACGTTCGCTGCGCACAATCCTCGACAAGACCGGCGGCTTCGTGCCGGATCAGCCGATTTACGCGGAGCTGCTCGCCCCGTGGTTCCGTTTCAACGGCAAGCCGGTGTTTGCGCTGTCGAATGCGACTTATCGGCTGGTACGGGGCACCGGAGAGCAGATGGCAGCGCTGGTGGACGCGCCCAAACCGGATTCGACGCGAATCGATCAGATGGGGGCCGCGCTCGACAAGCTGCTTAGCGGGAAAACGATCGAGGTGCCGGCACCGCCGGCGCAGATGGATGAGGATCGCTTGGCGGCGTTCGGTTATCTGCAGGGCCTGACTGCGATGGCTCCGGCACCCCTTGACCTTCGCGATCAGGAAACGGTCACGGCTTCACACCAACGAGCGGCGTCGCTCGTCGCACAGAAGCGGTACACGGCGGCAATCGATACGCTGCGCGGGATTGCGGCAAAGCATCCGGATCTGATCAGCGTGCAGTACCAGGTCGCGTTGCTGCTGGCGCGTACTGGACGCACGGACGAAGCGGTGAAGACCTTTACGGCGATCGGCGCACAGCGGCCGGATGCCGTCGAAGTGCCGCTGCAGATCGCCGCGGTGCTGCTGCGTGCCCGTCGCGAAGATGACGCGGCGACGCAGGCCGATCGCGCGGTCATGCTCGCCGAGGCAGGCATGGATCCGCGCCTCAAGGCCGCGGCGCACGAACTCGCCGCGCGCGTCGCGTTGGCGCGTGAGGATGCCGCAGCAGCGCAGATGCATGCCGCCGAAGCTCAGAAACTGGACGCGCATCTGCCGATGCCGCAGTTCGTCGCCGGGCGCATCGCCTACGACGAGCAACGCTACGACGAGGCGCTCGCCGCGTTGAAACAGGCGGCGACGGCCATCGAGCAAGCGGGAACGACGCTCGCGGAGCTGCATCTGAATCTGGGGAACACCTACGCACGGCTCGATCGGTATGCGGACGCAGAGGCCGAGTTCCGCGAGGAACTGCGCGAATACCCGCACAACATTGCCACCTATGCGAGCCTCGCCATGCTGTATCGCGCATCGAACCGCGAGCAGGCGGTCGAGCACGTGATCGGTGATCTCGTTGAAGCCGCGCCGACGCCCGAAGGCTATGCGATGGCCGCGCGCCTGTGGACAATCGTCGGCGAGCGCGCACGCGCCGAAGCGCTGCGCGTGGATGCGCGACGGCGGTTCAGGGGTGATCCGTCGCTCACCTTGCGCGGACGCTCGCGGTAGCCGCTTACGCAATCCCTTATCTGCATCTCGCTGGGTGGCCTGCTGCTCGCCGCGGCCGGCATGCGGTCGGCACGAGGGCGCGCCGCGTGCGTCTCGGCGGCGCTCGCCGCCTTCATCGCGCTCGCACTCGTACTGCCCTTCCCCGCCCGTGCGTTCACGATGGGCGACGGCAGCAGTGTCGTGCAGGACCGAAATAACTTCGACGACCTCGTTCGCCACGGCAGCGAAATCCGTTTCTCGGCGCACCTTGCGTATCGATTGCTCGATCGCATCGACGCGAGGCTGGGCTCGACGTCGGAATCTCCAACCGAGGCCTATCGCGAGCTTTCCTGGCTTGGCGGCGCGATGTTCGCGCTCACGCTGTGGTGCTTTGCAGCCACGGATCGGTGGAGTGCGCGTTCCGTTCGATACATCGGACTCGCCATGATGGCTCCGGCCGCGCTCATGTATTTCGGCTACCTCGAGGTCGGCTACCTGTCTCTTTCAGCTGCCGCCTTTCCCTTTGTCGCGCGGGACCTGATGAAACAGGTCGATCTCACGGCGGGCCTTGTTGCCGGATCGATCCTCTTCGGCGTCGGTGCCGCAATGCACGGCATCGGTTATCTCAGCCTCGCCGCACTGTTCTTCGCGGTTGTCGTGTTCGAGATGCCCATCGGACGCCGACTCGTTGTGGCGACGGCCCTGAGCGCCATCGCCGCAGGGGCGGCGCTGATCTGGGTCTGGTATTACATCGTCGTCGCCGGACTTGTCGTCGTTCCAGGGCACTCGATCGGAGGCTTTATCGTCCGGCCGTTGTTGCGGGCGCGGGAAGCGGAGACGAGGATGTTGTATCCCCTGCTGTCGATGGTGACCGCTCGCGATATTTTGGTCAGCGGTCTCGTGGCTGGGTTGCCGTTGATCGCGATCGTGCTGTTGAACAGAAAGCAATGGCGGCGCGAAGCGAGGCTGGCGCTGGCGTTCACCGTCCCGTGTCTGATGGCGTTCGTCCTCTTCTGGCCCGTGCAGGGAATTGCGATCGAGATGGACATGGTCGTCGCCCTGTTTCCAGCGGTGTTTGCCCTGCTCTGGGTGTGTTCACAGTCGGTGCGCGCGAGCCTCGCGAGTGCGGTGCTGCTCGCCATTGGTCACGCGACGTTCTGGTGGGTCGTGTTCGACGATCGTTTCATCAACGGCATGTTGCGCTGATTAGTGACCGGCCGGATGCGTCGCGACCGGCACCAATCCGAGCGCGGCCCAGAAAAGGTTTCTCACTTTCCGCACGACGGCCAGCGCGACACCCGCAGCAGGATTCACCGAAAGGATCGGCGCCAGTGCTCCCGCGGTCGCCTCGTCGATGCCGACGCGGAACGGCACGAACTTGAATGCCGCGGTGATCACGCGATTGAGCGCCTCGAACGCGACCGCCTCGACAATCGTCGGGCTGCGATCGACGAGCAGCCACTCGAGCGTGATGTAGACCTCGAGCACCGCGAGCGCGTGAAAAACGAGATCGAGCG
The DNA here is from genome assembly GCA_035492455.1 of Vicinamibacterales bacterium. Classification (GTDB taxonomy): domain Bacteria; phylum Acidobacteriota; class Vicinamibacteria; order Vicinamibacterales; family UBA2999; genus Gp6-AA40. The sequence continues at coordinate 99,027 of DATJJE010000037.1, read as the reverse complement.
CGAACACGCGCCACAGACGTTCCGGATGGCCGCCGGAAAACCGCGCCGCTTCGTCGCGCATCGACGCCAGCCGCTCGCGCCAGCGGGGGCGCGCGCCGCGGCTCGGATCCCAGGTGCCACGCATGGCGCGCAGCGCAAGGCCGGCGCCGAGAATCAGCGCACCAAGCGCTGCGAACAGACCTGACCTCCAGACCGCTGGCATGGCGACGTTTGCCGCCACGACGATCAGCCCGACGGCGACCATGGCGAGGACCGACGCTGCGTAGACGAGGTTCTCGACCGCGAGCGAGGCGACCGCTTCGCGTGTGGCGAGATGATGGCGGGTGAGAAGGACCTTGGTGGGTTCGCTGGCGAGCAGCCCGAGGGGCGTGATGTTTCCAACCGAGTCGCCGGCGAGAAACGCCGCGAAGGCGCGCCGCAGCGGAAAGGCCGTGTGCGGCGGAAGGCACCAGCGCCAGCACTCGGCGCGAACCAGAAAGCGGAGTCCCGCTAGGGCGAAGATAAGGACGAGGCCCCAACCGACCCGCCGGACGGCGTCGATGATCTCGGAGACGCCTGCTCGTCGGACGGCGTAGACGAACAGGGCCGCCCCGAGCAGGGCGGCGACTACCGCGATGAGGCGCTGGTGACGCAAGGTCGCACGCGTTAGCGTGCGCCCCGCGTCGCTTCGAGCTGCTTGAACGTCTCTTCGATCAGACGTTCGTTGTCTTCCTTCGACACGTTCCGCTGCAGGATCTTCGACGCGATGCCGACCGACAGGTCGACGGCTTCCTGCCGGATCTGCTGCAGCGCGCGCGTGGTCTCCAGCTCGATCGACCGCTCCGCGTTGCGCATCAGCGTGGCGGCGTCGGCGCGCGCCTTGTCCTTCATCTCCTCGCGGAACCGGTCGGCGTCCGAGCGGCTGCGCGAGACAATCTCGGCGGCTTCGGACCGCGCCTGCGCCAGCAGCTTGGCCGATTCGGCGTGAATGCCTTCGAGCTCCTGCTGCGCCTTCCGCGCATCGTCGAGCGCCTTGCGGATCGACTGCTGCCGGTTGTCGAGCGCCTCGAGCAGCGGCTTCCAGGCGAATTTCGCGAGCAGTGCGAGCAGCACCAGGAACGTGATGATGGTCCAGATGTAAAGACCCGGATCAGGTTGGACCAGCGGATTCATTTGCGATGTCCCTTCATCAGATCTGCCTGAATTCGGCAGCTCCGCCTAAAGGCGGAGCCTACTTCAGGAGGACGATCAGCAGGCCGAAGATGGCCGCGAGAATCGCGACGCCTTCGAGCAGGAACAGCGGCAGGTAGGCCGCGCCGGTGATCTGACCGCTGGCGCTCGGCTGACGCGCCACGCCTTCGGCAATCGCGGCCGCGAGCCGGCCGATGCCGATACCCGCGCCAATGACCGTCAGGCCGAATCCGATGCCGGCCCCCATGTACGCAATCGCGATGTCCATCTCGTCTCTCCTCCGTCGAAGCTCACTAATGAGCGTGAATGGCCATGCCGATGAACACGGCCGTCAGTAGTGCAAAGACGTACGCCTGAACCAGGATGACGACCAGTTCGAGCGCCGTCAGGGCCACGCCGACCGGCAGCGACATCACCATGCCGATGCCGATGCCGGCGAGCGCATGCTGAAACAGCTGCGTAAAGATGAAAATCAATGACAACAGCGCCAGGATGGCGATGTGGCCGCCGACCATGTTCCCTGCAAGTCGCATCGTCAGCGCGAACGGACGCGAGAACATGCCGAGGATCTCGATCGGGATCAGGATTGGATAAATGAACGGCGACGTTCCACTGGGCACGAGGTTCGTCCAGTGCTTGATGAACCCGTGCGCGCGCGTGCCCGCGACGATGATGGCGAAGAAGGTGATGGTGGCGAGCGCCGCCGTCACGTTGTAGTTCGCGGTCACGGTCACGCCGCCGTGCAGTGATTTCGCAAAGATCGAATCCGGAGCGGCGTGAATGAACGAGGAGTTGGCCAACTCCAGCACGTCGAAGATGGGAATGACGCCCATCAGGTTGCCGAGGAAAATGAACAGGAACAACGTGAGCACGAGCGGTGTCCAGGCGCGGGACCACTTGTGCCCGACGTTCGGCTCGACGATGCTGTCGCGCACGAACTCGATGGCAATCTCGAGGAGGGTCATGGTGCGTCCGGGAATCGGACGATCCTGCCGGATGAAACGGCGCACGAGCCACGTGACGCCGACGAAGAGAATGATGGAGACGATCCACAACATCAGCACGTGCTTGGTCACCGACATATCGATGCCGAAGATGTGCGGCAGATGAATGATCGGCTCATTCACGCTCGTGTTCGAGACGTGCTCGATGATCGTCTCGCCCGCGTTGAAGCCACCCTTGGCGGCTTCCGCGGCTTCTGACGGTTCGACTGGAGGCTGGAGACTTAGCATGCGGATGTGAACAGACGGCGCATCAGCAGCGCCTCGATGTTGTGCAACACGATGAACGACGCCGTAAATGTCGCCACGAACGGAATCGGCCGCAGATGCAGCACGCGCAGCATCACGGCCGCGTACACGGCAAGAAATATCAGCTTGAGGACCATTCCCACCAGCAGCACCGGCATCAGTCCTGCCGAGTTCGCGCGATACGCGCGCTTCACGACCAGCCAGCTGACCACCACCACCAGCAGCGGCGCGAAAAATCCGTAGAGCACTTCAGCGATCATCGCCGCGCGGTCGTCTTCACCAGATCGTAGAAGCCGACAATGACGCCCAACAACAGACCGATGATGAGTCCCCAGGGCGAGGTGTCCCGCCACTTGTCGACCGCGTATCCGATGCCGCCAAGCACGAGGATGCCGCCGACCAGCGCATAGGCGGCGCCAGCTGCCGAACCGGCTCTCTCGGCGTTCTCCTGCAGGGACTTCGCAGATCGTGAGTATGAAAAACTGCGGTTCTTCTTGGCCATGAACGCGATCCGTCTTCGCCGTGGGCTACGGCGGAGAAGTCCACCCTCCCTCCGGGCTTCGCTGGACACGCAGGATCAAGCCAGTATAGCCCACCTTGTGAAAAGCTTCACGCAACCTGCGAAGTTCAATGGCTGCAATGATTTCACTGCAACCACTTTGCTTGATCTCGTTGCGCAGCGGGTCCTACAATGACTCTACTGATCGCCGCGCGCCGACAGAGGACTCATGTCCACAACTTTCCGCTCTCGTCGGGCCCCCGCAGTGGCTCTGGGGATCGCATTCGCGTGTGCCGTCGCCGTATGCCTGCCCGCCGCCGCGCAGGAGTCCCGCGAGCGGACGATGTACGTCAGCGCCGTAGATCAAAAGGGCGAACCGGTCGAAGGACTCGGGCAGAATGATTTCGTCGTCCGCGAGGACGGCGTGCAGCGCGAGGTGCTGCGCGTCACCCGCGCCACCGAACCGATCGACATCGCCATTCTCGTCGACGACAGCGCCGCGTCCGAGAGCCTGATCCCACGCGTCCGCGAAGCACTGCGGTCGTTCATCGCGAAAATGGCGATGGGCAACCAGATCGCCATCGTCGGCCTCGCCGATCGCCCGACGATCCTCGCCAACTACACCTCGAACACCAAGCTGCTGCAGGATGCCATCGGCCTCCTGTGGCCGCGCACGCGTGCCGGTACGACGCTGATGGATGCGCTCTTCGAAGTGTCCAGAGGCCTCGAACGCCGGGAAACTCCCCGGGCGGTGATCATCCCGATCATCACCGACGGCGGCGACTTCCCCAACCGCCAATACGAGCAGGTCATGCCGGAAGTCAAACAGGCTGGCGCGGCAATCCACGCGATCGCGGTCGGCAACTTCTCGTCGACCGACCATGACGAGCTTCGCAATCGGGCGCGCATCCTGTCGGAAGGAACGCGCACGACCGGCGGCCAGCGCGTCAGCCTGCTGTCGGAGATCTCCGTGCAACAGGCGCTCGACCGCCTGGCTCGCGAACTGTCGTCGCAGTACAAGGTCGTCTACAGCCGGCCGGAATCGCTGATCCCGCCGGACAAGCTTGAAGTCAGCGCACGGCGCCCAGGCATCACGATGCGCGGCGCGCCCGAGCGCGGAACAGGGACAACCAAGTGAAGCGAATCGCCCTCCTCGCCGCCGCGCTGGTCACGGCACTCTCGACCACCCCCGCCGCGCAGGGAACATTCCGCGCCGGTGTCGACGTCGTCTCGCTCAACGTCACGGTAGTCGATACGACGAATCACTACGTGACAGACCTCGAGGAGAAGAACTTCTCGGTGTTCGAGGACGGCGTGAAGCAGGATCTGTCGTTCTTCACGCGCAAACAACAACCGATCGCGATGTCGCTGTTGCTCGACAGCAGCGCCAGCATGGAAGACAAGCTGCCGACGCTGCAAACGGCCGCAGCCAATTTCGTCAAGCGCCTGAAGGCCAATGACATGGCGCAGGTCATCGACTTCGACAGCCGTGTCGAAATCCGTCAGGGCTTCACGTCGAACCAGAACGAGCTGCAGTCGGCCATCCAGCAGACATCCGCGGGCGGTTCGACCTCTCTCTACAACGCGATTTACATCGCGCTGAAAGAGCTCAGCAAGGTCAAGGTTGGCGGAGAGGAAGACGTTCGTCGTCAGGCGCTGGTGCTCTTCTCGGACGGCGAGGACACGTCAAGCCTCATTTCCTTCGACGAGGTGCTCGAGCTCGCCAAGCGCAGCGAGGTCGCCATTTTTACCATCGCACTGCGCGGCGCGGATACGCAGAGCAAGGGTTTTCACGAGGCTGAATTCGTCATGCGCCAGCTGGCCCAGGAAACGGGCGGACGCTCGTTCTTCCCCACTCGCATTGACGATCTGAACGGCGTCTACGCTGAAATCGCCGACGAACTCGCCAGTCAGTACACCCTCGGATACTCGTCGAAAAATGCCAAGCGCGATGGCGCGTACCGCCGCATCGTTGTCCAGGTGGACCGGCCCAACGTGATGCCGCGGACGAAGCGGGGCTATTACGCCCCGACAACCCGTTGAACTTCCTCCCGCTCATCGCCTACGCGGCCGCTGCCGTCGCGTACGCGATCCATTTCGCGCGCCGTGACCCGGCATCCGGTCGTGCCGCGACGACGCTGCTGCTGCTGGGCGCGCTCGTCCACACGTTCGTCATTGGAATGCAGACGATGGAGGTTCGGCACGTCCCGATCGCCAATCCGTCGCGGGCGGTGTCGTCGTTCGTCTGGCTGCTGACGCTGTCGTACCTCTATTTGGAGCTGACGACCGACGAGCGATCGATGGGCGTGTTCATTCTTCCGGTCATCGCCGGCCTGCAAATTATTCCGGCCATCTATCCTGGGATGGAGTCGCAGGATCCGGTGCTCGACAGCCCGTGGTTCTGGGTGCACGTGTCGTCGCTGTTGTTTGCCTACGCGAGCTTCGGTCTTGCCGGGCTGCTCGGCGCTACTTACATGCTGCAGTTCAAGGAGATCAAGAAGAAGCACCTCGGCTACTTCTATACGCGGCTGCCATCGCTGCAGATCCTCGACGTGATGAACTCGCGCGCCGTTACCGTCGGGTGGACCTTTCTGACGCTTGGCGTCATCGTCGGCGCTGTGTGGACCGCGCAGGCACGCGGCATCGCGCCTAACGATCCGAACATCAAGGCGATGTCGCTCGACGACCCGAAGATTTTCATGGCGATGCTGACGTGGGCCGTCTATTCGTTTGCCGTCTTCGCGCGCAGGACGCTCGGCTGGACCGGGCGCCGGGCTGCATGGCTCTCGGCTGTAGGGTTCGCCTTCGCGATGCTGAACTTCCTGCCGATCAACTATTTCGTGACGACGAGCCATACTTTCTATTGAACTCGCTGACACCTGACACGTGCACTTGTTTCTTTTAGGCGTGAGCCACCGCACGGCGCCCGTCGATCTCCGAGAGCGTCTCGACTTCTCGAGCGGCGACCTCAGCGCGGCGGCAGAACAGATCGCCGCTCGTCCCTCGATGACCGAGTCGGTCGTGTTGTCCACGTGCAACCGCTCCGAGATTTACACCGCGACTATGGATCCCGCGCGTGCACGGGAGGAGCTCGTCTCCTTCCTCAGCGACTATCACCATGTTCCACCGCAGACGTTCCAGCCGCATCTGTTCGCCCTCGAAAACAGCGCAGCGGTCGCGCACCTGTTCCGCGTCGCCGCCGGTCTCGACTCGCTCGTCGTGGGCGAGCCGCAGATTCTCGGACAGGTCAAAGACGCCTATCAGAGCTCAGCGAGCAGGCGTTGCGTTGGCCCGGTATTGAGCAATGCCTTCCGCTGGTCGTTCGGCGTCGGCAAACGGGTGCGCACGGAAACGGCGGTCGGCGAAGGAGCGGTGTCGGTCAGCTTTGCGGCCGTTGCGCTCGCGCGCAAGATTTTCGGACACCTGAACGGACGGCGCGTGCTCGTCATCGGCGCCGGCGAGATCAGCTCGCTGACGGCGCAGCATCTGCGCGCGCAGGGCGTGGGCGACATCGTGATCACGAGCCGGACGCACGCGCATGCGGAGGCGCTCGCGGGCGAAGTCGCCGGCACCGCGGTGCCGTGGGATGGCATGGCAAACGCGCTCGGGTCCGCTGACATCGTTATTACGGCCACCGGGTCGCAGCGGCCCATCGTCACGCGACCGCATCTGGAGGCGACCAAAGGCCATCGACGCACGGCGCCGGTTTTCATCATCGACATCGCCGTGCCGCGTGACGTCGATCCGGCTGTCGGCGAAATCGAGCAAGTGTTCCTCTACAACATCGACGACCTGCAGAGCATCGTCGAGGAGAACCTGTCGAAACGCGCCGCGGAGGTGGAGCGAGCGGAGTCGATCGTCAACGAGGAAGTCACGAAGTTCATGGCGTGGCAGCGCTCGCGCAGTGCGGTCCCGACCATCGTGGCGCTGCGGCAGCGATTCGAGGCCATTCGCACGTCGGAATTGCAGCGTCTCGAAGGGAAGCTCGGGCCGCTGACCCCGGAAGCGCGGGCGCGAGTCGACGACGTCACGCGCCTCATCGTCGAGAAGCTGCTCATCGAACCGACCGAACAATTGAAGGCGCTTCCAGACGAGGAAACGCAAGCGGCCTACACCGAAGCCATCAACCGCCTGTTCAAGTTGCAGCAGGACGAGCCGGAAACCAAACATTCATGATCCTTCGTGTCGGTACGCGCGGCAGTGAGCTCGCGCTTTACCAGGCCAACGCCGTAGCGGAGCAGCTGCGCGTGAAAGCTGGTGTCGATTGCGAAATCGTCACTATCAAGACTTCCGGGGACAGGCTTGCCGAAGCGACGCTGACGCAGATCGGCGGCAAGCGGCTGTTCGTCAAGGAAATCGAGGATGCGCTGCTCGCCGGCGAGGTCGATATCGCAGTGCACAGCAGCAAGGACATGCCCGCGGTGCTGCCCGACGGCCTCGTCATTGCCGGTGTGCTGCCGCGCGAGGATGCGCGCGACGCGGTGGTGTTGCCAGGCAGGACGGAGCCGATGCCACTCGAGCGGCTCGTGTCGCGGCTCGGCGCGAACCCACGCCTCGGAACGAGCAGCGTGCGGAGAATCGCGCAGCTCGCGCGGCTCTTTCCGGGCGCAACGTTCCAGCCCATTCGCGGCAACCTCGGTACGCGCCTGCGGAAACTGGACGAGGGGCAGTACGACGCCATCGTGCTCGCCTCGGCTGGGCTGATTCGCCTCGAAGGTCAAGCACGGATTTCGACCGTGCTTCCCACAGCAGCGTGCGTGCCCGCCCCGGGCCAGGGCATCATCGCTATTGAAATTCGATCGAACGATCCGCGCGCTGCGGATGCGGTGCGCGCCATTGACGATCCCGCGTCGCGCGCCGCGCTCGACGCGGAGCGTGCGGTCGTCACCAGACTGGGCGGCGGGTGCCAGATGCCGATCGGCGCGCACGCGGAGATTGCAGGCAACGAGATGTCGCTCGTCGCCGTCGTACTTTCGCTGGACGGGGCGCAGGCGATTCGCGCAGAATCGCGCGGGCTGATGGCGGATGCACTGAAACTGGGGCAGGTGGCTGCCGACGATCTGCTGTCACAGGGTGCCGGCGAGATCCTCACAGACGTTGAACGGACGCACGCTGCCGTCGAGGGCATCCAGCCATGAAACGGCCGGCGGTTTATCTGATCGGTTCGGGGCCGGGTGATCCCGGCCTGATTACCGTTCACGGTCTCGCGTATCTGCGCGCTGCCGACGTCGTGGTCTACGACGAGCTTGTGCCATCACGCCTGCTGAAATATGCGCGTCAGGGCGCCGAGCTCATCAATGTCGGCGATCCGGCTCCCGAACGAACGGGGCAGGACGCGATCGGGTATCTGCTTGTCGAGAAGGCGCGCGAAGGCAAGCTGGTTGCCCGCCTGCGTTTCGGCGATCCGTTTGTGTTTGAAGCAGGCGGCCCGGAAGCGCTCTTCCTGCACGAGCACGGCATTCCCTACGAGGTGGTGCCCGGTCTCGTTCCAGGCCTGGCCACGCCCGCATACGCCGGCGTTCCGGTGACGTACCCGGGCGGCGGCGACACCATCACGCTCGTGCGCGGCTTCGAGAACGAAAGCCGCACACCGCCTGACATCGACTGGGCGAGTCTGGCGCGGCTCGAGGGGACGATCGTCTGCTACGCGGGCGCACAGCAGCTGCCGCTTGTCATCGAAGCACTCGTCAGCCACGGCTGGCCTGCTGACGCCGAGGCCGCCGTCATCTACAACGGAACGCTGCCGAGCCAGGAGACGCTGTCCGGCACGATGCAGGAGTTGCTGACGACCGTGCGTGAACTGACGCGGCGCCGTCGGGCGGGGGTGCTCGTTGCCGGCCGCGTGGCAGGACTGCGCGAGCATCTGCGCTGGTACGACTCGCGTCCGCTGTTCGGGAAGCGCGTGCTCGTCACGCGTCCGCGCGAGCAGGCGCACGAGCTGATCGATCGGCTTACCGCGCTCGGCGCGGAGTCGATCGAGGCGCCGATGATCCGAATGGCGCCGCCCGAGGATCCCGACCCTTTGCTGCGCGCCGCCGCAGCGCCGGAGGACTTCGACTGGATCATCTTCACGAGCGCCAACGCGGTCGAGGCGTTCATGACGGCGCTGCTCGACGGCGAGCGAGACGTGCGCGCGCTGAAAGGTCCACGCATCTGCACATCGGGTACGGCGACGGCCGAGAAGCTTGCATCCTTCGGCATTAAGGTGGACCTGATTCCGCATGAGTTCCGCGGCGATGCCGTCGTCTCGGCGCTGCTCGCGCTCGGTTCGATGGAAGGGCGCCGCGTGCTGCTGCCTCGCGCCGACATCGGGCGCGAAGTCATCGCGGACGGACTCCGCCAGGCGGGCGCCATCGTCACCGAAGTGATCGCCTATCGGACGATCCTCGAGGACACGCAGCGTGAAGGCGATCCCGACGTCTACGGGATGCTGCTCGAGGGAAAAATCGACGTGGCGACGTTCACGAGTCCTTCGGCTATCCGGAACTTCGCGAAGATACACGGTGCCGATCAGGTGGCGGATCTGCTGAAGAATACCGTCGTCGCGACGATCGGCCCGGTCACCGCCGATGCGGCACGCCAGCTGGCGATTAACGTCACCGTTCAGCCCAAAACGTACACGGTTTCCGCGCTCGTCGACGCCATCGCCGCGTATTACGCTGAACACCCCGGGCTCAAAGCGCAGGGCGCCTGACTGCGGGAACCTTCAGTTCTTCAGAAGTCGATCCGGGTCGGCAGCGACCGAAGCCCGCAGAATCTTGAGCGCAACCTCGCGCTTCAGGCGCGCATCACGCGCGCGATAGACCTCGCCCATGCCGCCGGCGCCGAGAGGTCCGGTGGTTTCGTACGCGCCGATCCGCGTTCCGGTGCTCAGAGCCATCGCGGCAGATTCTGCCACCAGACGCCCGTGATCACGCAGAAATTCTGGCAACACCGCCGCGCGCGGATCGCTCGTATGCCGCGGAAACGCGCGAACCCCGGCAGGCACGGCGCGTGCTCCGGCACGGCTACAATGAGCCGATGTCCGGGAGCGATCACGTGAAGCCGGCCGGTTCCGGCGTGAAGCTCACCTACGACGACTTCATCCTCTTCCCCGATGACGGGAAGCGGCACGAGTTGATCGATGGAGAGCACTACGTGACACCGTCTCCGAACATGCGTCACCAGCAGATTTCGATGAATCTTGTCCTGCTGATCGGCAACTGGCTCGAGCAGCATCCGGTCGGCCGGCTTTTCCACGCTCCGTTCGATGTCGTCTTTTCGAAGTACGACGTCGTCGAGCCCGATCTCTTGTACGTCTCGAATGAACGTTCGAACGTGCTGACCGCCCCGAATGTGCAGGGCGCTCCAGACCTCGTGATCGAGATCGGATCTCCTGGCACCCGGAAGCGTGACGAGACGATCAAACGAAATCTGTACGGGCGCTCCGGCGTCACCGAATACTGGTTCGTCGACCCGGACATCGACGTCATTCGCGTCTATCGGCGAAGCGGCGACACGTTTGCCCGTCCCATTGAACTCTCGCGTGAGGCTGGCGACGTGCTCTCGACATCGCTTCTGGCGGGACTTGAATTGCCGCTCGCGCGTATCTTGCGGGAGTGACTGACATGGCAACACAAACCTCGACCGCTCGACTCGCGCTCACGCGACGACCGCGGCGTCTTCGCCGCAGCGAAGCGATTCGCAGCCTCGTGCGCGAGACGCGTCTGACACCGGACTGCTTTATCCTGCCGCTGTTCATCTGCGAAGGGCGCGGCGTGAAGCGCGAAGTTGCTTCGATGCCTGGCGTCTACAACCTGTCGGTCGACGAGGCAGTCAAGGAAGCGGCTGCGGCGAAGGCAGACGGTGTGCTCGGCGTGCTGTTGTTCGGCCTCCCGGAGAGCAAAGACGCGACGGGATCGAAGGCCTCCGATCCTGATGCTCCAGTGCAGAACGCGGTGCGCGCGCTCAAGCGCGAAGTGCCCGATCTGATTGTCGTCACCGACGTGTGCCTGTGCGAGTACACGTCGCACGGCCACTGCGGCATCGTTGAAGGCGACGAGATTCTCAACGACATCAGCGTCGCGCATGTGGCAGACGCGGCTCTTTCGCACGCGGTTGCCGGCGCGGACATCGTCGCGCCCTCCGACATGATGGACGGCCGCGTGGCGGCGATCCGTAGGCTGCTCGACGAGCGCGGCTTTGATCGCACGGCGATCATGTCCTACGCGGCGAAGTACTGCTCCGCGTTCTACGGTCCGTTCCGCGACGCCGCCGATTCCACGCCACAGTTCGGCGATCGGCGCAGCCACCAGATGGATCCCGCCAACGTTGAGGAGGCGCTGCGCGAGGTGGAAACGGATCTGGAGGAAGGCGCGGACATCATCATGGTGAAGCCGGCGCTGCATTACCTGGATGTGATTTCGCGCGTGAAGCGGCAGTTCAACCAGCCGACCGCGGCCTATCACGTCAGCGGCGAGTACGCGATGTTGAAGCTCGCGGCGGCGAAAGGATGGATCGACGAGCGGCGCGGGATGCTGGAGACGCTGACCGCCATCAAGCGGGCTGGCGCCGACATCATCATCACGTATTACGCACGCGACGCTGCGCGGATTCTCTAACGTTACGGAATCGGAACCTGGGCGCCGACGCCGTACTGTGCGGGCGTTCCGTCGGGGGCGCCGGATGCGCCCGCAAACGAGCGCCCATCGGCGAGCGTCAACACGTCTGCCGCGGCTCTCGTCAGCACTCTCCGTCCGCCGTACCCCTTGAACGTAATTTTCGCTCCCTGCTTCAAATCGGACGGCTTCCATCCGCGGCGAATGACGCTGTTCGGACTGCCAAGCTCGAGATTCCACGTGGTGACGACACCCTTCTCGTCGGTGCAGTCGACGTAGACACGCATGTGCGGGTTCGTCCACTCGACTTTCGAGATGACGCCGGTGCCCTCGACCGGTTTCTCCTTGTCGTACTCCACGGCGAAGGAGTGATGCGCGAAGGCGGGCGCGCCAAGGACCATGGCGACGAACCCTCCGAGCAGACCGACGGTCGTCTTCATCGAAATCCTCCCTACTTTTTCGGCGCCGGCGGCTCAACTTCGAGGCCGTAGCCCTTGTCGCGGTAGATGTTCGGAATATCGGCGGCGACCCCGTATTGGTTGTTCTCGGTGCAGACGAATTCCATCAACTCCGATCCCGGCGGCGCGGCGTGCGCCGTGAACTTCAGCTGCACCGGATGCTCCAGCGCGCCTGGGTCGTCCAGCGTGAACTCGTTGATGAGCGTGCCGTAATCGGTACGCGTATACCGCTCGATCGTGTGCAGTTGCGTCGTGTGCGGCGTGCCGCGGCTGTCGAACCAGAACTTGTCGTTGTAGCCGACGGTGTCGACGACCAGCGTGTCGCCTTCCCAGTGGCCGATGGAATGACCCCACCAGGTCGGCAGCAGATCGTCCGCGGGTGGATGCTTGCGGCCATCCATGAAAATCTTGCGCACCGCGCCGGCGTCGCCGTTTTCGTGCAGCACGTAGATCGTGCCCAGGCCGTTGGCCGTGATCGACTGCACGAAGCGCCACGGATAGGGATTCACGCGCGGCACGCTCATCGGTGTGCAGTACAGATACGGCTCGTCCTCTTCCTTGCGCCGGTCGCGCAGCGCCTTCGCCCACGGCTGCAGCGGCAGCTCTCCGGGCTTGAGGCCGCCGTCTTTCTCGATGTCGTTGTTGGAGCCGCCGCCGACCCATGGACCGGAAAGATCGGGATGGCCGTCGGGCATGCGCGGCACCGGACCCTTGGCGATGTCCGGCGTGGCAAGCGGGGTGAATTCCCCGGAGAGCCGCGCGGGCAGACGTTCCTGCTCCGATTGCGGCCTCGGCGCCTGCCCCTGCGCCGACAGCGTCACGACGACGGCAGCTGCTGCAAGCGATGCGAAAGCGATGGTTCTCACGGTCACTCCTCCGCAATGATTTGACGGAGCGGCCCGGGCTCGGTCCAGAATCGTGAGCCCGTTTATACACCAATGAAGCAGCCCACGAAATCCCGGAAACTTTTTAGTCAAGCCTCAGCCATCCTGCCCGGCGGGGTTGACAGCCCGGTCCGCGCGTTCAAGTCGGTCGGCGCGATGCCGCTCTTCGTCGCGAAGGCATCCGGGTCGACCCTCGAAGACGTCGACGGCAACCGCTACGTCGATTACGTCATGTCGTGGGGACCGCTCATTCACGGCCACGCACCGCGCGGACTCGTGAAGGCGATCAACGCGACGGCCAGGCGGGGCACCAGCTTCGGCGCGCCGAGCCAGCTCGAGACCGCGCTGGGCGAGCGCGTGCGCGATCTGATGCCGTCGATGGAACGCGTCCGATTCGTCAGCTCCGGAACCGAGGCGACGATGAGCGCGGTGCGCGTTGCGCGAGCGTTCACACGGCGCGATCGGATCGTCAAGTTCGAGGGGTGCTATCACGGTCATGGCGATGCGTTTCTCGTCAAAGCCGGCTCGGGGGCGACAACGCTGGGCATTCCGACCAGTCCTGGAGTACCGGCGGCGGTTGCGGCGGATACGCTGAACGCGCGCTACAACGACATCGAGTCGGTCGTTGCGCTGTTCGATGCCTACCCCGGGAAGATCGCCGCCGTGATCGTCGAACCGATCGCGGGGAATATGGGACTGGTGGCGCCGGCCGACGGATTTCTCGCCGGGCTCCGCGATCTCTGCACGCGACACGGCAGCCTGCTGATCTTCGATGAGGTGATCTCGGGGTTCCGCGCATCGGCAGGCGGCGCACAGAGGCTGTTCGGGATCCGGCCGGACCTGACATGTCTGGGGAAAATCATCGGCGGCGGACTGCCGGTGGGCGCGTACGGAGGCCGCGCTGACGTGATGGAGATGGTCGCGCCCGCAGGGCCGGTGTATCAGGCGGGAACGTTGTCGGGCAATCCGATTGCGATGACGGCCGGCATCTGGGCGCTCGAGCGACTCTCGCCGAAGTTGTACAAGGGGCTCGCGCGGCTGGGCGCGATGCTCGCGGCGGGATTGGCGGACGCAGCGCGCGACGCCGGCGTGCCGCTGCAGGTCAACGCGTTCGGCTCGCTGCTGACGCCGTTCTTCACCACATCTCCGGTTCGGGACTACGCATCCGCGCTCGTCTCCAATACGTCATCCTACGCGGCGTTCTTCCGCGGAATGCTCAACCGCGGCATCTACCCACCGCCCTCTCAATTTGAAGCGTGGTTTCTTTCCGCCGCGCATAGCGATCGCGACGTGAAGACGACGATCGCCGCCGCCAGGGCCGCAATGAAGGACGTCGCTCGGCGAGTCTAAACCTCGAAGGACACGAAGCTCGCCAAGATTTCAGCGTGCGTAAACGACCCGACCAGACCGAATGGTGTACCGCACATCTGTAAATGCATGAACGCTCTGAGTAGGGTCGCTACCGAGGACCACGTTCTCGATGACGACAGTGGCGTTATCGATAGGTTCCGATTCTGGAAACGGAAATACGCGTCCGCCAACCAGCAGCAGCCGTTCTGACGACGATTGCGCGCGCGGATGACGTACGGCCATGAAGCCTGCGCAGTTTTCGGCGCGTGCGAATTCTGTCATTTTGCGAATTCAAATTGCGACGGCAAACGTGTTCGTCTGCCTGGAACCGGTTCGAATCGCTTCGCGGCGTTGGCGTGCTTCGTGGTCTAATTTTCGGCGGTGCCCTCGATCATCTCCTCCATCTCAGGAGAGTTCCGCCGCTACAAGGCGCTCGGCGATGCGGCGCTCGCACAACTGAAAGACGAGGAGCTCGCGTCTGGCAATGCAGCAGCCGGGTCGAATTCAGCTGCGGTGCTCGTGTGGCACGTGGGCGGCAACCTGCGCTCGCGGTTCACCGACTTCCTGACAACCGACGGCGAGAAAGCGTGGCGGAAACGAGACGAGGAGTTCACCGCCCACGCGGTCACGCGCGAAGAGCTGCTGGCGAAGTGGAGCGGCGGGTGGGATGCGCTGTTCGGCGCGCTCGATGCACTGACCGACGATCACCTGCGGCAGACAATCAGCATCCGCAGCCAGGAATTCGAGGTGCAGGATGCGCTGCATCGCTCGCTCGCACACATCGCGTATCACGTCGGGCAGCTGGTCTTTCTCGCCAAGTCGTTCCGCGGCGAGCAGTGGAAGAACCTGAGTATTCCGCTGGGGAAATCAGAAGAGGCGAACCGGAATCCCGTGCATCAGGATGCCGGCTCGCACGCAGAGAAGATCGCGGCCGCTATCGGGTTGGCTGGATCGAAACCGGCGAATCGAGCCTGACGCGCAGCACCGATCCCTGAGGCAGCTCGACTTCCTTACCTTCGGTGGCCGCGGTGATACCGCCGCCGCCGATAATCGTGCCCAGAATCGCGCCTTTGACGCCGCCAAGGATGCCGCCGAGAATCGCGCCGGCGCCCGCGCCGGTTGCGATGCGTCCCGCCTCACCCTTGATGCCCTCGCCCTGAATCGCCTGCGTGACCGTGCCGCGAATCGGATATGCCCGACCGTTCACGGTGACCTGGTCGAAACTTACGGTTATCTTCGCCGTGCGGTTCGTGCGCGTCGCCGGATCGACCGACGTAACGACACCGCGCATCACCGAACCCGCGGGAATGATTGTTCGGCCGTTGACGACCACGTCGACGAGCGTCGTGCCCTCGAATCGATCCTCGACCTGCGCCGTGCCCGAATTCAGCGCATTCGTCAGCCGCACGTCGAGCTCGGTTCCGGACGGGATCTCGACTCCGGCGCCGGAAGCCGTCGTCGTCGGGGTGCTGCTGCTGCGGGTCGTCGTCGACGACTGTGTCTGGGTGGATGACGGCGATGTGCCAGCCGCGCGATTCGCACCCGTCGCACCACTCGCACCACTTGCACTCGTCGCACCGTTCGCAGTGCCGGCCGGCGTGTAGCTGGCGGTGTAGTTGGTCGCCTGGGAGCGCAGATCGTCGAGACGATCGCGCACGGTGGCGTACTCGGTGCGCTGCAGCGAGCCTTCCTTGCGCAGCTTCACCTTCAGATACGTGACTTCGTCGCGCAGATCGTCCAGCTGCGTCTGCAACTGCGTGGCGCGCGCTGCGTCGCGGCTTCTGAGCTGCTGGATATCCGAGCCGGCCTGGAACACACTGTCCTGCAGCCGCTGAATGTCCGCCTGACTGACCTGTGAGTTCTGCTGGGCGGCGACCGGTGCCGCGAGCGCTGCCGCTACGATCGCCGCGAGGGCGATCCGTTGAACGCGAACCATCTGGAGTGCCTCCTTAATTTCTCCACGGCATCAGCCGCTCTATCCAGCTAATGCGCGTGAGGTCGTTGTAGATCACCGTGACCATGAGGAGCAGGATGAGCACAAACCCGGCCAGAAGCATTTTCTCCTTTACCTGAGCGCTGAAATCGCGGCGGGCTATGCCCTCGAGCGCCATGATGAGAATGTGTCCTCCATCGAGGACTGGGATCGGCATCAGGTTCAACAGACCGAGGTTCAGACTGATGGAGGCCATCAGCATTAACAGGGGAATCAGCCCTTCAGAAGCGGATTCGCCCGATAGCTGAGCAATCGCCACCGGACCCATCAGCTGTCGCGGTGACGTGGTTCCGACAAATAGCCCACCGAGGGTCTTGAAGATGAGGCCGCCGAACTCGATGTTGCGCTGAACGCTCAATTTCACCGCCTCGAGCGGCCCCGGCTTGAATTTCTTCGTCTGCTCACCGAAATAGATGCCGATCATCCCGCGGTCACCGCGCTTCTGAGGAGTGACGGTGATGTGCAGTTCCTGCCCGTTGCGCTTGACCAACAGATCCGTCGCCTTGCCGGCGTTCTTCGAGATGGCTTCGGTGAGCTGCGTCGGAGCCGTCATGAACTCGCCGTTGACCGCTAGCAGCAGATCGCCCGCCTTCAGTCCCGCGCGCTCGGCGACGTCACCTTTGATGACCGATGCCACGACCGGCGTCGAGTTCGGCAGCACCCCGATATCGCCGACTGCGAATTTCCCCCGGGAAAGTGTGCGCAGCGTTGTCGATTTCGTCTCGCCGTCGCGAAGGAAGGTGAGGTCAATATCCCGGTTCGGACGCGTGCCGACAGCGATGTCGAACTTGTCCCACGTCTCGACGGAGCTGTCGTCCACCATGAGCACCCGGTCGCCGCGCCGCAACCCGGCTGTCTGGGCCGGTGAGCCCTGCGTGACGGAGCCGATTACAGGCGGCTGGTCGTGGTACGCCGGGACCTCGGCGCCCTGCGCCAGCACCAGCGCCAGGATGACGACGGCGAGCAGAATGTTCATCACGGGACCCATGATGAGCACCTGGAACCGCTGCCACTTGGTTTTCGAGAGGAACTCGTCTGGGGCACCGCTGCGCGGGTCGTCGACCGTTTCTCCGGCCATTTTCACGTAGCCGCCAAGGGGAATGGCACTGATCGCGTATTCAGTGTCTCCGCGTCTGGTGGACACGAGCTTCGGGCCGAACCCGAGTGAAAATGTCAGCACCCGGACGCCGATGCGCCGGGCCGCGAGGAAATGTCCGAGCTCGTGTACGAAAACGAGCACTCCGAGCACGAACAAAAACGCGAGGATTGTCGTCACGCGTTCAATTCTAGCGCCTGGGCTCTATGCCCCGCGCACTCCCGCGACCACTGATCCACGCGTCGTACCACATCCAGCGTGATCACTTTTTCAACGTCATGCACATCCATCGTTTCCTGTATGACGCGCGGAATGGCTGTAAAGCCGAGCTTCCCTTCAAGAAAATATTCGACGGCCACTTCATTTGCTGCATTTAAGACGACGGGAAGCGTTCCACCGCTCCGCAGCGCGCGGTAGGCGAGATCGAGACATGGAAATCGATCGCGTGCAGGAGCGTGAAAATCGAGCCGTCCTGCGCGAAGCAAGTCGAGCGTTGGCAGCGAACGCGCGTCCCACCGCTCGGGATAAGAACACGCGTACTGAATGGGAAGACGCATGTCGGTGATTCCGAGTTGCGCAATGATTGACCCGTCTATCAGTTCCACGAGTGAGTGGACGATCGATTGCGGGTGAATGACCACATCTATCTGATCGGCCGAGACGCCAAACAGCCAACGCGCCTCGATGACTTCGAGACCCTTGTTCATCAGCGTCGCCGAATCGATGGTGATCTTGCGGCCCATGCGCCACGTCGGATGCTGGAGGGCCGCGCCCGCATCCACAGTGTCGAGCGCGTCGGCGCTGAATTCACGAAACGGGCCTCCCGACGCGGTGAGAATCAGCCGCTTGATCTCGACGGGGTCTCGGCCGTGAAGGCATTGGTGAATCGCGTTGTGCTCGCTGTCCACGGGCAGGATCGCCACCCCATGCCGCCGCGCCGCGTCGGTGACAAGCTGACCCGCCATCACCAGCACTTCCTTGTTGGCGAGCGCCACGCGCTTACCGTGCTCGATTGCGGCCAGGACGGCCTCGAGACCTGCGGTCCCTGAAGACGCGCAGATGACGATGTCGACCGATGGATGTGTTGCGACGGCGACAAGGCCTTCAGCTCCGCTGACCACGGTCGGGGCGTTCGCGCCGCACGCCTTGCGGACACGATCGGCCCCTTCGGCCGTAGCCATACCGACGACCTTCGGACAATAGCGCCGAACCTGCTCGATAAGCAGGGCCGAGTTATCGCCGGCGGCCAGCGCAGCCACACACAGGCGGTCGGGATGTGCATCGACTACCGCGAGCGCGCTCTGCCCGATCGAACCGGTCGACCCGAGAATAGCCAGCGTCTTCACGCCACGCGTCCCTGCACGACCATGAAATAGAACACGGGAATGGCAAACAGCAGCGCATCGATGCGATCAAGAACGCCGCCATGGCCGGGTATCAGGTGCGAGCTGTCCTTCATGTCGGCGAGGCGCTTCAACCGCGATTCGAAGAGATCCCCGACGATGCCGAAGACGACGACGGCGGCGCCGAGCAGTACGCGCAGCAACAGTGGCGTCAACGGAAACACCAGCGGAAGGGCCAACGCCATGAATAACGTTCCGAACAGCACTCCGCCAATGGCGCCTTCGATGGTCTTTTTCGGGCTGATGGTGGGTGCGAGCGGCCGCTTCCCGAATGCACGGCCGGTGTAGTACTGCGCGGAGTCGCTGATGACGATCGTCGCGATGAGCAGCAGCACCGCTTTCGGTCCGGAGCGCATATGCAGCGCGACGAGCATGCCGAGCGGAGCGCCGATGTATATCGGCGCGACGAGATCGACCGCGGCCTGTTGAAACGTTCGCCCTTCGCGCAGCACCTCTATCGCCAGCCAGGCAATGACGAGCAGCGACACCAGAACGATGCTCAAGGGCGCCGGCACGGCCGACCACCAGCAGGCCCATACGGTAATGGCGATCACGAGCGCACGCGCAAGCAGGCTCCGCGCCGCACCCGTGATGTGCGCAAACTCGACGGCACCGAGACCAGCGACGATCGACGTCAGCATGCGAAGCGCGGCGAACGGAAGAAAGACGATCGCTGCGAGCGCCGCGGCAGCGAGGACAACGCCACTGATTACACGGATCATTTCGCGCGCGCTTGTCCGATACTGATGCCGCCGTACCGCCGTTCGCGCTTCTGATACGCGAGCACCGCCTCGAGCAGATGCCGCCGGCGGAAGTCGGGCCACAGCGTCTCCGTCACGTAGATCTCGGCATATGCGATCTGCCACAACAGATAGTTGCTGACGCGCATCTCGCCGCTGGTGCGAATCAACAAGTCCGGATCGGGCTGGCCCGCCGTGTAGAGAAAGGTTGCAAAGCGCCGCTCGTCGAGATCTTCGGCGCGAATACCCGATTCAATCGCCCGGCGTGCAGCATCGACGATTTCCGCGCGGCCGCCATAGTTGAGCGCGATGTTGAACAGCATGCCGCCGTCGTTCGCGGTGCGATCCATTGCCGCGCGCAGCTCGTCCTGGATGTCGTCGGCCAATTCGTCCATGCGGCCGATGACCCGGAACTTGATGTTGTTGGTGAGCAGCGTCTTCAGCTCGGAACGGAGGTAGCGCTTCAGCAGCATCATCAACGTGCTGATTTCCGTCGCCGGCCGCTTCCAGTTCTCGATGGAAAACGCGAAGAGCGTCAGCACCTTGATGTCGAGGCGAGCGGCCGTTTCCACAGTGTCGCGGACCGCGTCGATGCCGGCGCGATGGCCCTCGACGCGCGGCAGGTGTCGCTGCGCCGCCCATCGGCCGTTGCCGTCCATGATGATCGCGATGTGTTCCGGCAGCCGCTCGAAGTTGACCTGCCGGACGAGCATTTCGTCGGGGTGGCCCGCCGGAATCCACGATAGGAGATCGTCTCTAGACACGGCGATCTCTAATCATAGTCGACGCTCACGAGGAACAATCCGTGCGGCGGCGCTGTTGCGCCTGCCTGCGCGCGCGTGCCGTTGTCGAGCAGCTGCATCATCGACGCGGGCTCGCGCCAACCACGCCCGATCTCGACCAGGGTGCCGACGATCGCTCGCACCATGTGGCGAAGAAAACCGTTGCCCTTGACCTCGTAGGCGATGAGATGTCGCGCCCCCCCACCCTCGCTGCTTCGCAGCTTCGGCGCGGCAGGCTGGTTTGCGCTGCTGTGGCAGATCTCGGATCGGAAAATCGTGCGCACCGTGCTGCTCGTCTCAGTTCCTACGCTCTGGAACGCAGTGAAGTCGTGCGTGCCGACAAGCATCGCCGCGCCCGATCGCATAGCGTCTACGTCGAGTAGCTCCGGCATCTGCCAGGTGAACGCGCGTGTAAAAGGATCACCAACGCTGCCCGCACTCAACTGGTAGCGATACGTCTTCGATCGCGCGCTGAAGCGGGCGTGAAAATCCGCGGCCGCCTCGATGACGTCGAGCACACGAATATCGGGGGGCAGTTGCGCGTTGAGCGCGCGTGCGATGGTCTCAACTGAGTGCGTGAAATTGACGGTCGCGCTGGCAACCTGCCCGAGCGCGTGGACGCCGGCATCTGTACGTCCGGCGCCGTGGACGTTTACCGGCGCGCCTTCGAACCTGGCGAGTGCCTCCTCGAGGATCCCCTGGATGGATTCTCCTGTCGCCTGACGTTGCCAGCCGACGTATCGAGTGCCCTCGTAGGCAAGCGTCAGCTTAAGTACGCGAGCCAGGCTTCACCACCGGCTTTCCTTCCGCGCACATCGGGCACGCCTCTGCTTCGTAGGTGGGCAGCGAAATGGCCGCGAGCGCATGGTACGGCACGTCGATACGCTGCTTGCCGCCGCTGCGATCGATGATGGACGCTGCTCCCACAACCGTCGCGCCCGCCGCGCGCGCCACATCGATGGTCTCCTGCGTCGACCCGCCGGTGGTCACCACGTCCTCGACGACAAGCACCCTTTCGCCAGGCTGCAACGAGAAGCCGCGGCGCAGCGTCAGCTTTCCATCCTGCCGCTCCGCGAAGATCGCGCGCACGCCGAGTGCGCGTCCCACTTCCTGTCCGATGACGATGCCGCCGAGCGCCGGTGAGAGCACGACGTCCGGCGCAAGCGAACGCACGCGATCGGCGATCGCAGCTCCGCACGCCTCTGCTTCGACGGGATGCTGCAGCACCAGAGCGGACTGCAGATAACCGGGACTGTGCAGTCCCGACGTCAACCTGAAGTGTCCTTCGAGCAGCGCGCCAACGCGCCGAAACCGATCGAGCACGGAATCCGTAGTCACAATGTCATCATACGTTCATAAATCTGTCACTGTGGACTCCGGTAGGTTTCACGTATCGGGTGTCAGGTATCAGCAGGTATCAGGTGTCAGGAGTAATTCAATGCGTACGACGTTTAGCGCGGTCCTGTTCTTCATCCTTGGCGGAGTTGCGAGCGGCTCGGCGTATGCCCAACAACCCGCGGCAGAGCAGGTCCGGCGGCTCACCATTGACGATGCGGTGCGGCTCGCGCTCGAGAACAACCTCGGCGTGCAGATCGCGCGCATCAATCCGCAGCTTCAGGATCTCTCGATCGCCCTGGCGCGCTCCGCCTGGGTGCCGACGCTGACGACGGTCGTCCAGAACACAGGGACGGCGACGCCGAATACAAGCGTGCTGTCGGGAGCATCGACGGGGCAGAACAAGACGACGACGGATCGGTTTGCCAGCAACTTCGGACTGCTGCAGCAGACGCCGTGGGGTGGCAGCTACCAGGTGGGATGGGACACGACCCGTGCAACCACGACCAACATCTTCTCGACGTTCTCGCCGCAGGTGCAGTCGTCGCTGTCGCTCAGCATCCGCCAGCCGCTGCTGCGGAACTTCGGCATCGACAACCTGCGCCAGCAGGTGATCGTCAGCGAGAAGAATCGCGAGATCGCCGACATCGGCGTCGAGCAGACGGTCGCCACAACGTCGCGCGCCGTGCGCAACGCGTACTGGGATCTGGCGTATGCCGTCGCATCTCTTAGCGTCCAACAGCAGTCGCTCGACTTGGCGCGCGAGTCGCTGCGCGAGACTAACGCGCGCATTCAAATCGGCACCACGCCGCCGATCGACGCCGTCGCTGCCGAAGCCGAAGTGGCGCAGCGCGAACAGGCCGTGATCCTCGCGCAGGAGCAGATCGAGAGCGCACAGGACGCGCTGCGATCGCTCATCTTCAACCCGCAGTCGCCCGACTTCTGGACGACCAGCATTCAGCCGACGGACCTGCCCGCCTTTCAGCCGATGACCGTTGACGTCGATGCCGCGGTGCGCAACGCGTTGCAAATGCGCACGGACCTGCTGCAGACAAGGAAGTCGATCGAAGAGGCCAATATCAACATTCAGTACTTCCGCAACCAGTCGCTCCCCGACGTGACGGCGAGCTTCGACTACGGGCTCAGCGGCCTGGGCGGAACGCCCGTCGTCCGCACCAACGCGCTGGGCATTCCCGTTGTCACCAATCCGACGTCGCGCAGCTTCGGCCAGGTGCTCAGCGACATTTTCGGCAACCAGTTTCCGAACTGGACGCTGGCACTGAACATCAGTTATCCAATCGGCCACAGCCAGCAGGAAGCGAGCCTGGCGCGCGCCGAGCTGCAGAACAGCCAGAACGTCACGCAGTTGAAGAACGCGGAGCTGCAGGTCGTCACGCAAGTTCGCAACGTCGCGCGGCAGGTGCAAACCAACGCCAAGCTGGTGGGCGCGACAGGCGTGTCGCGCTCGCTTGCGGAACAGCGGCTCGACGCGGAGCAGAAGAAGCTGGCGGCAGGAACGTCGACGCAGTTCCTGGTCTTTCAGGCGCAGCGCGACCTGGCGCAGGCGCGCAATGACGAGCTGAACGCGATTTTGAGCTACAACCGCTCGCTCGTCGATCTCGAGACCGTGCAGCGCGCTCCGGTCGCAGGATCGGGTACGGCGACGGTCAATACCGTTACCGCTGCGAACGTCGGGAGCGGTGTCACGACGACATCGGCAACACCAGGATCAACGACCACGAGCGGTGGAACCGTGACGAGCGGCGGCGTCGTAGGAGGCACGCAGTAATTGCATCGACTGACGGTCACGATCATCACGCTGAACGAGGCGGAACATATCGCCGCGGCGATCGATTCCGCTTCCTTCGCGGATGACATTCTCGTCGTCGATTCAGGCAGCACCGACCAGACCGTCGATATCGCCCGCGGTAAAGGGGTGCGGGTGATGTCGCGTCAGTGGACGGGATACGTCGATCAGAAGAACTTCGCGGCCGAGCAGGCGACCCACGACTGGATCTTCTCCCTCGACGCTGACGAGCGGATTCCTGCAGCGCTGGCGCACGAGATCCGATCGACGCTCGCCGGCGAGCCGCAGTACTACGGCTACCGTGTTCCGCGCGTCGCGTTTCACCTCGGACGCTGGATCCGTACTACCGACTTTTATCCCGATTACCAGACGCGGCTCTATAACCGGCGATTCGCACGATGGCGCGGCCGCTACGTGCACGAATCCGTCGCGGTTGACGGCGCGTCAGGCCAGCTGAGCAGCGAGCTGCAGCACTACTCGTTCAGCGACCTGCGGGATCACATCCAGCGCATCAATCACTACTCGACGCTGTCGGCAAAGCAGATGTACGAAGCCGGACGTCGAACAGGGCCGGTGGAAATCCTGGTGCACCCACCGGCCGCGTTCCTGCGCAACTACATCTTGAGGAGAGGCTTTCTTGACGGGACGGCGGGACTGACCATTTCGCTGATGAATGCCTGGTCAGTCGGCCTGAAGTTCATGAAGCTGTGGGAGCTTCAGAGAAGCTCCAAGCTCCAAGATCCAAGATCCAAGCTCCAATAGCACCTACTACTGTTCGCAGGTGTCTTTTACGGGAATCCACGCGGTCATCTTGATGCGAGGCAAGTCGCCGAAGCGCTCGCTGTCCAGCTTGCCTTCGTTCTCGATGATGCCGATCACCTGGATTTGCTGTCCGATCCGGCGTCCCAGCTCCTTCTCTCGATCGCCGGTGATGCTATAGGCGGTGGCTTTGCGACCGCCTTCAGGTTTCACCCTGATCAACACAAATTCATTGCCGACCCCGACGCCGGTACCAAGCGCCCCGCCGCGGCCTTCGTTGCGATCGTGGCGATATTCCTTTTCCCACTGTACGCAGCCGGTGATACGGACTTCGTCCTTTGGTGATTGAGCCAGCGCCGGCAGCACGGCGCCGGACAGCGACGTGACGAGCGCCAACATGATGATTCGCATGAATGAATTCCTACTCTTCCTTCTTCTTCGGACCATTACGCTTCTTGCGCGAACGATCGGCGGCGATGGAACGCGGGACGAACGACTCTAGGTTGCGCGTCTCGGACGGGGCTTCAAACAACTCGGCCATTTCTTCGGACAGCAGATAGCACGCGAGCGATGTGTTCACGTCGTAGACGCGTCCCTTGGACAGCCGCGAAAGCTGTATGCCGTCGATACTGCCGGCCAGTGCTTTTGTAATGCGTACGCGCATAACGGAGCGTGATCTCCGGGTTAGCGAAGATGCTTCAATCCTCGTTCCGTCCCTATTCGTCTAAGCGTGCTTGCGAGGACGACAAATTCCCTTCAACGGACACTGACGATCACCCTGGGCTCGGCCGTATCCGCAGGCGCTCATCATGCCGATGTGGCAGAGGGAAAAATCGTACCGAACAGGATCGTCACTGAGAGCCCGAAGGGAGCCAGTGATTTCGGCCGCCATTTTCCAATTTGGTGAGGAATATCGCGTCAATCGAAGACAGCGACCGAGCCGAATGACGTGGGTGTCGAGCGGAATGATGAGCCTTGAAGGGGACACTGATGTCCAAGTTCCGAGGTCAATTGCATCGAGCCGCACCATCCAGCGAAGAAACAGATTCAACCGCTTACACGCGCTTCCCGCTGACGGTTTTGGAAAGAAGTAGCAGACGCCTGGCCGCTTCGGCACGCGAGGGTAGGCAGCCTGGAGATTCGTCTGCAGCGCGCGCGTCGAGAAGGACTCGAGCGCAGGGCCGATGTCGGGCGTCGTCGGGTCGTCGCCGGCGACAAAGAAACGCTCGATGCTGCCGGACTCGCGCAGCATTTTCTGCAGTATGAGCATCAGCGCGACGAGGTCGCGTCCGCGGATCCAGCGGTGGACGAGAGGATCGATCGCTTCACGATCGCGCTCTGCATTGAAACATCGTACGAATGCAGCCGGATGCGGGCCCATCGCCGTCAGCAGCGATTCGATGGAGTTGAGAACGCTGGCCACGCGGCCGAACGCAAGTGCGGCCGCACAGAACCCGACCACCTCACGATCGTCCGGCGCGGTGTAGCGCCGGACGATGTGGACAGGGTCTGAGGCCGCGTCCGGATGGTCGAACGTCCGGTAGAGGTCCTCGAGCCTACTTTGGAAACGGCTTGAGTCCCGGCGCCTGTCCGGGCGGGAGCGGAGTTCGGCCAACGTTCAGCACCATTGAAATCATCGAGTAATAGCCGTTGAGGCCTACGAGATCCATCATCCCCTGCTCGCCGAACTTCGCGACCATCCGCTGGTAGGTCCGATCGGTGACGCTGTGGAAATCATTCAGCTCGTTGCTGAACTCGTAGACGATCTCCATGCCTTCACTCATGCCGTCGGGCCGGCGTCCGTCGGCGACCGCCTGGATGATGGCGTCGGAGAGACCAGCGGTCTTGCCGTCGGCAGCGTGCACATACCACTCGTACTGCTGCGTGAAGCGCCGCGACACGAGCAGGATGGCGAACTCGCTGACGTCGCGCGGCAGAGAGTTGCCGAAGCGCAGGTAGGTGCCCATCTTCGCCGCGTTGATCATCAACTGCGGACTGCGGCTGAGCGGGACAAACGGACCGAACACGTCCTGTTTGCGCTCCTCCTTGAATTCGGCGAACGCCTTCTTCTGCGCATCGGTCAGTTTGTCTGCCGCAATCGGCGGCAGCCGGTCCTGCGCAAACGCCGATGCCGCGCCTGCCGCTGACATCATGACGAGGAGCGTTCCAATAATCGCTTTCATCTCATCCTCTCAATTCGGCGAATCGCCGCGCGAACCACGCGACACGGGCCGACTCCACGAAGTTGTGTCCGGCGCCATCTTTCTTGAAATAGCTGCCGACGATCAAGCCGTCCACCTTCGGCAGCACGTGCTCGAGGTTTTCCGGGGTCGCACCGCTGCCGACGAGAATAGGCAGCCGCGTCGCGCCGCGGACTTGCTCGACGTCCGCGAGGCTTGTCTCCACGCCGGTGCGGTCACCGGTGACGATCACCGCGTCGGCGAGGCCACGTTCCGCAAGGTCCCGCGTCTCGATGTCGAGGCTGCGGCCGGCGAGCGGCGCGGCATGCTTCACGCCGACATCCGCGAAAATGAGCGCGTTCGATTTCAGCGTGCTGCGCAGGCGCACCGAAAACTGACTGCTCCCCTGGACAATGCCCTGATCCGCGACGACTGCACCCATATGGACATTGACGCGCACATAGTGCGCGCCTGACGCCGCCGCAATCGCAATCGCTGCTTCGCCGTCGCTGCGAAGCACGTTGATCCCCACCGGCATTCCGGCGGCGCGCACGATTTCGCGCGATACGGCCGCCATCGCGGCAACGGTTTCCGGGGGGACACGCCCTGGAAAGTACGGCATATCGCGAAAGTTCTCGACGACTACCGAGTCCAACGAGTGCTGCTTGAAGACGTCGAGCTCGGCGAGCGCCTGATCGTAGACCTTCTGCATCGCGCCGTCGTACAGTGGCGCTCCGGGCAGCGGCAGCAGATGAAGCACCCCAATCAACGGTTTGCGTCGGCCGAACAGATCCGGAAACGTCATCTCGTCGCTGTCCTCGTTCTCGTGGTGGCGGTTGTCATTGTTTATCACAACGCACTCTCCGCCTATTTCTTCGACGACGACTTTCAGTGGCTGGTGACATCCTGGGCGTTTCATCCCGGGCAGCTCGTCGCCTTCGGCAGCATGAGCCACTTCTATCGGCCGGTCATCGACGTCTACTTCGGTGCGATGACGCCGCTGCTCGGCGGCTCGCCGCTGCTGTTTCATGCGGCGAGCATCGTGTTGCACACCGCCACGGTGCTTGTCCTTTTTGCCCTTGCAACGCGCATCGGTGGCGATCGGGTGTTCGGCTTTGTGGCCGCGCTGTTCTTCGCCGTGCAGCCCTCGGACATCGATGCGGTGGCATGGGTCGGAGCGCTTGCGGAAACGATCGGAGCGCTCTTTGGCTGCCTGAGTGTGCTCTGGTTCCTGCGCTGGCGCGATTCGGGTCAACGGCGGTTTCGCATGCTCTCAGTCACGGCGTTCGCGCTTGCACTGCTGACGCATGAGAGCTCCGTAGTCTTCTTGCCCGTGTTGTTGCTGAGCGACTGGTTGATCTGGCGGCCGGAGCCTTGGCGAAGGCCGAAGGACCCGCCGTTCCCTGCGGATTGGCGGATCTTTGCTCCCTATGCGGTGCTGATCGCGCTCTATCTCGCGCTCGATCTCTGGATCAACAGCCGCAACTACGTCGTCTCGCAGGGTTACTACACGTTCGGCTTTCACATCATCACCAACGCGCTCAACTACATCGTCGGCCTCTACGTCGGGCGGCGCGATGCGCTGAACTACGCGGTTATCGTCGTCGGCGTGATCGCGCTGCTGGTGCGCGGCAACGGGCGCGTCAGGTTTGCCACCTGCTGGATGCTGCTGGCGCTGGCGCCGTTCCTGTCGTTCAACTGGGGCAACACATCGAGATACCTGTATCAACCGGCGATCGGGTTCTCACTGTTGCTGGCGGAAGCGGTAGTGCTGCTCAATCGGGCTCGTTACCGGGCAGTGTTTGCGATGGTAGTCGCAGCTGTCGCCATCCGCTTTGCGGTGTTCGCGAACTCGAACGTCCGTGACTTCGCCACACGCACGCAGGTCTATCCGGAATATCTGGCGAAGTTCCGCCAGACGCACGGCGATCTTCCGAGTTATTCGGTGGTGGAACCCGACGCCGAGTTCGCGAAGCTGCACCCACACCAGTTCGCGAATGCGGCCGTGCAGTGGGCTTATCGCGATCCCACCATCCAGATCCGTCCCTACAAGTGATTTGTCATTAGTGATTTGCGATTGGTGTTTACTGATTTTTTCAAATCACAAATCGCAAATCACGAATCAAAACGTCGTGATCGGTACGCCTGCCTTGCACAGCGGACAGCGATCCGCCGGGTAGTTTTCCGGCGCCTTGTATTCGGCGAGCGCGACGTTCGGCACGCCCGCATCGACGGTTGCTTCCATGCGGTCGTAGAGCTCGGCTGTCGCCAGCACGTTGCCGCCCACGGAGCGCGCGATCGTCGCGCAGCGCGACAGCGTCTGACCCGTGTTCCGCACGTCGTCCACAATCAATACGTTCTTGCCGATGATCTGCTGCCGATAGAACCGGCTCAGTCCCGGTCCCCGGTACGCATCCACAACGAACGGCGCGAACATCGTCGGCGTGCGAGTGATGTCCCGACGGCTGTCGAGCAGGCCCGCAACCGTGTGCGCGAGCAGCGCGCCCCCAGTGGCCGGACCGGCAACGACTTCCGTCGCGTCGAGCACCGACGCGGGCAGGACGTCGATCAGATCCTGCGCGAATCGCCAGATCGTCGACGGATAACGGAACAGGCGATGCGGATTCATATACAGCCGGCCGTGGTAACCGTTGCCGAAATCGAAGTGGCCGTCGAGCATCAGCACCTGAAACTGCTGCAGGTCCTTCAGCGCCTTTTCGCGGATCTCTTCCTGTCTTGTGGTCATCAGCGTAGCCATCACAGCGATATCCTCGTCTCCGAATTGACAAACAGCGGCCGCCCGCCAACCATCGTCGCGGCAATGCCACCGCGCAGCTGCCAGCCGTCAAACGGCGTGTTCTTCGATCGTGACCGCAGCCTGGCGGCCTCGATCGTTACTTTCAGGTCGGGCGCAATGATCGTGACGTCTGCTGGCGCCCCTTCCGACAGCGTTCCGCCTGGGACGTTCAGTATGCGCGCCGGATTCATCGACAGCAGCTCGACCATGCGCGTCAGCCGGATGCGTCCGGTGTGCACGAGTCGATCGAGCGTCAGCGGAACCGCGGTCTCGAGGCCGACGATGCCGAAGGGCGCGCGATCGAATTCGACCTTCTTCTCGTCGTAGTGATGCGGCGCGTGATCCGTCGCAATCGCATCGACGGACCCATCGGCGATTCCCTCCACCATGGAATCGCGATCCGCGGCCTCGCGCAGCGGCGGATTCATTTTCGTGTTGGTATCGTAGGCGATAGGCGTAGACAGCGCTTCGTCAGTGAGCGTGAAGTGATGCGGCGCGACTTCGCACGTCACTCGAATGCCGGCTTCCTTCGCTTTGCGCACCGCGCGCAGCGACGCCCGCGCACTCATGTGCGCGACGTGAAAGTGCGATCCCGTCAGCTCGGCGAGCAGCATGCCTCGCTCGGCGCCAAGCGCCTCCGCCGCGCCCGGAATGCCGCGCAGACCGAGCGCAGCCGCGTAGTAGCCCTCGTGCGCAACGCCATCACCCATGAGCGATGGATCTTCGCAATGCTCGATGACCGGCATGCCAAACATCGCTGCGTATTCGAGCGCACGCCGCAGCAGGATTGCCGTCTTCGTCGGATGCCCATCGTCCGTGATGGCGACGCATCCGGCTTTGCGCAGGTCCGCGATATCGGCGAGCAGCTCGCCCTTCGAGCCCTTCGACACCGCGCCAATCGGATAGACGCGCGCCAGGTTTGCTTCGCGCGCCTTCTCCAGGATGTAGGTCGTGACGTTCGCATCGTCGTTGACCGGGCTCGTGTTTGGCATGCACGCGACCGCCGTAAAGCCACCTGCCACCGCTGCTGCGGTGCCGGTCGCCACGGTTTCCTTATGCTCCTGGCCTGGCTCGCGCAGGTGTACGTGCATGTCGATGAAGCCGGGGCAGACGATGAGGCCGTCTGGAATCTCGGTGACCGTCGCGCCGTTCACCGGAAGATCCGCGCCGACGCGCGCGATGCGTTCACCGTCGATGAGGATGTCGCGCACGCCATCGATGCCATTCGCCGGGTCGACGACGCGTCCTCCCTTAAGCAGCCTCTTCATGTTTCGCTCCGCCGGCCAGCAGGTAGAGAACCGCCATCCGCACCGCAACGCCATTGGCGACCTGGTCGAGAATCACTGAGTACGGACCATCCGCGACCTCGGACGCGATCTCGACGCCGCGATTCATTGGTCCCGGATGCATGATCATCACGTCGGGCTTGGCAAGCTGCATGCGCGCCTCGGTCATGCCGAACACGTTGAAGTACTCGCGCAGCGACGGGAAGTAGGCGCCTTCCATCCGTTCGAGCTGGATGCGCAGCATCATGATCACGTCGGCGTCGCGCACCGCGTGTTCGACGTTGCTCGTGGCATTGACGCCGAAGCGGCGGATGTCGGTCGGCATCAGCGTCGGCGGGCCACACACCCAGACGTCCGCGCCCATCTTCGTCAGCAGCAGGATGTTCGAGCGCAGCACGCGACTGTGCAGCAGGTCGCCGATGATCGCGACCTTCAGTCCTTTGAGCTGCTTCTTTCGTTCGCGGATGGTGAACGCGTCCAGCAGAGCCTGGGTCGGATGCTCGTGCATGCCGTCTCCGGCGTTGATAATCGCCGAACGGCAGATGCGCGACAGCAGGTGGCACGCGCCTGACGACGAGTGGCGCAGCACGATCATGTCCGGCCGCATCGCCTCGAGATTCATCGCAGTGTCTGCGAGCGTCTCGCCTTTCACCACGCTCGACGTCGCGATGGCGATGTTCAGCGTGTCGGCGCTGAGGCGCTTCTCGGCGATCTCGAACGACGTCCTCGTGCGCGTGCTCGGCTCGAAGAACAGATTCACGACCGTCTTGCCGCGCAGGGCGGGGACTTTCTTGATCGGCCGCGAGGCAACCTCCTTCATGGCGTCCGCGGTGTCGAGAATCAGGTTGATTTCATCGGGCGTCAGGTCGGAGATGCCGAGCAGATCTTTTGAGCGGAGCGAGGTAACTGCCGGCCGCTGTTCGATGTCGTGAACCGTCGGGCTCATACCAGTGCCTCCTGCTGCAGCACGACTTCGTCGTTGCCGTCGACTTCCTGCAGCCGTACCTGAACGCTTTCCTCCGGGTTGGTGGGCAGGTTCTTGCCCACGTAGTCAGCCTTGATCGGCAGCTCGCGATGACCGCGATCGACGAGCACGATGAGCTGAATTCCCTTCGGCCGCCCGAAATCAATGAGCGCGTCGAGCGCCGCCCTCGTCGTACGACCCGTGTAAAGCACATCGTCGACGAGCAGAATCTTCTTGTTGTCGATGGAGAACGGAATTTCAGTGCGGCGAATAACCGGCTGCGGCCCTACCGCGTGGCGCATCAGGTCGTCGCGGTAGAGCGTGATATCGAGCGCGCCAGTCGGCACTTCATCGCCGGTGATTTCCTTGAGTGTCTTGCGGAGACGACGAGCGATGTAGACGCCGCGCGTGCGCACACCAATAAGCGCGAGGTCATCAACACCTTTGTTGCGCTCGACGATTTCGTGGGCGATGCGGGTGAGGGTGCGGGCGATGCGATCCGCGTCCATGACGACCGCGGACTTGCTGTCAGGCATGTTCACCTCTTTGCGGTCTCTCAGGGCCGCGTTAAAGAGCTGTCACAGTATACTCCACTATCAATGCTCGTGGACGTCGAGGCGCGCGTGATCCGCAACACGCGTCTCTCCGCCGACTACAACGTCATCGCCCTCGCAGCTCCACAGATCGCCGAAGCCACTCAGCCCGGTCAGTTCGTGATGGTGAAGTCCGCAGGCGGCGGAGATCCTCTGCTGCGTCGGCCATTCTCCGTCTTCGAAGTGCTTCGGTCGAACAACCGCGTCGAGGGATTGACGCTGCTCAGCAAGCGCGTCGGTGTGACGACGAAGATTCTGTACGACGCGGTCGAGGGCGACGCCATTTCATGTCTCGGACCACTCGGCCGACCGTTCGAGACCGTAAAGCCTCCGACGGAGGCCTGGATGGTTGCCGGCGGCGTGGGTCTGGCGCCGTTTGCGACGCTGGGCGAGGCTCTGCTCGCACGCGGGGTGAAGACGACGCTCTTCTACGGCGCGCGCAGCGAAGCCGAGCTCTTCTATCTCGATTGGTTCAAGTCGCGTGACATTCGCCTGATCCTCTCGACCGAAGACGGATCGATCGGCGACAAAGGCCGTATCACGCTTCCCCTCGAACGCGAGCTTCAGCGAGCGGCCGCCGAACCGATGATTTATGCCTGTGGTCCCGAGCCCATGCTCGAGGCCGTTGCTCACGTCGCCGGCAGATTCAATCGGCCGTCGCAGGTCTCCGTCGAACGTACGATGGGGTGCGGCATGGGGGGCTGCTACAGCTGCGTGATTCCTGTGCGCGATGGCGCGGGGTCCGAAAGAACCCGGCCTACAGGGTCGCACTACGTGCGGTCGTGCATTGCGGGCCCTGTGTTTCGAGGGGATGAGATTGTCTGGGACTGACCTCTCCGTTCAGATCGGCGCGCTCACGCTGGCGAACCCGCTGATCGCCGCGAGCGGATGCTTCGGCTACGGTGTCGAATACGCCGATGCCGTGGACCTCTCCACGCTCGGCGGCGTCGCGGTGAAAGGCCTTTTCCTGAAAGAACGCGAGGGACACCCGCCCGAGCGTATCGTCGAAACGCCGTCGGGGATGCTCAACGCTATCGGCCTCCAGGGGATCGGCGTTCACCGCTTCATTCGCGAGAAACTTCCCGAACTCCGTCAGCTGCGCGCGACCGTCATCGTCAATATCTGCGGCAGCACCCTCGACGAGTACGTCGAGCTGGCTCGCATCCTGTCCGATGCGGAAGGCGTTGCGGCACTGGAGCTGAACATCTCCTGTCCGAACATCAAGGAAGGCGGCATCACGTTCGGCTGCAGCCTTCACGGCACGTTCGACGTGGTGAGTGCGGTGAAGAAAGTGACGCCACTGCCAGTTATCCCGAAGCTGACGCCGAACGTCACGGACGTCGCCTCGTTCGCGCGCGCATCGGAAGAGGCCGGCGCCGACGCGGTTTCGCTGGTCAACACCTTTCTGGCGATGGCCATTGACATCGAGACACGCCGCCCGAAGCTCTCGAACATCGTCGGCGGCCTCAGCGGCCCG
The DNA here is from genome assembly GCA_035492455.1 of Vicinamibacterales bacterium. Classification (GTDB taxonomy): domain Bacteria; phylum Acidobacteriota; class Vicinamibacteria; order Vicinamibacterales; family UBA2999; genus Gp6-AA40. Next base: position 65,607 of record DATJJE010000037.1, on the reverse strand, counting down.
GCGATTCGGCCGATCGCGGTGCGGATGGTCTACGAATGCCGCCGCGCCGTGAAGATTCCGGTGATCGGCATGGGCGGCATCGCCAGCGCACGCGACGTGCTCGAATTCATCATCGCCGGCGCATCCGCGGTGCAGGTCGGCACCGCCAACTTCGTCGACCCGTTCATCTGGGGCAAGCTCCTCACCGGCATCACGGATTACATGCAGCGCCACAGCATCGCGCGCATCAGCGATTTGGTCGCCACGATCGACACGACGTCCCGCGAGAAACAGTGGATAAGCTCCTAGTCGCCCTCGACGTTGAAAGCGCCGAGCGCGCGATGCAGCTGGTCGATGCGCTGCGCGGCCTGGCAGGCGGTTTCAAGATCGGCAACCGGCTCTTTACAAGCGAAGGGCCCGCGCTCGTACGCCGCATCACCGATGCAGGCGCGCGCGTGTTCCTCGACCTGAAGTATCACGACATCCCGAACACGGTCGGGCAGGCGGTCGAAGCGGCGGTCGCTACGGGAGCGTGGATGATCAACGTCCATTCGTCTGGCGGCACGGCGATGATGCAGGCTGCTGCCCGCGCGGCTCGTGACACGTCAGCAAAGCTCAATCGTCCGGCACCGTTGATGATCGGTGTCACGGTGCTCACCAGCATGGACCAGCAGGCGCTGCGCTCGATTGGCGTCGAGCGTCCTGTGCTGGATCAGGTGCTCGCTCTCGCACGCATGACGCAGCAGGCCGGTTTGCAGGGGGTTGTCGCATCGGCGCAGGAAACCGCGGAAATCCGCAAAGCGTGCGGATCGGATTTCGAGATCGTGACGCCAGGCATCCGCGGCGCATCGGCTGGTATTGAGCGGAACGATCAGTCGCGAACGATGGGACCAGCGGAGGCGATCCATGCGGGTGCGACTTATATCGTGGTGGGAAGACCGATTATCGCCGCAGCGGATCCTCGAGGAGCTGCGGCAGCAATCGTTGAGGAACTGATGGCCGGAAAGGCGGGATAGGCAGGAAGGGCCGGAAGCGACCTTCCAGCCCCATCCCGCCCGTCCAGCCCGTCTCGCGGTTATTTCGCGGTGATGATGAAGTGCCCGCGCCGATTCATGGCGTAGCAGGCCTCGGTCATCTCCGTGCAGAGCGGCTGCTCCTCACCCTTACTGATGGCGAGGATTCGATCCGCTGCGATCCCCAGACTCACCAGGTAGTCCTTCACAGCCGCGCCGCGGCGTTCGCCGAGCGCAAGGTTGTACTCGTTGGTGCCGCGAGCATCGGCGTGCCCTTCAATCGTCACCTTGATTGACATCCAGCGCCGCATGTAATCGGCGTTGCGCTGCAGGATCGGCCGTGCATCCTCGCGAATCGTCGACATGTCGTAGTCGAAGCCGATGTCGCCAAGCGGCCGCTCCGCGTTCAGCTGCTCGAGCGTCTTCCGCTGGAAGATCTCGTCTTCCGTCAGCGGGCGCGGCGGCGGCGCTGGTGCCGGTGGTGGCGGCGGTGGCGGTGGCGGCGGCGGCGGCGGCGCAGCCGCTGGCGGCGGAGCCGGTGGTGGCGGCGGCGGCGGCGGCACTTTCTTCGCGCATCCTGAGATGACAATCACCATCACGAGAACGATGGCGGTCAATGACGTACGGCGCAAACTCATAGAGGCGATCTCCCTGAGCGTTCTGTTGCGTTAAGAGTGCCGCGACGAGCTTACCGTCCGGATCCCACACTGTCAATCAAGGCAACACCGGAGTGAGGCGAAGATCGAAGATGCGCAGCCCCAGATGTCGCTCGTCGCTCGTGTGTTCAACCTGTCCGGGGAGGTAAACGCGATCGGTTTCGATCGCGACTGCGCCGCCGGACTTCGTCATCGCGTCGGCGGGAACCGTCACCGACCACTCGAAATCTGTAGACGGTCGAAGCTGTGAGATGGTCGCGCCGCCGGCGGTTACCTTGACGGTTGGCGGCCGGTCGAAATAGCGCAGCGGCGATTCGCCGCGCATGGTGATGCGCACCGCCTGTGGCGGGCCGTCGATCTGCAGCACCGAACGTTCGCTCGTCCAGCGCCAATGAAGTCCCGTCTCGACGACGGATTCGGCTTCGTGCCACCCCTCTCCAAATCCGTAAACGAGCTGTGATGCGGGTTGGATGTCGAACTGGCGGATTGCGACGGGTGCGGGACGCCCTGGATCGACGCTTCGCGAGGCAATCGTGAGCGTGGCAAACGGACCGTCGCCGTGCAGGCCCTGCGGCATGTGGATGAATCGCAGCACGTTGCGCTCGCTCACCCTCACCGGCCACTGATCGATCTGCTGCCCATCGACCGCGAGCGTCAACTCGGCATCAGCGGCGCCGGCATCACCAAGGTGCCGGGCGCCGACGACGGCGTGAAACAGCCCTCCGCGACGACGGACCCAAGCCTCGATCGGCCTATGGTCCGGACCTTCGCCGTTCGCTTGCGTGAGGCCGCCGGTTTCGGGCGTCAGCGACCATCCGCGGCCCGCAAACCAGCCGGGCACACCAAAGCGATACCAATCCACCCCCAGAGGCCGCGTGCCGCTCAACTCACTCCGGTCCTCGACGGACCAGCGATAGCGGGTGACATCGGTTCGGCTCTGTGGGTCGACGAGAGCGAGATCGGTTCTTCGAGCATCAGCGAAGAACCACACCGGCGCGGTTCCACCCTGGCGCCAGTAGTTGACCAGGCCGAGCCATTCGTATTGGGTTGGCGGCTCGACAACGTGCAGCCGCCCCAGGTCCGCAGCCTGCAGCGGACGCCGGACGGCGTAGTGACTGAACACGGCGGCCGGCGGTTGGGTGCGCGCGCGCTGGACCGCATCCGCTATGGCGCGAAATGCGGGATGCGCCTCGCGGCTGTAGGCCACGCCGCCTGGAACAGCAACGAGGAGCGCGGCGGCGACAAACGGCGCGGCGATGGCCGAAGCGAAGCGCCCGGCCACTGCGAAACTGCGCGCCGCCAGCCAGACGACCGGCAGGACGATAGGAAGCGCGTAGCGGACCGTATCGAGCTGCTGAAACAGCAGATGGAAGATGAAGTAGGGCACAAAGGCAATGCACAAAAGCACCGCCGCGCGCCACTCGCGCAGGAGCGTCACGAACGCGCCGATCGCTGCGGCGGTGCCGACGGCCATCGCCAACGTCGTCGAGGCCCATGGCAGCACAAGCGCCTGATAGAGCCCGACCGCGATGTGCCGCGGCGTGGGATTCGACCAGAGCATGTCCACCCAGGAAAAGTCTTCGGCTGCTTGTGTGTGCAGTGCCGCAATGTAGGCGTTGACGCCACCGCTGGCGATGATGAGCGGAATACCCCACGCCAGACAGCCGGCCACGAATGACAGGATCACGAACCACGAAGACACGGAGTGCTGCCTCCGTGGCTGGTACAGCAGCACGAAGACGAGGAGCGGAAGCGTAAGCACCGCGGTCTGGACGCGTATGCCTGCGGCGATCCCTGCGATCAGCGCACCTTCCGTGAGCCGCGATCGCAGCATCAGCGCCTGAGCGGCCACCGCCAGCGCAAGTCCAGGCATGTCGCTCATCGGCCGCAGCCCCGTCATCCAGAAATCGGGCGCGGCCGCCAGGAGCAAAACCGCCCAACCTGCCAACTGCCAGCTTCCAACTCCCAAGGACATGAAGAAGTAGAAGGCAGCGATGAGGCACGCGGCGCCGCCGATGGCTGACCAGATGGCCAGCGCCTTGGCTTCAGCCGGAGCGCCGGTCGTTCCGGTGACCTGCTCGACGATCGGCAGCGAAACGTGCCCGAGCAGCATGTAGACGGGATACCCCGGAGGGTGCGGCTGGTGCAGCGCCGGATCGAAATGGCGAAGGCCCAGCGCGAAATTTATCGAATCGATGTCTTCCAGCGAGGGCGCGAGGAACGGAACGTGCGCCGCGAGATACAAGGCGGCGATGATGAGAACAACGGCGCCCTGTCGGTTGCTCGTTGGTAGTTGGTGGTGCACCAACCACTAACCCGCAACGCGCAGGATCAAGCCTTCATTCAGCGACCCCATGCGGTAGCCGCGTGGATCGATGGTGACCTGTTTGTAGCCGAGCGCCTCGATGGCGGCAACGATGCGCGCCGTCAGATCGGGCTCGAGTGCGCGCGGCAGCTCGTCGACGCCGATCTCCACGCGCGCGAGATCGTCATGGTGGCGCACGCGGCAGACGCGAAAGCCGAAGTCGCGCAGCACACGCTCGGCGCGCTCGATCGTCCGCAGCTTGTCGCCCGTCACGGTGGAGTTATATGGAATACGCGACGACAGACATGCGGACGCGGGCTCATCCCATGTCGGCAATCCCGCGCGTCGCGACAGCTCGCGAATCTCTATCTTCGTCAGGTTGGCCTCGTCGAGCGGGCTGCGCACGCCGAACTCGCGCGCGGCCTGCCGTCCGGGCCGGTAGTCGCCGCGGTCGTCCGCATTCGCCCCATCGACAACCGTTGCGAATCCCCGCTCGGCAGCGATGCGTGTCAACGTTGTATAGAGCTCGTGCTTACAGTAGTAGCAGCGATTGACCGGATTGGCGCTGTAGTCGGGCCGCTCGAGCTCGTGCGTCTGGATGATCTCGTGGCGCAAATCGAATCTGCGCGCCACCGCCAGCGCGAGCTGACGATGGTGATCGGGATAACTGGGACTGTCGGCCGTGATGCAGAGCGCGCGATCGCGTCCGAGGACATCCGTCGCCGCCCAGGCGAGGTAAGCGCTGTCAACGCCGCCGCTGAAGGCGACGATTACCGAATCTAAACCAGAGAGGAGATCGGAGAGGAGCCGATCATGGCTCACTCGTCGAAGTCCTCCTCTTCGTCGAGGTCCTCGTCTTCGAGGTCGTCCTCGTCCTCGTCGAGATCCTCGTCCTCGTCTTCCTCGTCGCCCTCGTCGAGGTCTTCGTCGTCGTCGTCATCGTCGGCGATCTCGACTTCGTCGGCGCCCACCACCACGAGGTTCTTGCCACACTCCGGACAGCTGAAGGTATCGCCTTCCTCGTAGTCCTCGGTGTCAATCTCGTCGAATTCGCATTCGGGGCAGGTCGCCATACGGGCTCCATGCGGCGTGTCAGACGCCGCCAGTTGTGTTCGGGTCATTGCTGGATCCTATAGCGGAACGCGCAAAACCCGGCAGAACGTTGGATTATAGCGAGATCTTTGCGGCATCCGCAACGAACCGCGCGCTAAGCACTAAGGTCGTGTAACCGCATATCCGATACTCTGGCGGTGAGCTCCGCCGCGGCCGACGCCCGCAAGATCGCAAGCAAGACGGTCGTCGTCGCGGACGACACGGCGTTCGTGCGTGAACGCTTCCGATCGGCGCTCGAGCGTGCTGGTCACAAAGCGATCACCGTGCCAACGGGCAGCGAGCTGATCGCGCGCGTCAAGGCGGACCTCTCCACTATCGATCTCCTCGTTGTCGATCTGCGCGTGCCGCATGGCAACGGAGTCAACCTGGTCCGCGCGCTCCGCAGCATCGATCCCGCCAAGCCACCGATCGTTGTCTTCAGCGGCACGATTGCCAACGCCAGAGAAGTGCGCGAGCTCGCAGCGCTCAACGTTGCCGGTTACGTCAACGAGTACACATCACTCCAGCACATCCTGCCTTCGCTCGCGCCGCATCTGTTCCCGGGTGAGTTCAACCGTCGCGCGGGTCCGCGCGTCGTTCTCGGTATTCCTATCGCCTACCGCTTCGCGAACACGATCGCGGCGGCCGTTACGTTGAACATCAGCCGCGGAGGCGTGGCGGTGCGCACGACCAACCCTCTCGAAACAGGCATCGCCGTCAAGACCCGCTTCCGGATGCCGATGAGCAGGAAGGACATCGAAGTTCAGTCGAAGGTGGCGTGGAGCGACAAACGGGTGGGGATGGGGCTCGAGTTCTCGGGACTGTCTGACGAAGACCGCAACGCCATCGGCGAGTACGTCGACTCGCATTTCTTCAGCAACCGCAAGGCCTGACGCGCTAGCGCGCGCGCAGCAGGCGCAGCGCGTTGGCAACAACGATGACCGTCGCGCCAGTATCGGCGAGCACCGCCATCCAGAGCGTTGCCAGGCCGGCGATCGCCAGCGCGAGAAACGCCGCCTTCATGCACAGCGAAATCGCAACGTTCGTCCTGACATTGCGCAGCGTCTGACGCGACAGGCGGAGGGCGTAGGGCAGCTTCAGCAGCTCGTCGGACATGAGCGCGACGTCGGCGGTCTCGAGCGCCGCATCGGAACCGGCCGCGCCCATGGCCACTCCCACATCCGCGGCAGCAAGTGCAGGCGCGTCGTTGACGCCGTCGCCGACCATCATCAGTGCACCGTGTGCGGCGCGCATCGATTCCACCATCGCCTGTTTCCGTTCCGGCAGCAATGCGGCGTGATATTCATCCACGTTCAGTTCGCGCGCGATGGCGGCAGCCGTCTGTTCGTGATCGCCCGTCAGCATCGCGACCAACTCGACGTGGTGATTCTTCAGCAGCTCGATCGCTTCCCTCGCCGTTTCGCGCGGGCGGTCGGCAACCGCGATCGCGCCCTGCGTCACGCCATCGGCGGCGACAAAAACAAGCGACTTCCCTTCTGTGCGGAGCCGCTCGGCGGCCGGCCAGGGTTGCGGCAGCGCGATGCCGCTGCGTTCAAACAGCCGCTCGTTGCCAATGGCGACGCTGCGTCCATCCACTTCGCCTTCAGCTCCCATGCCCGGCAGCGACGTGAATCGACGCACCTCGGGCAGATCCGGAAGCAGCGCCTGCGCATGACGGGTGATCGCCGCAGCGACCGGATGCGCGGAACGCGACTCCACGGCCGCAGCCAGGCGGATAACATCGAGTGCGACGGCTTTGCCGACCACCGCGACATCGGTGACGTTCAGCTCACCTTTGGTCAGCGTCCCCGTCTTGTCGAACGCGACGATGCGAATCGAGGCGAGCCGCTCCAGATACGCGCCGCCTTTGATGAGCACGCCGTGACGGGCAGCAACGGACATGGCGGCAACAATCGAGACCGGCGTCGAGATGACGAGCGCGCACGGGCAGGCGATCACGAGCAGCACGAGCGCGCGATAAACCCATGTCGCCGTTGCGGCGCCGGCGAGCAGCGGCGGCGCAAAAGCGACGACCACCGCGAGCGCCAGCACTACCGGCGTGTAGATTCGCGCGAACCGGTCCACAAACGACTGAACGGGTGCGCGCTTGGACTGTGCGGTCTCGACCAGGTGGATGATGCGCGACAGTCGGCTATCCCGGCCCAGCCGCAGCACCCGCACCTCGACTGCGCCGCGACCGTTGATGGTCCCGGCATAGACTTCGTCGCCCGGCTCCTTGTCGACCGGCCGCGACTCGCCCGTCAGCGGCGCCTCATTGACGTCGCTGCCGCCCGCCAGCACCACTCCATCGAGCGGCACTTTCTCACCCGGACGAATGATGATCTCGTCGCCGGGGACGATCGCATCGACAGGTACCCGTTCGTCGCGTCCGTTGCGCCTGACAAGCGCCTCACGCGGCGCGAGATCGATGAGCGCACGGATGGCCTGACGCGCGCGCTCCATCGTCCTGACTTCAAGCCACTGCGCGACGGCGAATAGAAAGACGACGCTCGTTGCTTCGGGCCAGTCGCGGAGCGCCAGCGCTCCGGCGACGGCGATGACCATAAGAACGTTGATATCGAGCGTACGCGACCGCGCGGCGGTGACCGCCCGGCGGGATGGATAAATGATTCCGGCCGCCGTTCCCGCCAGATAACAGGGCAGCGCCGCACCTGGCAGGCCGATGAAGGACAGCACGCCGGCCAGGATGAGGAAGCCGCCGCAGGCGAGCATCAGCTTCCACCGCCACTCCAACGCGGAACCGCCGAGCATCGGCTCGTCGTGCTCGAGCCACATCCGCATCCCGGTCTCACCCACCGCATCCACCATCGTGGACGTGGTGAGCTTGGCCGCGTCGTACTTGACGTGGATTCGCTGACCGATGAGATCCGCGGAAAGCGATTCCATACCGACAAGCGGCTTGAGCCGCCGCTCGAGGATGACCACCTCCTCGTTACAGTCCATCCCCTCCACGCGGAAGACCGCCTCCGCGTGCAGTTCACAGACGGTGCAGGTGACCGTTTCGGTGGCCATCTCTAATGGAGACTCTCTCCTTATCTTCCTGGATCCCGGCCGAAGCGAGGTTTTGAACGTCCGATCTGCCGGGTCCCTTTGCACCCGCCGACCTCGTATAAAATCAGTCGGTTTTCCAGTAATTATTTCGGTTTACATACTCGTATGAAGCAGGCGGAGGCACACCTGTGATCGAGGTTCAGCATCTCACCAAACGATACGGTTCCGTGACGGCGGTGGACGATGTCAGCTTTACCGTGGAAAGAGGCGAAATCCTCGGCTTCCTTGGACCCAACGGCGCCGGCAAGACCACCACGATGCGCGTGCTGACCGGCTACATGCCCCCAACCGACGGCAAGGCCCTGGTCGCCGGCTACGACGTGTTCGAGCAGCCAATTGAAGCGAAGAAGCGCACCGGCTACCTGCCGGAAACGCCGCCGCTCTACCCCGACATGACGGTGCTCGAGTACCTGACGTTCGTCTCAAAGATCAAGGGCGTAGCGCGGCCGGAGCGCAGGGCGCGCGTCGACGAGATGATGCGCAAGACGCACATCGCCGACATGGCACATCGTCACTGCGGCAAGCTGTCAAAGGGCTACCGGCAACGCGTCGGGCTGGCGCAGGCGCTGATGCACAACCCGGACGTCCTCATTCTGGACGAGCCGACCGCCGGTCTGGACCCCAAGCAGATCATCGAGACGCGACAGCTAATCAAGAATCTTGCGGGCGATCACACGATCATTCTCAGCACCCACATCCTTCCCGAAGTGAGCCAGACCTGTCAGCGCGTCGTCATCATCAACCGCGGCAAGGTTGTGGCCGTTGACACTCCGGAGAATCTGACGTCACGTCTCCGCGGCTCGGAGACGATGTATCTGCAGGTGGATGCGGGCGGCGCAGATGCGGCGACGGTGCTGCAGCGCGTCACAGGCGTCACGCGCGTTGTGGTCAGCGACACGCGCGCAACAGCAGTCGGTTACGAAGTCGACAGTGAGGCGGGACGGGATGTCCGGCGCGAGCTTGCCGCTGCTGTCGTCGGCCGCGGCTGGGGGTTGCTCGAGATGCGGCCGATGCGCATGAGCCTGGAAGAAATCTTCCTGCATGTCACGACCGAAGAAGCGCCGGCCACACCCGCGGCGGCCGAGGAGGTAGTGCAGTGAACAACGTCCTCGCGATTGCTCACAAAGAGCTGAAGGGATACTTCGCCACGCCGATCGGCTACATCGTCATCGGCATGTTCGCGCTGCTGTACGGCTGGTTCTTCTACGTCATGCTGGTTATCTTCAACCAGCAGAGCCTGCAGCTTGGCGGCTTGGAAGGCGGCGGCAACGTCGACATCAACCAGCAGCTGATTCGACCGCTCTTTCTCAACGCGAGCGTCATTCTGCTGTTCGTGCTCCCGCTGGTGACGATGCGCATCTACTCGGAGGAGAAGCGCTCGGGAACCATCGAACTGCTGCTCACGTCGCCCCTGACCGACGTTCAGATCATCGTCGGCAAGTTTCTGGGCGCGATGACTCTTTATGCAGCGATGCTGGCCATCACCGCCATTCACATGGCGCTGCTGTTCTCGTACGGCAACCCGGAGTGGAAGGTCGTCGCCATTGGTTATCTCGGTCTGCTGCTGATGGGCGGGTGCTTCATCTCGGTGGGCCTGCTCATCTCGAGCCTGACGAAGAACCAGATCGTCTCCGGGATGATCACGTTCGCCGTGTTCCTGCTGCTGTGGGTGATCAACTGGCCCGCCTCATTTGCCGGACCGACGATGCAGAGCGTCCTCAATTACCTGTCGATTACCGATCACTTCGACGACTTCACGAAGGGGATCGTCGACACGAAGCATCTTGTTTACTACTTCAGCGTGATGGCGTTCGGGCTGTTTCTGACAGCACGGTCTGTTGACACCGAACGCTGGAAGGGCTGATACCCATGGTCAAGAACATTCTCAACATCGTCGGTTGGCTCGGCACGGCGCTGGTCGTGGCGGCGGTCGCGGTTCGCTTCCTCAGGCCGGAATGGGATCAATACGCCATCTATGCCGCATGGGCCGGCCTGGCGTGCGTGGTCCTCTACACGCTCGGCCAATGGCGCGAGATTGTCGATTACTTCCGCCAGCGGAACGCCAGGTACGGCGCCATCGCGAGCGTCAGCGTGCTCGTGTTCCTCGGCATTCTCGTCGCGGCGAACTACCTCTCGTTCCGTCAGAACAAGCGGTGGGACCTGACGAAGAACAAGCAGTACACACTGTCGGACCAGACGGTGAAGCTGGTGAAGAACCTCGACGCGCCGGTCAAGTTCACCGTATTCGACAAGACGGAAGACTTCGATCGCTTCCGCACCGCGCTCGACCAGTACAAGTACGAGTCGCCGTCAAAGGTCGACGTCGAATACATCGACATCGACAAGAAGCCCGTTCAGGCACGGCAGTACCAGATACAAACCTACGGCACCGTCGCCGTCGAGTACAAGGGACGCAAGGAGCTTGTCACCTCGGCGGAAGAGCAGGACCTGACGGGCGGACTTGTGAAGGCGCTCAATCCGAACAAGAAGAAGGTCTACTTCGTTCAGGGCCACGGCGAAAAGAACATCGACAGCAGCGATCGCGACGGCTACAGCGAGGTGAAGGCGGCGCTGGCCCGCGACAATTACGATGTGGCGACCATCGTGCTCGCGCAGGAAAAAGAGATGCCGGCCGACGCATCGGTGGTCGTCCTGGCGGGGCCGCGCACGGACCTGTTCCAGCCTGAAGCGGACATGCTGCAGGCGTTCTTGCGCAAGGGTGGGCACGTGATGGTGCTCATCGATCCGCCAGACGACAAGACTCCGGCGACGCCGGTGCTCGATGCGTTGCTCCGCGACTGGGATTTCCAGGCCGACAAGGACGTCGTCGTCGACGCCAGCGGCATGGGTCAGTTAATCGGCACAGACGCGTCGGTTCCCGTCGTCGCGACATATCCGTCGCACCCGATTACCGATCGCTTCAACGTGATTACGGCATTTCCGCTCGCGCGATCGATCACGCCGATTCTGCCGGCTTCGAACGGACGCGCCGCCGTGCCGATCATCCAGACGAGCGCGCGCAGCTGGGCTGAAGTGGACATGGCGCAGCTGAAGAGCGGCCGCGTCGAGTTGAACGCGGACAAGGGCGATAAAGCCGGACCCGTCACCATCGGCGCGGTGACTGCGACCAACGCGACCGACGTGCCGAAGACCGATGCGAGCAAGACCGACCAGCGTCCGCCGGAGTCGCGCTTCGTCACGATCGGCGACTCCGACTTCGCCGCCAACTATGCCGTGCGCATCCAGGGCAACCAGGATTTGTTCCTGAACACCATCAACTGGCTCGCTCAGCAGGAAAACCTCATCTCCATCCGACCGAAGCCGCCGTCCGACAGCCGGCTCACGATCACGGCGCGCCAGGCCAACGCGGTGCTGGTGATGTCGCTGCTCGTCATCCCGGCACTCGTCTTCGGCACGGGTGTGTATACCTGGTGGAGGAAACGCTGACGTGCGGGGTCTGAAGTCCACCATCGCGCTCCTCGTCATTCTCGTCGGCCTCGTCGCCTATATCTACTTCGTCGACTCGAAGAAGCCGGCCGCGGGAACCGCCGCGACGAAGGCGAAGGCCTTCACGGTGAATGAGGATCAAATCGAGGAGATCCAGATCAAGCCCGCATCGGGTGAGGCGTCACGGGTAGAGAAGATCAACGGTCAGTGGCAGCTCGTCGAGCCGGAGAAAACCGAAGCGGACCAGGGCCAGGTCGGAAACGCGGCGACCAGTCTCGCCATGCTCGAAGTCAACAGCGTGGTCGACGAGAACCCCTCGGACCTGTCGCAATACGGACTCAATCCGCCGAAGGCTGACATCGCGTTTCGCGTCAAGGGCAAGAACGAGCTGCAGCACTTGCTGCTCGGCGAGAAGACGGCGACCGGCGGTGATCTGTACGCTAAGACGCCGGATCAGAAGCGCGTGTTCCTGATCGCGGCCTACCTTGAAAACACCTTCGAGCGCACGCCGTTCGACCTGCGCAACAAGGCCGTGTTGAAGTTCGACCAATCGAAGGCGGACGGCATCGAGATCGTGCACGGCGGCATGACAACAGCGCTCGCCAAGATGGGCAACGACTGGTTCGTCACCAAGCCGTACAAAGCGCGCGCGGACTTCGCCGGTGCGGAAGCGGTCCTGACGGCGCTTTCGTCGGCGCAGATGCAGAAGATTGCGTCGAATGAGGCCACCGATCTCTCGAAATACGGCCTCGACAAACCGGATGCGACGATTACCGCGATTGCCGGCAGCACGCGCGCCTCGCTCGCCGTTGGCAAGAAGGATGGCGAGTCGAACTATGCGCGCGACCTGTCGCGCCCGCTGATCTTCACGATCCCGGCGACGACGGCGACCGATCTCGAGAAGGATGCAGCCACGCTTCGCCGCAAGGACATGTTCGACGGCCGCTCGTTCAACACCGCGCGCGTTGAGATGAAGCGCGGCAATGAAACGCTCGTCTTCGAGAAGTCGAAAGCCAAGGACGGAAAGGACGTCTGGAAGAACGCCGCCGGCAAAGACGTGGATACGGCGAAGGTCGAGGACATGCTGACGAAGCTGTCCAACATCCGGGCGAACCTCTTCCAGGACCGCATCGATCCGGCGCTGAAGATGCCGACGCTCGTCGCAACGCTGAAGCTCGACAACAACATGACCGAGACGGTCACCTTTGCGCGCAACGGCAACGCCGTGCTCGCCAACCGCGCCGACGAACCCGGCAGCGCCACCGTCGACGTGATGGCGTTCAACGACACAATGACCGCGATTGACGCTCTGAAGTAACGTGCGGGTCTGCCGCCGCGTTCTCTTCGCGATTGTCCTGACGGCCGGTTGCGCCAAAGCGCCTCCGGCCGTTCTTGCATCTCCGCCCGTCGATCCTGCCAAACAACTTCAATCTGACCTCACCGCCGCCACGAAGATGCCGGGGGTTCAGCGCGCGACATGGGGCGTCGCCGTGCAGTCGCTGTCGCGCAACGAACGAGTCTTCGATCTCAACGCGCAGACACTGCTGGTCCCTGCTTCGGTCGCCAAGCTTGTCAGCGTCGCCACGGCAGCCGAGGCGGTCGGCTGGGACTATCGCTTTACGACGACAATGCGTGCGAGCGGACCGGTAGACGACGGCGCGCTGCACGGCGATCTGCTCATCGTCGGCGGGGGCGATCCGGCGATCGGCGGACGCGGCGGCGACGATCTCAACGCGTGGATCGACGCGCTGAAAACCGCCGGCGTCAAGCGCATCGACGGCCGCATCGTCGGAGTGGACGATGCGTATGAAGACCCGCGGCCTGGTTTCGCGTGGTCGTGGGATGACCTGGGATATTCGACGGGCGCGATCTTCGGCGCCCTGAATCTCGCCGAAAACCGTTTGACGGTAACCGTGAACCCAGGTGCGTTTGCCGGCGCGTCGACTTCGCTCGCGTTCAACGTCGAGGCGCAGGATCTGCCGATCACGAATCGCAGCGTCACCGGCGCGCCCGGCACCACGGCGCTGGTATGGCCGGAGATGCGCCCCGGCGAGACGACACTGACGATTGCCGGGTCCGTTCCCGTCGGCGGCATGCCCGCGACGCTCACAGTATCCGCAGGCAATCCGACCGCATGGTTCGCCCGCGTGCTGCGGCGGCGCCTGGTCTCATCAGGCATCGATGTCGCGGGTCCGGCCGTTGACGCGGATGATGTGAGCATCGCGCCTCCGGATGCGGCGGCGATTGTGTACACGTATCGCTCGCATCCGCTCGCCGAGATCGCGCAGCCGCTGTTGAAGGAAAGCATCAACCTGTACGGGGAGGCCGTGCAGCGGCTGAACGCAGCGGGCCCGCCGCCGCGCAGCAACGATCAGGCGCTCGAAGGGATCAAACAGCGTCTGACGTCGTGGGGGATTTCAGCGGACGCCTTTCAGCTGGTCGATGGTTCAGGTCTGTCGCGGCGCGACGTGCTCGCGCCGGAAGCGCTGCTGAACGTGCTGTCACGGATGTACGACCCGTCCGCAAATTCGCCGTGGATGCGAGCGCTGCCGATTGCCGGCATCGACGGCACGCTGGCGGCGCGGATGAAAGGAACGCCGGGGGAGAACAACGTCCGCGCCAAGACCGGCACCATGTCGAATGTTCGATCATTAGCAGGCTACGCAACGTCGCGCGGCGGTGAAGTGTTGGCGTTTGTCGCCATCGTCAACAACTTCGAGGGCAGCGGCGCGCAGGCAAACGCCGCGCTCGACGCCATCGCCGTCCGCCTTGCGTCCTTCAGCCGCTAGGAATACCCTTACGCCCGTCTCGCGCTTCTGGAGGACCGTCTGATGCGAAAAGCCGCAAGCTTCCTTGGACTCCTGTCGCTCGTCATCGTCCTTTCCAGCCTGGGGCTGCACTCGCAGGCCCGGCCCGCACAGGCGCTGGATGAGGGTGGCGCGCCCATTTTCAAGGTTGACCCGTTCTGGCCCAAGTGGCTGCCGAACAAATGGGGCATGCAGCAGGTCACGGGCATCGGCATTGATCCCAGCAACGATCACGTCTGGTTCCTCAACCGCGCAGCGGCGGCGAACCCGGACGAGACCGGCGGCGCCAACGGCCGCCTCGATTGCTGCATTCAGGGTCCGGAACTGATCGAGCTCGATCAGGAGGGTAATGTCGTCCACGCGTGGGGCGACAAGTCGACCGAAAAGTGGCCCACGGCGCTGCAGACGGTGATCGTCGATTCAAAAGGCTTCGTCTGGGTGGCGGGCACCGGCGCGCAGGACAGCATCGAGAAGTACACGAAGGAAGGGAAGCTGGTGTGGGACTTCGGCCATCGGCCGCCGGCGGACGACAAGAATTTCAAAGAGAACAATCAGAACACCGATGCATTCGTCAGCAAAGGGCGCTTCCAGCTCGACGAAATGACCAACGAGATTTACATCATCAATCAGCGCCGGGTGATCGTGTACGACATGACGACGGGCGCGTTTAAGCGGGGGTGGGGCGGTCACGGCATGAAGCTGAGCGAGATCACGAACGACCCGCTGCCGAAGTACAAGTGGACCGGTGGTCCGCCGACTGAGGAGAAGAACCTCGTACCCGACCTCCACTTCGTCGAGATTTCGAAGGACCGCAAGGTGTACGTCGGCGAGCGCGGGCAGAACCGCATCGAAGTCTTCACGACGGACGGCAAGTTCCTGCAGGAGTTCTACGTGTCGCCGAACACGCCGTCACAGCGCGCCGAGGATTGCGGCGGCCTCTACAGCAAGGACTTCCCGCCCTGCGGGACCACCTACAAGCTGGCGATCTCGCGTGACGCGCAGCAGAAGTATCTCTACGTGGCGGACGGGACCAACGACAAAGTGTGGATCCTCGACCGCGCCAGCGGCAAGACGATCGGCAGCTTCGGCAGGAACGGCACCTACGCGGGCCAATTCCACTGGATCAACGCGATCGTGATGGACTCGAAAGGCAACATCTACACGGGTGAGGTCGAAGAGAACAAGCGCATCCAGAAGTTCGTCCCGGTGATGGCGAACGCCCGCCGCTGAATTTGAACATCCGCGAGTTGAACGATGCCGACCTGCCATCCGCGGTCGGCGTCGTCGCTCGCGGCATGAGAGACAATCCCCTCCACATTGCGGCGTTCGGTGACGACCCCGAGCTCCGCGCACAGCGGCTCGCCCGAATGTTCGCAGTCGCACTGCCGCTTATTCACTCCAAAGGCGCATTGCTCGGCGCATTCGACGACAACACGGTCGTGGGCATCGCCGGCATGATCGCTCCTGGGCACTGCCAGCCGTCGCTCGCTGAGAAGCTCACAGTGATGCCGCGGCTGCTGCCCGCGGTCAGCGCCGCCGCCTTTGCGCGCGTCGGCCGGTGGATGGCCATCTGGGCCGAGCACGATCTACGGCAGCCGCACTGGCATCTTGGACCCGTCGCTGTCGATGCGCACCTTCAGGGTACGGGCATCGGCACGCTATTGATGACCGAGTATTGCGCGCGCGTCGACCGGGCGCAGGGAGTCGGCTATCTGGAGACCGACAAAGCTTCGAACGTCAGGTTTTACGAACGGTTTGGCTTTCAGACGATCGACAAGCAGCCGGTCCTGAACACGGCGAACTGGTTTATGAAGCGGGACGTTACCGGGATCTCGACAGCGGCGCCAGACGGGGGACGGCTGGCGCGTTCTGATCGCCGTCCGCCTGCGGAATGAGCGACAGCTCCAGCGTGTCGCCGTACTTCACCTCGACCACCTGGCGCTTTTCGCCATTGGCGTCACGGGCCGCGATCTCGCGGGTGCCGATCGGCACCGCAATCGCGTCAAGCGGAGCGACGCCGACGCGCTCGCCCTCGACAAACACCTCCGCGCCGGGGGTCGTGGTCACCTGCACCTGCGCCGTCGGCAGCGTCACGTTGTACGGCTGCACGCGCCCCGGCGTAATCGTTATCGAAGTCGACGAGCGGTAATGGAAATGGTCGTTGACCAGCTCGACGCGATGCGTCCCGTTTGACAGCATCAGCTGACCGTCGTCCGACGCGCCCACGCGTTTACCATCGACATACACCTGCATCGGGATACGCGAGTAGACGGTCATGAAGCCCCGTCCAGAGTCGCTGACGTCAGCAGCGGTGTCATTTTGCTCGGGCGGGGGCTGATCCGCGTCGGCCTTGCCAGCGGCGGAGCGCGGGATGGCGCGCTCGGCGGCGTTAAGCGCGCGACGAGTCACGACAGGGGCGACAGCGGCTGCTTCCTTGGCGGCGGCCTTGGCCGCCTGGCCTGCGGTGCCCACCAGTGTTGAGGAGGTGTGCGCCGCAGTGCGCACGGCACGCGGCAAGTAGAGGGCGCCAGCAACGACGACGAAGATGATGAGGGCGGCGGTGGCTACATAGTCCCAGCGGATCCCCGTCAGCGCCTGGCGAGCGGCTGCCACGAGGGCGGAGCTGCCAGAATCTCTGCTCGACGCGAACATCGGGATGTCGTCGACCTTGACGTTCTGCGCGCGCGCCGCTTCGGCCCGCAGCCGTGCGATTTCGGCCTTGAGGCGTTCGTTGGCCTCGGCGCGGATGCGCGCGGTTTCGGCCGCGAGGCGCGTCTCCGCCGCCACACGCGCGGCTCGAGCGGCATCCTCGCGTATCTTCGCAGCGTCCTCCGAGATTTCGCGGTGCGCGTGGCGGAACTGTTCTGCCTCGCCGATGACGCTGGCCAGCTGCGCCTCGAGTCGCGCCTCGGTCTCACGTTGTGCGCGCGTGACTTCTTCCTGCAGCCGTGCCTCGCTTTCCTCGCGCGCCTTGGCGACAGCCGCCTTCAGCTGCGCGTTCGCTTCGGCGCGGACGCGCTCGACTTCGTCCTCCGCCATCTGCGCGCGCGCCGCCGCTTCTTCAACTACGCGCCGCGCTTCTTCGATTGCGGCAGCCTTGGAGGCTTCTGCGGCGGCCTTCGCCGCGTCAGTCTCGGCACGCGCGCGCGCAATCCGCTCTTCGCGATCGCGTTCCGCCTGCGCCTGCGCGAGGTCGCGTTGCGTGGCGAGCGCCTGTTCCCCTTCGTTGCGAATGCGCTGTACTTCCGCGGCGAGCTGCGCTTCGCTTTCGCGCCGGACACGTTCAAGCTCCGCCGCCAGCGCTGCGCGCGCGGCGCCCTCGGCGGCCGCCCGTGCCTCTGCGTCCGCGACAGCGGAGTCGCGCTTCATCGCGTTGTCCTGTTCGAGTTTTGCCAGCTCGAGGGTGCGCTGCCGGACGGCTTCGGCTTCAACACGCGCGATTTCGCGCGCGTGCCGGTCGGCGGCTTCGGCTTCCACACGCGCCAGCTCACGCGCCTGCTGCTGGGCGGCTTCGGCCTGTAGCCGTGCGAGTTCGCCTTTCAACCGAACTTCGACTTCAGCTTCGATCAGGTCTTCGTCGGCTGCGTGAAGCTCTTCGATCTGCGCCGGTGCGTCGATCGCGACAGAGTTCCATTCCTGATCGACCGTGCTCGCGGCCGACTGTTGCTGGACGTAGTCGACTGCGGCGAGCGAGACACCAATTTTTCTGCCGAACGCCTCCGCAACCAACGGCTCCTTCAGGTCGGGAGTGTCGAGGATACGGATCTTCGCGCTGTCAGTAATCAGCGAACGCAGTTGGGTAACAGCTGCGGTCCGATGCTCCGCGGACAATGTGCGCCCGAGAAGAACGACATCGGGCACGCGCTGATTCATCGCCACGATCGCGGAGTTTGACGACGCGACGAGTTGCAGATTGGCGCCGAGTGTCCGCACGAGGGTGGTGAGCCGATCGGCCTGGGAGGCATCCGGCTCGATGGCGAGCACCAGGTTCATAGTTCGCACACTTTATCGGTCGAACACGGGACCGGCCTCAGTGCGGATCTGTGCAGGTGCTACCGCAGCAACTCACGGGCGGCTGAAAGAATTTCCTCCAAATTGCCGAAAAGTCCACCGCCCTGCGCGAGGTCAGGTTTGCCGCCGCCGCGACCCCCAAAACGCTGGGTCAGTGCGCGCAGCGCGGCGCTTGCGTCCACCGTCCGATCCGGTGAGCGGGCGACTACCGCGGCGAACGGAGGAGAGCTCGAGAAAAGCGCGACGACGGCGCTCGTGCGCGACGTGATCTCCGTCGCAATCACCTTCAGTCCATTCGCGTCCCACCCGTCGATCGCCTCGATAACGACCGGCGCGGCGAGGCGGGCGGCCTCGTGAGCCGCCAACGACTCCTGAAGCTTCTTCATCGAGCGCCGCAGCTCCTTCGCCTCGGCCTGCATCCGCTCTACGGCGGCCGGAAGCTCCTGCGGATGGACCGAGAGCGCGCGCACACTGGCGGCAACCGACTCGCGGAGCGAGCGAAACACACGTACCGCGCGGCCGCCGCACGCAAACGTGACACGGACACCGCCCTTGAATCTCTCGATTGCCGGAACAATGATGGCGCCAATCGCGCCGGTACGAGCGACGTGAGTTCCGCCGCACGCCGAGAGGTCGCAATCCTTGATGTCGATCAGACGCAGCACGCCGGCGCGGGCCGGCTCCTTTCGCAGTGGCAGCGTGGCCGCTTCATCTGAGGAGACGAAGCGAATGGCCACCTCGCGGTTTTCCGAGACGATGCGGTTGGCCTCGTCCTCGGCGCGAGCGATTTGCTCCCACGACATCTCCTTCTGCAAATCGACCGTCGAAACGTCCGCGCCGATGTGAAAGCTGACCGTGCGGTTTGCAAAGAGGCGATCGAACGCGGCAGAGAGAATGTGTTGGCCGGTGTGCTGCTGCATGTGGTCGAAACGCCGCACCCAGTCAACATCGCCAAGAACCCTCGCTCCGACTGTGAGAGGCGCGCTCAGCACGTGAAAGACGTCCTCGTCCTGGTCGATTGTGTCAATGACTTGAACCGCGGACCCCAAGGTTCCGCGCTGCTCGTTGGATCCGCCCTGCTCGATGAGAGTGCCAACATCGAACGGCTGGCCGCCGGATGTGGGATAGAAGGCGGTGCGGTCGAGAACCGCCGCGGGCCGGCCGTCATGCTCGAACGCTCTCACGACGACACCTTCGAAACGGCGGCAGTACGGATCGGTGTAGTAAATCCTGGAGGTCACGCCGTCTCGGTAGAGGCGGGCAGATCGAAGTAGAAGATGGCGCCGCCGGCGGGCGCGCTGCGATAGCCGATGCGGCCGCCGAGCGAATCGACAATGCCGTAGCTGATCGACAGACCGAGGCCGGTCCCCTGACCGACCGGCTTGGTCGTGAAGAACGGCTGGAACAGTTTGGCTTCGTTGTCTCCAGGAATGCCGGGGCCGGTGTCTTCAACTTCCAGCAGCACGCGACCGTCGAGGTCGCGCGATCTGATCGTGATCCGTCCGGGAAGACGGCCTGACGTCAGGATTGCCTGCTCTGCGTTTACGACGAAGTTCAGAAGCACCTGCTGAAGCTCCGTGACCACCGCGGAAACGAACTGAACGGACCGGTCTTCCAGACAAAGCTCGATCTGCTCCGACTCGAGCCGCCGCTGGCGCAGCTCGGCGACGGAAACGATGACTTCCGTCAGGCGAATCGGCGCGGCTTCGCCCGGCTGCTGGCGCGCGAACAGCGCCAGATTGCGGATGATGTTGCAGGCGCGCGCGCTTTCCTTCTGAATGAGGCGCAGGTCGCCCTTCACCGAATCCGGGACGTCCGCCTGCATCTGCAGAAGCTCGGCGAACCCAAGGATGGCCTGCAGCGGATTGTTGATTTCGTGCGCGACGCCCGAGACCAATTGTCCGACCGCGGCCAGACGTTCCTGCCGGATAACTTGTCGTTGCAGAGACTGCAGCTCTTCGCGCATCCGGCGCTCCTCCGCCATCTGGCTGTCGAGCGCGCTGCGCGTGTCATTGAAGCGACGAAGCATCAGGTCGAACGCGTCCTGCAGTTCGGCAAACTCACGTGTCGGCATCGGCCGGCGCTCGACAGGCCGGAAGTCGCCGGCGCCAATGCGCTGTGCGGCGGTCTCGAGGTGCGTCAGCGAGTTAGCGAGGCGCCGCGACAAACCAAATGCGACGATCAACCAGCCGATCAGACCGAAGGCCAGAATGGCGAAGCTACGCGCCCAGAGCGATGCCGCTCGATTCGTCGCCAGCTGCATCGGCATGCCGACGGTTACGAGCCACGGCCCTCCTTCCACACGCGCTTCGGCGTACATCCGGCGAACGCCGTCAATACCCGTACGTTCCGCCGCCGGGCGCACAACACCCGCCGAACGGAACTCCGCTGGCAATAGCTGCCCGACGTACCGGTCGGCTTCCTGGCTTCTCGCCAGAATGCGACCGTTGCGATCGGCAACCGTGATGAGGGAGCCATCAGGAACAGGAATGGCCCTGAGAGACTCCTGGATCGTTTTCAGATCGACGAAGAACCCGAGCGCAGCAACGACCTGGTGATTGCCGTCGCGAACCGGGTAGCCGAGCACCACGTATCTGACGCCGGACGGCGCGAGGTAAAGCGGCGAGACGAAGCGTGTCCCGGTGCGGAATACCTCGTCGGCCCAATCGTGGGATGGAATCTCCGGTTCGAATCCCGAAGGCATCGTCGCGCGTACCAGGACATCGCCCGACCGCTCGACGAGGTCGATGCACCCGATCATCTGGTGCCCGGCGGTGATTCGGCGCAGCAGATCCTCGGATGAGTGGTCGAGCGTCTGCACGTCGCGATTGGCCGCGAGATTGGCACCCGTGCCATCGAGGTAGGAGAGCTCGCGATCGATGTAGGCGGCGGTGGTGTAGGCGACAACGCGCGTCTGGTCCCCAAGCTCCGTGGCACGCTCGCTCAAGGTGGTCGTGCCCGACCAGATAGCCGCTGCGACGACCGGGACAAGCAGGAGGCCAATAGCAATCCCCAGCTGGCGCTGAAGCGACAAGGACCAGAACGACCGCATTTTTTGCTTACCTTATCGGCCGAGTACTGGGTCGGCGACACCTGCCTGGGCGAACCCGGCCGCACGGAGTGTGCAGCTGTCGCAGCGTCCGCAGGGACGGCCCTGCGCATCGGGATCGTAGCAGCTGTGCGTCAGCCCGTAATCGAGGCCGAGCGCAAGACCCTTGCGAATGATCTGCGCTTTCGTCAGCATCTGCAGCGGCGCATGAATGCGGAATGCGCCTCCCTTCACACCTTTGGCGGTCGCGAGCGACGCTAGGCGCTCGAAAGCGGCTATGTATTCGGGGCGACAGTCCGGATACCCCGAGTAATCGAGCGCGTTCACGCCAATGAAGATGTCGCTGGCGTCAAGGACCTCGGCCCAGCCGAGCGCCAGGGACAAGAAGACTGTGTTACGCGCTGGCACATATGTCGAGGGAATCTCGTTTGCGGCGAGCGCGGTCGTGCCGGTGACGGTAATCGGACGATCTTTCGGGACGGGAATATCGCTTGTGAGCGACGACCCCCCGAAGGCCGACAGATCGACGTCGAGCTCGACGTGGCGTGCAACGCCCAGCCACCGCGCCACCGCACGTGCCGCCTCGATTTCACGCGAGTGACGTTGACCGTAACGGACCGTGAGAGCAAACAGGCGGAATCCTTCCTCGCGCGCAATGGCCGCCGCCGTGTAGGAGTCGAGGCCTCCGCTGAGGAGAACGACGGCGTCAGACGCCACGCGTCGCTGGATCCCAGATGTATTTGTGAAGCTGCAGCTGCACGCGCACCGGCAGCTTGTCCGCAAGCACCCATTCGGACAGGATGCGCGGATGCATCACGCCGTGTACGGGCGACACATGAATCGCCGCGACACGCGATACCAGCTGGTGTCGAGCGATGACGTCACGCGCGTATTCGTAGTCGCCGCGATCCTTGATGACGAACTTCACCTCGTCATGCACACGCAGCCGTTCAAGGTTGGACCAATCGTTCTTCGCCGACTCGCCGCTGCCGGGACACTTGACGTCAAGGATCGTGATGACGGCGTGCGGAACGCGCGCCGTGCTGCGATGGCCTCCCGTCTCCAGAAGGACGGTACGCCCGCGATCGATTAGTCCCTGCATCAGCGGATAGACATCCTCCTGCAGGAGGGGCTCGCCGCCCGTTACTTCAACGAGCGGACAGTCGAACTTCTCCACCGCATCCAGCACCTTGTCGAGCTCCTGCTTGCTTCCCTCATGAAACGCATACGGGGTGTCGCACCAGAAGCAGCGCAGATCGCATGCGGTGAGGCGCACGAAGACACAAGGCCTGCCGGCAAAGCTCGACTCGCCCTGGACCGAATGGAAGATCTCGTTAACGGTGAGCAATCCTCTTATTATCCGGTAAGGAATGGGCGACGTACGTGTCGGCACTTCGGGCTGGAACTACCCGTCGGGAAAAGGGACCTGGAACGGGCTCTTTTACCCGAAGACACGTTCGAAGCGCGCCGGAACCGACCATTTCGACGAGCTGCGTTTCTACGCCGAACACTTCGATACGGTCGAGGTGAACAGCACCTTCTACGGTCAGCCGCGCGCGCAGGTCACGAGCGGGTGGGCGGCACGCACGCCGGCAAACTTCGACTTCTCGCTGAAGCTGTATCAGAAGTTCACGCATCCGACGATGTTCCGTGAGGCCGCCCTGAAGAGGGCGCCGGGATCGGAAGGCACGCTCCTGGATTTGCTCGCCGACGTCACGCAGTCCGATATCGACGAATTCAAGAGCGGCGTCGATCCGCTGGCCGACGCGGGCAAGCTCGGAGCACTGCTCGCCCAGTTTCCTCCCGCCTTCAAGGACACACCGCCATCGCGCGAATATCTTGCCCACCTGCTGCGCGCGTTCTCTGAATATCCGATCGCCGTGGAGCTGCGGCACAGGAGCTGGAGCGACGCGATCGGCGAAACGCTCTCACTGCTCAACTCGTTCGGCGCCGCCTGGGTACAGATCGACGAGCCTAAGTTCCGCTTCTCGATTCGGCAGAATTACCTGCCGAACGTGACGAGCTTTTATTACATGCGCCTGCACGGCCGCAACGCCGCGCAGTGGTGGAAGCACGATAAGAGCGAGGACCGGTACAACTACCTCTATTCCGCACAGGAGCTTCAGGAATTCTCGGAGACCGCAAATGCCGCAAAGGAGCTCGTGAAGAAATCGTATCTCTATACGAACAACCACTTCTCCTCGAAGTCGGTTGTCAATGCGGTGATGCTGAAGGCGCAGCTCGGACAGGCAATCGAGGGCGAGTACCCCGAACCGTTGACCGAGAAATACCCGGAGCTTGCGTCGATTATTTCGTCGCGCCGGGTTCCGGTCGCAAAGTTACTCGAATGATCCGGTCGGTGACCGCGAGCTTGCGGACGACGTCCATTCCGGAAATCACCTGACCGAATACGGTGTACTGACCGTTCCACTTCGGCTGCGCCGACAGCGAGATGAACATCTGGCTGTCTGCTTCTTTCGCATCGCCCGGGTGCGCCATCGACACCGAGCCAATTTTGTGCAGCCGCTTCTTGCTGAATTCCGCAACGCCGATCGAGTGACCGCTGCCCGCGTCGAACCCCCGTCCCCACCACGCCTGCCTGGTCATGTCGCGCGTCTGCGGATCGCCGAACTGAACGAGTTGACCAGGAACAATGCGAAGGATGCGCTGACCGTTGTAGAAGTTCCGCTTAATCAGGGCGAGGATGTGATCGACCGTTTTCGGGGCTTCGTTCGGGTACGTTTCGACCTCGAACGTGCCCTTCATGGTTTCAACGACGAAGACGGGGCCTGCTCCTGGAGATTTCTGCGCGGCTGCGGCCGGAGCCGCCTGCTTCTTGGCGGCAGGCGCCTGCGCCACCACCGGCACCGATAACAGCGACAATGCGGCAAGGGCGGCCATGGTGTAGCGCATGCTCATCTCCTCGGTTTGCTGACCCCAATTCTTGGACAAACCTCGGCGATCGCGCAATCCCCGCAGCGCGGCGCGATCGGCCGGCAGATGTTCTGTCCCCACGTAACCAGATACAGGTTGATGTACGGCCACCACCGCGCATTCGTTGCTTTGTAGAGCGCCTGCTCGGTTTCGTCCGGCAGCTGCGTCTTCACCCAGCCAAGCCGGTTCGAGGTGCGATGCACGTGCGTGTCCACGCAGATATTCTGTCGACTCTTGAAAGCAAGGATCATCACCAGATTTGCCGTCTTGCGGCCGACGCCGGGCAACATGACGAGGTCCTCCAATGTTGACGGGACCCGCCCGCCGAACCGATCGAGCAGCATCCGGCAGCACGCCTTCACGTGCCGCGCCTTGCTGCGATAGAAGCTAACTGGATAGATCA
Organism: Vicinamibacterales bacterium; assembly: GCA_035492455.1. Lineage (GTDB taxonomy): Bacteria > Acidobacteriota > Vicinamibacteria > Vicinamibacterales > UBA2999 > Gp6-AA40. Next base: position 40,839 of record DATJJE010000037.1, on the reverse strand, counting down.
GCTTTTCGATCTCCCCGACCGACATTCCCACCATCGTCCGCGGCGTGCGTGCCCGGCGGAAGAGCCGAGTGGACGCGGCATGAGTGGTTGCATCCTGCGTTCGCGCCGATAGAAGGGTGGCGATGAGAATCTGGAACGGCTCCTCCGCCTGTTCTTCTGAAATCTTCTCCACCGCGGGAAGCTCGAGCCCCGTGATCGCGGCTGCAAGCGACCTCATCACTTTCTCAACAGAGGCCGAAATGGGCCTTCGCCGCGCGAGCGAAGCGAGTCGAGGGGCGCCACTCATGTCGGTTCCACGCTACATTAAGAACGTGAGGCGTCCTATATCGGCGCTCGTGCTCGTCATCATGGTCACCGCGCTGGCCGCGTGCCGGCCGCCGCTGCGCGTCGGCACCCTGCAGCTCGGAAGCAAGTTGAACGGCGACAACACCCTCGCCACGCACACCACCCGTTTCAAGCCGGATGATCATATCTATGCGGCGGTGCTGACCGAGGCGACCGGCGCGTCCACCATCACCGCACGCTGGACCTACAACGGAATGATGGTGAGCGAGGAGTCGCGAAAGGTCGCCTACAAGGGCGCCGGCGCGACCGCGTTCGAGTTCAAGAGCGCAAGCGAGTTCCCGGTCGGCGACTACAAGGTCGATATCCTTGTCGACGGCCAACCGTCGGAATCGCGCGATTTCAAAGTCGAATAGTCAGCGATTCTTCAGATTTTCTTGATACGCGCGCCGGGCGTCGTGCTCAACGCCTGTTCGTAGGCGGCGATGGCAGCGAGTGCGGGACGCTCGACGCCGACCAGGATGCTGCCGCTGCTGACCTCGGGATCGTAGATGCCCTGCCGGGTCCGCGCCAGCCCCGCGCTCACGACCAGCGTGATGACCGTCGCGGCGATCGCGCCGAGCATTGTCAGCTCGAACATGATGATCAGGTTCGGCCACCAGGCGACGATCGGCAGTCCGCCGACGACGAGGGGCCAGGACGCTTCCGTGATGTAGACCAGCGCGATGGCCGTGGCACATCCGATGAGGCCGCCCAAACAGGCGAACCACCACATATACGTCGGCGGATGCATGTGGCTGAACGCGAGATCCTCACGCGGCTCGGGCGACAGAATCGTGATGTCCGTGTCGGCCACGCCGGCCGCGCGCAGGTGATCGACCGCGCGCTGGGCGGCGGTGCCTTCCGTGTACAGGCCGTAGATCGCCTTCACGCGTGCGTCTCCCCGAGCGGATGTTCAGCGGTGGCGGGCGGGATGAGCGCCGGCCCCGGATGCTGCACCGCGGTCAATTCCCACATGGAAATAATCGGGACGAACTTCGCGAACAGGACGTAGAGCAGCGCCATCGCCGCGAACGTCCCAATCGTGATGACGATCTCAACCGGCTGTGGACGATAGACGCCGAAGCTGTACGGCAGGTACTTGTGCCCGAGTGCCGGCACGATGATGAGAAACCGTTCGAGCCACATGCCGATCACAACGCCGATCGACGCGATGACGCAGCCGGTGATCGTACGGAAGCGACTGATGCCCATGATGACGAGCGGCAGCACGAAGTTACACCCGACCATCGTCCAGTAGAGCGGCGCGAAGGTGAGGCGCTGGGTCCGCCAGAACACCTGCATGTCCGAGACCCTATTGCCGTAATACGTCACCAGCCGCTCGTTGAAGACGAAATAGCCCCACAGCAGCGCCATCATCAGCAGCAGCTTGCCGAGATTCTGGAAGTGCACCGGGTGCAGGTAGCGCTCGAGATGCAGGAACCGGCGCAGCAAGGCCATCGCTATGATGAGCCCCGCGATACCGCTGAAGATCGCGCCTGCGACGAAGTACGGACCGAAAATCGTCGACTGCCACAGCGGCACCGGCGCCATCGAGAAATCGAACGAGACGATGGTGTGCACCGAGACCGCGACGGGAATGATCGCGACGGCCATGATCTGCATGGCGGTCTCGAGGCGGTGCCACTGCGTCGGCGTGCCGCGCCACCCGAGCGCGAGCGCGCCGTAAATTCGCCGCCGCATGCCGGTCGCGCGGTCGCGCACGACGGCAAAGTCGGGAATCATCGGCAGGAAGAGAAACAGGACACTGCCGGTGAGGTACGTGTTGATCGCGAAGAAGTCCCAGACGAGCGGCGACCGGAAGTTTGGCCAGATCATGCGCTCGCTCGGATACGGGAACAACCAGAACGCAAGCCACGGACGTCCAAGGTGGATGATCGGGAACATCGCGCCGATCATCAGCGCAAACGCGGTGATGACCTCCGCGCAGCGGGTCACGGGCCGGCGCCAGCCCGCATTGACCAGACGGAGGATCGCCGAGATGAGCGTACCGGCGTGGCTGATGCCGATCCAGAAGACGAAGTTCGTGACATAGAAGCCCCAGTAGATCGGCCAACGGATGCCGGAGATGCCGAAGCCGAGCGTCATCTGCGTCGCCCAGGCGGTGAGCGCCGCAACGACAATCGCGCCGAGAATCAGTACGAGCGAATAAAACTTCCACGAGGTCCGCAGCAGGGGACGCAGCAGGTCGGCGCGAACCTGATCGGGAACCGGCTGCATGGTGCCGACGCTGCTCATGGCTGCGTTTGCTTCGAGAGGTATGTGACCTTGGGCAGCGTGCCGAGGTCTTCCAGCAGTTTGCTCCCGCGGGGCGAGCGCGCGAGCCGCGACACTTCGCTTCCGGGATCGTTGAGGTCGCCGAAGACGAGCGCCGTCGCGGGGCACGTCTGCACGCACGCCGGCTTGATCTCGCCGTCCTTGAGCTCGCGGTTCTCAGCCTCGGCCTGGATCGCCGTTGCCTTGATGCGCTGCACGCAGAAGGTGCACTTCTCCATCACCCCGACCTCGCGGAGCGAGACGTCGGGATTGAGCTGCAGGTGCAGCGGCTTCTCCCATGACGGGTTGAAGAAGTCGAAGAAGCGAACGTTGTATGGGCACGCGTTCGCGCAGTAGCGCGTGCCGATGCAGCGGTTGTAGACCTGCGCGTTGAGGCCGTCGGGTGTGTGATGGCTGGCGTAGGTTGGGCACACGGGCTCGCACGGCGCGTTGTCGCACTGCTGGCACATCACCGGCCGGAATTTCATATGGACGTCGGGAAACTCGCCCTCCCAGTACCGCTCGACGCGAATCCAGTGCTTCGCGCGCCCGCGCGCTGCCTGCTCGGCGCCGACGGTCGAAATGTTGTTTTCCGCGTGACAGGCGGTGACACAGGCGCCGCATCCCGTGCAGCGATCCAGGTCGGCCGCCATCCCCCATTTGTGAGCCACGTCAGCCTCTCCCAAGATCCTCGTACGGGCGCTCGCGATCGCCGCCAGCGAACATGATCAAGCTGCCATCCGGATCGCCGACGCGCGAGATCTTCACGCGCGTCGCCGCCCACGCCCATTCACCCGTGGCGCTCTCGGTCATCGGCGCGATAAGTGCGATCGGATTCGATCCGCGGCCGGTTGCATAACGCGTGAACATTGTGTGTCCCTGTCCCACCGGCATCGCGAGGATGTCGGGCGCGAGGCCAGGCGAGACGATCGCCGGCGCGCGCACCGTGCCCTGGCTCGAGGTGATATCGACGATGTCGCCCTGCGCGATGCCCATACGCTCGGCGGTACGCGTATTGATCTCGACCCAGCTGCTCCACATCGCCGAGGTCAGCGGATCCGGCAGCTCCTGCAGCCACGGCAGATGCGCGAGCGATCCGTCGAGGAAGGCGTGCGACGGATACGGCAGGAAGTGGAGCGGATACTGCCGCGCATCGCCGTCGAAGCGCGGCTCGGGCCGCAACGCCGTCGCCGGCGCGACAGCGGCCCGGGGAAGCACGAGGGCGGCCGGGAGCTGGCCCCACCATCCACCCTGCGTCTGCGCATCCGCCCATGCATCGCCGCCGGCGGTGGCGGGCGGCAGCTTCATGAACGTGGCGCCGATCATTTCGTCGAACGTCTGTGGCAGCGGCGGCGCGAGCGGCTTCGCGAGACGACGGCTGACATCGAGCAGCACGTCGGGCATGGCGCGCGTCTGATGGAGGGGACGCATGACGGGCGGGGCGACGCTCGCCGCCGCCGCTAGCGATCCCGACTCGGGCACGGCGTCGATCCAGGACTCGAGGAACGAGTGGTCCGGCAGGATCAGATCCGCCAGGCCAGTGGTCTCGTCGAGGAAGCTGCCGAAGCTCGCGATAAACGGGATCTTCTGGAGCGCTTCGCGGACCTTCCACGCTGCGGGGGCCGTGAAAACGGGATTCGCGCCGTCCACCAGCAGCACCTGTGCGTCGCCGATGTGTGGACCGTCTCCTTCGGGCTGAAGTCTGAAGGGCAGGCCATTGCCGCCTGCACCCATGTTCATCTGCGGCGTAAAGAACATGCCGCCAGGTTGCTCGACGGCACCCAGCAGCGCGTTGAGCGCGTTAACCGCCAGCGCCGTGAAGAGACCGTTCGTGTGCCCCAGCGGCGGGCCCCCGACGATCGCGACGGCGGGGCTGCGCTCGACAAGCTCGCGGCCGAGCCGTTCGATGCGTGCGGCCTTGACGCCAGTGATCTTCTCGACCTCCGCCGGCGCATACGCGGGCAGACCCGAGGCAAATTGATCGATCAGCAAGCCGGCCTTCCCCGCGGCGGCGGCGGGCCTGAGCTTCGCCGCAAGAATGACGTGCGCGAGGCTCAACGCCAGCGCGCCTTCCGTGCCCGGCGCCGCCGGCACCCACTCGTCGGCGCTCGCGCCCGTCGTCGACATCCGCGCCTCGACCTGCACGAACGATCCGCGAATCCCCGCGCGTCCCTGCCGCATCTGACCGTAGGCACGGCTGTGCGCGACCGGTGAGTTCCACGTGCCCAGGAAGTCGGCGCCAAAGCTGATGACCAAGCGCGCATTGCCGAGATCAAAGGTCGGCAGCTGTTCACGTCCGAAGCTCAGAGCGTTCGCGCGCCGCAATACCCGGTCGCTGAACAGCTCGAACGATACCGGCGGCGGCGCGCCGAACCGCGATAGAAACTGTTCGATCAACGCGTGTCGATGGCTCGACCCGGGCCGCATCGCGAACGCCAGCGCCTGCTGGCTGCCTGCGGCCGACAAACCATCGAGCTTCGATACGAGCTTCGCGATCGCTTGGTCCCATGTAACCGCCTCGTACCTGCCGTCGCCCCGCGTGCCGGACCGCTCGAGCGGCTGCGTTATCCGATCCGGGTGATACGTCACCTGGATCGCCGCCTGCCCGCGAGCGCAGAGCGTCCCGTGATTGATGGGGTGCATCGCGCTGCCTTCGAGCTTCTTCGCGGCCGCAATCCGCATCACGCCCGCCTGCCCGTTGCGCACGACGTCCGTGTCGGCATCCATGACGCGCACCGTCAAGCCGCAGCCCGCGGGGCACAGCGGGCACACGCTCGGCTTGAACACCGCCTGCCCGGGCACGATGTCATCGTCCGGAACAAACCGGATGAACACGTTCTCCGGATTGCCGCAGCTCGCGAGCGTCGCGCTGGTCCCCGTGACCGCCGTGAGCTTGATGAAGGTTCGGCGGTCCATCAGAAGTGGCAGGTCAGGCAGTCAGTGGGAGCCTGACGTTCGATGTGGCAGGTCACACAGAAGCCCATCGTGTGATCGACGACGCGCTGCGCGACAGTCTGCTTCGACAAGTCGCCGTGGCACGTGGCACAGTCGACCTTCGCGCGAACGTGCGGTGCGTGGTTGAACCTGACGTGGTTCTCATTCGAGAAGCCGTACACGCGCTGCCAGGCCAAATCGAGCCCTTTATCGCGCATTGCCGTGATCTGCTGAATGCGCGGGCGGTCCGTCGCGATTGCTTCATGACAGATCATGCACGTCTTGACACTCGGGAGGCCGGCGACGGCGCCGGTGGCCACACCCTCGTGGCACACCTCGCACATGATGTTTTTGCCGATGTGCGTGTCGTGGGGAAACTCGAGTGGCTGGTGCGCGGCCGGCCGCTGATTGAAGAAATCACGGACCGCGGCGCCGAGCGTCGGACGCGCTGTTGTGAACACGCCCGCGGGCGCGCCCGGCAGTGGCGGGAGTCGCGGTGCATCAGACGGCCGGCCATCGAGCATCCGGCAGCCGGCGCTAGCCGCGAGGCACACTGCGAGGATCCCGAAGAAGCGCCTAGGACTTCTTCGACTTCTTCGGGCCAAGGCTGCGCAGGTAATTGATGACGTTCCAGATATCCTGGTCCGACAACTTCGTCTTCATGCCCTTCATCGGGGATTTCTCACCAAGCCCGTTCTGCACCACCAGGAAAATCTCGCCGTCGGTGTCCCCATGCCCCCAAGTGTCGTCAATGAGATTGGGGGGATGTGAGTCTTTCGGCGCCAGTGGGCCATCACCCTTCGCGTCGGCACCATGGCAGAACGAGCAGTACTTCTTGAACGTGGCCGCGCCGGCGGTCACCGAGGCGGCGGTCGCCGCGACCGGGTTTTTCACCTTCTTCGGGTCTGGGCCCACGCCGGCGGTCTGTCCCTCCACTGTGATCGCCAATGCGACCACGAACGCGAGGAGAACTCCGCTGATCAGAATCGACGCACGACTAGTGATTGGCACTCCGACAACACCTAAAAGAATGGTTGAAAGTTATATCGTAACGTAACGCTATCGAATTCTGACTCACTGCTAAGCGATACGCTGCTCATCTTTGATTCGTTCATTCCAGACGGGGCCGTCTGCCGCGACGAAACTGGGCCGACGTGCCTCCGCTCGAGAAGCACGGCGCGTGCTCCGCTGATGATGCCTTGAATACCGTTGACAGCTGCCGCGAGACACTTGCGGCGTGGGGTTGAATACTCGGACATTGAAACGGGGTCGATACCTCGAGTTTATACGACGTATCGACCCGGCGCGCTTACCTGCGGCCGCTAACGAGTTCCGGAAGTCGCTTTCGTATTTATGTTCTTCCGCAACCAGTTGTCGATGAACTTGATGACCTCATCGCTGTTCCGATCGAGGAACATCTCGTGCATGTTGCCGTGGATCCCGACGTCCTCGAGCCGCACGAAATCGTCCTTCGCGCCCGCCTGATTCAGCCACTTCGGAATGCAGACATCGAATACGCGGTGATACGTCCCCTCTGCTGAGATCGACAGGATGCGCATGTTCTGGAAGTGCACCAGCTTGTGCACGGGCTGGTCCTGCATGTAGCAGCCGACCTCATCACCCGGCCGTTCCGACGGCTCGAGATGCGTCTTCAGTTCGGCGGGGCTGTTGATCGGCGGATCGAACTCGTACTTGTTCGTCGTCAGGCCCCACGAGTTCGGGTTGGTGCGCGTGTACGCCACCTTCGCGGTATCGACGTTGCCGATCTGCGGACCGCCTGGTTCGATGGACACCATCCCTGCGATGTACTGCGAGCGCGCCTCGGCGACGTCGAAGCCGATGCCGCCGCCCTGCGAGTGCGTCAGCAGAATCACCGGCTTGCCGATGCGATCGAGCAGCGCGATCCCGGCTGGCACGGCGAGCTTGTCCTGATTGCCGACGAACTGCATCTGCCCCTTGATGAAGTTGTCGAAGACCGGATCGCCCTTCATGCCCTTGTGGTCCGCCGGAGCATTGCTCGGCCACTGCGTGTACTTCGCCTTGCGCGGGAAGTCACCACCTGACGGCACGGGCCCGGTCCAGATCTGCGCGAGCTCCGTCGCCGTGCGCATGCCGAGAGGACCGTCAACGCTCGGCACGTACGGCGAGCGGCCGCGCGCGGGGTAATCGACCCTGTAGACGACGTAACCCTGATCGATCAGGTAATACGCCCAGCCCGGACGGCCGTCCGGCGTCTGCTGCCACACGGCGCCCGTCTGACCGTTGCCGTGGAACATGACGATCGGATACGGCTGCCGCACCTGCTTCGGCACCCACACCTCGACGTACATCGCGCCGTCCATGTATTCCTTGCCAGGCTCGCCGACGTAGTTGCCGCCGACGTAGAAATGCGCCATGCGTCCGATGTTCTCCGTCGAGAACGTCGGAATCGATGACGGCGGCAGCGCGCTCGCGGTCACGGCGCGGCTGCCCGTCTGGCCCCCAACCTTGATGCCGACAAGCAGCGCGATGGCTGCGGTCAAGAGGACTGCCGTAATTGTTCGCTTGTTCATTGTTTCCTCACTGCGTTTAGGCGCGATCTGCCCGGAGGAACAGGAAATTATCACGAAACCGGGGTAAGGGGAGACTGACCGGCGAGGACAGCGGCAACGTTCCTGACAGCCAGATCGGCCATTGCGGTGCGCGTCTCGACCGTGCCGCTGCCAAGGTGCGGCACGAGCAGGACGTTCTCGAGCGTGAGCAGCTCCGGTTCGACCCTCGGCTCCTCCTCGAACACATCCAGTCCCGCGCCCGCGATAAGGCGCGTGCGCAGCGCCCAGGCGAGTGCCTTTTCGTCGACGACCGGCCCACGCGACGTGTTGATGAGATATGCGCTGCGCTTCATGCGCGCGAGTGCGGGCTGATCGATGAGATGCCGCGTCTCCGGCGTCAGCGGGCAGTGAAGCGACACGACATCCGACGTCGCGAGCAGGCGATCGAATGGCATCGCCTCGGCATCGGGATCGTGTTTCGGTGTGCGGCTCGTGTAGGCGATGCGCATGCCAAACGCGAGGCCTCGCGCCGCGACGGCTCGCCCGATGCCGCCATACCCGACGATGCCAAGCTGCTTGCCGCGCAGCTCGGCGCCGAGCATGAAATCGAACGTCCAGCCCTTCCACCCACCTCGTCGGATCAGCCGCTCGCCTTCGCTGAGGCGTCTCGTGATGCCGAGGATGAGTGCCCACGTCAGATCCGCCGTCGCATCCGTGAGCACGCCCGGCGTGTTCGTCACGACGATGCCACGCTCGCGCGCGGCCGCGACGTCGATGTTGTTGTAGCCAACCGCGGCGTTGGCGATGACCTTCAGATCCGTTCCGGCCTCAATGACATCGCGCCTGACGGCGTCGGTAATCATGCTGACAAGCGCCTGCTTGCCGGCGACGCGCGCGACCAGCTCGTCGTGCGGCATCACATCGACGCCATCCCGTCGGAACTGATCCACTTCGCCAATCGCCTCAAGCCTGGCGAGGACCGATGATGGAATTTTTCCGGTAAGAAGAATGGAAGCCTTCAATGCCCGAGGGATTTGCAATACCCGCAGTGATTGCAGGGAACGGCTGGTTCGATGATGCAGGGGCCCTCTTGCTCGGCGCCCGACGTGACCGCGAACGTCAGGTGCGAAGCGTGCGAGCGGTGCGAAACGTGCGAGGGTGCGTCCGAAGGTGCGAGGTGCGGAGGTGCTTCCGATGTGCGCACGCGCGCGATCGCTTGCCGCACGAGCTGCCGCAGTTCTTCCTCGGTCATTCCTGCACGTCCACGCTGTCGATGATGCCGATGACCGCAGCGTCAACCGGCGCGGCCTTGCGGCCAAGGGCTTCGCCAGCCGCGCGCCCCTCGATGACGACGAGCACCTTCTCGTGGATGCCGGCGCCGACGGAATCGACGGCGAGCAGCGGCGTACCGCGCGGAGTGTCATCGAGCGCCGTTGGTTGCACGAGGAGCAGCTTCGCGCCTTCGAACTTGCGGTGCTTCTGCGTCGATACGACTGTTCCGATGACACGCCCGATCTGCATCAGTCGAGATCCCAGTGATCGACGATGCCCACAATGCCTGCGTCGGTCGGGACTTCGGTCGGATAGAACGGAAAACTCGCTTCTTTACCGCGGACGAAGAACACCGTCTCGCCGACGCCCGCACCCATGGCATCCACCGCAACGAGCGTGCGGCCCACGTTCGATCCATCCGCGGCGATCGGCTGCAGGACCATCAGTTTGATGCCGGACAGCTTCTCGTCCTTGCGGGTCGCTACGACGTCGCCGATGACCTTGGCGAGCTGCATCAATCCCCCGCAGCGACTTCGACGGTGTCGACGATGCCGACAATCGCGGCATCAACGGGACAATCCTTCATTCCCGACGCCATGCGCGCAGAGCTGCCGCTGACGATGAGCACTGTCTCGCCGACACCAGCATCGACGGTGTCGACGGCGACGAGGTAGTTGCCTTCGGATTTACCGTGGGGGTCCATCGGGCGCGCGACGAGCAGCTTGTTGCTGACGAGCCGCGGATCCTTCCGCGTAGCGACAACAGTACCGACGATACGGGCCAGGATCATTGCTGGAAGACGAGAGGATCCTTACGCCTTGACGGCGTTCGCCTTGCCGATCGGCAGCGCGTCCTCGAGGTTCGCGTGGGGACGCGGGATGACGTGTACCGACACGAGCTCACCGACGCGCCGCGCCGCCGCGGCGCCTGCATCGGTGGCCGCCTTCACGGCCGCGACATCGCCCCGCACGATGGCTGTGACATAGCCGGCGCCGATCTTCTCCCAGCCGACGAGCGTGACCTTGGCGGCCTTCACCATGGCGTCGGCCGCCTCAATCATGGCGACGAGCCCCTTGGTTTCGACCATTCCCAATGCCTCTCCCATCTATGTCTCCCTCAACTTCCAATCTCCAACTTCCAACTTCCAAGCAATTGCTGTCGCGATATCCGAATTTCTTGGGAAGTTGGCGGTTGGTAGTTCGGAGTTATCTCAAATTCTTTAAAGCGTCAGCTATCAGAGCCGTAAGTTCCGCGTATGTTAGCCGAATTTCTCCGTCCCTGCTTGCCTGACGCAGCGTCGATGCGACGTCCGGCACGAGCCGCTCGGTCGATGACGCGGGTGCTTCAAGTATCTGACAGAGCGCCTGATCGAGCCCTGCTTCCGCCGGATCGGCGCACACCGGTGCGGGCGACGCAATGCCGTACATCCCGCGCAGCCCCTGCAGCCGCTCGACCTCTTCGCGTGACAGCAGGTGTTCGCGTCCAAGCAGACGCGCCACGAGGCTGATCTTCGCGAAGTGCTCGATCGTCTCCATCTTGAAGTGCGCGTTCATGACGTCGCCGCCGCACGTCACCGCGCCGTGGTTGGCGAGCAGCATCCCATCGTGCGCCTTGATGTACTTGCGAACAGCCTCTGGCAGCTCCGCGGTCGAAGGCGTGCCGTACGCCGCAATCGGAACGCTGCCGAGCGTCGTCACCACTTCCGCGAGGACGGCTCGCGTCAGCGGGATGCCTGCGACAGCAAAGCCGGTCGCGGTCGGCGGATGCGCGTGCACGACGGCGTTGACGTCCGGTCGGTTGCGATAGATCTCGAGGTGCATCGGCAGCTCGGATGAGGGATCGCGGTCGCCGGCAAGCTTCTTCCCGTCGTAATCGACGGTCACCATCATGTCGGGCGTCATAAACCCCTTCGACACGCTCTTCGGGGTCGTGATCAGCCGTTTATCGTCCAGCCGCGCGCTGATGTTACCGTCGTTGCTCGCCACGTAACCGCGTGCGTACAGACGCCGGCCGACCTCGACGATGTCGGCGCGGATCTGTTCTTCAGCGCGCGTACTCATTGCGGCATTTTTCCGAGCAGAAGTAGTGCTTGCCGTCGGTGATCGCCGTGTCCGGTGAGACGTACGTTCCGCAAACCGGATCGCGTACGAGTTTGACCGTCTGCGGCTCGCGCGACGCGCTCGAGCGCCGTACGCCCGCGGAGATGGCGACCATGCTGCCGATCACACGCCATGCGGCGCGAATGACCAGCAGGAGAACGATCAGCTCGAGCAGTGCACGGAGCACCCGTCACCGCCGGCTAACCGCCAGGAGCGGTTGGGGGTGCAGGCGGCGCACCGCGCCCCTGACTTGCGGCGATGCCCTGCAGCCCCTGTTGTGCGGCCTGTGCTTCCGGCGTGCCTGGCGCGAGCGCCACGACCTGCTGCCACGCCTGCCTCGCGCCATCGAAGTCGCGCTTGCCGAACGCCAGCACGATGCCTTTGTTGAACAGCGTCTTCGCGTGCTTCGGATCCAGCGTCAAGGAATGCTCGAACTGCTTCAGCGCATCGTCGGTGCGCCCTGAGTAGTAGTAGCTGACGCCCAGGTCCGTGCTCGCGTCCGGATTCTTGGGATCGAGTTTCAGGCCTGCCTCGTACCACTTGATGGCGTCGGGATACTTCTCGGCGTCGAAGTAGGCGTTGCCGAGCTGCACGTAGGCGCCGGCGTTCTTCGGATCGCTCTTGATAATCGTCTGCAGGCTCTGGACTTTGCCCTCGTCGAGCGGAGGCGGCGTACGCGCGGCGCCTGCAGCCTGGTCGCCGCCTGCTGGCGCAGATGGAGCAGGCGCCGTCTGCTGGAGCTGCACCTGAGTAGCGCTGTTCTTCCGCGCCTGCTGCGTGCCGATCACCCAGCCGAGAATGATGCCGAAGCACATGCCCGCGACGGCGAATACGATCGAATCGGATCTCATGAGGCGTGAGGCTCGGGCTCGCGGGGAGGGGTCTTTTGCGTAAGCCTTGGCCCTAAGCCCTCAGCCATCTTATCGCAGCGTCGCCTGGAACCATTCGACAAGCGCGCGCATGAGATCGGCGTCGCGCATGAGCAGAACGGTGCCGTGCGCGGTCACATCAGAGAAGCGGGTTTCACGCGTTCCCGGCGGATCTTTCGCCAGTTCGCGTACGGTTCGAGCCGCGTATGGGTCGTGATTGCTTGCAATGAGCATGGCCGGCCGGCCGCCGTACTGTTTCATGGCCGTTTCAATGCGCACGCCGCGATAGTCGAGCGACGGCGAAACCAACGCCAGGGAGTGGACTGCCGGCAAATCGGCAGCCGCCACAGCAGCGAGGTTTGCGCCGAGCGATGCCCCGGCGATGCCAATGGCGGCGGCGCGCACGTCCTGCCGCGAGCTCAGATAGGAAACGGCTGCCCGGACGTCGGCGGTCCATCCGCCGAGCACTTTCGAGTCACCGGGGTCGGACTGACCCTGCAGATCGATTGCCAGCGCCAGGATGTTTGCGTCAGCGAGCCGCTGTCCGGTGGCGTCCCAATCGTCTTTCGCGCGGCCCAGCATCGGCACCAGGACAACGGCAGGAGCAGGCCGCTGCGACGGCTCGAACACGACCGCGTTGATCGTGCGTCCATCTTCCGCACGGAACGAAATGCCCCGGCCGGCGGCGTAGGCAGGACGGGCGAACAGATAGACGACCGCAATCGCGCGCCACAGCAGCGCGGCCCGAGCAGGTCGGCGACGATCAGCCCGCGAGAACATCTAAATATTCGCGCACGCTCTGCGACAGACCGACAAAAATCGCGTGGCTGATCAGCGCATGGCCGATCGACACCTCGTCGAGATGCGGCAGCGAGCGGAACATCACGAGATTGGCGAGGTCGAGATCGTGGCCGGCATTGACACCAAGGCCCAGCGAGTGCGCCAGCTCCGCCGCGCGCATGTATAGCGCAAACGATTCGCGCGCCTGAGTGTGTCCGCGCTCGAAGGCGCGGGCGAACGGCTCGGTGTAGAGCTCCACGCGGTCCGCTCCCACATCCGCTGCCCATCGGATCGCCGCGTCCTGCGGATCGACAAACAGGCTCACGCGGACGCCGTCGGCGCACAGGTCGGAGACGACTGCACGAATCAGATCGCGGGGCGTCTCGGGCGACCATCCCGCCTGGCTGGTGATTTCGCCCGGCTGCACGGGAACGAGCGTGCACTGGTGCGGTTTCACCGCGTGTACGAGCTGCAGCAGATCCGGGCGCGGATCGCCTTCGATGTTGAACTCGACGCGCCCTTTCCTAGGCGCAAGGTATGCGGAGATTTCGTGGACATCCGCCGTCGTGATGTGACGCGCATCGGCACGTGGATGGACGGTGATGCCCGGCGCGCCGGCCTCGACACACACCTTGACCGCCTCGAGCACCGACGGAACAGATCCGCCGCGGGAGTTGCGAACGGTGGCGATTTTGTTGACGTTGATCGAGAGCTTAGCCGTGTTGCGATTTTACACGGCGGCAACGAGATGCTGCTTCACCGCGTCGGCGATCTCATGTGCCCACGCGGAGATCTCGCGTTGATCCTGCCCTTCGATCATGATGCGCAGCAGCGGCTCGGTGCCTGAATAGCGGACCAGCAGACGTCCCTTGCCGGCGAGCCGTGATTCAACGGCTTCCATCGCGCGTGCGACATCCGGGATCGACTTCAAGTCGGCCTTTCGTTCGACGCGCACGTTGAGGAGCACCTGTGGATAGGTCGTCAGCTCGGACGCCAGGTCGGAAAGCGTTCGTCCGGTCGTGCCAATCGTGCGCAGCACGTTCAGTGACGTCGCCAACCCGTCGCCGGTGAACAGGTACTCCGAGAAGATGACGTGGCCAGACTGCTCGCCTCCGAGCGCGATGTCGCGCCCGATCATCTCCTCCATCACGTACTTGTCGCCCACCGGGCAGCGTACGATGTCGATGCCGGCATCGCGCAGCGCGATCTCGAGGCCGATATTGCTCATGACAGTGGCGACGACCGCGTTTCCTTTCAAGCGGCCTTCTCGTTTCATCTGCTTCGCGCACATCAACATGACCGCATCGCCGTCGACGATCTTTCCCTTATCGTCGACAAAGATCGCGCGATCGCCGTCGCCGTCGTAGGCGATGCCCAGCGGGTAACCGTCCTCGACGACCATGCGCGCGAGCTGCTCGGGAGCGGTTGATCCCACTTTCAAGTTGATGTTCCGCCCGTCGGGCTCGCAGCCGATGCATCGAACGTCGAACCCGAGATCTTCAAACAAGCGGGGCGCAATCGTCGTGGTCGCGCCGTTCGCGCAATCGATCGCCAGCCGAATTCCACGGAAGGAGTCGACGTTCGGCAGGATGGCGCGCAGGTGTGACGCGTACTCGCTGCGATAGTCGACCTGCTCGACTTCCGGCGCGTCGCCGGCGGGCACGTGCCACGACGCGTCCGCGATAATTGCTTCGACCTGCTGCTCGAGCTCCTCCGTGAACTTCTCACCGGCGCCGGAGAAAACCTTGATGCCGTTGTCTTCGAACGGATTGTGCGAGGCGGAGATGACGACGCCCGCCGTGTATCCCATGCGCGGCGTCAGGTAAGCAATCGCGGGAGTCGGAATGATGCCCGCACCGGTTAACGAGCCGCCTTGACTGTTGATGCCGAAGGCGAGCTCCCGCTCAATCCAGCCGCCCGACTCGCGCGTGTCGCGGCCCGAAAGAAATCGCACCGCGTTGCCGTGGCCGAGTGCCCGCGCCAGCGCCGCACCGAGTCGGCGGATGGTCGGCGGATCGAGCGGATATGTACCCGCCTTGCCGCGAACACCGTCGGTTCCAAACAAACGGCTCATCGAATGCGCACCTTCACTTCCGACGGTTCGAGACGAATGACACCCACGCGCTCGGGCGAGACGACTGTTACTGGCAGCTGGAAGTCACCCGGCTTCAAGCCTTCAAGATCCACGCTTGCCTCGAACATACCGTTGTCGCTCGTCCTCGCCTCACGTGGGCCTCGAACCCATGCCGTCACACGCGACGGTGTCACCTGCACGCGTCCAGCGGCATTCTTCGTCGTCACGGGTATGTCGCCCACCGACCATTCAACGGGCGCGGGTGCCACAACAACCGCCACACGAGCGGTCTGCGGCGTCCGCAGGCGAACCGCCGTATCCGCGACTCCGATGTTGACCATCTCCGTAATCGGCGCAGATGCGCCGTTAACGTTCACGGGCTCGGTGATCGCCTGCGTGGTTCGTGCAAGCACACTGACTGCCCCGAGCACTTCGACCGTCGACGGCTCTGCAGTTACCGTGCCGACGACAAACCCGTCCGCAGGATCGCCCTCGACCGCCGGTACAACGGGAACAATCTTTCTACCCGACGGCTCGAAGGTCATTGACACCGTGGACGGGTTGACTTGGACCACGTCGACACCGAACGGTGTCCGCACGTCTTCGCCATCGAGGTGGAACAGACGCTGCCCGGCGCGCGCCGAGCGGAGATCGAGGACCGCCACGAGCTCGCCGGCTGCGACGCGGTTCAGTGCGCCCGAGGAACCGCGCACGCGAACGTCGGCTACAGTCGGCGCATCGCCCACCACCTCGAGCTGCGCTGGCAGATTCGTGAATTCCAATGGGATGCGAAGGGAGCGCTCGACCGTCTGCTCGCCGGCCACCGCCACCCACAGCAGCGCAGCCAGCGCAATCGAGACGAATTTCAATCCGAGGTGATGGCGAAATCCGATGTAGGCCATCAGGCGAGGGAGCTCCGCGGCTCCTCCGCGCGCCTGACGCGCCGGCGCCTGTAACCGAGCAGCATGGCGAGCCGCGAGCGCATCTGTTCGCCATTCAGGCCGCGCTCGAAATCGCCACCGATGGCGAGGGAAATCGTGCCGGTCTCCTCAGAAACGACAATGGCGATGGCGTCGTTCTCTTCGGTGATGCCGAGCGCTGCGCGATGACGGGTGCCGAGATCGCGGCTGACGCGCGGGTTGACCGAGAGCGGCAGGAAGCACGCGGCGGCAGCGATGCGATCGCCCTGAATGATTACCGCCCCGTCGTGCAGCGGCGAGCCCGGCTGAAAGATGCTCGACAGCAGATCGTAGGTAATCATCGCGTCGAGCGGAATCCCGCCTTCGATGTAGTTGCGCAGCCCGATCTGCCGCTCGAGCACGATGATGGCGCCCGTGTGCCGCGTGGCAAGGTTCGTTGCCGCCGTGACGAGCTCCTCGATGGTTTCGTCCGCGTGCTCGGCACGCTCGAAATAGCGGAAGAACGGCGCGCGGCCGAAGTGGGCCAGCGCGCGCCGAATGTCGGCCTGGAAGAGCACGATGATGGCGAAGACGACATACGCCGCGAGGTTGCGGATGACCCAGTTGACGGTTTCGAGCTGCAGCCACTGCGACAGGAAATAGAGCACCAGCAGAAACCCGCCGCTCAACGCCATCTGCACGGCGCGCGTACCGCGTATCAGCAGCAGCAGCTCGTAGAGCAGGAAGGACACGAGGGCGATGTCCAGCGCGTCGGCCCACCCGATATCCGGTCGCCGCAGAATGGTCGTCAGCCAGTCCATCAGTCGACGCGATGATACCGCCGAATTTCATCGGCGACGCGCGCCACGTGCAGCATCTCGCCCACGGCGTGGACGCGGACGATGTGCGCGCCGGCGAGTACGGCCGCGGTCACGGCGGCGGCCGTCGCCCAGTCGCGACCCGGCGCCGGCACGGTGCCGCCAAGTGGCTTGGCGAGAAACGATTTGCGCGACGGCCCAACGACGATTGGACATCCGAGCTCCGCGAACTCGTCGAGGCGCGCGAGCACCTCGAAACTGTGCGGTGCCTCCTTCGCGAAGCCGAGACCCGGATCGACCAGCATGCGTGATTTCGACACACCCGCGGCCGCTGCGAACGCCACGCTCTCGCGCAGCTCATCGAGCACCTCGGCGACCACATCGCCATAAGAGGCGTGCTGATACATATCGCGCGAGCGTCCACGCGTATGCATCAGGATCACCGCGGCACCGTGCCGGGCAACAACGTCGGCCAGCTCGGGCTCGTATCGCAGGCCGCTGATGTCGTTGACAATCGATGCGCCGGCCGCAAGCGCTGCGTCGGCGGTCGCCGCGCGATAGGTGTCGATGGAAATGGGGATGTCGAGGCGCTTGGCGAGCCCTTCGACGACTGGCAACACCCGTCGATGCTCCTCGCCGCTCTCCAACGGCGATGCCCCCGGACGTGTCGACTCACCGCCGACGTCGATGATGCCCGCGCCTTGCTCCGCCATGCGGATTCCCGCGTCGATCGCAGCGGCCGAATCGAACACCACGCCGCCATCAGAGAACGAATCGGGCGTGACGTTAATCACGCCCATGATGACAATACGTTCGCCTAGGGAAAGACTGCGTCCGCCTGGCAGCGGAACGGTGAATCGTCTACGCGTGTGCGTGCTCTATTCCTGCGTGACGGGGCGCGGCGGAATCGGCGGCACCATCGACGGACGCTCCTTCGCCTTTGGCGGCGCCGGCGCCACCTGCGGCGTCAGCGGAGCTGCGGGCGCGGGCTCGTCCAGCGGATGGCCGGCCACGATGCGGCGGACCTGATCGGCGTCGAGCGTCTCGCGCGCGAGCAGCGCCTCGGCCATCTCGATCAGCCGCGGCTTGTACTGCGACAGGATTTCGGTGGCGCGGTTGTACGCCTCGGTCACGAAGCGCTTCACCTCGTGGTCGATCTTCAGCGCGGTGTCCTCGCTGTAATCCTGGTGCTGCGCAATCTCGCGGCCGAGGAAGATCTGCTCCTCCTTCTTGCCGAAGGTGAGCGGACCCATCGAGTCGCTCATGCCCCATTCGCACACCATCTTGCGCGCAAGGTCGGTGGCACGTTCGAGGTCGTTGCCGGCGCCGGTCGTGATGCTGCCGAGTGTGATCTCTTCCGCGATGCGGCCGCCGAGCAGGATGCAGATCTGATCCCGCAGATATTCGCGCGAGTAGTTGTGCTTCTCGTCAATCGGCAGCATTGTCGTCAGGCCGAGGGCCATGCCGCGCGGAATAATCGTCACCTTGTGGATCGGATCCGCCTGCGGAAGCATGACGGCGAGCAGCGCGTGGCCGGACTCGTGAATGGCGGTGATGCGCTTCTCGTTCTCGCTGATGATCATCGAGCGGCGCTCGGCGCCCATCAGCACCTTGTCCTTTGCGAACTCGAAGTCGACCATGCGGACGACTTTCTGGTTGTAGCGAGCGGCGTTTAAGGCCGCCTCGTTCACCAGATTCGCGAGGTCCGCTCCTGAGAAGCCTGACGTTCCGCGCGCGAGCACCGCGACGTCAACGTCATCGGAAAGCGGAATCTTCTTCGTGTGAACGGCAAGGATGCCCTCACGGCCCTTCACGTCCGGACGGTTGACGACGATGCGGCGATCGAAACGACCGGGACGAAGCAGCGCCGGGTCGAGCACGTCGGGGCGGTTCGTGGCGGCGACGAGGATCACGCCTTCGTTCGACTCGAAGCCATCCATCTCGACGAGCAACTGGTTCAGAGTCTGTTCGCGTTCATCGTGACCGCCGCCCAGACCAGCACCGCGATGACGGCCAACCGCATCGATCTCGTCGATGAAAACGATGCAGGGCGCGTTCTTCTTGCCCTGCTCGAACAGATCGCGCACGCGCGAGGCGCCGACGCCGACAAACATCTCGACGAAGTCGGAACCGCTGATCGAGAAGAACGGAACGTTTGCTTCACCCGCGACGGCACGCGCCAGCAGCGTCTTGCCCGTTCCCGGGGGGCCCATCAGCAGCACGCCCTTCGGGATGCGGCCGCCAAGCTTTTGGAACTTCTGCGGCTCGCGGAGGAATTCGATGATCTCCTGCAGTTCGTCCTTCGCCTCGTCAACGCCCGCGACGTCCTTGAACGTCACCTTCTTCTGCGCGCTCGACGACAGCTTCGCCTTGCTCTTGCCGAACGAGAGCGCCTTGTTGCCGCCGCTCTGCATCTGGCGCATGAAGAAGATCCAGAAGCCGATCATCAGGAGGATTGGCGCCCACGAATACAGCAGCGCCGCCCATGGGCTCGTGGTCGCTTCGCGCGCGGAAACGACGACGTTTCGATCGATCAGCTTGTTGGCGAGGCCGTCGTACTGCGCAGGGGCGTAAGTACGAAAACTGTCACCTGTTTTGGAGGTGTAGGTAATCTCGTTGCCGACGATGGTGACGCTGGAAATCTGGCCAGAGTCGACCTTCGACATGAATTCGCTGAATTTCTCCGCCTTCTGGCTCGGCTGGAACCGCGTGGAAATGTTCCACACGAGTATCCCGACCAGCACCAGGACGATCCAGAACGCGAGGCTTTTCAGGGTCGAATTCAAACAACTGCCTCCCTAACACGGAGTTCCCAAGAGTATCACTGTACTAAGACCAGTTTCCCACGCTTTAGTTCCACGCGCCCGCCCGGCACGTCCACGCCGCCTGACTCTCCACACAGCGCGGCCATTGCAGCTTCTACGTGGTCCAGCCCAATCTCCCGCTCAGGTGCAGCCCGACGCAGTGCCCTCAGGAGAACACGACGTCTCACCGGGACCGGCTCGGCCAGAAGGGCTGCTGCTTCAATCGTCACGCCATCCGCCGATTCTTCCGTCAACTCGACGTATCGGCGCTCGGCCAATGCATCGAGCCACTCCGCGTCCTCTCGAATCAGCCCTGCTGCGCGGGCAATGCCAGGGCGCGTTGGGCCATTGGCCGCGCAGTCCAACTCGGGCAGCACCACGTGGCGGATCCGATTCCGCGGGTTCGCCAGATCCTGATTCGATTCGTCGTCGATCCACGATTCGCCCCGCTGAACGAGGAAACTTCGAAGATCGGCCCGTGAAATGTCCAGCAGCGGACGAATCACACGGCCGCGTCGCGGGTGAATGCCGCCTAGCCCCGTCAGGCCGGCTCCTCGAATCAGCTTCAAGAGGAACGTCTCAGCCTGGTCGTCCTGGGTGTGGCCTACCGCAATGCGCTCGGCACCCAGCGAGTCGGCGGTCTGCTCCATAAAGTCATATCGGATTCTGCGAGCAGCATCTTCGATCGACAGTTTTCGTCCACGCGCATACCCTTTGACGTCATCGTTTTTCACAACGATTCGCAGCCCAAGGCGCCCGGCAAGGTCGCGGCAGAACCGTTCATCCCGGTCCGCAGTCGGTCGGAGCTGGTGATTCAGATGGGCGACAGCGGCGATGCTGAACCCGCCGTTCTCCGCGAGGTCGCGCAGGAGAAAAAGGAGGGCGACAGAATCCGACCCGCCCGACAGGCCAATCAAAACACGCGTGCCTGGCGGACAGAGCGAATGCCGGTCGATCGTGCGGCGCACGCGCTGATGAAGGCCGGTTTGCAAGCTCCAAGCTCCAAGGTCCAAGATCCAAGCTCCAAGCAAGTCCAAAGAGACGCCAACCGCTTCGGTTGGAATTTGGAACTTGGATCTTGGAACTTGGAGCTTTGGATTTGCCGGAGGGCAGACTCGAACTGCCGACCCCGCGCTTATGAGACGCGTGCTCTAACCGGCTGAGCTACTCCGGCACGAATCTTCGATTTTACACTGCCTCAACGATAGCCGCGGCTATCAAGGGGATCAGGATTTCGTGATGCCCTACGAGCGAAATTCCGGATCCATTTGTTCCATTGACGGGCCGGGTGACGACGTTGGTTTGCGGACGATACGCCCGCATGAAATCGATGTTCACGGTCGTCAGTCCTTCGAGTGATGCGCCCCGATTACGCGCCAGCGCCACGGCCTTGAGAAAGACCTCGGGAAGAACGACGGCGGAGCCGCAGTTCAAATACACGCCGCCGGTCAGTCGTGCGACACACGACGTGAAGTAGCGGAAGTCGCGCAGGCTCGTCTCGCCGATGTCGGCGCCGGATGCCGCCGGGTGCATGTGCACGATGTCCGTGCCGAGGGCCACGTGCACGGTCAACGGCACGCCGAGGCGATGCGCGGCAATTGCAAGGCTCTGTGCGGCGTGTGGCGGCTTCTGCCGTGCGAGGAATTCCGAGACACCCTGGCCGAGTCCTTTGTGTTCGGCACGCGCGACGCGAATGGCTTCATTCAGCAGCGTGCCCGTTTCCTCGGCCATCCCGAACTTGCCTGGCCCAAGCGCCTCGTCAACGTCCTCCGACGTGGCGCCCGTGAGCGCAATCTCGAAGTCGTGGATGATACCTGCGCCGTTCATCGCCAGCGCCGACACATAGCCGCGCTCCATCAGTTCGATCAGCACCGGCGACACACCCGTCTTGATCACATGCGCACCGATGCCCCAGACGATTCCCGCGCCGCGCTGCTTCGCCGCCACTATCGCGTCGACGACGCGGCGGATGTCGGCGGCGCCGAGGATGTTCGGCAGCGAGTCGAGCCACACCTTGAACGTCGCGCCGCGTGAACATGGCTTCGCGAAATCGTCCGCTCGCACCTTGCTCTTCCGCGAGGCGAGTGGATAGGTCCGGACGCCTGCAAGATTGAATTCTTCGTACGGAAACGCCATAGGCGCGCTCAGAGTATCAGCATGGCGTCGCCGTAACTATAGAAACGGTAGCGATGCGCCACGGCGTCTTTGTAGGCGTTGAGAATCCGCTCGCGACCAGCGAGCGCTGAGACCAGCATCAATAGCGACGACTTCGGTAGATGAAAGTTCGTGACCACTGCATCCACGAGCTGAAAGCGGTGACCGGGATGGATGAACAGCATCGTGTCCCCGCTTCCCGGCAGCACTTCTCCATCAGGTGTAATCGTCAGTGACTCGAGCGTCCGGACCGTCGTCGTACCGACGGCGATGATGCGTCGCCGCGCGCGCTTCGCGCGGGTGAGCGCCGCGGCGGCTTCGGCGGATACGGTGAATCGCTCCGCGTCCACGACATGGTCCTGCACCCGTTCAACCTTCACCGGTTTGAACGTGCCGTAGCCGACATGCAGCGTTACCTCGACGCGTTCGATGCCGCGCGATGCGAGATCGTCCAATTGCCCGGCTGTGAAATGCAGTCCGGCGGTTGGTGCGGCCACTGATCCCCGTTCGCGCGCGTAAATGGTCTGGTAGCGATCCCGATCCGAGGCGCTGTCCGCGCGTTTAATGTATGGCGGCAGCGGGATGTGGCCGACGCGATCGATGGCCGCCGCGAGGCCATCAGCGTAATCAGTCGATAGTCGAACGGTGCGCCGACCCTGGAAGAGCATGGACAGAATCTCGCCGTCGATGCGCACGCCATCGCGCTCGAACAGCATGCGCGCACCTGGCTTCAGCTTTTGTCCCGGATGAACGAGGCATTCCCATGTCGACGTCGGAGGTTGGAAGTTGGAAGTGGGAAGTTCCCTCAGCAACAGACATTCGACCGCGCCGCCGCTGGGAGCACGATGCCCGAGGAGGCGAGCGGGAAAGACGCGGGTGTTATTGAGAACCAGCAGATCCCCAGGCACGAGATAACGGCCGAGCTCGCTGAACTTCGTGTGGTCGATCCCGTCGTCGCGGTGCAGCACGAGCAATCGCGAGCCGCCACGCGTTTCGCTGGGCTGCTGCGCGATTAGTGCTTCGGGCAGCTCGAAATCGAAGTCCGAAACGTTCATTCGTCAGGTCCGGCGCGGTCCGGCTGAAGGCGGGCACCGCCTTGGCGGTTGCCTTGCACTTCAGCCGCACGTGTTGGACGTCATCATTATCGGGGGCGGCCCTGCTGGTTTGAACGCTGCCCTCGTCCTCGCACGCTGCCGGCGCAAGCTGCTGCTCTGCGACAACGGCCAGCCGCGCAACGCCCGCTCGACGGGGCTGCACGGATTCCTCACGCGCGATTGCACGCCCCCGCTCGAGCTACTGCGTGTCGCTCGGGAGGAGCTGAAGCCGTACGGTGTCGAGCCCCGCCATGCGACCGTGACGGATCTCGCCCGGCGCAGCGACTACTTCGAGGCCACGCTCGACAACGTTCACAAAGTTCAGGCGCGCATGGCGCTCATCGCAACCGGTGTCCGCGATCATCTTCCGCAGATCGCCGGGCTCGAAGAATGCTACGGCGCGACGGTTCATCACTGCCCATACTGCGACGGTTGGGAACATCGCGACCAGACAATCGCCGTCCTCGGCCGAGGCTCTTCCGGCGCCGGCCTGGCCTTGTCGCTGAAGACGTGGACATCGCGCGTGATTCTCTGCACCAATGGCACACCGGCGATCCGTCGAGACGATCGCCTCCGGCTGCAGGACGAACAGATTGCGGTCCGTTCGAGTCGAATCGTCCGCATCGAGCACGAGGGCCCGACAGTGCGCGCAATCGTGTTCGCTGACGACACGTCCGCGCCCTGCGACGCCATTTTCTTCTCCGAGGGGCAGAGCCAGCAATGCGATCTCCCTGCACGACTGGGCTGCCATATGAATCGCCTCGGCACGGTGAAAACGGATCATCTCGGACAAACGCACATCCCTGGCCTGTTCGTCGTCGGCGATGCGTCGCGCGACGTGCAGTTTGTGATTGTCGCGGCGGCGGAGGGCGCCAAGGCGGCCGTCGCTATCAACAAAGCCCTGCAGCGGCGGGCGGGTCTCGCCGTCGCTCCTCAAACAGATGCCGGAACGAGTCCGCGAACTGCTGCACAAAGCCGCTGAACCGGAACGGGAAACAACGGCGCCGACCGACGTCGTCGACGTCAAGCTGCGAAGTGTGGCGCTGGTGGTTATCGCCAGCGCATGTGCCGTCGGTCTCCTCTACTGGGCGCGCGAGGTCTTCATACCAATCGTGCTGAGCGTTCTTATCAGCTATGCGCTCGAGCCGATCGTCGCCACATTGATGCGGCTCCGCCTGCCGCGCGTCGCCGCGGCTGCAATTGTGATCATGCTGTTCACTGGCGGCCTCGGCTATGCCGGCTACGCGTTGTCCGACGATGCGGCGGCGATGGTCGCCGCGCTGCCGGATGCCGCGTCGCAGCTGCGCGCCACGCTGCGTCGGAACCCGGCGCAGCCGGCGACGATCAAGCAGGTACAACGCGCCGCGAACGAACTGCAGCGAACGGCAGACGAGGCGTCGGCGACCAACCCGGTGCCGTCGGGGGTGCAGCGCGTCCAGATCGTCGAGCCGGCGATCGACGTCAGGAGTTACGTCTCGTGGGGCTCGGCGAGCGCCGTTGCATTCGCCGGCCAGGCAATGCTGGTCGTCTTCTTCGTCTTCTTCCTTCTCGCGTCAGGCGATCTCGTGAAGCGCAAGCTTGTAAGACTCGCCGGCCCATCGTTCGAGAAGAAGAAAATCACGGTGCAGATCCTCAACGAAATCGACGCCCAGATCGAAAAGTTCCTCCTGCTGCGCGTCGCCACCAGCGTCATCGTCGGCATCGCCACATGGCTGGCGTTCCGGTGGATAGGAGTGCATCACGCGGGCTTGTGGGGCGTCGCCGCAGGAATCTTCAATTCAATTCCCTATTTCGGTCCCGTTCTCGTGGCCGGCGCCACCGCTGTTGCCGGGTTCCTTCAGTTCGGGACGATTGCCATGGCGCTCTACGTATCAGGTGTGTCGGTGGTGATCACGAGTCTCGAGGGCTGGCTGCTGACGCCGTGGCTGACGAGCCGTGCGGCGCGCACCAACGAGGTCGCGATGTTCGTCGGACTGATCTTCTGGAGCTTCGTTTGGGGTATCTGGGGGACGCTGCTCGCTGTTCCGATGCTCGTCGTCGTCAAGGCGTTCTGCGATCGAATCGAAGATCTGAAACCGCTCGGAGAGCTGTTGGGAGAATAGGGGCGGGCCTCAGACGTCTCTACACGTATGCACTCAGGTCGGTGCGGCCACGCGACGCGAGCAGCGGCTTCCAGAGATCGCCCTTCTTCGCGATCCGTTCGCGGACGTTATCCAATCTGAACTCTTCGATGCGCGCACCGCGCGCGACTTCCTCCCACTCGAGCGGCGTCGACACCGTCGCCAGCGGAGTCGGACGCACCGAATAGATGCTGGCGAGCGTGCTGCCCCATCGATTCTGGTTGTAGTCCACCAGCACGCGCCCTTTTGGACGCTTCTCCTTGCGGTACTCGGACGTCAGCAACGCTGGATTGCGTGACGCAAGCGTCACCGCGAGTGCCTTGGCGAACGTCCATACGGTCTTCTGCAGCGGCCCACGCACGATCGGCACATAGACATGCATGCCCTTCGATCCACTCGTCTTGGCGAGTGGTTTCATCTGCAGACCCTCGAGCGCTTCGCGGACGATGAGCGCGCTCTCGCGCACCTGATCGAAGGTGGCGCCAGGACCTGGGTCCAGATCGAAGTGGACATAGTCGGGACGGTTGATGTCGTCACACTTCGCGTACCACTGATTGAGATCGATGCACCCCAGATTGATCAGCCACAACAGCGACGGCAGGTCGTCGATGACCGGGAAGTCGATGATGTTGCCCGAGTCGTGGGTGATTGAACACGTCCGAATCCAGTCCGGACGGGGTGTTGGCGCTCGTTTCATGAAGAAGAAGTCGCCGGCCGCGCCGTGCGGGTAGCGCTTCATGACCATCGCGCGATCGCGGATGTGCGGGAGCAGCACGGCCGCCATGTCCGCGTAGTACTGAATCAGCATTCCCTTCGTGATCGCGCGCTCGGGCCAGAAGGGTTTGTCGAGGTTCGTAAGGCGCACTTCGCGCTTGTCGACGAGAAGTTTGGCATCGCCCGCGGCCGGAATCGTGATTTTAGCCACGCGCCTTCGGTCGCAACGGCTCGAGCTTCGGTGGACGCTGTCCGTGGCGAATAGCGCCCGACAAGGGGACGTAAGGCAATTCGTATCCAGCCATCACGCAACGAAGCATAAGGCCGCCGCGACTCATGTCGCCGCGTCCGACGAAGTCGGGAGGAAACATAAGGCGGTCTCCGAACACAGGCAACAGCAGGTCCACGTATTTCCCCGACGCGACGCTGCCGAGCAGCACGACCTCACACTCAGGCCCGATGGCGTCACGCAGGGCTTTCGCCGACTGCTCCAATGGCGCACGGTACGTGTGGTTGCGCAGATCGATATCGCCGGTGGCGAAGGCCCGAAACGAGTCGACGGTGACCGGTGTGTCGACGGATCGCAGGCCCGTGTTCGTGGTGATGACCAGCACACCGCCTGCGGTCACCGGATCAGTCGGATCCGGCGGGCGGGCGAAGCGGCGCGCGTAAGCAAGCTTGCCTCTGAAATACAAGCCACTGACGAAGGCGAATACGTCGCCGAGCGGCGCACCCGCGGGGCTTTGCAGCTGCCGGGCGAGGTCGAAACGCGCATTCGGCGACAGCATCATCTGCGCGCGAATCCCTCCGCAGTTCGCGGGCGACAACAGAAACACGCGTCCGGGCGGCGGCACGCCCCGGCGCGGCACGTGCTTGCGCCGCGGCGCGGTATTTCGCGCCGTCTTCCGTTTGCGAGCGGGCATTTCAGAATAGATGACCAGCGGCCCATGCGATGAGCCAGCCGGCGAGGAGGAACGGAACCGCCGCGAGAAGCACAACTAACACGATCATCAGCAGTACGAACAGCCAGTCGCCAGCAGATGCGCGGTGCTCCTCGTAGGCGTGCTTTTCGAGGAGCGCGAAATTCATCTGGTTGGCCTTAAACCCGAAATCGAACAGGTCGCCAACGATGGGGACCGTACCAATCAGCGCGTCAATGGCGGCGTTGAAGATCATCCGCAGCAGCACGACCTTCGGTATACGGACATCACGGGCCTGCCACAACAGCGCGACCGTAAAGGCTGGCGATACCAGATCGCCTATCCACGGCACTAGGCCGATGATCGGATCGAGACCGATGCGGTATGTTGTGCCCGGCAGCACGAACGCCGAATCCATGAGCTCGGCGACGCGCCGAAGCGCAAGAAGCCGCTGGCGTTGACCTTCCGTCAACGACCGCAGCCGCACGGGATTCCTTAGTGCTTCAGCCCCCATCGCATCAGGACTGTCCCGACTGTAAAGCCGGCGCCCACCGAGGCCAGAAGAAGCAAATCGCCTTCCTTCAGACGCTGGTCTGCAACCGCATCGTTGAGCGCCAGTGGAATCGTTGCGGCCGTGGTATTGCCAAACCGCTCGATATTGATGACCACCTTCTCAGGCGGGATGCCGAGCCTTTCGGTCGCCGACATGATGATGCGGCGATTCGCCTGATGCGAAACAAAGAGATCGATCTCGCATGGCTTGACGCCATTGCGATCGAGAATCCGACGCGCCGCTTCTTCGGTATTCCGCACTGCAAACTTGAACACCGCAGCGCCGTCCTGTTTTACGTAATGCAGCCGCTGCTCCACCGTGTCATGTGACGCCGGCCGCAGGCTGCCGCCCGCCGGCATGCAGAGCGCGTCGCCGCCGCCGCCGTCGACGAAGTTCTCGAAATCGATGATGCCGACGTTATCGTCGTCCGACACCTCGACAACCGCCGCGCCCGCACCGTCGCCAAACAACACGCACGTCGTGCGATCGGTATAGTCGATGATGCTGGACATGACGTCCGCGCCGATGACCAGCGCGTGCTTGCTGCCGCCGGCCGCCACCAGTTGCGCCGCTGTCGTTAACGCATACGTGAAACCCGAGCACGCCGCGCCGAGATCGAAGCCCCACGCGCGGGAGGCGCCGATCTTCGTCTGCACCAGGCAGGCGGTGCTCGGAAACATCATGTCGGGCGTCGTCGTCCCGACAACGATGAAGTCGATGTCGTCAGGTGTCAGCGATGCGCGGCGGATGGCTTCGCGCGCGGCTTCGGCGGCCAGATCGGACGTGGCGACGCCCGCGTCGACAATGTGGCGCTCGCGGATGCCCGTGCGCTGCAGAATCCACTCGTCGGTTGTTTCGACTAACCGCTCGAGGTCGGCGTTGGTGAGAACTTTCGGCGGCACGTAAGTCGCGAGGCTCGAAATGCGCGCGCGACGCACGCTGCGCACGGAACGGTCGATTACCACAGGTTTGAGTTCCTCCCGGGGGCGGCAAGTCCGAAATACTGGTAGGCACGCGCGGTGGCGACGCGGCCGCGCGGCGTCCGGTCGAGGAACCCTGCCTGGATCAGAAACGGCTCGTAAATGTCCTCGATCGCGTCCTTCTCTTCGTTGATGGCGGCGGCAATGCTGTTGACGCCGACGGGGCCGCCGCTGAATTTGTCGATGATCGTGCGCAGCAGCTTGCGGTCGACTTCGTCAAAACCGTGGTCATCGACCTCGAGCAGCTTCATCGCCGCCCGAGCCACGGCGCCGGTAATCGTTCCGTCGGCGCGCACCTGCGCGTAGTCCCGAACGCGGCGCAGCAGCCGATTGGCGATCCGTGGCGTACCGCGCGACCGCCGCGCAATCTCGACCGCCGCATCATCGTCGATGGCCACGTTGAGAATGCGCGCCGAGCGGCGCACGATCTCTTCGATGTCTCCGTCCGTGTAGAAATCGAGCCGATGGACGATGCCGAAGCGGGCGCGCAGCGGCGACGTCAGCAGTCCGGCGCGCGTCGTCGCGCCGATCAGCGTGAATTTCTGCAGTGGTACCTTGACCGATCTCGCGCTCGGTCCCTGACCGATCACGATGTCGACCTCGTAGTCCTCCATAGCGGGATAGAGGACCTCTTCAATCGCAGGCGGCAGGCGATGGATTTCGTCGATGAAGAGCACTTCGTGCTCCTGCAGGTTCGTCAGCAGCGCGACCAGATCACCCGCTTTCTCTATGACGGGACCGGCCGTGGCACGCACCGCCACGCCCAGCTCGTTGCCGATGACGTAGGCGAGCGTGGTCTTGCCGAGGCCTGGCGGACCATACAGCAGCACGTGATCGAGCGCCTCTTTGCGACCGCGCGCCGCCGCGATCGACACTTCCAGGTTGTCGCGGACGCGATCCTGACCGATGTACTCGTTGAGCGTACGAGGACGGAGTCCCGCCTCGTACTGCGCGTCGTCCTCAACGCGTCCCGCAGTGACCAAGCGATCATTCATCGCATCAGTTCCCGCAGCGCACCCTTCAGCGCAGCCTCGAATCCGGCTGCGTCGTCGCGCGCGCGCACCGCATCGACAGCTTTCTCGGCCAGCGGCCGATGATAGCCCAGGTTTTCGAGCGCGGAGAGCAGGTCGTCGCGCAGTTGATCGCCTGTGGTCTTCTGTTCGACGCCATCGATATTCACTGCTCCCACATCGCGCAAGCGGTCTTTCAATTCCAGGACGATCCGTTCGGCGGTCTTCTTGCCGATGCCCGGGATGCTCGTGAGCCTCGCGACGTCGCCGCGCTGCACGGATGTGACGAGCTCTCCGCTGTCGATACCGGACAGCACCGCGATCGCCAGCTTCGGCCCGATGCCGCTGATGGCGATCAGCCGTTCGAAGAGCACTTGCTCGAGCGAGGTGAGAAAACCGTACAGCTGCAGCGCGTCCTCTCGGACATGCGTATGCACATGCAGCGCGATCTCAGCGCCCGCATCACCAACATCGTAGTAGGTGGAGAGAGGAACGTGCACCTCGTACCCGACACCGGCCACGTCGACGATGATGCGATTGGGATGTTTGTCGAAGACGCGACCCCGGAGGAATGCAATCATCCTGACGCCGGCGGCCGGTACGAACGCCAGGAGCGGGCGGAAGTTTTTCGAATCCCGAACCCCGCATCCCGAATCCCCGCGGGCGCCATCGAATGCAGATGACAGATCGCCACCGCCAGCGCGTCGGCGGCGTCATGCGGCGACGGCGCCGCGCTGAGGCCGAGCAGCAGCTTCACCATCTGACCGACCTGCTGCTTTTCCGCGCGGCCGTAGCCGACGACTGCGCGCTTGATCTCGGCCGGCGTGTACTCGACCACCTCGCATCCCGCTTCGACCGCTGCCAGCATCGCAACGCCGCGCGCGTGACCGAGCTTCAGCGCGCTCCGCACGTTCATCGCGTGAAACAGGTTCTCGATGGCAACACAGTCGGGCCGGCAGGTGGCAAGCAGCGACGACAGTTCAGCGTGGATACGGGCGAGGCGGTTCGGAAAGGAATCGCCTGCGGGCGCGGCGATCGCGCCGCAGGCAATCAGCTGAGGACGGCGTCCATCCGTCTCCACGCAGCCGTAACCGGTGCGCTCGGAGCCGGGATCGATGCCGAAGATTCTCACGCGAGGGAGGCCTCGATCTCCTTCTCTTCGATGTCGAAGTTCGCCCAGACGTGCTGTACGTCGTCGTGGTCTTCGATGACTTCCATCAGCTTCAGCATCTGCTGTGCTTCTTTGCCCGTAAGCTTCACGTAATTCTGCGGCACCATGGCAACTTCGGCGCTCGCCGGCTCGATGCCGAGCGCCTTGATCGCCTCGCGCACGGCCTCGAAGTTCTCGGGCGCGCAAACGACCTCCCACCCGCTCTCATCGTCATTCATGTCGTCGGCGCCAGCATCGAGGGCGGCAGTGAGGAGCTTCTCCTCGTCGACCGTACCCTTCTCGATGACGATCTGTCCCTTGCGGTGGAACATCCACGCGACGCTGTTCTCGGCCGCGAGGTTGCCGGCGTGCTTGGCTAGAAGGTGACGGATTTCGCCGACCGTGCGGTTCTTGTTGTCGGTGAGCGTCTCGATCATCAGGGCAACGCCGCCCGGGCCGTACCCTTCATAGGTGACGTCTTCGTACTGCACGCCCGGCTCTTCACCCGTCCCGCGGCGAATGGCGCGCTCGATGTTCTCGCGCGGCATGTTCTGCGCCTTCGCCTCTGCGACAATCGTCCGCAGACGTGGGTTCATGTTCGGGTCACCTCCGCCATTTCTGGCGGCGACCGTCAGTTCCTTGATGATGCGGGTGAAAATCTTGCCGCGCTTGGCGTCCGCGGCACCCTTCTTATGCTTGATTGTGTGCCACTTTGAATGGCCAGACATGCGTAAACTCCAGAAAACACGAGGGAAAAACGACCGCTGATTCTAGCATCGCCGCGCCAGGATCATCCAGACATCCGCGCGCGGGTCCCACGAGCCGCCGCGATAATCGCCGAGCAGCGCGGAAACCTCAAAGCCCGCTTTCTCGAGCCGCCGGGCCATCTGCGGGACCGTTAGCGTCCGGAACGTGAGCGAAAACGAGTGCGTCCGGCGTTGCTGGCCGCGCCGCTCGATGAACTGCTGGTCGAAAATCGTCAAGTGCCGGGCACGATCCTGGTGGACCGTTTCAACCAGCGTCACATGCGCGCCCTGCCGGCCGCCTCGCCGTCCTTTGAGGCTTACTCGTTTCCTATATTCCTCCCAGGACGGCAGATCGGCCACGAGCTCGATGCCAAAGGTTGCGCCTCGCTTCAAGACGCCGGCGACGGCGTCGAGTGTCGCCGCCAGATCGCGTTCGCGCAGCAGCGACTGCAGCACGCCATAGGGCGCTATGACGAGGGGAAATGTGGCGGGATGAAACGGCAACGCGCGGATATCGCCGCGGAGCAGGTGCGCGCGCGACGTCAGCCGGCCGCGTTTGATGCGCTGGCGCGCCCGCGCGAGCATCGCTTCGGATCGATCGATGCCGACAAGTGAGACACCTGCCTTCGCAAGCGGAATGGAGATGCGGCCGGTGCCGCAGCCGAGCTCGAGGACCGGGCCGTTCTGCTGCAGCGCGAGTGTCCGCCAGAATGGCACGTCACGCCTGCCGAGCGTGCGCGCGTTTTCCCAGTCGTAGAAGGGCGCGTAATCGTCCCACCCTTCGTATCCCTCCAGCCTCCTGCCCACTGGCGCCCTGCGACCTCTCAATCGGACACGGCGAGCTCGCCGGGAACGATGGGGCGCGTTCGCGGCAGCAGGCCAAGACGCGCCATGTAACCAACCGCGGCGAGAATCGCGACAAACCCCGCGAGTTTCAGCGCATCACCGCCGCGCGTTTCGGGAACGACTTTCCACAACATCCAGAGAATCGGATGGGCAACGGCGACCGCCCACACCGACCCGTAGAAGTAGCGCCGTTCGTGCCCCTCACCCTGCGTGGACGCTTTGACGCGCGGGAGTTTTCCGAACGCCCCGAGCAGCCAGAAGGTCCCTGCTATCGGAAAGTACGCCACCGCGTACATCTGCTTGAGGCGCCACATTCCTGTGATGATCGCCCACACGAGACCTGCGATGTTCAGCATCGCGAATGCGATCACCTCTCCCCACGCGGTCGTGTAGCAGATGCGTCGGTAGAGCGGATTCGGTCGATCCTCGGTGAAGCGGATGATGTAGGGACGCGGCTCGCATCCGGGCAGACAGCCGCGCAGACCGGCGATCGCCGTGCCGACGAGCACGATCGTCAGCCACGTGATCAACCGTCGATCGAATCCGCGCTCGAACAGATCGAAGGTCAGCGGTCCTGGCGCGATGAAGAAGACGAAGATCCAGATCGGCCAGTGATTGAACCGGTAATGGAGCTTGTTGCGGTGACGAATCTTGCGATCGGAGTCGCGCTCGATATAGAGCGCATCGGTTTCAACGGCCACGTCGATTTTTTACCACGGAGGATTAGTCAACCACGAAGGTCACGAAGCGCACGAGGTATTAGAGTCTATTGCAAGCGAGAAGCGCCATCGAGTTCAGCGGGATAGTCATTTACCGCAGGCGGCCGCCTTCGACCATCA
The DNA here is from genome assembly GCA_035492455.1 of Vicinamibacterales bacterium. Classification (GTDB taxonomy): domain Bacteria; phylum Acidobacteriota; class Vicinamibacteria; order Vicinamibacterales; family UBA2999; genus Gp6-AA40. Next base: position 8,035 of record DATJJE010000037.1, on the reverse strand, counting down.
GTACCCGGTGCGCGCACGCGCGGGCGAATTCTGCGTCGTGCGTGGCGACAACGATCGTGCGCCCTTGGCCCGCGAGCTCACGAAGCGTCGAGGCCAGATCACCGCGTCGCGCCGGATCGAGCGACGCAGTCGGTTCATCCATCAGCAGCACCGGCGGCTCAATCGCCAGCGCGCGTGCAATGGCCACGCGCTGCGCCTCGCCGCCCGACAGCTCGTGCGGCATCGCGGACGCGCGATGACCAACGCCCAATGCGTCCAGCAGCTGCTGGGCGCGACGTTCGGAATCCGCATGCGGCCGCTTGAACACGTGCACGAGCGCGAGCCACACGTTCTTATGCGCGGTCATGTTCGCGAACAGATGATGAAACTGAAAAACCATGGCCACCGGCCTCGGTATCGAAATCGTTCCGGCGGCGATCGGATCGAGACCGGCCAGCGCCCGGAGGATCGTGCTCTTGCCGGCACCTGATGCACCCATGAGCGCGACAACTTCGCCGCGCGACGTGGCAAACGTCACGTCCGATACGATCGTGCGGTCGCCGCGCCGCACCGCGAGGGAGCGTACGTCGAGAATCTTGTCCGCCGGAGCATTGGCGGAGGCGGACGTCATGCGTGCCGCCATCCTCGTTCGATGCGACGCGCCACACGCGCCAGCGGCAACGACATGGCCAGATACATTGCCGCACACATCACACCGGGCACAACCCAGCTGCCGATGTTCGACGCGAAAATCGACGTCTCCTTCGTCAGCTCGACAACGGTGATGACGGAAACGAGCGAGCTGTCCTTCAGCAGCGCAACGAAGTCGTTGGTCATCGGTGCAAGCGCGAGGCGAAAGGCCTGCGGCGCGCGAATCAGCATCAGGATCTGCCGCTCCGACAGCCCGAGCGTCCGCGCGGCATCCAGCTGACCGACAGGAACCGCTTCCAGCGCGCCCCGATAGATTTCGCTCTCGTAGGCCGCATAGTTCAAACCCAGACCGAGCAGCGCGGCGACCAAGGCAGGCAGCTGGATGAATGGCGCCAGGCCGAAGTAAAGGACGAACAGTTGCAGCAACAGCGGCGTGCCGCGAATGACCTCGACATAGCCGGTCAGCGCGATGCGCAGCGGCGCGGCGCCGTAGACGCGTCCGCTCGCGATGAGCGCGCCGACAACGACGGCGAGTCCCATGGACAGGCACGACAGCACGATCGTGATCGCCGCGGCGCGGAATAGTGCGGGGAGGTACCGAGCGGCTGCCTGCCAGGATCGCGAACCCAACAAGGTCCGCGCCGCATCGGGCGACGGCGCGAGGCTGGATGCGGGAACGGGATACGAAGACGTATCGGCAAGCACGCGCGCATACAGACGCGGCTGATCCTCATTCCAGACATTCCAGCGCTTGAAGATGGCTTCGAGCCGACCGTCGCGCATAGCGTTGCGCAGCACGTCGTTCATGCGATCGCGCAAAGCCGTCCGATCCGCTGCGAGGATGCCAACGTAATGGCCGATAGCCAATGTCGATGGCTGATTGACCAGTCCTGCGTTTCGGCGTACTCCGCGATTCGCAAGAATCGCATCGAGAACGACCGCGTCCACTCGGCCAAGCACTAAGTCGCTGTACGGATGCACATCGTCTTCGTACGTGACAGGAACGATGCCGTCGCGAACCTGGGCATCGACGAGCAGGTCATAGGCGAGCGTAGAGCCGAGCGTCGCGACGTGACGCCCGCGTAGATCCGCGAGCGAGCGGTATTTGCCCGCGTCGGCGGCGCGGACGGTCATCACTTCACGAAACTCGTAGTACGGGATGGTGACCGCGAGGCGTGCGCGGCGGGCGGCACTGTCTTCGATGCCGCTGAGACCGACGTCGAAATCGCCGCGGGCAGCTTCGGCATCGATGCTGGTGAAGCCGACCTGGATAAAGCGCGCCGTTGTTTCCAAACCCGAGGCGAGCAACTGCGCGACTTCAACGTCGAACCCGACGACGCGGCCCGGATCACTGGGGTCCGCTTCCACATACGGAGCCCCGCCTTCGGCGTCGCCGCCCCAGCGCAGCTCCTGTGCCGAAGCAGCAAGCGAACACGTCAGACACACGACAAACAAAATGGCCGGGATGCGGGCGTTCATCTCTTCTTCTCGAGCTGCTCGAGGGTGCGCGGCCAATCCTGCTTGAGCAGGCGTGACAGCGACCGATCCGCAAACAATCGGCCGCCGGTCTGACAGTTCGCGCAATAGTTTGCTTCGTTTGCCGCATAGACGATGCGCTGGATCGGCGCACCGCAGTCGGGACATGGCTCGCGATACCGCCCGTGCACAGCCATGCCTTTTCGAAACGCGGTCACCTTCTCGGGGAAGTTATCACCCGTTTCCTCTTGCAGCCGTGCGATCCATTCCGCCAGCGTCCGTCGCGTCGCTTCATACAGCCTCCGCATTTCTTCGTCGGTGATGCTGCCGGTCTGCTTGAACGGCGACATTCGCGCGGCGTGAAGAATTTCGTCGGAGTATGCGTTGCCGATGCCGCTGAAGAGATGCGGATCCGTCAGCGCGCGCTTCAGCGTGTGGTTGTCGCGGCGCAGCGCGCGCGCAAATGTCGGCATATCAATCTCGAGCACTTCGAGCCCGCCGGGATCGTGCTGCGCCAGGGCCTCGACACCCTCCACCAGGTAGAGCGACGCCTGCCGCTTCGATCCCGCTTCGGTGAGAATCAGTGTGCCGTCCTCAAAATCGAGCGCAAACAGGCCAACCCTGCCCGGGATGGGCGACGCCGCCGGCTTCCACCGGAAGCGGCCGGCAATCATCAGATGAAAAACGAGAAACAGCTCCCCCTCCGCCTCGAGGACAACGCGTTTGCCCAGACGGCGCAGCCCGACGATCGCGCGGCCTTCTATTGCCGACAGCGGCGGGGCGACGGATCGCAGCAGAAACGGGCTGGCGAGGCGTACGCCCATCACGCGTTTCCCCACGATGCGCGGTTCCAGCGCGTGCAGGTAGAGGAGGATGTCAGGAAGCTCCGGCACAGATCGGAAAAGAAACCCTGTCTAATTTTCCGGGATTGGCTTGAAAATTAAACCCGGTTTCATGCTGCGCCGCATTCTGCTGCTCGGTGTCGGTGTCCTCCTCGTTGCGGCGATCGTTATCGCGGTCGCCGGCTACTGGTTTCTCAGCGGAGACGGCGTCAGACGCGCTCTGGAGAGCGAAGCGAGCAGCTGGCTGGGGCAGCGGGTCACGATCGGCAGCGCGACGGCGCACATATTCCCGCGGCCGGCAGTCACCCTGCGCGACGTCCGCGCCGGCGATCCGGTGCACGTCATCCTTGCCGAGGTGCAGCTTTCAACAGGGCTCAAACCCTTGTGGTCGCGGCGTATCGAAGACGCAGAAATCGCGATCGCGGACACGCGTATCGACATGCCGCTCCCGTTCACGCTTCCAGCGCCGGGCGAAGGCGGCAGCACGGCGTCCGCGTCGGACGGTGGCATTCAGGTTGGGTCGATTCGCTCGATCAAGCTTCGCAACATCACCATCGCCAGCCGCGGACGCCAGATTACGGTCTCCGCCGACTCGTCGCTGTCGAGCGCGCACTTGAACGTCGAGCGCTTCACGGCGGCATCAGGCAAGACATCGCTCACAGCCAGTGGACTCGCGCAATTGTCGCCGCGGCTCGATGCGCAGCTCGCCGTCAAAGCGGATCACGTCGACGTCGATGATCTCATCGCGCTGGCCGACGCCTTTGCTCCGCGAGGCACCAAACCGACACCTTCGAGCACACCGCTTCCGGGCCGCATCGTCGCGCGCATCAGCGCCGAAAGTGCGCGCGCGAGCGGCGTCGATGTGCGCCAGTTCGCCACGACGATGGTCGCGCAGGGGAGCCGCATCACGCTGTCACCCACGAGCTTTCAACTGTTTGGCGGCAGCTATCACGGTACGCTCGATGTCGACGCGCAGCCTGGCACCCTGCGTGCCACGATACGCGCGCAGATTGCGGATCTCGATGTCGCGCAGCTCGCGGCGTTCGGCGGCGTGCCAGATGCGATTACCGGCCGGCTGTCAGGCGCAGGCACGTTCACTGGCCGCGGCGCAACGATCGGCGATGCGCTTGCCGCTGCAACAGGGGAGGGGAAGGCGACGATCGCTGATGGCGTCGTCAAGCGTCTCGGTCTGGTGCGGACGGTCGTGCTGTTCTTCGGCCGACCGGCTCCGGATGCCGGGGCGTCAAGCGATCACTTCGAGCGTATCGACGCGAGCTTTGCCCTGGTGCGCCAAGTCGTTGCAGCGTCTGCCCTCTCTCTGCATTCCTCAGATCTCGATCTCGTTGGACAGGGCACGCTGACTGTTCCGACCAAAGCGCTGGACGGTCACATGGATTTATCGCTGTCGGAAGCACTGTCGGCGCAGGCGGGCACCGACCTCGCGCGATTCACGCGCGAAGGCAATCGCATAGTGCTTCCTGCGGTCGTCAGTGGAACGCTCGACGCGCCGCACGTCACCATCGATGCGGGTGCAGCGGCACGCCGCGGCCTGCGCAATGAAGTTCAGCGCCGGCTCAAGGGCATCCTGGGCGGTCTCGTGCCGGCGCAGCCGGACTAATCCGTCACAGCATCGACTCGCACTGAAACCCTTGGTGGTCTCTGCCCGTATGCAAGAGTGAGTGGAGATCGATATGAGCGAATTTGACGGAAATCGCCCGAAGCGCCGCCTCGTCCGTCGTCCGGCGGAGGGGAAATTTGGCGGAGTTTGCGCGGGCCTTGCGGAATATTTCGACGCCGACGTCGCACTGGTGCGGGCGGCGTGGGTGGTGCTGTCGATTTGGCCCGGGGCCATCGTGCTTGGCGTCATCGCCTACCTTGCCGCGTGGATTCTCATGCCGCGCGCGGAAGATGTCGCACCGCCCGCTACACGTCCGCGGTTGATGCGGTCGCAGACCGACAAACGCATCGCCGGCGTCTGCGGCGGCCTGGCCGACTACTTCGACGTCGACCCGACGATCGTCCGCGTCTCGTGGGTGATCCTGTCGATCATTGCCGGCGCTGTCGTGTTCGGCATCGTCGCGTATGCGGTGGCGTGGTTGATCATCCCGGCTCCGAGGGTCGTCACGCTGCACACATCGCCGTCGACGACGTGACACCGCCGCTGGCGCACGCACTCGCCACGGCGGTCGTCGTCCTGCACGTCGCATTCGTTCTGTTCGTCATCTTCGGCAGCGTCTGGGTACTGCGACGGCCCAAGGCTGCCTACGCCCATCTTGCCGCCGTCGCCTGGGCTATCTATGTTGAGTGGTCCGGCGCGATCTGTCCGCTGACACCGCTTGAGAAGTCGCTGCGGTCGACCGCCGGGCTGCAGGCGTACGCAGGCGACTTCGTTGCGAACTACATCTTCCCGCTTCTCTATCCCGACGGTTTAACGCGTACCGCGCAATTGATTATTGGTGTTGTCGTGCTTGTCATCAATGTCAGCGCGTACACCGTCCTGATTCGCCGTAGATCGACTACAGTCGGATCATGAAGACGCGTCAGCTTGGACGCAGCGGTCCGATCGTGTCGGCGATCGGTCTCGGCTGCATGGGCATGTCGGAATTTTACGGCGCGGGGAACGACTCGGAATCGATCGCCACCATTCAACGCGCGCTGGATCTGGGGATCAACTTTCTCGACACCGCCGACGCGTACGGTCCGTTCACTAACGAACGGCTCGTCGGACAGGCTATTCGCGGACGTCGCGATGCAGTGGTGCTGGCAACCAAGTTCGGCAACGTTCGCGCCGAAGATGGTTCGTGGCTCGGCATCAACGGCTCGCCCGAGTACGTGCGCAAGGCATGCGACGCATCGCTGAAACGGCTCGGCGTCGAGACGATCGACCTTTACTACCAGCACCGCGTCGACGCGAATGTGCCGATCGAAGACACCGTCGGTGCAATGGCGGAACTGAAAGCCGCCGGCAAGATCCGTCTTCTCGGCTTGTCGGAGGCGAGCGGTGCGACGATCCGCCGAGCGCACGCAGTGCACGTGATTACTGCGCTGCAGACGGAGTACTCGCTGTGGTCGCGCGATCCGGAGAACGGCCTGCTCGAGGTATGTCGTGAACTGGGCATCGGCTTCGTTGCCTACAGTCCGCTCGGCCGCGGGTTTCTCACCGGCCGCTACCGGTCGATCGACGATCTCGAGGCAAACGACTGGCGTCGCAACAACCCGCGATTCCAGGCGGACAATTTTCAGAAGAACCTCGACATTGTCGAGCGCGTGAAGCGTATGGCCGGGCGGAAACACTGCACGCCGGCGCAGCTCGCGCTTGCTTGGCTGCTGGCGCAGGGCGATGACATCGTGCCCATCCCAGGTTCGAAGCGGCGCGAGCGTCTCGAGGAGAACGCGGCGGCGGTCGATATCGAGCTCACAGGCGATGAGCTACAGGAGATCGACACGTTGCTGCCGGCGGGGATGGCGGCGGGAACGCGCTATCCCGAACCGGGGATGCGCGCCGTCAACCGGTAGCGGCTTCCTCGACGGTTGCGACATGAATGGCGACCGTGTCGTCGATTGATCTTGCGTAGCCGCCGGCAAGCACGACCGCCATCGGCAGGCCGCTCTGACGCGCCTGCTCGATAACCAGGCGATCGCGCGCGCGCAATCCGTCACGCGTCAACCGCAGCCCGCCAAGTTGATCGTCTTCGTACGGGTCCGCGCCCGCGAGGTAGAACAGGAAATCCGGCGCCGACGCCATGACGCTGGGCACGGCGTTCTCCAGCAGCCGCAGGTATTCGGCATCGTCCGTTCCGTCGGCGAGACCGATGTCGAGCGAGCCTCGTGGCTTCCACATCGGGTAGTTGTGCTGCTGGTGCATCGAGAACGTGAAGACGCGCGGGTCGGACTCGAAGATAAACGCGGTGCCGTTGCCGTGATGGACATCGAGATCGATAACGGCGACGCGTTCGACGCGGCAATCGCGCTGCAGTACGCGGATGGCGACGGCCACGTCGTTGAAGGGGCAGAAGCCTTCGCCGTGGTTGGCGAACGCATGATGCAGTCCGCCCCCGACATGCGCGACGAGGGCCTGATCGGCAACCGCGCGGCGCGCCGTCTCGATCGTCCCGCCGACCATCGTGCGGAAACCCTCGACCATTTCGCGTGACCAGGGCAGCTCGATCTGCGCGATGTCCTCGTCGCTCAGCGTGCCGTCGCGCAGCTTCGTCAGGTACTCGCGCGTGTGGACGAGCGCGATGTCGTCCCACGGCGCCGGTGGCGGTTCGATGACGTCAGACGCCGTGATGACGCCGTCCTGGAGCAGCCTGGCGTGCACCAGCTCGTACTTGCGGGTAGGGAAGACGTGGCGGCCGATGTCGATGCGGTATCGCGGCGAATAGACAACGTTCATTCCATTGGTGATTACTGATTGGTGATTTGTGATGTGCGACTTCAAAGCCCGCAATCACTGATCACAAATCATTAATCACAAATAGAAAAGGCCCGTCCTGATAACAGAACGGGCCTTTGAGGTAATTACTCCCGGCAGCGACCTACTCTCCCACACACCTGCGCATGCAGTACCATCGGCGGTGGCAGGCTTAACTTCCGTGTTCGGAATGGGAACGGGTGTGACCCTGCCCCTATGACCACCGGGAAACTGGTTAGCGAACCGGCGTGAAGCCGGTTTGCCAAACACTGTGCCTGGGGTCCCACCGCGTGGAACGCAGCTATCAGCCGCGCCTCATCACGCGATGGATCGTCCCAGACTATCTCGTCGAATTGTCAAACTAACAACTGAATAGCCTGCAAACGGTAGTTCTTCGTACGAACCACGAAGAAGAGATTATGGTCAAGCCTCACGGCTAATTAGTACCAGTCAGCTGAACACATCACTGTGCTTCCACATCTGGCCTATCAACCTGGTCGTCTACCAGGAGCCTTCAGGGGTCTTGCGACCCGGGACATCTCATCTTGTGGAGGGTTTCACGCTTAGATGCCTTCAGCGTTTCTCCCTTCCGGACGTAGCTACTCGGCGCTGCCGCTGGCGCGACAACCGATACACTAGAGGTCCGTCCAACCCGGTCCTCTCGTACTAAGGT